>JARKQC010000112.1 GCA_029974985.1 Bacteroidota bacterium | reverse complement strand
GGGTATGGGACCAAAGAAAATAAGGGCTTTAGCTTTGATCTCTGATCTGGTGTACGGCTCCTCGCCAAGCTGGAAGGACCCGGTGAAGTACAGCTTTACTCATGGAGGAAAAGACGGTTACCCCTATCCTGTGGACCGTGAAGTCTACGATCACTCCATCGGGACCCTTAAAGAAGCCCTTGAAGGGGCTAAACTGGAGAGGAAAGAGAAATATAATGCTATCAAAAGGTTGGAAGGCTTGATCAATGAATAAAAAATGGAGTTTATTGAAATGAAAAGAATCTATCCATTACTGGGAATAATTGGTCCTTTAACCTACATCATCGCAGTTTTCATGGGAGGCGCCTTACGTGGGGATTACAATCCCTTTTATAATTCCATAAGCGAATTCCTCATACCAGGGTCACCAAATTTATTGGTGTTGAGTATTCTATTCGCCATATACAACGTATCGTTAATTTTATTTAGTTATGGAATATTTCAGGACCCTAAACTAGCTAAAGGTAAAACATTAAAAGTCGCGACGGTAATGATTGCCTTAATTGGTATTCTAGGCCTCCTGTTTATCTTCTTCCCACAGGACCCTCGCGGAGCACCAGCAACTCTAGCCGGCACCATCCACCTGATACTGGCCGGAATCACATCCCCCTTAACTATATTAGCCGTATTCCTGGCCGGATTTTCATTCAGAAAGGAAAGGAAAAATAAACCATTTGCATGGTATTCATATCTTTCAGTCCTGGTGATCTTGATATCAGGAGGGATGACTGCAGCTTCAATTGCAAACAATTCGCTTTACGGAGGTTTGTTGGAGCGGATAACCATCTTCACATTTTTGGTGTGGGTTATGGTGTTTTCTTATCTGTTACTTTCGAGGAAAATTCGCTAAAAATTAACTTATTTTTTAAAGGGATTTATATATTAACAAACAACATTTAAGCATCGGAAAATTATAGAAATTTTATAGAACTGAAGAATAATCTCTTTAATTTAGGTCTGCTTGAGAAATATGCCAAAGATAAGGAATTTAATTTAATAGTATTAATCATTATTAAATTTAACGAGGTTAACGATGCCATTTAAAGGCGGTGCTGCAGATAAAATAGGAAATCGTTACGAAGCTTATTTCACAATATCTTGCATTATTGATATTTTAAGAGAAGAGGCTAACTTAATTCATATAGAACCTCCTGGCTTTGAAGGGGAAGGTGTGGAATTTTACCTTGTTAGAAATGGTGAAAAAGAATATTATCAAGTTAAAAGGCAACATTATAGGGGAAAATGGACTATAAATGACTTAAGTAATGTATTACAAAATTTTTTCGCTAAATTAGAAGATCTTACAGTAACTTGTCATTTTGTTTCATCAAGCTCTGCAACAGAATTAGAAGGATTAATAGACAGAGCTGATGAGACTTATTATGAAGATTTTGAGAACAATTTAAAAGGACCTTATCTTAAAGCTTGGGAAACAATTATTGGATTATTAAATAAATATGGATCTGAGGAAAGTGTTTATGAAGCTTTAAAAAGAATAAAAGTTGAATTAATTAGTGAAGAAACTTTGAAAAAAAATTTACTTTCATATTTAGAGCCCATAGTAGATGGAAATCCTTCTGATGTGAGGTCTTGGTTTTTTGAATATGTGTTTAATCAGGTTGGTTCTAAATTAACTATCGATTCGATATGGAATGATTTGAAAGCAGCAGACTACCATCCCGCTGAATGGTATAAAGATCGTCATATAATTGGTAGTTTTGACAGAATTAATGATCGCTATTTACGAAGGATAAAAAAAGCCGAATTTTCATTAAATCCTATTTTTCGGGAATGTACTAATGAGATATTAGATAATATTGAATCTAAACAAGATCTTATTATTACAGGTTCAGCAGGAATAGGTAAAAGTGGTATCATTAGCCAATTTTTAGATGAATTAAAATCTCAAAGAACACCTTTCTTTGTGCTTGATTTAGAAAATAATGAATTAGCCTATTCTGCTAAGAAATTAGGTTTGAATATGGGATTACCTGGTTCTCCAGTAAATGTTTTGGAAAATATTGTTCAAGGGAAGAGATGTGTTTTTATTATTGATCAATTGGATAGTTTAAGTGTAATTCAAGGAAAAAAATTAGGCTTTATGGATTGTATTTATGAATTGATTGAACAAGTAAAAAATTATCCTAATATGAATTTGATTTTAGTTTGCAGAGATTTTGATTTAAAGAACGATAAAAGACTCAGTAACATCAAGAAAATTTACGAAATTCATGAAATTGAAATAGAACCATTAACTTTGGAAGAATTGAAGCAATTTATTGAAAATGAATTAAATTTAGATAAATCAAAATTCAGTGAATTACAATTTGAAATTCTAACTATACCTCTTCATCTAAAACTATTCGTTGAAATTATGGGATCTGGTGGGTCTTCTTTAACATTTGATTCAAAAATTGATTTATACAATGAGTATTGGGATAGAAAAAAACGATATATAGAAACTAAATTTGGAAGGAGTATAGGATGGGATTCGGTAATTAGTTTATTATGTGATTATATAAGTGAAAATCAGGACTTTAAAGCCCCTAAATTTATTTTAGATAGATATTTTTCTGATGCTGAAATAATGGCATCTGAAGGTGTTTTAACTTCCGATTCTAATTCTTATGGATTTTTTCATGGAAGTTTTTTTGATTATTCTTTTGCCAGAATATTCGTCCGAAATAAGGGAAGTTTATTAGAATTTTTATTAAATGATGAGCAATATCTATTTAAACGTTCTCAAGTTAGACAAATTTTAACATACAAAAGATCATATAAGGATACTTTATTTAACGACTATCTTGATGATATAGAATCAATATTGAATAATCCTAAGGTACGTTTTCATATCAAAATACTTATTTTAGAACTATTTTCAAGATTAAGTGACCCTACAAAAGAAGAATGGGATTTAATAGAACCATTTATTTCTGATAAAGAAAATCTTCTTTATGGAGAAGCATGGAGATCAATATTCAGATCAATATATTGGTTCGAACTCCTCGATTCTATGGGTATTATCGAAAGTTATTTGAAAAGTGAAGACTGGGATTTAATTACTAAAACAATGTGGTTTCTTTATGGTATTATGAGTAGTACAGAGCGAGTAGCAGAATTACTAAAGCCATATGTAGGAAAATCAAGACAATGGGATGAATTGATTATAAGATATACGACTTTTACTGATCTCAGAGTGGGTAATAATTTTGAGTTGTTACTGCTGTTGATAGATGAAGATATTTTTGAAAATACAAGATCATTTCGTGAAAGAGAATATTGGAGTGTTATAGAAACATCGGTTTACAAACTTGCTAAAACTAATCCTAACCGTTCGATCGAAATAATAAGTCATTATCTAAACAGAAAAATAGAATTAACATTAAATAATGCCCAAACTAATCCTTTTTCTGAAAATTCTGGTCAGATTCTTACTAGATCCTTTGAAGATAAAGAATTCATAAATCTGGCAGAAAAATCGCCAAAAGCATTTGTAAATAAAATTTTACCTTTAATGCTGAGTTTAATGGAAATTAACGCTGATAAAAAGTCTCAAAAACCATTTAAAGATGAAATATGGAGATATAGGGGTTACAAAGAAAGAAGATATCAAAATAGGGAAATTCTTTTGTATTCAATGGAAACAGCATTACGCAAACTAGCCGTTGACTTTCCTAAATCTTTTTCAAAATGGGAGCAGATTCTAAGAACATCCAATTACGAAACTGCACATTTTTTACTTATACGCTCTTATTCAGCAAATGGAAAAAAATATTCTAATAAGGCGGTTGACTATTTAGAAAAAAATCCACAAAGTCTTAAAATAGGATATTTTAGTTCATCTTATTGGGCAACTAGAATTTTAATTGAGTCAATTTGTCCTCATTGTTTATATTCCAAATTTAAAAAGCTTGAAAAGATGTTATTAAATTATTTCAATCATCAACAAGCATATTACAAATGGATTTGTACTTTTTACCCTGGTTACTGCAGTGATTTTGGATATTATGAATATCGTAATGCTAATGTTCAATTAGGCTTATTAGAAGGTATCCCATTAAACTTAAGGTCTATCTCTGTTGAATCTAGAATGGGATATCTTAATAAAATTTTTGGAGTTACATCTGAAAAACCCACAAAGATGAGAACTATAGCTGTTACGTCTCCTATCAATGAAAAAGAAGCAAAAAAGTTAAGTGATGATGAATGGTTAGCTGCAATCGCTAAATATAATGAAGAAGTGGACATGCTTGAGGGTGGACCTTTAGAGTTATCAAGGGAATTAAATAAATTAGTTAAAGATGATCCTGAAAGATTTGCTAAATTAACTCTTCGGTTTCCTGATGATACTAATGTTTATTATTTTGATGCCGTATTAATGGGATTAGCAGATAGTGAAGCCAATTTAAATAGTGTAATTGATGTATGTAAACGTTGCCATGAATTACCAAGTAAACCTTGTGGACGTTGGATTACACAGCCTATTGCTAAGTTTGCTGGAGAAAAATTACCAAAAGAAGCCCTAGATATAATTAATTATTATGTTTTAAATGATCCCGATCCTCAAGAAGATTTATGGAATCCTAAAAACTTTAGGGGATCTTTATTTGGAGAAAGAATTTTTGAATCTGGTATCAATTCTGCAAGAGGTATAGCTGCGTTATCGCTTGCTAACTTACTTTTTGATGATAAGGATCTTATATACCTATTTTATCCTACCCTAAAAAAAATCGTAAATGATCCAGTTATTTCTGTGAGATCTTGTGTAGCTGAATCTTTAATAGGAGTCTTAAAGCACGATCCCTCATTAGCTTTGGATCTCTTCAAAGAATTATGCAATACAGATGACATACTCCTACAAACGAGACAAATCGAACGATTTTTATATTACAATTTAAAAGAGAATTTTGATAGTATTTCTGAGATTATATACAGAATGATTTTCTCTGAAACCAAATCAGTAGCCATTGTCGGTGCTAGAATAATATCTTATGCTTATTTAATTCGAAAAGACCTTTTAGAATTTTATTTTTGTTTAAATTACTCCGAATTTCATAGATTAGGGATTGCCCAAGTTTTTTCAGAATATTTAGCATTTTCACCCCTGTACATGATAAAACCTATTTTAATCAAATTGTTTAATGATCCTTCTGTTGATGTTCGTTCAGAAGCTTCAAACTGTTTTAGGAAGATAAATAACGAAAATATAAATGATTACACTGATTTAGTCAGAGCTTTTATTTATAGTCCTGCGTTTATAGATAATTCTGGAGATTTAATGTATGCTCTGGATAAAATTGAAATTCTTCCAGATAACATTCTAGATGTTTGTGAACAGTTTTTTATTATTGCGGGGTCTGATGCTTCTGATATAACAACTGAAACTTCTGGAACAGCTTTTATTGTGTCGAATTTAGTTTTTAAATTATATGGCAAAACGAAAGAACAAAAAATAAAAACAAAATGTCTTAATTTGATTGATAACATGATAATTGGTGATTATGAACAAGTGCAAAATAAATTAATTGAATATGAACGATAAATAGAAAATTGATATATAGTGGGCGACATTGAAAATTTATCAATTTGATTTTATAAATTTTTTTGTCCAGTTTTCTGTGTAGGTTTTTTGTCTTATTTCAGTGCAATAGAGGTTTTTTAGTTTTTTTATTAGTTTTTCTATGGATTTAAAGTCTGCTGTCTGAAATTTTTCTTATTAAGACTTCTTCTATCACACTATCCATAATTCAATCCTCCATTTTCTTTGAAATCAACAGTTAAAGATATGATAATGTTTTAAGCACATACAAAGCCCTGTATGTATATTCGAGCTC
>JARKQC010000110.1 GCA_029974985.1 Bacteroidota bacterium | reverse complement strand
AGGATAAAATAATTTTAAATAAAAAAACTTATAAAAAAAGTATGTCATTTGAAAGAATATTCCAAACAACATATGAAACATCCATATTCCGAAACCGGCTACTATTCGACCATGAATGTGAACCTCAAGAATTTAAGCACCGGAAATATGAGATGGATACTATTGCGGAATGTATGAAACCATTATTAAATCATGATAAACCAACTAACGCAGTAATTTATGGTAATTGTTCAACCGGTAAAACCACAGCTGTTAAAAGAATATTGGAACATATTGAGAAAATTACTACTAAAGTTGTATGTGTTTATATTAATTCTGAATCAAAAAATAAAAGAGATATTTATAATCATATACATAAAAAAATATTTGGTTATATTATTGAGCAGAACCGTATTGGTACAAGTGAGATAAAAAATAAGATTGTTAGTTATATGAGGAATAAGCATAAAAGTTTGATTATAGTATTAGATGAAGCGGACTGTTTAAAAAAAGAATTAGATGATATTGTTAAAAGCTTATTGAAATTACATGAAGAGTATTATGGTGCAAGAGTTGGATTATATTTAATAGCTTATGATGTTAAAATATTAAATTTAAGTAGTAGTACTAATAGTCTTTTTCAACTTAAAGAAGTCTTTTTCAATGAATATAGTAAAGAACAAGTATATGATATATTAAGTAAACGGTGTGATTATGGTTTTGTGAAAGGAGCTATAACTGAGAGGCAATTAAAGGAGGTTGTTAATGTTTCAATTAATATTCGTGATGGTTTAAGTATTCTTATGAGTATTGGGAGGTTAGCTGAAAGAGATAATAGTAAAAAGATAAAAGATGAGTATTTAAATAAAATAATTTATAAAATAGTATGAAAAAATAATAATGAGTGTGTTTATTTTATAGGTCTATTATCTGCTTCTTCTAAACGAGTTAAACGCTCATTCATATCCTTAATCAGATTATCTTTAGCCTTTAACTCTTCTCTCAACTCCTTAGTAGCTTCACTATCAACCGTGTTAACAACTGTCTTA
>JARKQC010000107.1 GCA_029974985.1 Bacteroidota bacterium | reverse complement strand
AGAGATATCGAGGAACATTTTTATCTCAGAAGGTACCATTTACCCTCTTCTCAAAAGGTTAAAAACTGAGGGTCTGGTTATTTCATATTTAAAAGAGTCTCAAGATGGCCCTCCAAGAAAATATTACCAAATAACCGAGTTGGGGAAAGAAAAAAAGGAAAAATTAGTGGCTGAATGGAATGAATTCGCCATGGGTGTGAGTAATTTATTGTATAATAGAAATGTGGATATGGAGGGGAATTGTGATGAATAAGGATGATTATCTGAAAGAACTCACCAGGTTGTTGCGGAAACTGCCTAAAGAGGAAAGAGATGATGTGGTTTCAGATTATCATGAGCACTTCATAATTGGTATAGAAAAAGGTAGAAGCGAAGAAGAAATTGCAAAGGCATTAGGAAATCCAAAAACAGTAGCAAAACAGATTAATGCAGAATATATGGTCAGAAAAGCTGAAGATAAACAGTCAGCAGGCAGTATGTTTGAAGCAATACTGGCTGCTGCCGGATTGGGGATTTTTAATCTCATTTTTGTGGCTGTACCTACTCTGATAGTTGTTGCGCTTATATTAACTGCATTTGCTGTTGGGGGAGCTATGATCATGGGGGGGATTTTGATTACCATTTCCTATATGTTCCAGCCATTAATACCATTAATTAATCTTAACTTACCTCTAGGGGGTATCTTAGGAATTTTTGGAGGAATTTTCATCGGTGTTAGTTTAACCATATTAGGGGTGGGTTTAGTTGCAGCAACAGCTTATATAACTAAATGGTTATATGGATTAGCCATTCGATATTTAAAATATAATATAAGATTAATTGAAGGACGAAAGGGCTCAAAAAAGAGTCAGGGGGTTTCATAATGGAAAAAATACTTTGGGGATTACTAGCAGGTACTAAAGGAGGGAAAAATAGGGCTAGAATTATCGATGCCCTAAATACCAGACCTTATAATCTTAATCAACTTGCAGAAAAGTTGTCTCTTAATTATAAAACAGTAAAGTATCATATTGGTGTTTTAGAGAAAAATAAAATTGTTATATCTGCATCTAAAGGATATGGGTCCTTATATTTCCTTTCTGAAGATATGGAAAATAATTTTTCTACTTTCCTTGAAATTTGGAAAGCATCCACTCTAAACGACAACCACATCTACAGTATGGACAATAAAATAACTTCTGATATTTATAAAGGCCTGATACATCACTAATTTTTTTTTGAAAATTATAACTCCTTTATATCCTCTATTTTGTTAATTAGTCTTTTATTGAACTACTTTTATCCCGATTTCAAGTTAATTTTGGTATGATTTATGCTACATTTTGGGTAAATTAAGACTATATTTTGGCTAAAATTTCAGGGTAATATGGTTAAATAAGGATATAATTATGGGTAAATTCTTAAATAAGCTTTTTATATTGTTTATGACTTATTTTATATTGGCATAGAAAGCCAATTGGTTAAAGGAGGTATTTATAAAAATTAGAAAAGGAATTTATTTGGTCCCGATGAAAGAGTGGATTTTTATTTTAAATTAAACATGCCGCCTCAAAATCCTCTCATGAGGGACTATTTGGATTTT
>JARKQC010000011.1 GCA_029974985.1 Bacteroidota bacterium | reverse complement strand
TTAAAAAATGGATTAAAAACATGGAAAAAATTAATCATGAAAAAGTCTTATTGTCTGTGGATAAGGATTATTTTCATGTTAAAAACAATGGAGAGTTTATAAGTGGGGATATTAAGTATATTCACGGTGAGAATGTTAATGATGAGTTTTCTAGTTTTTATAGTATTTATAAGTTGTTGGATTGTCTTTGGGCGGATGGTTTTAGTGATATTGCAATATTAGGTTTGGGTAATGATATGCCTTTATCTATAACTCTTAAGGATAGTTATGGTTGTTTGAGTTTTATTATTGCTCCTCGGATTGAAATAGAAGAATAAAAAAATGGTGATTAACGTGTGCGGGATTGAAACATGGATAAATTTAGTAGAGAATCCTTTAACCGATAAATCAAACTTAGAAACACTAGAAAAAAGGAACAATACACAAGCTAATATAATAAGTGATTTAGTCCATGAAAAAAACAAAATCAAAGAAACATTAAAAAAAGAATACTGGAAAAACACTAACAATATGAAAAATCAATATAAACAAAACCTTATAAACATGAGAAAGGAAAATAAGGAATTAAATAAGGAAAGAAACAATATTAAACAAAAATACAATAAATTACTGAATTTAAAAAATAAAAAAGACCCTAATTCTCAATTAAAGAGAGAAAATGAAACATTGAAAAAACTACTTAATATTAAAAAAAATAATACACCAGTGCCTGAATGGTTAAAAAAAGCAGTATTTGAGAGAGACAATTATCAATGTCAGGAATGTGGGCATAAAGGAAGCAAAAATAACCCTTTAACTGTAGATCATAGAGTGCCTCGTTTTGTGGGGGGACCTAACAGTATGGAGAATTTAAAAACTTTATGTGAAGAACATAATTTGTCTAAAGGTCCAAGTATTGATGAAAATTTATTAGAGGCGAAATAATGGATTTTGGAGAACGATATGATACTGAATATAAAAGAAGTGTAGGGTCTTTTAAAACAACTTACCATAATATAACTGATTTTGGTTTGAAAATAACAATAAGTGAGGAGGGTTTAGAGGATTGGAATGGTGGTTTTGTTCCAACAGGTGATGTTATTGAGTTGAAAAGGCATAAAAATAGTAGTCGTTTAGTGGCATGGTTTTATAGGTTATTATTAAAAATTTAAGGGTGATTATTAATGGCTAAGTTTTGTAATCATTGTAGTTATTATGGTTGGGATTATGATTTAGGATTAGTTTGCGAATATTTTACTCCTCCTAAGAAACTTGAATTTAGTTATAATAATGATTTAGAATGCCCATTGGAAAAATAAAGGAGGAAAACAGATGTTTACAAAAGAACAAATGGAGCAAGGAGATTATACAAGTTCAGATGTTGAAGTAATAAAAAAATTTAGGAGAGTACTTTATATTGATCCTGATAATCTTAAACAGTCTGAGGAAAATGTTATAATGGTTATGAAACAATCTGCCGATGTTTTATGTGCTGAATTAGAAACTTATAAAGGTAGAACTGACCGTAAAAGTTTTATGGCGACTTCACCATCAATATTTAGTTTTAAGGGTTCTTTCCTTGTTCCTTTGGTGTATGCAAGGTTCGTTATTAATGGGATTACAAGAATAAAGGAGTGAAACACATGAAGTCTTTAATCAAAGGCAAAGTATTTATTGATTCAAGAGAAAGAGAAAGGATTGATTTTGCTCAAAAATACTTTGGGTATAATAATACAGAAGTAAAACAACTTGATGTTGGGGACTACATCTACAAACCTAATGATTCAGATAGATGCTGTGTTTGCGAGGTTAAACAAACCCATACAGATTTATTCAGTAGTATACAATCAAGACAATTGTTTAGACAGGTTGCTGATATGGTACGAGTATTCCCAGTACATTACTTATTAATTGTGGGTAATCCTGAAGAGGAGATAATCAAGAATATGGTAATTAAAAAGAAGAACCCGAACTATCATTGGAATTTCACACTCGAACAATGGGATGGAGCATACACCAGTTTACAACAAGTTACAAGAGTAGTGTTTGCTTATAATTGGAAACGAGCATTGTCTCTTATGGATTTACTATTTAAAAAGAGTACTGATGGTAAGAACCGTGTTTTTAATTATAATCCAAAATTAACTACACAGGCGGCGACTTTTCTTGCTTGTAAAAAAGGGGTGGGTCAGAGAACTGCTGAATTGGTGACAAGTGAATTGGAACTTGAAACACTTGAAGACTTGTTATGTTTAAGTAAGGATAATTTGTTGTCTGTTGATGGTATTGGTGATAAGAAAGCAGATCTTATAATGGAGGCAATAGGATGAGATTATTAGATGAATTAAAAAACATACAAGAATTTGATAAAATAGATATAGGGCAATTAACAGCGGATTGGGAGTGGATAACAAAAACATACCCCACATTAAACAATATTGATGATTTATTAAACACATTAACAGAAATGAAAATGTACAGTCAAAGTATGAGGGTGCAAGATAAAGTAACTTTATTGCAAAAAAGTATTAGTGAACATGGTCTTAAACTTTTAGATGTTGTTTTAGATGATTATAAAAGAAGTTGATTAGATTGAGTCCAGAGGTTGAACAAAAATACAAAACACAATGCCGAAAATGTGGAGAACCAACCAACTTCACTATCAACGGTTTATGCCTTGTTTGTTATGGTTTAGTGGATGAACAAGATTACATGAATGTGCAACCAGACCATTGAAAAGGAGTATGATTAAAAATGACTTGTTTAAAAGATGAAATAAGGAAAACAGAGGCAAGTATAGAACAATACGAAAGAGGTATACAAACAGCCGAATACTTCCTAAAAAAGCATGAAAAAGAAGTGGAACATTGGCAAAATAATATTAGTAAATTTAAGAACACAGTAAAAGATAAAAAAGAATATTTAAACCAATTAAAAGAAGAGGATTATAAAATATGAGTGCTTATATTAAGATAAAAAAATTATTAGAAAAAATCAGCCCAACAAAGGCAAAAATAATAACAATTCTCAACAGAGAAGAATTATTATTAAAAGAGATTTCTCCTAAAGCAGGTAAATCGCAATCAGCAGTTTCAATACATTTAAAAGAATTAGTAGAAGCAGGGGTTGTGTGTGTTAAATCTGATTTTAAGGATAGGAGGAAGAAAACTTTTTATTTAAACCCTGAAATAATAAAGGAGAGTTAGCTAAATGAAACATAAAGTATTATGTGAAGGCAACCACGTACAAGTAATCCAACTTGAAACTGGACTTAAAGTTGCTAAAATAAAAGATGAAGTACCCTCATTCCTTTTTGATAAGAGTGTTGCAGAAGATATTATAAAACAATTACAAGGCTTTATAGAAATAGTGGAGGGCTAATTAATGAAGATTGGAGGCTTAGAAACATGGTTAGGTAATTGGACTAACTATTATAGAGTAATAAGTGATAGTTGGAGAGATGAAGACGAAACACAACTAACATTTAATTTTAATTCCAAATTAGATTACTTATGGAAAAACATAACTAAAAATTACTATTTCCAAATGCCAAAAAGATATTTTGAAAAAGGCGGGAAAAAAACTATTCATGGGTATGACAAAGAAGGAATAATTATTCAATCTGAAGAAAGACTTATTCATCCAGTATTATTATCTCAACATTTAAAACAAGAAATAATCACTATGGAAAAAGAATTAACTAGTTTAACAATGCAAAGATTAAAAGATAGTGAGTTAAATTTAGGATTAATACATATCTAGTTGAAAAATGGAGATGAAACAATGAGTGAGAGGAGGTTAAATTATGAGTAAAATTAATTCCAAGTTATATAATAAGTTTCATGACATTTTATTTAATAAAGTAAAAAATACAGAGTATACCTCTTTATGTATCGAAAAGAATGATAAAAAATATGAAGGAAATATTAATTTAGGAGATATAAATGGTTATGTAACTTTAGATGAGAGTTGTTATGATTCTTATGGTTTATTTAATCCATCAAAAAATCAAATTGATTATTTTAAAAAGCAATGGCTAGAATTAGAGTATAATGATTTTAATAAATTATGTGATAAATTTTATGATCGTTTTGATGATATTGAGATTATAGAAGATATTTATTATGAAAAAAGTGAAAAGTATGTTTCTGAGTATATTATAATTAAATTTAAAAATAGTCCTATGGTTTATAGACATAAAAAAGAATATGGGGGGTGAAACAAATGAATGAAGATGAAAGAGAGAAATTAATTGAAAAAAGAAAATTTAACACAGGTAAACAACCATTGCTCCCATACTTAACAAATAATGAATTAATAGAATTATTAAGTAGCTTTGAATGGCATTATAATGTATTTGATGGTGAAACATTTGAACAAGAAATGTATCCTGGTACAGAAAGCCATGATAGGGGAATTGCATTATTATCTTCTGGAATAATAAGGATTTTGGATATTCTTTGTAATGAAAAAGATTGTTATAATAAGTATGGGTCATATGATATTTTAACGAGTGAAGCTATGAGTGATATTAGAAAAATATTAGGATATTCAATTGAAGAGAATATTGATTGATACAAAGGAGCTAGTGAAACAATGAAAATTGAAGAAATAAAAATTAATGATACTATTACTATTGATATTATAGATGGTGAAAATTTTGATAAATTTAAAGAAGAAGATATGGTTGCTTATACTGAATGGGAAGGTAATCGTTACTGTTGTCTTAAACAGGATATAAAAAGAGAGAACACTTATGTTATAGATGAAAGTGGCATATGTATGCTTAAATCTAAATATGGCAAGGATTATCGTGTTGTTACTGTTAAAATTAAAAGACCTTATTCAAAAAGGGCTTTGAGTGTTGGTTCTAAAAGAGTTGAACGAGATAAGGGCAATTTCTTTTTAGATGATTCTTATTATGATTATATAATAAACAATAATGAAGGATTAGAGGAGTTTAAACAAAGTATAAACAATATTATGCGGGATGTTTTTAATTTAGATTATAATATTAAGTATTTGAAGTATCAGAACAATATGGATAAAAGTATAGTGTTTTAATAAAGTGTTATGATGAACCATTTGAAAAACAATAAAAGGAGGATAATATTATGAAACCAGAGAATATTAAATATAAAGTCAAAATTAAAGATGATAATAAGTTACACAAAGTAATGGATATTGATTTTGAAAATAAAGAAATAACTTATGAATTTGAATTTAAAAAAGGAGAATATATTAATGCTATTTCATATTTTGAAGATATTGAGGAGTTATTACAATGGACTGGCTTCAAAGACAAAGAAGGTAATGAAATTTATATTGGAGATACTCTCACACACTCAGGAGATATTGAAGGTCTTTTATGGGTTTGTGAATTTGATAAGTTTAAAAACCTTATATGTAAAGGGTTAAATGAGGAATCTACCACTTTTAGCATGGGCAATGGTTGGTATATAAGTGGAGGAGCTCCTTTTGTTAAAGTTATTGGTAATGTGTACGAGGAGGATTTAAAACAATGAAACAAGAGGATATTTCACTAGTAAATAACGCCTTGAAATGTTTATATGATGTTGAAGAGTATAATGAGAAAGTAGTACAGGCTATTGGTATATTAGAAACACTAAAAGGAGCATAAAAATATATGAAATATGATACGATTATGAATTAATAAGGTGATAAAACATGGATAGTTTAGAAATACGATTATCAAGCACTCCTAATTTAATAAAAGAAAAAAAGAACATAAAAAGTTACATTAATGACTGGGAAGATAATATAAAAGAAATCGAAACAGAATTACGAAACCGTGAACAAGACTACACATGCTACTAAAAGGAGTTTAAATTAATATGATTACTACTGATGAAATAATACAATAAACAATGCCCATAAAATTGAAACAAAAAAAACTAGAAGAAAAACTAACAATACACACACAAACAACACTAAACATAAACCTAAAAAACAAACTAACAGACACATACATACTAGGAAACCAATTAAAACTAACTAAAAATGAAATACGGGAAGTGCAAGACATAATATTACAAATAAAAGACTTCAAAAAACTATGTGCAAATTGCAGTGAGGAGCAAATAATAGTAATATTATGCCTAAGAACTAAAAGAAGATACGATAAAACAATAAAAATAGACAGATACGGAGTTTGGAATGAATATAAAATAACATGGAAACTATATAGTTTAATATCTGACCGTATAGGTTACCATTTCCACACCCCATTGTTTAAATAACTACTCCTTGCTGTGGACATATAAGGTGAGTTACATAAAAAAGAGAGTTGTAATATAATGAGAATACCAACAGAATCAAACCTTGCAGAAATAGATGAAAAACTAGGCACATCTATAAAACAAAATAATAATTACAGTACACAATTCAACAATAAAGAAGATATAACCTGTGATAATTGTGATAAATCAGAACCAGAATACTATCCTAAAAGAGATGAAATAACCTGTAAAAACTGTGGAATGGTATTAAGACAAGGATTAAAAGA
>JARKQC010000085.1 GCA_029974985.1 Bacteroidota bacterium | reverse complement strand
TTATAAATTAATTACTTGGATTCCTTATCTTCAAGAAAATTTAGAAGGATTAGTATTTTTAGAAGCTGTTGTAAGGGCAATTTCTCAAGCTGCTATCTTTAGCTACTCAGAATCAAAAATAACTTTTGATGATGAACATCCCAATTATCAAACAAATTCTATAAAACAGATTCTTAAAGATATATTCATACCAATAGCCTTAGGAAGTATTGATATTGAAGAAAGCCTAATTGAAGAAACTTTACCTCCAAATATGTTAAACATCATGTCTATACATCAATCTAAGGGTTTAGAATTTCCCCTTGTAATTGTTGATGTAGGTTCTGATATAAGAACGGATCACTGGGGAAATTCCCACAAACGATTTCCACAATACAAGAATGGTACAAACCAAGTGATTAGAATCAGTAGCGTTAATATGGAGGATGAATTTCATGAGTATTCTAATATCGCACCAGTAACACGATCAAATTTAGATAGGGCATTTGATGACTTAATAAGACAATATTTTGTAGCATTTAGTCGAGCTGAAGATGTATTACTTCTTGTTGGTTTGAATTCTGTTAAAGAAGGATTTGAGCGGAGCGGTAGGATTAAAAATATTCCAAATATTTCTACAGGTTGGGATAGAAGAAAAAACTGGAATTGGGAAAAAGGTTTAAATAATTTAATCCAGATTTAGGTGTAAAAATGTCTAATCAATATTTATCTACAAGATCGAAAAGTAAGATAATACCAGAATATAGCTTAACTGGTGATTTATTATCTTTTCTTCGATGTGGCTTACAATATCGATATCATAATAAAGGTTCTTTACCTCCATCTACTCCTGTTCAATTATGGTTTGGTGAATTTATTCATGGCGTTATGGAACAAGCTTATATTGAATGGCGTGATAATGATGCTAAAAAACGATTTGATTGGGAGTGGAAAGTAGATATTAGGCCCATAGAGATGGATATTTATCAAAGATTAAATGCTGCTGGAATTAGACCTTCATCCAAATTATTCTGTCATTATGACGAAACGGAAACTAAAAAATTTGGATGTGCAGATGAAAATCATCCTCATCAACGAATTAGTTCGAGAAGAACAGAATTAGCGATTAATACATGGGGTAAACACTTATTCCCATTAATTAAAAGGGCAGAAATTAAGTTAAAAGATATTCAACCAATGCCAGATTATGATGAACAAAAAAGTAGATCCCGATATTTTGGCATAACTGGTATTGTTGATGTTATAAGTTCAGTTAACATCCGAAGTGCCCCTGCGGGAAATCTGATATTGCATTATTTAGAGAATTTTAATTTACTTGAAGATTTGGAAGATGATGAATATGAAATAATAATAGATTATAAAGGTATGAAAAGACCTGCTATCGATGATGACACTTGGAAACATCATGAATGGCAAATACTTACTTATTCTATGTTGAGAAGTAAACAACCTGATTCCAAAAAAATTGTTGCTGGTATAATATTTTATCTAAATGAATTAGAATTATCTGAGGAAAACATGGATGAATTAAAAAATGATGTAATTAGACAATCAACGGATAAAATGCCCGATAAAATAGATCATGATAAAATAATTAGGTGGAGAAAAGGTCATCATATTCCTGATTTAAGTTCTACCTTCAGGGAAATTAGATCAATTAGAGTTATAAAAATTGAAGAAGAACAAATTGAAAATGCACTTCATCAATTTGAAGAGACTGTAAAAAATATTGAATCTTCAGTATTTAAAGAAATTCAAGGACAAAATATAAAAGAAGCATGGGATCCACCGGAAAATCCAAAAAAAAGCACTTGTACAGTTTGTGATTTCAAGACTATATGCCCACATCCATCTACAGAACAATATAAACCTACAGTACCATAGTTGATCGAATAGCTATCAAAATGAACGAATTGATCAAAGTTTTCTAAACTAAAAACTGAATTATTTATCATAACCCCAAATTACTATCTACTATACATTATATTGGGAATATTAGTATTAAGGTATTAAAGATGATAATATGAATGATGACAATTTGGACTATATTTTAGTTTCTGCCAGAAATAATTTTGATGTTGCTGAAGATGCCTCTAACCCTAATAACAATTTTCATTTTAGATCTGCTGCTTTTGATATTGTTAATTATTATAACGTGGTATTATTAAATTTAGGTGCAAAATTGGATTTAAGTATAGAAGAAGCTTATAATTTAGATAAAAAATTTTTTATAGCTGCAATAACGCTTCCTGAATTATTAGATGAATTTAGTCCACTTGTCAAAAAAGTTGAAAGTATTAGAAATTGTGTTTCTCATACTGATGTTTCAATTCCTGATAAAAGAAAGTTACGACAGGTTATAACTTCTGCAGAAGAGTTCAATAAGTCTGTTAAAAAGTTAGCAGAAGAAAAAATTAGGGAAAAATCAAAAAGAAAATCATTAAAAGAGCAATATGATGAAAAGAAAGATTTCATCAGAAGATTACTAAAAAGTACATTACCTGATTTTAAAGAAGTAGCACTTAAATCAAACAAATTTAAAAAGGTTTTTGAAAATTTAAAGTATTTTGAAAGTATTAATGTTAATAGATTAGACAATTCTTCAATAAAAAGCCTTATAGCAATTTTGGAAAACACTTTAGATGATGCAGAAGAAGTTTATGAATATATTCATAGTCACTGCCCAGAATGTGGGGGTAAATTAACCTCAAGAACAGAAAATAAACCTCTACATAATAAGGGAGATTATGAACCTTATGGTTATCAAATTGAACAAATTATCGAATGTTCAGAATGTGGAAAAGAAGTTGATAGAGATTTCACTGAAACCTACATGATCTAATTTTTATATGTTATTCTACTATCTCCATAACAATTTTTTTGGTATCAAATTTATGAAATCTCAAAATAAACGGCTAATCAAATAATTTTACTAATTTATTAGAAGCTAAGCGTTCATTATTTTTATTCTTTTAAGTATCAGTGTCTTAAAATTGGTAAATTTTAGTTTAAAAAACCTATAACCTTTTAAAGTTAACTAATAATAGTTATATCACTGACTTTTAATTTTAAATAAACGGATACTTTACCAAATCATAAAAATAATATTGCCTGCGTACTAACTCACTGGTTCACTGGTAGTTTACCCTTTCCTCCCCGAGCAACCCTCGCAGCAGGCAGTCTGTCCGGTGCTGGGTTTCTCCTAGTCATAGTTGGCTCAGCCGTGTCTCTTAA
>JARKQC010000069.1 GCA_029974985.1 Bacteroidota bacterium | reverse complement strand
TTCCCATACTTTGAGGTAGATATATTTAAAAATGGTGTTTTGATTGAGACTATTGATGGTAGAAATAGCCAGTCTTTAACTACTGAGTTAGATTCTAAAGTTTCAAACTTCTCAACTACGTTAGATTATGAAACTCAAGGTTTTACTATGCTAGCTACTGAACCAATACCACCAGTACCACCAAAACCTCCTGAACCTCCTGAACCTAATAATAATACTGATAATTCAAGTAATAATCCAGTAGCTAATGCTACTATGAAAGAAACAGGAATTCCAATAATTGCCATAATTTTAGTGCTTTTAACAAGTTTAGGATTAATCTACAGAAAACAATAAAATTTTATTTTTTCAGGGGATAATTTATTTTCTATTCCTTATTCTTTTATTTTTTATCTTTTATTTTTATTTTTATTTTTTCTTATAATTGTTATATTTATTATTTCTCCTTCTTTTTGATATTTTTAATTTTAAAGAGTTTTTATAGAAATGTTTAAATATAGTTATTTTAAAAATATTAATTATTAGTATATACTATAACTTTTATCATATTGTGTTATGCTATAATTATTTATTGTATAATATTCATTGAATTTTTGTAGAAAAAAAAGAACAAATGGAAAATTAATGGTGATGTACTGGTTCACTTTTTAAGGAGAATGAAATATGAATAAAACAACAAAAGGACTTTTCGTAGTACTAATAGGTTCTGTAATGTTATTTTCAGTACTATCTACTACAGTATTTGGGATAAGTGCAGATGAAACAAGTGTAAAAGGTACTGACAATAGTAATAGTAATGTGGTTATAGCAAAAGCAGCAAGTAATCAAATAATTTGGAATGGAATGGTGGCAAGTTTGGAATAAAAAAAACAAAAACCACCACAGTAAAAAAGGGAGCTAAGATAAAACTTCCTAAATCACCAAAACGTACTGATTATGTGTTAAAAGGATGGTATACAAAAAAATCTGGTGGAATAAAGATAAGTAAAAATACAATACCAAAAAAGAAAGTTATTTATTATGCGCAATGGTTAAAAAAATATACTCTAACTTTTGATCCTAATGGTGGAAAAGTAACTACTAAATCTAAGAAA
Organism: Bacteroidota bacterium; assembly: GCA_029974985.1. Classification (GTDB taxonomy): domain Bacteria; phylum Bacteroidota; class Ignavibacteria; order Kapaibacteriales; family UBA2268; genus JANJTB01. The sequence continues at coordinate 1,754 of JARKQC010000069.1, read as the reverse complement.
GTAGCTAGAACCAAAGCTTTTGGGATCTTACCCAAACCTACTAAATCTGGATATATATTCACAGGCTGGTATACAAAAAAATCTGGTGGAACAAAAGTAGCTACCACAACCAAAATGTCTGCAAAAAACATGATAGTTTATGCACATTGGAAAAAAGGAACTTCCACCACAAACAGAACTTTGACCGCCTCTGAAAAAGCATTAGTTGGTGATTGGTGGATGGTTTCTAGTTCTGCCTCAATGATGTATTCTTTTGCAAATGATGGAACATTCACGCAATTAATTATTATGGAAGGTTCGCTTAAATTGGAGACATATGGTAAAGGAGTGTGGAGTGAATCTGGTGGTACTATTTATATGTCTAATCGAGTTGGCCAATCAAGGATTAATGGGGGATCTTGGTCAGCTTGGAAACCTTATGCAGAACCTTTAGGAACAATGAAATATCGTTTTGGTACTGATGAGAAAGGTAAGTATTTTGAAGAGCTTGCTTATGGAACTAAATATTATAAAAATTAATTATAGTTCTTAAAAAACTTAAAAAATAGATTTGGTCGAAGTTTTAAATCTTAAAGCTAAAAGATCTGGTGTATATAAACTAACTCCAAAAGCTAAAGAGTTATTACAATACTTACATTAATAAAAATACAAATTAAAATTTTGATAATATGAACAATGAAAGAAAAATTAAACTTTAAAAAAGTTCTAGAAAATTATTTGACTATATGAAGTATTATTAATTTAAAAATATTTTTGTTTTATTAAATGTTAAAAATTAGAGTAAGATATACAATGTCCTATGATATTTTTTTAAAAATAATGAAAAATGGATGGGAGGGAACAATAGAATGCTCTGAAAATAGCCTTCATGACCCATCTATATCAACATTGTATAGTAGAATAAGAATGAATCCTTTTGATGCATTAGCTGTAGATAGATTGGCTCATAAAATAAATGTTAATTTTAGAGTTGACAATAATGGAATAGTTATTCATCAAACTAGTCATAAAAACAAGCAGATGAAAATAATTTGGGAAAATATAATCAATGTATACAATACAAAAATCACTAGTGAAATTCTAATTAAAGTAGTAGATGGTAATGAATTAATAATTACGCCTCCTTTCGTCAAGCGCTTTTTTTTAAAACATTATTTTGTCAATGAATTCATTTCATATATTAACAATCATGTTCTAAAGAATAAATCTTAAATTTTATATTTTTTTTCAATAACTTAATTTAATTTTTCCATCATTTTAAATTAATAGTTACTTTAAATCTAACAGTTTTATTAATAGTTTCTGTAAGAATAATTGAGATATTCTAAAAATTAGTAATCTATTAAGTGTTTATCATGCTAAAATGTAGTTAACGGACTTGGCGAGATTTGAACTCGTGATCTAACTATTAGGGGTCTTAAACCCTTCAAAACTAGGTTAAAAGCCCATAAATAACAAATATTTTTAATACTCGTTTAAAGATGATGAGATATTATTTAAAAACTTTTTAAAAAAATATATTCTAAAAACAAAAAGCAATAAACGGGTTAGGGGGGGGGATTTGAGCCCTCGATCGCAAAATTGGAAGTGTTGTCGTATCTATATACTTTTTCATTTTTTGTTAAATATATAAAGAATAGTCTAAGTCTTATCTATAATTAGAATATCAGTAAATCCAGTTGCATCGAAGACTTCCATGATTAACTCATTTGGATTTTTAATAACCATATCTCCCTGTTTTGTCATGATTTTTT
>JARKQC010000068.1 GCA_029974985.1 Bacteroidota bacterium | reverse complement strand
TACTTTCCATTCTTTAACCTTAATACCATTATAATACATATCTTGAGAAGAATCATGTTTTAATTTAAAAGATCCCTTATATTTTATATATCCATTAACCGACCCACTACTAACACTAGATATAGTAAATCCCACAGCTATTGTAAGAACCACTAATAGGATTAATATTCTTCTTTTTATTCATTTTTTTCACCTAATTACCAGTATTCTTAATAATAGTAATATTCTCCATTGCTGGATCCTTCATCATAATATGAGTCTCCATAAGATGAACTATCTTCATAAGAATTATCTTGATAGGTATCTACTTGTTCATCTTGGTATTCATTGTCATTTGAAACATCTGTAGATTCTGTGGTTGGATAATAGGGATTAAATTCGTCTATTGTTCCAGTTGTTGATGAGTTTGTCATGTACATGAATAAATAATCATTTGCTTGATCCATTACAATAATCACAATATCATTTCCATCATTATAGATATAATGTGTTATTCCTTTAGATTCGAATTTATAAACATCAATACTTCCAGAAGAATCTATTCTTTTAAGTGTATCCTTAGTTACAGAAAGACCCTCTTCATTTGCTAATTCATTTGCTAATTCTTCAGCAGTACCATTAGGGTTTGTTATAACCATGATTCCAAAAAAACACCCATCACTAGTCTGATAGATTTCAGAAGAATAAAAATCACTACTACTACTCGCATAACCATTAGACATTATAGTGCCATTAGGTATGTTGAATGTATGACCTCTTACTTCAACATATTCTCCAGCTGAACTGCTAAAATCAATGCCACTAGTCTGCACATTAATTACTTCAATATATTGATACCAAATATCAATCAGAGCTACATTAATTACAGTAATTTTATTATTCACATTTAAATTGTTATTTTGAGTTATGGCACTGTTTTTATCTTTATTAGTTTTAAATCCATCCCCAAATCCACTACTTGAATTAAAATTCAATCCATCACCTTGATTTTGATCTGATAGATAATTATTAGCTACCACACCACAAGCAGCACCCCCAACAACTATTAAAATTACACTAACTAACAATAAATTGTTCATTTTTATCATATCCTTAAAATTAAATCATTTTTAACTAAACGAGCATAGTTATTAGTTCTATTTTCTAATTTATATCCCATAGCTACATAATCTGTAACTTTTTGATTTAATTCTTGTTCAGAATTCACATCTTCATATCTCATTATTTATCCCCTCTATCAATTCCTTTTTTTATCATGATAAAACTATGATGATTATTAAGAGTCATATAATATGATAATATATTGAAATAATATTATTTAAAGGATACTACTTTGAGTATAACTAGTGGTTAAAGAGTGTATAAAAACTTAGTCTTATTTCTTTAAATCATTATTTATGAATGATGAAACCATTGAAAAGCTATCTTTTGTTAGATCCTCTAAGCATAGAGAAAATATACTTCGTTTTATTGGTGATGAGATTAAAATACCTACAGAAAATCGCCCAAAATATAAACATAAGTTCCAAACATATAAGCAAATACTAGGAGAACTCAAAGACAAGAACATTGTTGTGTGCTTGAATGAGAATGATAAAAGAGGTAGATTATATAAATTAACACCAATAGGTAAAGATATATTAAAATATCTCTAATAAATTAGCTAATTATTCTTTTTTATCATTAAAATTTCTTTTTTTATGTTTTTTTTAGAATGCATCAATGTTTTTGTAGAAAATTTTTCCATTGTATGCATCTATGTATAAATCAGCTGATCCTTTGACACTTCCAAATCCTAAATTAGATGCATCAGTTTGTATTGAGAAACTAGCTTTATAAGTAGTTTTGCCATTAAATTTAATTAAAGATAGGTCATTAAGTTCAGATGATCTTTGAAATCCATTTTGAGAAGTTTGTAATATTTCATCCATGGCTTTTTGAGCAATTTCTCTTGCTTTTTCTTCACTAATTTTTACAGCTTTAAGAGATGAAGAAAGAACAGTATTTTCAGCTATTTCCCTTGAAATTTTCCTGTTTGAATCAGTAATATTACTTATTTTTACTCCATATTCATTATTTTTATCAGATACCACCAAATAATTTTCAAAAACTTTAATTGTATTTGAACCATTTTTAATAGTTTCTTTAGGATTGGTAACATTAGAGTCTATTATATCATTTTCTGATTTTAATAATTTAATATTTAAATTAGTTTTATCATCATGAAATGTATTATTTCCAATATCTATAAAATTTGAACCCACTGGAGCAGAAATCTTTAAACCATTAGTTAATGTTTTATTTTCAAATTCTGGCATGTTAAAATAGTTTTGATAAGCAAAAAAACTAATACCAATAACTGCTATAACACCAACAATCAATAATATCTTTTTATTCTTTTCCATAGAAAAAAACCTCTTATGAATATATATCATCTAATTAATAATAGTAATAATTATTATATGCGTTTCTTCTAGCTTCTTGTAATTTAAGATAAGATTCTAAATCAGATTGATACATCCAATAAAAAAACATTACAAGAATAATCCAGATGATTAATAAAATGATTCCATGTTTTCTTGTTTTTGGATCTTTACGAGTAATTAAATATAAAGTTATAATTAATGGTAAGATAAAAGGTATTGCAAATCCTAAAAGTGCTTCTGTTGGATTACTAGAACCCATATATAAAATAATACTTAAAATAAATGCTATTAAAATAGAAGCATAACCCAATATTATTGGAAAATTATTCCCCCTATCATGGGTTTTAATCCATTCCCCACAATTACTACATTTTTTCACACTTGCAGGTATTTCAGACCCACAAAAAGGACAATTAATCTTATTTACTATACTAGATTTATTTTTTTTTTCTTTTTCCATATATAATTTGTTTCCACACTTTTCACAAAACTTAGAATCCTGCTCATTAAAAACACCACAATTACTACATTTCTTTATTTTCGCCAAAGCTTACACCTCAGTTTTACAATTTTTTAATTTCAATTATTTAGAATTTTTAATTAGTCTTATAAAAATTTATAATAACTTGTATATAAATATTGATATGTTATTGATATGTGATAATTAAATAAATGATATGAAAAATTATAATTATTAAAAATACTCATATTATTATGGAAGAAGAATTAATTGAAGTAATATCGATAGTTCAATCATCAGAAAATATTGAAAAAATTTTAAATTATCTAGAAAATAGGATAAAAACACCGACGAAAATAGCTAAAGCTTTGAATCTAAGCCAAGCTAATGTAAGTAGAACTTTAAAAAAGTTAATGAAATATGGACTAGTTGAAATCTTAAATCCAAGTGTTAAAGTGGGTAGATTATATACAATAACGGATTTAGGTAAAAAAGCTTTATATTATGCTAAAAAATAAAAAATCCCTCAAATTAAATAATTAATGAAAGAAAAACTTCTATTTGTATGTTTAGATGAATTTTAAATAAATAAAACTATAATTATAATACTTTAAATGAACACTGAAAAAGATAATGATAATTTAAATCTTAGTAGGCTAATTAAAAAAAATTATTGATTTTTCAACAAAGAACTTTAAACCAGGTCTCCCCCAATACCCACTAATTAAATATAGTAGTTAATAGACTATTAGCTTATCAATAGAGCTAATGATGATTAATACCTAAAATAATCATTATTAAATTAATATAAGTTTAACTATGGTTTTTTTCTTTTCAATGAGCCAAATAGGAGAAATATAAAAATAATAATTTTCTATTTGGCGGAATTGCCCAATAGGTTTAAAAAAATTATCCCCTACATAGAGCTGTTGTTTAAGATTTAATGAAGAGTATAAAGTTAAAATAATCTTTTTCTCTTCATTAAATCTTAGACAGCTTGGAGTTTAATAAGGATTATTTTTTTTATAAGAGTATAATTTTGTAATTGTATCAAAATTTTTAAATATTCATTATATCTAAAGTATAATACAGTTATAAAGAAAATTATAGGGATTTGTTATTAAATGGATAATCGATTGCTTAGATTGAGAAATAAAAGAATCAAAGATATTAAGGTAACTTCTAAAATTAAAAGTGTTATCAATGAATGGTATAAAAAATATCAAATTGGTGAGCTTAAAGATGAGAGAAGGAATTATTTAAACTTTGAGAATAATATTCTAAAAAAATTACTTGGATATAAAGATGAAGATTTCCAATTTGAATATCCATTAGACGGCCGTTCTGTTGAATTCATGATAATGAAAGATGATAAACCATATATAGCTATTGAACTTAAAGGAACACAAACAAAAAACTTAACACGAAAACAAACTGGTGAAAGATATAGTGCTGTTGAGCAAGCAAGCAATTATGCAAATAAAAAGTCAAGCATAAAGTGGTATATTGTATCAAATTATTATGAATTCCGATTATATAATAGTGAATCACAAAACAAGTATATTTCATTCACACTTGATGATTTAAAACCAAATGGTTATGATTTTGATGAAAAAAGAATATCACAATTCTTAAAAGTATTTTCAAGAGAAGCAGTACTAGAAAAAGACTATTTAAACAAATTTTATTATAGTGAAGGTTTGTTTCCAGAAGATTTCAACCTTGAAAATGAATTCTACAAATTATATAATCAAACAAGACTAATGATTATAAAAGAGCTATCAACTAATAATCCAATAAATAAAGAAGAAGCTATAGAATATGCACAATTAATACTAAACAGATACATATTCGTATGTTTTTGTGAAGATAAAAACTTATTACCAGATAGTATAAGTAGTGAAGAAATTTTAACACCTATAAGAAGAAAAGTACTTGCAATAGCTACTATATGGAGTAGATTAAATGAATTATTCTATTTCATAAATAATGGAAATCCAGATAATGATATTACCGGTTATAATGGAGGCCTATTTAAAGAAGACCTTAGTCATTTGAGAATAAGGGATAAAATAGAAGACAATACTTTCTATAAAGATATTAATGTTAAGTGGAATTTTCCAGAGCAAGAACACATCATAGACCATGAAATAAGAAATTATCCTGACATCAACCAAATATATCGAAACTTACTAATAATATCAAGTTTTGATTTTCAAACAGATTTAACCGAAAATATTCTAGGACATATATTTGAAAACAGCATATCAGATTTAGAAGAATTAAAAAACGAAAAAGAATCTAAAAGAAAAAAAGAAGGAGTTTATTACACACCAGAATACATAACCAAATATATCTGCGAAAATACAATAATACCCTACCTGAGCAATGAAAACAACAATACAATAGAATCCTTAATAAAAGAATATAAAAACAATTTCAAAGAACTAGAAGACAAACTACATAATATCAAAATACTTGACCCCGCTTGTGGAAGTGGAGCATTCCTAAACAAAGCAACAGACACATTACTATCTATTCATAAAGCTATTTTTGAATCTAAAAACAATCAGGAAAATAATTTAGATAAAGAATTTGACAATATAGATAACAGAAGAGACATATTAATAAACAATATCCATGGAGTAGATTTAAACCACGAATCCATAGAAATAACAAAACTAGGACTATTCCTAAAAGTATGTAAAAAAGGAATCAAACTACCCGACCTAGACA
>JARKQC010000008.1 GCA_029974985.1 Bacteroidota bacterium | reverse complement strand
ATTTTTTCAAAAGTTCCTACGGTAACTCTGACCCACCCCTTTTGGCGATGAAGTAGAGTTTTACTAACAGACCTTACTTTAAATGAATTAGTTAATGGATTAAAAAAAAGCTGGTGTGTTGGAGTGCATTTCATCGAGTGCCCCTCCTTTTTAATATTTTTAGGCTATTCATGGCATCGACTCTAATTTCCGCTGTAGTTTTACGGCGTCCACTTTTTATCCACTCGGTCAATTCCGAACGTAGAAAATATAGCCGACCTCTCTTTTTGTTTACTGGTATCTCCCCCCGTGAAACCATTGAATAAATCGTGCCCACAGCCAGATCAAGATACTTTGCAGCCTCATTTACCGTGAGGAGATCGGGTTCCATATAGCTATCTCTAATCGAACCCAACTCTAACTTTAACTCACGAACTTCGGTAATCAATAAAGAAATAGCCTCCGGAATTTTTTCAAATGTTATCTTAGAATCCATAATATTGATTTTAATTAAATCAAAGTTGAAAAGAAAAAATCTTTTTATATGCTTTCGGGGATTCCAAAGACCATCAAAACAATAACAATCAACACATTACAAAACTATCAGAAATTTAAAATGGGGATTTACATGGGGATTTGGGGGATTCTGGGGATTTTTGAATAAACTTTTAGAGGTAACGAACCCAGGGGAAACTTATCTTTAAAGATTCAATTTTGTTTTTAACTTTGCATTTCTTATAATCCTTTGTATCTATCCCAAAAAAAGGATCTAATGCCCTTTTGATACCGGAAAATGATCTTTTTCTAAGAAACCATTCTTTATAATTTTCTTCAATTAACATATAAAGAGTTGCATAGTTTGTAGCGTTAAAATTATCCCGAATACAGTAATTCTTCCATTCTTCCAGTTTTTTAATAAATGTATTTTCATATTGCGACATAATAATTTTTTCCATTCCACGTGTATCATCTTCATTAAGCCCGTTTACATCTTTATTATCTGATTTCTTTTCTTTACCTGTTCCTTTAAGATAATTTTCTTTGAGATAGGCAGATATTTCTTTTAAATCGAGATTGATGCAGAACAAATAAAAATGAAACTTTTCAATAAATTCTTCTGCCATTGAATCCGACACCTCATCTTTCATTTCTATCCCTGCTGTTTCATAATATTTTCTTAATCCATCCTTACTTATACTCTGAAAAACATTTTCCCAAATCCCCATTTCACTAAATGAGGGTTCAGTTCTTTTTTTTAATGCTTTAATTTTATATAATATTTTTTCGACAAAGAAGAGAGGGTTTTTAACTATGCCCAAAAAAATATCGATCTGTGAAATAATACTGGCCGGTGAAATAGGATTTTCTCTATATCTGTAATCTCGCAAGAAATTCATCGCATCCAGTGTACTGCATCTAC
>JARKQC010000007.1 GCA_029974985.1 Bacteroidota bacterium | reverse complement strand
TCATATCTAATGCCTTCATCATTCTGCTATGTGCGCCCCATTGAGCACCGAGACTAAATTTTTTCTGTTGAAAATACTCACTCGAAAGCGGTTGATTTGTGATATTATTGCCATTAATTATATAATTAAATTTTAATGGTGTTGGTTCTGTATCCTGTGAATAAATTAATCCACAAAAGACGAATAAAAGAATAACGAATGATATTAATAATTTTTTCATTTCATCACCATTATTTTATACGTTTTTGAAAAAGTATCTGATGTAATTTTACAGAAATATGTTCCTGCTGGAAACAAATTTTTATCCCAAATTACCTCATTAACTCCCAAATTCAGAGTAAGAAATGGATTTGTATATATTATTTCGGAATTTATATTATAAATTTCTAATGAAGCATTTACTTCGCGGTTAGAATTGATAATAATTTTGGAATCTCTATAATAAAGAGATAAAATTAAATCTTCATTACTTTCACTATTTACAGAAACAATATTGGGGTCAAATTTAAGAAATAAAATTGAGTAATTACCGATTGATTCAACAATATAATAAATATTATTTTTCTCAAATACATCTATATCTTTGGGGGGATATGTCAATATTTCTTTAACAATTATTTTCTTTTTAATATCCCAAATTTTGGTTTTAAAAGGATTATAATTTTCGGAACCCTGAAATATAAGATACTTATCACCAGCAAATGCGATTGAATTTATACCTCCATAATCCTGAATTGTATCTTTCAACATTTGTTTTTCAATATCCCAAATCTTTATTTCCCCCCCCCAACCACACGAAGCCAATAGAGAGCCATCAGGTGAAAATGCTATATCTTGAATATAGCTTGTATGCCCCTTAAACTCCTTTGTATATATATCCCATGTACCCACATTTACCATGATTATGGAATTCGCACTAACTTGAGCTAAGTATCTACCATCAGGCGAAAATTTTATTTGACGAATATCTGAATATTGAAGACTAGTTATTTTTTCATGTGTCTTTATATCCCAAATATGTGTCGCTGTTGTATTTTTTAGTTCACCTTTTTTGGTGTCAATATATTGATAAGATACAAGCGCGGCA
>JARKQC010000006.1 GCA_029974985.1 Bacteroidota bacterium | reverse complement strand
AGTATCGAAGTATCGAAGTATCGAAGTATCGAAGTATATAGTTTAGAGGTCAAATTGGCTAATTTAAAATTCATTTCTTTTTTTCTCTAAAATATTTTTCTTTAAAATAAAACTTTCTCAGTTATTTACCAAATTTTTTTTAAAAATAAAAAGATTTATTTAAAACATTCTTAACTTGTTGAAATATAAGAAGATAATAGAGGCAACGGGGCATGCCACATTGTCCTTATAATAAGTTGTCCTACACTTTCAATGTGTAGGACAACTGGAATAATATTTCGGTAGGATAAGCATACTTGCTTGTCAAATATTAAAAGACGGAAGGCAACGGGGCATGCCACATTGTCCTCATAATAAGATGTTTTAAATACCAGTTAGATTGTGAATTTTATCAATACGATTTTGGTGCCGACCGCCCTCAAATTCATTTTCCAAAAATACATCTATAATTTTGAATGCTAATTCGGGTGAAATAATTCTTGCACCCATTGTTAATACATTTGCATTATTGTGTTTACGAGCCATTTCAGCTAATTCTTCGCTCATACAATTTGCGGCACGAATACCATTAACTTTATTCGCGGTAATAGACATACCTGTACCCGTTCCGCAGATTAAAATACCATAATCAGCAACTCCACTTGCTACAGATTCCGAAGCAGGAAAAGCATAATCGGGATAATCCACAGATTGCGTAGAAAAAGCTCCAAAATCTAATACTTGAATATCTTTGTCAGATAGATATTTTCTAATCATTTCTTTTAATTCAAATCCCGCATGGTCGGAAGCAACTGCAATTTTCATAATTTTCTCTTTATTTTTATAATTTATTTAATTTTCATAAAATTATAATGATATTCATTTTTTATAAAAAAGTTATTAACAAGTATCAAAAAATTTTTAACAATTCTCTTTTTTATTTTTTAATATCTTGTTGATAATTTATTAGCAATATTTAAAACTCAAATTTATTAACATTATTGTTAAAAACTAATATTTTTCAACATAAATATTAACATTCATTTTTACATTTTTTCAATTCATAATACTTATTTATTTAATAAACTTACAATTTTACAAATAAAATTTATTAACATTTACACATCACTATATTAAAATAAACATAAAAATAAGAATGTATAAAAATATATGTTTATTATTATATTGTGTTGAAAACGGTATATGGAACTAAACATTCGGGAATAGTAACTTTTCCATTTTCGTAATATGTTTCTAATAAAGCGACCATTATGCGTGATGTTGCAAGTCCACTCCCATTTAAAGTATGTACAAATTCGGGTCTTGCCGAGGGTTCAGGTCTATATCTAATATTAGCTCTACGCGATTGAAAATCTACAAAATTCGAGCAACTCGATACTTCAAGCCAAGATTCTTCCATCGGTGACCATACTTCTAAATCATAAGTCATTGCAGAAGAGAAACTTGTATCGCCCGTGCATAATAATAAAACGCGATAGTGCAACCCAAGCGCTTTAATAATATCTTCTGCCTCGTTAGTTAATTGTTCTAATCTTTCCCAAGAATCCTCTTTTTTAACAAAATTCACCATCTCAACTTTGTTAAATTGATGAACTCTTAAAAAACCTCTAACATCTTTTCCGTAACTGCCCGCCTCACGACGAAAACAAGGAGAATATCCACAGTATTTTATTGGTAAATCTGCCGCTTGCAACATTTCATCATTATGAAAATTTGTCAAAGGTACTTCTGCTGTTGGAATTAAATATAAATCGTCTTCTGTGATATGATACATATCTTCGTACATTTTGGGTAACTGACCTGTTCCGTACATAGAATTTTGATTTACAATAAATGGCGGCAAAAGCTCGGTATAACCGTGTTTTTCTAAATGAAAATCAATCATAAAATTGATTAAGGCACGCTCTAACTTCGCTCCTTTACCTTTATAAAAAGCAAAACCCGAACCTGAAACCTTTCCACCACGCTCAAAATCAATAATATCCAGTTCACGAGCGATTTCAATATGATTTTTCTTTTCACTTACAATTTTAGGATTTCCCCATTTGCGAATTTCAATATTATCTGCAGAAGATTTTCCAATTGGAACTTTAGGACCTGTCATATTTGGGATTCTTAAAACAACTTGTTCGATATTAGTTTCTATATTACGAAGTTCATCGTCGAGTTCTTTAATTTTGTCGGAAACTTCTTTCATCGAAGCAATTTTTTCATCAGCATTTTGCTTATTTTTCTTTAATTCAGCAATTTCTTTTGAAACGACATTACGAAGATTTTTTAATCTTTCGACCTCTTGAATAACTTTTCTTCTATTTTCATCTAATTCGAGGATAGAATCAACATTTGCAGATTCATTTTTATTTTTAATATTCACACGAACTAAATCAATATTTTCACGAATAAATTTCAAATCTAACATAGGATATTCCTAATTTTATAATTTTTACATATTTATTTTATACAAAAGTAGTTAAAGCATATTTATTCACAAAATAATATAAAAAAAGTTAATAATTGATAGTTGGCTGAATAAGCATACTTAAATGTTAACTAATTATATATTACAAGCAAAAGCGAATCTTTTAAATCTCGACAAGAATTATGCTTGTTATACCAATCAAAAACTATAATAAATAAATTAATTAGCTTTCATTTGATAAATATTAAATTGAATTAATAAAATACCTTGTAATTCGTAACTTATTAATATTTTCCACGTATATAAATAATCATATTCTATAAAAATTAACATAATAATAGGAATTACGAATGAATAAACTCGCAATATTACTAACGTTTGTATTATTTTGTATCCAAACATCGTTCTCACAGGAAGCAAGATTATTAAGATTTCCAAATACTTCTGAAACAGAAGTAGCATTTGTTTATGGTGGCGATATTTATATTGCTCCAATCGCTGGTGGCGAAGCTCGTAGAATTACAAGTTCAGTTGGTTTAGAGCGTTTCCCAAGATTTTCACCTGATGGAAAATCTATAGCTTTTACGGCTGAATATGACGGTAACAACGAGATTTATACTCTTAATTTAGATGATAATAAATCGGGAATTATATCGCCGAAACGTATTACTTATACATTTATGGAAAGCGGCACAGCCGAGCGACAAGGTCCCGATAAAATTATTATGCAGCATTCTAACGATGGTTCACGAATTTTATATCGTAGTAGAGAATTGAGCTGGGGATTAAACGGTACTTTATATTGGATTAATAAAAATGGTGGAATACCCGAAAAATTACCAGTCCCAAGCGGTGGATTTGCATCTTTAAGTCCAGATAATTCAAAAATGGCTTATAATAGAATTTTCCGTGAATTTCGTACTTGGAAAAGATATAGTGGCGGTCAAGCTGATGATATTAGAATTTATGATTTAACAACGGGCGCTATAGAAAATATAACTAATAATGATTTTCAGGATATTATCCCAATGTGGGCTGGAAATAAGATTTATTATTTATCAGACCGTGATTTTATTATGAATCTTTTTTGTTATAATATTGATACAAAAGAAACAAAAAAAATAACCAATTTCAATGAATTTGATGTAAAATTTCCTTCTCTTGGTGCAAAGCATATTGCTTTTGAAAATGGTGGTTATATTTATTTAATGGATTTAGCAACTGAGCAAATTACAAAATTAAATATAAGTATCAAAAATGATTTTCCAAATTTACGCCCAAGTATAGTTAATGTTTCTAATAGAATCACTTCTGCTGATATATCTCCGAATGCAAAACGTGCTATTTTTTCAGCTCGTGGAAATATTTATTCAGTTCCTGCAAGCAAAGGAAATATTCAAAATTTAACTAATGAGCAAGGCGTTCATAATCGTAATGCAGTTTGGTCGCCCGACGGCAAATGGATAGCTTATATTAGTGATAAATCGGGAACAGACGAAATATATTTGATGAAGCCTGATGGCACTGATAAAATGCAATTAACAAATAACGGTAAATTCTATCGCTATCAAGTCGAGTGGTCGCCCGATAGCAAAATGCTTCTTACTTATGATAATATGCGAAATTTGAATATTATTGATATTTCAACTAAGAAACAAACATTAGTTACAAAAAGTAATACTTTTCAAATATCTGATTTTAATTGGTCACCCGATAGCAAATGGATTGCTTATGCTTATTCGCCAAATGCTAAAATTGCTCAAATTATGCTATATTCAGTTCCTCAAAATAAAACTTATCAATTAACAAGCGAACTATATAGCTCGTATAATCCAAGATTTTCACCAAACGGCGATTATTTATTCTTCGTCTCAGATAGAAATTTCCAAGCTTCGGTTGGCAATTTTGAATATAATTTCCAATATACTAATATGTCGAATATATATGGAATTACTCTTCGAGATACTATTTTAAATCCATTTAGTATTTACGAAAATGACAATGAAATAAGCGAAGATGAAAGTAAGAAGAAAAAAGATAAAAAAGATGAAATTGTTGATATAAAAATTGATTTGAATGGTATTCAAGATAGAATATTCAAAATTCCAACTCCCGCTGGAAATTATTGGAATTTGATACCTACAAAATCAAATAAGCTTTATTATAATCGTTCTGAAAGAGGAAAATCACATAATACTTATTATTATGATTTAGATTCGAAAGAAGAAAAAGAAGTAGGCACATTAAACGGATTTTCATTTAGTAAAGATGAAAAAAATATCTTTTTTGTAAGTGCCAATAATTATTATATAACAAAATTAAGCGAAAAAATTAGTCCAAAAGAAGGTAAATTAGATGTATCTCAAATGCAAACTCTTTTAGATAAAAAAGCTGAATGGAAACAGGTTTATACAGAGTCCTGGCGACATTTCCGCGACTTTTTCTACGATCCAAATATGCATGGCTATGATTGGGATTCTTTATATCGTAGATATGAACCTCTTGTTGAGTATGCTACTACTCGTGATGATTTAACTTATATTATTGGTGAATTAATTGCAGAACTCGACGCGGGACATTCATACGTTAGTGGCGGTGATAAAGAACACATTACTCCCGTAAAAACGGGTCTGCTCGGAGCAGATTTCGAATATGATGCTAAAGCAAAAGCATATAAAATCAAAAAAATTCTACAAGGTATGAATTGGGAAAATTCAATGCGTTCACCACTTACCGAACCCGGTTATAATATTAATGTTGGTGATTATATTCTTGAAATTGATGGTGTTAAACTTAATGATATTATTACCCCATCGCATTGCCTTATAAATAAAGCAAATAAATATGTAAATATTAAATTTGCAAAAGCTAATAATATTAATGAAACACGAACTCTTGCTATAAATACTATTGACAATGAAAAGGAATTGAGATATTATGATTGGGTCGAGACAAATCGCAAAAAAGTTGATTCAATCACAAACGGAACAATTGGTTATATTCATATTCCCGATATGATGCCAAATAATGGACTTAATTGGTTCGTAAGATATTTCTATCCTCAACTTGACAAAGCGGGATTAATTATTGATGATAGATATAACGGCGGCGGCAATGTTTCGCCTATGATTATCGAAAGATTACGTAGAGAACTCGTTATTGCTAAACATGGCAGAAATATGGAAAAAGTATTGACAAATCCCGACGCTGTGATGACTGGTCCGATGGTTTGTATTATTAATGAATTATCAATGAGTGATGGCGATTTATTCCCATATCAATTTAAAACACTTGGATTGGGTCCTGTTATTGGAAAACGCTCTTGGGGTGGAGTTGTCGGCATTTACGGCTCATTACCCTTACTCGATGGAAGTAGCGTAAATAGACCAGAAGTTGCTAATTTTGGTGCAAACGGCGAATGGGTTATTGAAGATAAGGGCGTTACTCCAAATATTGTTGTAGAAAACGATCCATGGCAAGAATTTCATGGTAACGACCAGCAATTAAATAAAGCAATCGAAATTATTCTCGATTTACAAAAAACTGATAAAAAACCAAAAGTTCCGAAAGTTCCTCCTTTCCAAAATAAGAAAGAAGATTTTGGAAAATAGAATAAAAAGGGAATATATTTGCAAGAACTTATGTTGAAATATTTAATTTTTTCAATGCATTTTCCTCTATTATTTAAAATGAATTTTTATCCTGCATAATGTGTTGTTATGCAGGTTTTTTTTTGGATGTAGAAATAATAGCAGATTAAAGGATTTTTAGGATTAAGATAAAAAATCCATCTTATTAATCCTATAATTTTAATAATGAAATTGCAAGAATTAAAAAAAATCGTTACATTTGTATCTGGAAAATAGAAATAGTTATAAAAATGAATACAATTCAACCAATAGAACTTTTTAATAATCAAATAGCAGTAAATTATAGCCCACTTACATTAAAATATGTGAATGGCAATAAGATGAAGGTAAATGACGAGAATATTTTAGACCAATATTTTACAAAAGAAGATATTGCTATTAGCTTATTTAGAAAATCGTTTGATGTTATTTCTCAATTTGAGGATAATATAGAAGTTTTTTATTGGATAGAACCAAGTGCGGGCAATGGTGTATTTTTCAATTTATTGCCAAAAGATAAGAGAATTGGTATTGATATTAAGCCACTAAATGACGAGATAATACAATCCGATTATCTAAGTTATAAATTGCCCGAAGATAAGAAAAGTATTGTTATTGGCAATCCACCCTTTGGTCATCGTGGTGTTATGGCTCTAAAATTTATAAATCACTCTCAAAATGCAGATTATATTTGCTTTATTTTGCCTATGTTTTTTGATAGTAAGGGCAAGGGTTCGATTAAATATAGAGTGAAAGGATTTAATCTTATACATTCAGAACGTCTGCCTAAAGACTCGTTTTACACTCCTAATAATAATAAAAATATTGACGTGAAATGTGTTTTTCAAATTTGGAGTAAAAATCATAAGGTAAAAAACGAAGAGTTTAGTTGGTATAAGAACAAGAAAAATGAACCTTTTAGGGATATTATGAACGTTTATACGGTATCGCTTGCTAAAAATAGGGAATGTGGTAAAAGGTGGATTTTTGACCAAAAAGCGGATTTTTATATATCTTCTACTTTTCATAATGAGATATCAATAGTTGAAAATTTTGAAGAAGTAAAATATAAGTCGGGAGTTGCTGTAGTATTTACTACTGACGACAAGGAAATGAAGCAAAAATTAATGGACTTATTCAAAAATATTGATTGGAAAAAATATGGTAGCTTAGCTACTAACTCCTGCTATCATATTGGAAAATCTAATATATTTCAAGTATTGCAGGATAATATACATTTAATTAAATAATTATTGAACATTATGAACTTAGAAGAAAAATTTGTTGAAATAATTGAAAGAAAACATAGGGAGTTAAATCTTGGGAAAGATTACAGCCAAAAATTTTCTAAAATTAGAGATTTCGAAGCAAACGCTATTGGGCAAATAGGTGAGGAATACTTAAAGTTAGTCATTAATAGTATTAGCGAAATTATAGATGATGGAGTAATACATAACGAATATGATATTCTAACAAAGTCTGGAAAATATATAGAAATAAAGACTGCAAGAAAAGGAAGAAAAAATAATACTTTTCAATTTAATGGTATTAATCCGAGATATAATTATGATTTTATGATTTGTCTTGGTATTTGTGAAGATAAAATACTTTATCGAATATTCCAAAAAGCGGAAATCCAATATATTCATAAAGATAGACACTATTATATAATTCAGAATGATTTAAAAAGACAGCTTGTTCAAATGAATCCCGATAACCATGTTAATTTTAAATTAACAATTAACATAATAGATTTATTTGATATATCAAATTTTATTGAAGAATTAAATAAATCTTTATAATTAATAATTCTTCTCTTATGGCATTAAACGCTCGATATCCCATTTATTATTAAGTAGTTTATATTGAAATCTATCGTGTAAACGGCTTTCACGTCCCTGCCAAAACTCAAATTCATCGGGTATAAGACGGTAACCACCCCAAAAATCGGGCAAAGGCACATCAACGGGATATTTTACCATCAGAGCGGCAACTTTTCTAATTAATGTAAATCTACTTTTCAAGGGTTTGCTTTGTTCCGATGCCCAAGCTCCAAGCCGACTTGTATATGGTCTTTTCACGAAATAATTATTTGATTCCTCTTTGGTGATTTTTTCGATTTTGCCTTCGATTCTTATTTGTCGTTCGAATTTATCCCAAAAAAATAGCATAGAGCCATAAGGATTTTTAGCAATTTCATTTCCTTTTCGGCTTAAATAATTTGTGTAAAATACAAAACCTTTTTCGTCATAAGATTTTAAAAGTACTATTCTCGAAGATGGTCTGTTGCCGTCGGAAACTGTTGACACAGCAACTGCTGTAGGCTCTAAAAACTCACCTTTTAAAGCATCTTGCATCCAAATATCAAATTGCTCAAAAGGGTCATTTTTTATTGAATTTTTATCTAAACTAAATTTACTATAATCTCGACGAATATTTGATAAATCTTCCATTTTTTTCTTTAATATTGTAATATAAAATGAATATGACGTAATATTTAACAAAGTCATATTTATTTTTATAGATATATCCATTATTCTTATCATTAAAAATTCTAATTTTTAAATTTTAAAATAATATTTGAAAATATAAAAATATTTTGCAACCTTTTTTTTCTTTATGTGTATTTGTAGTAAATAATAAATGTTTTTTTTAAATTTATTTAAAGGTTAGGTTTTATGAAAAGTATAAAATTTTTTGCAACAATTTTTATAGCAATAGTAACTATTTTTGCTATACAATCATGCAATAAAGACAACGGTGTTGTTAATACACAAAATCCCTTTGATATAGAAGAGTATTCTATCAATGACTATAATTTTTCTAATGCGCTTTTATCTAATGCTACATTAGAAAATGATTTTGAAATTGGTAATTGCGTTCCAATGCATCCTTTTGGTCCAAAAAATGATGGTAATGATAATAGCAATGGCAAAGGCAAAAAAATGGGTAATAAAAACAATCCATTTGTAAAAAATATGTTTAATTTCAATCGGATATTTCGTCAATTAAATTTGAGCGACGCGCAGAAAGAAGAAATTAAGTCTATTATCGAAGCTCATTTTAATTGTGAAAAATCTTGGTTTGAAAAACTACAAAAAGCTCGTGAAGAAGTTCTAGAAAAATATAGGACAAAAAGACAAGCAATTATGGAACAGGTTAAAAATGGTGAAATAACTCGATTAGAAGCACGCGAATTATTTTTTGATATGAATAAAGCAATATTTGAAGAATTAAATAATTTGTCTATTAATAAAGAAGTTAAAGAAGGTATCCTCGCATGCCGTGAAGAATTTTTTGCGGCAATTGGTTCTATATTAAGCCCAGAGCAAAAAGAAATATGGGATAAATTTATTAATCGTATTAAGTAAAATTATCGTAATAACACCCAAAATCAATGGGGCAGACTTCTAAGGTTTTTGCCCCATTGTTTATTTTTCACTTAATTCTTTTATAATTTAATATTTCACTATCACTCATAATAACGTTTTTATCATCTCTATCAACATTAACGACTGCCCTATATAGGTTGAGCTTGCTCGATCTTCAAATAAATATGAACAAAAATATTATATAAATTAATGAGTAGCAAGCTATAATGAAAACAACTATGAGGCAAGCTCCATTGCCCGGTCTTTTTAAATAGATGATTGCCCTACCCACTATCAACTCTATCCACTAATAACAAGTTTATAATATAAAAAAGCCCAATCTTAAAATAAAAATTGGGCTTTGAAAAAAAAATAGAATGTAAATTTTATTTTAATACTTTTGACACAGCAGTCATAAATGTAGCTTTATCGCGACCGCCGACGATTTTCTCAATAATTTTGCCTTTTTTATCAATAATATAAGTTGTCGGTACTGCGGGTATTCCACCATAAGCGGCAACAATTTCTTTATTTCCTAAGAAATTAATATATTCAATTCCTTTTTCTGTACCAAAATCAGCAACCTTTTTTAGAGCAACTGCTGGAGCGTCGTGTTCTAATGCAATACCAATAGCAATAAAATCTTTGCCAGAAAGCTCTTTATTCATTTCAATAATATCTGGTAATTCTCTACGGCAAGGTCCGCACCATGTACCCCAAAAATTTAAAAATACTACTTTATTTTTTGTAAGTTCTGCAAAGGAGCGTTCTTTTCCGTTTTGATTAAATTTGAAATCTACTACATAACCATCTTTAGCCTGTGATACAGCACCTATATTATATACGGGAGTTGATTTTTTAACACTTGCTTCAGCTTTAGACTCTGAACAAGAAACTGCAAAAACATATAAAGTTAATGCAAAAGTTAGTAATAAAAGTTTTTTTAACATATTTTTCTCCAATTATACAAAATGTTTATACTAATGACGACAATAGTTTAAAAAGATTACAAATATATTACTCTTTAGCAATATTATTTTTATTATTTTTTGAATATCTTGGTAAAGCTACAAAAAATCCTGCAACAAGAATTATTGTTCCGAGCCAAACAAGATTAATAAATGGCTTAATTGTAATATCAAAAGTGAAAATATCAATAGGTTCGGGCATTGGTTTTGTTGAATCTTTAAAGCTAAGTACAGCTCGAGTGTTTTTTACATCTGCTAAATCTCGAATAAGTTTAGTCATTGAAATATCAATATTTGTATTTTTTATATTTTTCCATTCGGGCATTGACTCCCAAGAATTAGGATCGAGAAGAGATTGTAAAGTATCCAAACGATTGTCATCATTTCCAAAATCATATTTAACAACAGTATTAAGAAGCACTCTATCGCCCATCATAGCGGTATTTTTATCCATAATGAATGTAACCACAGACACACTAAACGAGCTGTCTATTGGGTTTTTCTTTGATTGTTCTTTCATTAAATCAATATGTGGAATATTCAAATCTTGTTCTATTGCTTTTGGGGATAAATACACGTCCTTTGCAATATTAGTTGAGATTCCCGGCTCGAGAAATGGAGACTGCTTATCATTAAAATCGCTCCAATATACAATTGGGCTCGCAAAACTTACTGAATTATCTTTTTCAATTTTAATATTATATTTATATTTTTCTCTATCGTGAAATTCGGTTTCGATTTGATGAAAATCAACGAATGTAAAATTATACCCGAATTGAGATTTAGTTTCGTTCTTTTTTAGACGCATTTGCTTTGTTGTAGAATAAACGCCACTAATCACAGCTCCGAGTATTAAAATAGCAACTCCAAAGTGTGAAATATAAGCACCCATAGTTTTTGGATTTTTTATTGCAACTCTAACTAAATATTCAAGATTAGTAATTAAAGCAAAAAATGTAGCAAATGTTAGAAGTAAAAAATTGATATTATCTAATTCAAGAAAATAAAATGCAATAACAACTAATAGAGATACCCCTATTGGTAATAATAATTTACTTGCAAAATCTTGTATTTTGCCACTTATCCATTTTTGATATGTAGAAATTGCGTTTAATATTAAGAAAATTATAGCAAATATACTACCGAATTTATCATAATTTGACGGGTCAATAGCAACTTTTTTCTGTCCAAATATTTCAGCAAATGCGGGCCAAGAAGTACCAATAATCACTACTGCGGCTAAAGCGAGCATAACTATTGAGCCGAGAGTAACAGAATATTCTCGTGTTGCCACTGACATACCCTTTTTACCGATATATTTATTTATATCTTTAAATCTAATGAGAATAAATATAACACCAAATCCAAGATAAACAATTTGAAATATAACAAGCATATTATATACTAATGCGCCTGGCGTTACAAATGAATGTACAGATGTTTCGCCTAAAATACCGCTTCTTGTAAGAAACGTAGCATAGACGACAAAAATAAAACTTAATAATCCAAGCAGTAGATTTGTTTTTATTAATGCATTCGTCCTTTTCTGAACAATTAATGTATGAATAAATGCAACAGCTATTATCCAAGGTATTAGCGAAGAGTTTTCA
This sequence comes from Bacteroidota bacterium, assembly GCA_029974985.1. Lineage (GTDB taxonomy): Bacteria > Bacteroidota > Ignavibacteria > Kapaibacteriales > UBA2268 > JANJTB01. Next base: position 99,358 of record JARKQC010000006.1, on the reverse strand, counting down.
ACGGGATCCCAAGCCCAAAATCCACCCCAACCGAGTGTTTCATAAGCCCAAAATCCACCAAGCATAATACCAAGTCCTAAAATTGCAGTTCCAACCAAAGTCCAAGGCATAACAGCTTCAACCCAAGTTTTATAATCTTTACGAATTAGAGCTGTTAGAGCATAAGTATATGGAATTGCCATTAATGAATAGCCAATAAAAAGTATTGGAGGGTGAATAGTAATCCAATAATTTTGCAAAATTGGATTTAAGCCGCGACCATTAGGCGGGGTAAATCCAACTTGTAAATTTTCAGAAGCAAACGTTTCCCAAACATATTCAAAAGGACTTTTGAAAATCAAAATCAAAGCAATAAAAAATATTATTGATGTAAATATTGCCATTGCAAGACTTTGATAATCTTTATTTTTTGTTCGCCAATAAAAAATAAGTCCTAAAATTGTTAGTGTCAGCATCCACAGAGTAAACGAACCCTCTTGCCCAGAATAAAACGAGGCAAATAGAAAATAATCGTGAAGTTCGGTAGATGAATACTCCCAAATATAAGTAAATTGGAAATTATGAATTAAAATATTATATAGAAGATAGATACTTGCAGAAATAACTGTAAAAGTCATTGCATAATAAAAAGTTTCACCAATTTTTTGAAATATCTTCTGCTCTTTCCAATTTGCTAATAAAAAAAACACTACGGAAAAGAATCCAAATAATACAGTCCCGTATATAAGTACTTTACCAAGCATTACATTCTCTTTTAAATAAATTGTTGATTAATGTTAATTATTGATTATGATGTTCTGCACCTTGCATTTCATCAAATTGACCCTCATATTTAGAAGGGCATTTTGTAAGTATTTCCTGAGCGGCAAAACGCTCACCTTGATACTTACCTTTTATTACAAGCATTGGGGCAACGTCGAAATTATTTGGTTTAGCACCTTGACACACTACATAAGTGCTATTTCCTTGTTCATCGAGCATTTTGAAAACAAATTCATCTTTATGAGAATCATAAAAATAATTCTCGGATTTATCCCAAGTGCCGATGACTTGAACAGTTTTACCAGATTCTTTTGCTTCGGAGAAATCTGCATATTCAATTTTTGATGAATCAAAAGACATTACTGCGATTGCAATAAAAATAAGTGCTATTACGATGCCGACGATATATTTAGTTTTCATTTTTTTCTCTTAAAAATATTTTTTCAAAATTTGTAATATAAACAAAACGTAATATATGATTTTTTATTAAAATAATATAATAAAATCGTTATATGTTACTATTTTCATTCAAATTTGAATCGTTAAAATCAGAATAAACCTTTTCCAATTTTGAAATTTTACTATCTATCATAAATAAATATAATCCTAAGCCCACCCAAATTATTAAAGCAACGCCGAGGACTACAAAAAGCGAATTATTATTCAAAAAATTTTCCATTTTATTAAACCTGCGAAATTTTATGTTTAAGACTATTTGCCCTGATTAAAATATTAAGAAGCCAAAAAAATATTACTGTAAACGCAAATAAAGAAAGACCAAAACCCCATACTAAATTAGTATTTAATGAATTTGTCTGAGCAGATACCAAAGGACCCGCGTTTACATCACCCTTCGAACCCGGATGCAAACCACTTGCCATTCTTGGTAATATAAATACCAAAAATGGTACAGTAACAAATGATATAATAGAATAAACACTTGATAACTTTGCTCTACGCTCTTCGTTTTCAATCGAAGCACGTAAAGCAAAAAATGCCGCATAAATCATAATAAGAATAAATATCGAAGTTTGGCGAGGATCCCAATTCCAATAATTTCCCCAATTATATTTTGCCCAGAGCATACCCGTAACGGTTGCTAAAATTGCAAAAAGATTACCTAATGAAGCGGCAGAAGCATTGTAAATATCATATTTTATATCATTAGTTTTTAGATATCTAATTGAATAAATCATTGATAATAAATAAGCTATAACCGCTATCCAAGCAAGCGGTACATGAAGATTAAGAATTTTAATTCTCTCATCAAGAGTTGGTGCAAAAGGATAATTAAATGGTGGATTAACAAATTTAGTATCAATAAATTCTAAGCAATCTAATTCGCTGTTGTATTTGACACGAATTACAAGATTATTTTCCGATTTAAACTCAAAAGGTAATTCTTTATGGCGAATAATCAATTTCTTATTAAAATCAAGATTATTTAAATTAGAAATATCAGCATCTTCGAGTGCTTTAATCCAATATCCGCCTTCTTGATTGTAAGTAAATTGACCTTGCTTGACTTTAATGCTAACATTTAATTCTTTATAGAAGCCTTCTTTCATAAACTTAGTAGTAGATAATCCACCAGCAACAGGCGGTACTATAGCAAGAATTAATGCGGCGGCAACAAAAATAATTGCTGATAATTTCCACCATACTGGCTTTGGCTTACTTAAGTTCGGTAAAACGCTATATAAAATAGCAAGAATTATCGAACCAAACATTACTATATATTTCATATCTATAATTGCTTAATTAATCATATATAATTATCTAAATACGAAAAATAAGATATTTATTTTAATTAATTAAGAAAATTTATAAAAAAGCATTTATTCAACACATTTAATTTTAATCCGTCATACTTTTATTATTATTTAATGGAAAATACTAATGATAAATAGAATAATTATAATAATTTTATTGCTACTAATTCTAATATCAGAATTACAATCCCAAGACTATAATTCTTATATTATAAATTACAAAGGAAATGAATCTGAATTAATACAAAAATTAAGTCAGATAAATCCAAAAATTGAAAAATCTTTTAAATTTATTAATACTAAAAAATTAAGCGATAATTATTCTTTTTTATCTAATAAACAACTTGATATACTCGTAAATCTTAATAATTATTATAGCTTAAAAATTGGTTCGAGTCTCGAAATAAATGATATTTATAACAATCTAAAAAATGATACTAATTTTATTAGTCTAAGTCCAAATTATATATATCAAATTGAGCAAGGTAAAAATTTTCCCAATGATTCACTTTTTCAAAATCAATGGTATTTAAAAGTTATTAATGCTGAACATATAAGTCAAAATTTTTCGGGGAAAGGTGTTATTATTGGCTTGATTGATACGGGTGTTGATTTTACCCACCCAGATTTAATTGATAATTTATGGATTAATAGTGATGAAGACTTAAATCAAAATGGGCGATTTGACCCTTGGTCCCATTTAGAAAAGCGTGATGGAGTTTATGGCGATTTAAACGGCGTTGATGATGATGGTAATGGCATTATTGATGATATTATTGGTTTCGATTTCGTTGATCAAAGCGTCGTAAATATTGGTGATTACTCTAATCCCGACCCCATTCCCGAAGACGAAGGTGGGCATGGCACTCTTGTCGCTGGTGTAATGAGTGCAAAAAGAAATAATCATATTGGAATATCTGGCATTGCTTATAATGCTAAACTTATGACTGTAAAAGCATTCGATGCTACGGGCAATGCTGAGTCTGATGATATTGCTCGCGCCATATTATATTCAGTTTTAAATGGTGCGAAAGTTCTAAATTTTAGCTTCGGAGAGCGTAACGAATCGCCAATTGTTTATGATGCTATAAAATTTGCATATTCTATGAATTGTGTTATGGTTGCATCGTCGGGCAATAATGGATGGAATTTGCCTCATTATCCAAGCGATCACCCTGAAGTTATTTCCGTTGGTGGAATTGATGAAAATTTACGCGTTGGCGGAAAAACAAATTATGGCTCGATGCTCGATGTAACTGCACCAGCGACTAATATTATGACTTGCGATGTTGGTGGAGTTTATAAATATACTTCTGGTACTTCGCTTTCTGCTCCAATGGTATCAGCTTTAGCCGCTTTATTGCTTGAAAAATATCCCGAATTAAGCCCTTCGGAAATTCGTAGCACTATTCAAATGTCTGCAAATAGAATAAATGACGATAAATGGAGCACAAATTACGGAGCAGGCATAATTGATGTAAATAAAACATTAGAAACGACGGGAATTTCAAATTTTGAAATAGTTTCTCCAAAGCACGAGCAAACCATTAATAAAGATATTGATAGCATTTTGGAAATTAAAGGTACGGTTAATTCTACGCTTTTTGATAGTTATGATTTTGCTATTGGAAAAGATATTATGCCGAATTCTTGGCTTGTAGAAACTGAAAAATTTAAGCACCAAGTTGCAAATGATTTATTAGCAAAAATTAATATTAATAGTCTCGAAGATGGGTTATACACGCTATCTTTAAGGATTTATCAAAAAAATCTGAATGTTATTGAAAGAAGAATTTATTTGAATATTATTTCTAATAATTCAAGAGTTCAATTACAAAATTTCCAACAATTAGACGCGTATTATAATGATAAAAGAGCTGTTATAATTGGTGCTGTAACCGATAGAAAATGTAAAATGTTTCTTAAATATTCAGAATCTGATAGTAAAGATATTAAAACAACTCAACAATTTGATTTTAATTCTCAATATCATACTATAATTTTAAGCGATGAAATCACGCCCGAAATAACTTATAATGCGGAAGCCTACTTTTTTACAAACCAAAATGATACTTTAATTCATAAATTTCAATTTAGCAGAAAAAATGATATTTTTCAAATAACAAATTTCGAACGTAAGCCATATTCTATGCCGCGATCATATTTGTTAAATCAAGTTGCAGACCTTTATGGAAATGGCAAAAAGCACTTAGCTGTAAATGATTTAAGTAGTTTATTTATCGGTGAATCTCGCATTTATGAATTTGATAATAATAAATTATCTTTAAAAGATAGTTCTGCAGAAGGCTGGATTCCCGCCGGTATTGGTGATTCTAATGGCGATGGTATTTTAGAAATTTTTGGCACTGCTGACGGTATGAGTACAGTAAAACAAGCAAAAATTTTAGGCGACAGCCCTTATAGTCAAGAACTATATCGTAGTGCATTAGATACAACATTTTGGGCTGAAAAAATCTTTGATATTGACGGCGACGGTGTTGATGAACTAATTGCTTATAAATATGATAGTAAATATGCAAATCACTATGTTATTTATAAATTTATTAATGGTAAATACGAATTGCTTACGCGTGCGATTTTGCCCGATGAATACAAAGATTTTTCTTTAACACGAGGTTCTGCAATTGCTGATTTCGATGGCGATGGAAAATATGAACTTGTTTTTGCAAATACTCGCGGAAATTTATTTATATATGAATTTGATAATAATGAGCTTAAACTTGAATATATTGATGAAGAAGCTAAATCAAGTAGTATTCAATTTATTGAAAAGCCAGATATTGATGGAGACGGAACACCCGAAATTATGCACGCTTACGCAGGTAGTAAAAAATTATTTGCTCAGAACGAAGTTGGAATTCCACTTTGGACTGTTCGTATATTAAAAGCAACGGGTAAAGATACATATTCAAGTGAAATTTGGAGCGAAAATATCTACGGAGTTCGTCTCGGAGCTACTCGAAATGGCATATTTTACAGAAATGGTTCCGCTATAGGCGATTTAAATGGTGATGGGAAAGATGAAATTATATTATCATTGTTTCCAAATTTATATATATGGACTTATGATGAAAATACAAAAAAAATGATACCTTTTTGGTATTATCCAACGACTTTTTCTAATTCAGCAGTAGTATATGATTTTGATGATAATGGAAAAAATGAAATTGCTTTTACAACTTTTTCAAATACATCATTTTTTGAATTTATTGATAAGAATTTATCACCCAAAACTCCCAAAAATTTTGATGGTTGGGCAACCTCGCAAACAAGTGCATATTTCAAGTGGGATAAAGTCGGAGATGGTGTAAGATATGCATTTTTTTTAGTTGATAGAAGCCAAATTCCTCCAAAATTAAATCAATTAACAACAATTCCATACACTGAAGTAGTAATTAAAAATTTAAACCCAGATACTTATTATGAATTTGTATTAAGTGCATATTATCATGGAGTAGGTGAACAACAGTACAGCAGCGATTTTACTGAAATTGTTGGCATTTATACTGCAAAAAATACAAAAATTTCGAGTGTGGAAAATGTTAGCAAACAGAACTTAATTTTAAATTTCGAAGGAAGGTTAAAAGGAAATTATATTAATCCCGAAAATTTTGAAATCTATGATTTAGATAATAATTTTATTTCGAGTGTAAAAAGTGCAACAATAATCAGCGAAAATAAAATATTAATTTCTTATGATAAAGAGCTTTCTGCTAATAATTTTCTATTAAAAAATTATCCATTTCGAGACTTTTATAACAATTATATAAATAGGGATTCTATAATTTTCGAACTTATTGAAAAAGAACCCGAAAAAGAATTATACCTTATTAGTCTCGAAGTTTTATCACAAACTTTACTTCGCTTACAATATTCCGAAGAAGTTGAAAAAGAAAGTGCAGAAAATCCAAATAATTATACAATGTTGCCATTTGGCAAAGTTTTCAATGCCGAAATTGATAATACAAATAATAGCAAAGTTTTGCTAAATCTAACGCAAGAAATTCGTAAAGATGGCTCTCGAGGTAAAAATTATACTATCACGGTAAGTGATGTAAAAGCAAAATCGGGTAATGAAATCACAAAAGGAAGTGGCAATACACTTGGATTTGTCATTTCAAGCGATAATTTAAGAAATATTTATGTATATCCAAATCCAATTAGAAAAAGCGAAGAGCCAGAAATATATTTTGCTAATCTAACGCACAAAGCAAAAGTAACTATTATGACAAGCGATGGCGCTGAAATCATTACTTTAATCGAAAGCGACGGAAATGGCGGGGTCGAGTGGAATGGTAGAGATATAAATGGCAATTATTTAGAAACGGGAATATATTTATTCAAAGTTAGTGGGACAAATTCCGAAGGTCGAGAAGTATTTGAAGAAATTAATAAATTTGTGATAATTCCATAAATTCTCAAAAAATAATCTGGTGGATTTGAAATTTTATTATATTTGTTTAGTAGTTTGATGGGAGTGTGTTAGATATAGAAGCTGGTTCTGTTGTTATTGGTATGATGTAATTCATAAATATTATTTATATATTTTATATTTATAGAGGCTTAATATAAAGGATGAATTAAACAAAAAATTAGTAAAAATTATTAATTTTGTTTATATCGTGTTTTCATTAGTTTCTTTTACGGTGAGTATCACTATTTTACAGTATAATAAGAGTGATATTATAACCCCAATTCTTAATATAGTGCCTTGGTTTATAACTTCAATTTTTTTGGTATCTGCTTTGAAGTATTATAAAATATCGAATTATGATTTAGTTGTTTTTAATGCAAATAAACTAACTATTTATATTATATGTTTTATTGCTTTTTGTTTTGGATGTTCAAATCAATTTATAGTGAACTTATTATGGGGCGAGCTAGTCATTTTTGCACTAAAAATATACTTCTTAGTTTAGGATTAGGAATATTTTTTGCTGTGATCAGTTATATTATAAATACAAAATATTCACGAGTTAAAGTAGAAGGTATTAATAAACATTCCGATTAAGATTTGCTTGACAGTAGTATGATAATACTTTAAACATAATATAGAATGCCCTATATCATCAGCGATGTAGAGTATTATCAATTATGTATTATGAATTATGAAAAAAATGGTAGAACAATCTTCTTGCTTGTTTAAGATAATTTATCTTTTCAGACAAGATGTCTGAGGCTGTCTCTAAAGTATTTTTAGAAAATTCTTTCAAAAAAACGACCTTAATAAATCGTCCACATTGAGTTTTTTTAATCAAGGTCATCATTTTTGATAGACCTTTTGTCACGTTTTATTTGATTTTTGATGCTTATGAGACAGTCTCAAGCATCCTTGCTTGTTGTATATCAAATTTTTGCGGTGGAGCTTATCCGCCCCCTTATTTATATATTTTTTCTCTTATTTGAGGGTAGAGCAAACTTTAACCCCTACAAATATCAGAATAATAAAAAAACCGACAGAATCTATCGGGCTTTAAAATTAATTTTATAATAAAAAAATTACAAATTTTTACAAAATTATGAACAGCCACTTGTAGAGCCACAATCCTCGCAAACAGTACAACTGCCATTTCGTTTAACACGCATAGAGCCGCAATTTGTACAGTATTCACCAGTATAACCGAATGTTTTTGCTTCGCTACTCGAGCCGACTTTAACTTGTTTTTTTACATTTTCTAAATCTGATTCAGTGCTAATTTCGTTTGAAACAAGTATAGAAACTATTTCTTCATTATTTGTTGGTTCTGAATTAATATTTGTAATTTCTAAATTATTTTTATCAACTCCATTTGTATTATTTATGCCATTGGAATTTGATTCGGCAAGTTCATCAACAGCTTTTACGTGAACAAAATCAGTTCTATTCAAATAATCATAACCTAATGAGCGGAAAACATAATCCAAAATAGATGTTGCATTTTTAATTACTTCGTGTCCCTCGACAGGTCCCGAAGGTTCGAATCTTGTAAAAGTAAATGTCTCTACTAAATCTTCGAGTGGCACACCATATTGTAATGCTTTCGATGCAAGAATTGCAAAGCTATTCATAAGCCCACGGAACGAAGCACCTTCTTTGTACATATCAATAAAAATTTCACCTAAACTACCATCTTCATATTCGCCGGTACGCAAGAATAATTTATGTCCACCAACTACCGCCTCTCGAATATGACCATCTCGCTTCTTTGGTAATTTATGGCGTTTTAATTTATAATGAATTTTGTCTGCAATAATTTCTTGAACATGGTTCGGACCTTTGTTTTCATCTAATGTATTTTCATCACCAAGCGAAACGACTTCATCTAAGTCTTTAAGATTAGATGAGTTCAATGGTTGCGATAATTTAGAGCCGTCGCGATATAAAGCAATGGCTTTTAACATCATTTTCCACGATTTTATATGCAAACCACTAATTTGGCTAATTGTAGCTTCTGCGGGCATATTTACAGTTTTTGATATTGCACCCGTAATAAAAGGCTGAGCTGCCGCCATAATATTAATATGTGCCATATAATCAATAAATCGCTCTCCACGTTTTCCGCATTTATTAGCTGTATCAAAAATTTTCAAATGCTCTTCTTTCAGATGTGGCGCCCCTTCGAGCATCATTGTACCGCAAATAAAATCATTTGCTTCATCAATTTGTTTATCACTAAAACCAAGCGAGCTCAGTAAATCAAAAGCAGGGTCGTCTATAAGATTTTTTTGAATACCGAGAGATTGAATAAAATCTTCGCCTAATGTCCATTTATTAAATGCAAATTTTATATCAAAAACATTATCGAGCTGTTTTTCGATAATATCAATTTTATCGTCAGTAAAACCTTTTTCTTTCAAGGATTTTTTGTTAATATGTGGGCAAGAAATTAGTGTGCCGCTACCTTTGGAATATTTTTCGATATCTTCGATTTGCTCGTCGGTATAACCTAATTTTGTAAGTGCTTTATGTACAGACTGATTAACGATTTTGAAATATCCGCCACCAGCGAGTTTTTTATATTTTACAATCGCAAAATCTGGCTCGATACCCGTAGTATCGCAATCCATAACAAGTCCAATTGTTCCCGTAGGAGCTATAACGGTAACTTGTGCATTTCTATATCCATATTTTGTGCCTAAATCGAGTGCCTTATCCCAACATTCCTTTGCGGCTTCTACTAAATAATCTGGTGCGTATTTTGGATTTATTCCCTTTGGTCTTATAGTTAAGTCTTCATATTCAGAAGGATTTGCATTATATGCGGCTCTGCGATGATTTCTTATAACTTTAAGCATACTATCGCGATTAAGTTCGTATTCAGAAAATGCGCCAAGTTCCTTTGCAATTTCTGCAGAAGTTGAATATGCTTGCCCAGTTAAAATAGCAGTTATAGCACCCGTCCAAGCTAATGCCTCGTGTGAATCATAAGGAATTCCATTAACCATTAATAGTGAACCTAAATTTGCATAGCCTAATCCGAGAGTTCTAAATTTATAACTTAATTCAGCAACTCGTTTAGATGGGAATTGTGCCATAAGAACAGAAATTTCGAGTACGATAGTCCATAATCTTATAGCGTGTTTAAAATCTTCAATTCTTAATGTATCCGATTCTTCGTCATAAAATTTCATCAAATTAAGACTTGCTAAATTACAAGCAGTATCATCAAGAAACATATATTCGCTGCAAGGATTACTGCCATTTATTCGTCCAGAATTTGGGCAAGTATGCCATTCGTTAATAGTAGTATCGAATTGTAATCCGGGGTCTGCACTTTTCCAAGCACTTAAATTGATTTTTTCCCATAAGTCTCTTGCACGCACAACTTTAGCAACTTCGCCATCTTTACGCCAACGTAATTCCCATATTTCATCATTTTCTACTGCAGTCATAAAATCATTTGTAACGCGAACTGAATTATTAGAATTCTGACCGCTTACAGTAAGATATGCCTCGCCCTCGTAATGAGTATCAAATTGTTGGAAATTAACCGAAGTAAAACCTTGGTCAACTAAATCGAGAATTCTTTTAATATGATTTAAAGGAATTCCTCTATTTAATGCTTTTTGAATTAATATTTTTAATTTTTTATTCTTTTTAATATCTGTCGAATTTGATACTGATTCATCAAGAATTGCTTGCATAAATTTTGAATTTATTTTAGAACCAGCAACCAATGCCGCAACTTTTTCCTCTTCGTTTGCTTTCCACACAATAAATTCTTCGATATCTGGATGATCTATATCTACGATAACCATTTTTGCCGCTCTACGAGTTGTTCCGCCCGACTTAATCGCACCAGCGGCACGATCATAAATTTTTAGAAAACTCATTAAACCCGAAGAATAGCCTCCACCAGAAAGTTTCTCACCCGCACCGCGTAAACTCGAAAAATTTGTACCTGTGCCACTTCCATATTTGAAAATCCTTGCCTCGCGAGTTGCCAAATCAAATATACCATTTTCGCCAACGAGGTCATCATTTACAGATTGAATAAAACAAGCGTGTGGCTGTGGACGCGAATATGCATCGAGACTTTTTACTATTTCTTGAGTTTCTGGCGATACATAATAATGACCTTGACCCGTTCCAGTTATTCCATAAGCATAGTGCAAACCAGTATTGAACCATTGAGGTGAATTTGGGGCGCACATCTGTTTTAGAAGCATATAAGCTACCTCGTCATAAAAAATTTCACCATCTTTTTCTGTATCGAAATAATTATAGCGTTCTGCCCAGTCGTGCCAAGCACCTGCAAGCCTATGAACAACCTGCTTAATAGAATTTTCCGAACCAAGTTTTTGCTTACCATTTTCATCTAAAATTGGCAAAGAAAATTCATCAAATTGAGGAACACCCGTCTTACGAAAGTATTTTTGTGCAAGGATATCGGTAGCAAGTTGAGACCAACCTGTCGGAACTTCTATATCCTTCATATCGAATACAATCGAACCATCTGGATTACGCAATACAGATGAACGTCGAGTATATGTAAACAGCTCGTATGGGCTTGTACCCTCTTTTGTAAAACGTCTTTGGATTTTCATTAGATACTCAATTTATTTTATTTATATATAATTCAATTTATTTAAAAATGTGAAATAAATATTATTGATTAAACTACTAAATATTGTATAATTGATTGATAATATAGTATTTACAAATAAATCAATTAAAGATTTTTTTAAGAGAATAAATCAATATATTTCAAATTTTGTAATTACAAATAACGATAGAAAACTTTAGATATTAGTATAAAACATCTAAAAAGTTTTCAACATTTATATTATTATTTTAATATATCATTTAATATAAAGTATTTAGAAAATAATTATTTTGATTAGATAAATTTTATTTTTCAATAGAGTTTAAATAATTCTCATATTCTTCTCTATATTCCTTAACATATTTTATATAATTATAAGGAGTCGAGCTGACTCTTTCGATTTCTTTATCAGTCAATTCTCTTATGATTTTAGCGGGTACGCCTGCAACGAGAGTTCTTGGAGGCACTTTAAAGCCCTCTCTTACAACTGCTCCCGCACCAACTAATGCATATTCACCGACTTCGGCACCATCAAGAACTGCCGCACCAATTCCAATAAGACAACCCTCTTTTAGAACACAGCCATGAACACTAACAGAATGTGCTAACGAAACATTTTTCTCAATTATAAGGGGCCAAATTTTATTTGTAACGTGAAGCATACACATATCTTGAATATTCGAGTTATCGCCAATACGAATATAATTTACGTCGCCTCGTATTACCGTATTATACCATACTGATACATTCTCGCCAATTTCTACATCGCCAATAATCTTTACTCCCTCGCACAGAAAGGCAGATTGATGAATTTTAGGTGTTACTCCATGATGAGTTATTATACTTGCATTATTTCCAGTTTCAAATTTCATTATTTTTTATCCAATATATTGTTTTCTAAAAATTTAATAGACTTGTTTATCTATTTTTTCTTTTTTTTCAAATTGAACATAGTGAAAAATGAATATTTTGCTTAATGATCAAAATTAGTGGATAATTGATAGTTGATAGAACAATTATATTACTTGTCTCTAAACGTATAATTTTCCTTCGTCTTGGAGAGGTTAGGTAAGGTCTCGTGCAATTATGAACGAAGTGAAGAATCTAAAGCCTTCATCATTCGGCTATGCGCTCCCCATTGAGCACCGAGACTAAACTTTTTCTGCTGAAAATACTCACTTGAAAATGGTTGATTTGTGATAGTATTACCATTAATAATAAAATTAAATTTTAATGGTGTTGGTTCACTATCTTGAGAGTGCAAATTTATATTAAGTGCCATAATTAATATAATTATCAAATATAATTTATTTTTCATTTCATCACCATTATTTTATACGTTTTTGAAAAAGTATTTGAAGTTATTTTACAAAAATAAGTACCAGAAGGGTATTTTGAAGCATTCCAAGTAAATGTATGTACTCCCATCTCCAAAAAACCAATATATATTACATCAATTTTTTGGGAATTATTATCAAAAACAGTTATGTCATAATTACCATTTATTAAAATTGAAATATTAATTTCAGTATTATTTTTTGTGGGATTAGGTTTAATTAACTCTGTACTTGTTGAATTGGAATTGTTAATTCCAGTAATTACCAAATAGTCGAATAGAAGTATATAATCTGAATTTGCTACAACACAATAGTGTTTTGTATTATTAATGTCTAATTCAATAGGGTGGTCTATTTTTATCCTTCCTAATATTTCATTTGTTTGTAAATTAAAAATTTTCATAAATTTTTGATCAAAAAATCCACCACCATAAATTATCTTAAAATTGTCAATAAACCCAATTGAATAACCATAATATTCATCTTTTATTTCGTTCACCATTTTTTTCTGCTCAACATCCCAAATCTTAATTACTCCATCCCAACCGCATGAAGCAAGTAGTGTGCCGTCGCGTGAGAATGATATATCTGATACCTTAGAATCATGTTTGCCTAAAGTTATTATCTTGTTCCATGTTCCCATTTCATATAAATCAATTTCGCTTGGCAAAATTTTACTGCCTTCCGACCTCTCATAACTGACTGCAAAATATTTATTATCTGGACTTGCAACAACTTTTGTAACAAAGCGTGACTGAATTTCCTTTAACAATTCCCCACTTTCTAAATCCCATATCAGAATTGATTGGATAAAAGTTTCTGTACCAATCCAATACATATTTGTTGCAAATACAAAACGTTTATCTGGACTAATTGATACTGTATTGAATTTATTATTCTGTGATTCAGTATTATTTGTATTTAGTGTTTTTACTACCAATCCTGTTTCGGTATCCCAAATTTTCAATTCGTTTCCATAATCTCCGCTAATAAGCCATTTACCGTCTGTTGAAATGTCTAAAGGTGTCCATCGTGCATCATTTGAAAATTGTAATCCATCATATTCCTTTAATATTTCTCCAGTCTCAGTACTTAATTTCAACGGTTTTCTACCTAAAGCAGCGGCATAAATAAACTGTCCGTCAGGGCTGAATTTTACATTTTTAACTTCACTCCCAATTTTATTAACCCAGACAGTATCGCTATCTTTAGGCTCCTGCCCAAATAACACTACTGCGCTACACATAAATAGCACAAAAATTATTAAGTATCGCTTCATTGCGAACTCCATTTTAATTAATTAGTAATACATTTAACTTCTCCAGATGTCCTACACTTTGAAAGTGTAGTTGTGTAGTTTATAGACAATGGGGTATGCCCCATTGTCTCAGTTCTCCAGTTGTCCTACACCTGTGAAGTGTAGGACAACTTATTTTATTACCTCACCCAAACCCTCTCCGAAAAAAGTTAATTAGGAATTTTAGGGGACAAGCAAAAATGCTTATCCTACCCACATTTACTCCAGTTGTCCAACACCTGTGAGGTGTAGGACAACTTATTTTATTACCTCACCCAAACCCTCTCCGAAAAAAGTTAATTAGGAATTTTAGGGGACAAGCAAAAATGCTTATCCTACCTAAATATAACCCCCCATCTTGTATTTTTAATATTCAATAGAAAAGAATATCAATACTACAATTAATATAAATATTATTCACTTTTTATTATAGAATTGATATTATTAAATATCAAAATTATATTTTCGAACTAAATCATTATAAAATTGTACTTATACAAAAAATTAATTATTTTTGAGTTTATTTAAATCAGAATTTTCATTTCTTTAATTATAAATAATTAGGAATATTTAATTGAGTATAATTCAAGCAATAATTTTAGGCTTAATTCAAGGAATAACTGAGTTTATCCCAGTTAGTAGTACTGCTCACCTTACGATAGCGGGTAAATTTATGGGATTAATATCTGACACTAATCCCGAGCAGTGGACAAGTTTTATTGCTATGATTCAGCTTGGTACACTCATTTCTATATTATTTTATTTTAAAGATGACCTTATAAATATCACACTAAAATTCTTTAAAGAAAATTTTTCTTCAAACAGAAAATCAATAAAAGAGCAATCTCTGGATTCGCGATTAGCTTGGTTTATTATTTTTGGAACAATTCCAATTGTAATTATTGGACTATTATTAAAAGATTTTATCGAGGGTAGCTTTACAAAGGAATTAAATGTAATCGCATTTAGTTTAATAATTTTAGCAATTATATTATATATTGCCGAAAAAACTGCTTCTTTTAAGAATAATCTTGATAAAATCACTCTAAAAGATTCAATTTTAGTAGGTTTGGCGCAATGCTTGGCGCTCATTCCGGGTGCGTCGCGTTCTGGAACAACTATTACAGCGGGATTATTCCTTGGTATGAATAGAGAAACAGCGGCAAGATTTTCTTTTTTACTAAGTATTCCGGCAGTACTTGCAAGTGGTTTACTCGGAGTTAAAGAAGCTATCGTTTATGTTGATTCGAATGATATAATTAATATTTTGATAGCAACAATTGTTTCTGGTGTAAGTGGCTACTTTGCAATACATTTTCTTATTAGTTATTTAAAGAAAAATACCACGATGTTGTTTATTTTATATCGTGTGTTAGCGGGTGTTACACTTTTTATTTTAATAAATTATATGAATTTTTAAAATAAAAATTTATTTATATGAAAAATTTAAAAATAATTTTTGATTTCTTTAATATAATGTTTGTTAGTAGAATAATTTTTTATAAATTTAAACTTTGTTTTAAACAAATTTCAAATGGAAAAATAAATGGCAAAATTAAAATCGAGCAAAGAAACATCGCGCTTTGCTAATATTAGTAAAAGTGATTTTACATTAATTCCCGAAAAATATCGCGATTATGTTTTTATTGGAATTATCATTTTATCTGTATTTATATTTTTTGGTGGAATTGTAACTTCTTATGAAATAGCGGCATCGGATAATTTTGCTTCAATAAGTTTCAAAAATTATCTAAAAGATGTCTCTGATTCGGGCGAATTTCCTCAATGGGTAAGATATATATTCTCTGGTATGCCATCTTATTCATCATTACTTATTACTGGTGATAGATTTTGGGATTTTACTGCTCAAATATTTTTCGGCTATACAAAAATTATGGGTGAAATTTTTAGTAATGATTCGATTAGAGTTATACAGTTTTATATAATTTTTGGTATCGGAATGTATTTGCTTATGCGTGCAAAAAAGCAAGATTCGTATATTGCTTTATTTACAGCATTAGCCGCTGTATTTTCGACGGGAATTATCCATTGGGTAATGATTGGCCATAACACAAAGCCTATTACGATGGCAATTTTACCATTTATATTCCTATTTATCGAAAAATTAATCGAAAAATTTAAATTAATATGGGCTGCATTGTTAATTGTTGCACTACATTTATTACTCGAATCCTCACATATTCAAATGATGTTTTATAGTGCTGTGGCTGTCGGGATTTATCTTGTTTTCGAACTCATTAGCCGATTAATTAACAAAAACGAACCAATTGCTGTTGTAAAAGTAATTGGTATTTTAGTAGTAGCAAGCGGCGTTGCTTTTTCACTTTCTTCGGATAGATATTTAGCAGTTCAAGAATATACTCCTTATTCTGTTCGAGGCTCTGCTCCTATAGAAGTTACAAAAGGAAAAGAAAGTGATAATCACGGTGGGAATTCTTATGAATATGCTACGATGTGGTCGTTTAGCCCCCAAGAAGTAGTATCGTTTGTCGTACCGAGTTATTACGGCTTTGGTAAATTAAAATATTCTGGTGCGGCTACTCGAGGTGAAGAATTTTTATTACCAACTTATTGGGGACAAAAAGTATTCGAAGATGTGCCTCCTTATATGGGCATTATAGTATTTTTCCTTGCTATTTATGGATTTATTCGATATAGAAAAGATGTATTTATTCAGTCCTTATTTGCAGTATCAATATTTATACTTTTCCTTTCATTTGGAAATAATTTACCTATAATATATGATATTTTCTTCTATTATGTGCCTTCGTTTAATAAATTCCGCGCTCCGAGTATGGCTCTTGCAATAATGCAATTTGCTTTTCCTATACTTGCGGGCTATGGATTAGGCTCAATTATTAAGGATTGGAAAGAAAATACTCTGCCAAAAAGTTTTAAAAATATATTTTTATTTATTACGGGTGGATTTCTATTAATTGCTTTATTATTTGCGGCAGGGGGAAAAGATTTTTATATTTCTTCAATGAGTGATTCTGCTAACCAAACTTTTCAAAATGTTTCTAAACAAGTTCCAGATTTATATGATTTTGTTTGGGGTGTAATGTCTGGAGATTTTATTATTATAGCTCTTATTTTATTTGCTTTCGGAATCCTTACTTGGATGCTTGTAAAAAATAAAATTTCTATGAATACATATATTCCGATAGTATTATTTTTACTTATCTTCGATCTTTGGCGTCTTGGCTGGAGGCCACTCGAAATTCCTAAGAATGATATTGTAAAGGAATCACTTCAGAGCAATGATGTCATTGAGTTCTTAAATAAAGATAAAGGTACATTTAGAATTGCAGACTTTGTAATGGCAAATGTCTCTCCAAATTTACCCGCATATTTTAGACTCGAAAACGTTGGCGGATACCATCCTGCAAAATTAAGAGTATATCAAGATATGCTTGATGTTGCAGACCAAGGCTCGACAAATCAAGTCACAAATCCATTTCTATGGAATTTACTAAATGTAAAATATATTATAGCACCTCAAGAAATGGGACCCAATCCTGCATTTACTTCTAAAAAAACGGGCTGGTATGTATATGAAAATGTCAATAGTTTGCCAAGAGCATTTTTTGTTGATAGCATAACCGTTGCCGAGCCATTGACAATACTCAAAAATATGAAAGATGGTAATTTTAACCCTATGAATATGGCATATTTAGAAAAAGCTATTGATACAAAGATTGACCCACCGACTAATGGTGCAAAAATTGATTTTATCGAAAGAAAAGATGAGAGAATTAAAATTAAAGTTGTTGCTACTGGTACAAATTTACTTTTTTTAAGCGAAATTTATTTCCCAATGTGGAAAGCTACTATTGACGGAAAAGCAAGCGAAATTCTTAAAACAAATTATGCTTTTAGATCGCTTATTGTCCCAGAGGGTGAGCATACTATTGAATTAAAACTCGAAACACCGGGATTTAATTTAGGTAAAAATCTAAGTATTATTGCCAATATTTTACTTGCATTATTATTAGTAGGTGGAATATTTTTATATTGGAAAGAAAATAAATCTAATAAATAATAAAAAATAATGAAAAAAGAATTTAATTATAAGCAACGAATGGACATCAAATACGATCATCAAACACTAATTGATGTCAATGAAATTATAAGAGAATGCAAAGATAAATGGTTTAATCAAACTCTTACAAAAGTAAATGGTAGTGTTGTGCGTATTGGGATTGTCGAGGGTGAATATCATTGGCATAAACACGATAACGATGATGAGTTTTTCTTTGTACTAAGCGGTCAATTATTCATAGACTTAGAAGATAAAACAATCGTATTAAATCCGAACGAAGGAGCTACTATTTCAAAAGGTGTAATGCATAAAACAAGAGCTTTTCAAAAAACCGTTATGCTAATGGTTGAAAGCGATACTATTGACCCAATTGGCGAATTGGAATAAAATTTTATCTAAAATCAAAAAGAGGCTGTTTGTAAAAAAAAACAGCCCCTTTTATACAAAATATAAAGATAAAAACACAAATTCATAAGATTATTCTTTCTAATCTCAAATTTAGAAGAATAAACAGATGAAAATAAAATTACTTTAAAATCTTATTTAGTAAATTTATTTTGCAAATCATTAAGTGAATATTGAGGCTCTTGCATACGAATATTTTTTTTCGTATTGCCCGATTTCATCGAAAGTTGAATACGTTTTAATTTTTCATTAACTTCGAGTACCTTAACTTTAACAATTTGACCAACTTTCACAATTTTATATGGCTCTTTAACAAAAGTATCAGACATTTCAGATATGTGAACTAAACCATCTTGATGAACCCCAATATCTACAAAACAACCAAAATTCGTGATATTTGTAACGACACCTTCTAATTCCATACCTTGTTTTAAATGTGATATTTCTTTAATACCTTCTTTAAAAGTTGCATATTGAAATACTTCGCGTGGGTCGCGACCGGGCTTTTCAAGTTCTGCAATTATATCCTTTAAAGTAGGTTCTCCTATAGTGTCGCTAATATATTTTCTTAAATCAATATTTTTAAATTTTTCACTATTTTTAGAAATATCGCTTAGTTCAATTGATAAATCTTTTGCAATATTTTCAACAATATAATAGCTTTCGGGGTGAACGGCTGTGTTGTCTAATGGATTATTACCATTTCTAATTCTAAGAAATCCAGCGGCTTGCTCAAAAGTTTTTGCACCGAGTTTGCTTACTTTTAATAATTGTTGACGATTTTGAAAAGCACCGTTCTCGTTGCGCCACGAGACTATATTTTCAGCAATTTTGGGTGTTAATCCAGAAACATAAGTAAGAAGTTCCATCGAAGCAGTGTTAAGGTCCACTCCAACATAATTCACACAAGATTCAACAGTTTCTGCTAATTTTTTCTTTAATAATTTTTGGTCCACATCGTGTTGATATTGCCCAACTCCAATTGATTTAGGGTCAATTTTTACTAATTCTGCGAGTGGGTCTTGCAGCCTTCTACCGATAGAAATTGCTCCGCGAATAGTTAGGTCTAAATCTGGAAATTCTTTAGCGGCAACCTCGCTTGCAGAATATATCGAAGCTCCTGATTCATTGACTATAACTTTAATAGGTTTAATTTTTGATTGTGTGATAACCGTTGCGATAAACTCATCAGTTTCGCGGCTTGCGGTGCCGTTTCCGATAGCGATTAACTCAATATTATATTTAGAAATAGCATTTAGTACATAATTTGTTGCTTGTAATTTTTCATTTTGAGAATTATGCGGAAAAATTGCTTTGTATTCGATAAATTTTCCAGTTCCATCGAGTATAACAACCTTGCAACCGGTACGAAATCCAGGGTCAACTCCCATCGTGGGTTTCATTCCCGCGGGTGAGGCAAGTAGCATTTGTCTTAAATTCGATTCAAATACACGAATGGACTCGATATCAGAAAATTCTTTACGTAATAAGCGGATTTCACCAATTAAAGAATGCTTCATCAATCTTGCAAAAGCGTCTTTATTTACATTTTGTAAAAATTCAACTAATTCATTTATATTTGAATTGATATTTTTACTATTTAGATATGATAAAACCTCCTCATCGTCAAAAGTCAAGTCGAGATTTATCACGCCTTCGGTTTCTGCTCTGCGTAGTGCCAGCATAGCGTGTGGAGAAAGTTCAGAAACGGACTTTTCAAAATTTCTATAAATTTCGTATTTAGTAGTTCCTTCGGGAAATTCTTCTTTAATTGTAGATTTGAATTTTCCTTTATTAAGAAAGAACTCACGAGTCCAATTTCGTAAATCTGCATTTTCTGCAACTTCTTCAGCTATGATATCCGATGCACTCGCAAGTGCATCTTTTTCTGAGTTGATACCCAATTCTTCGGATAAGTACTTTTTTGCTTCTTCTAATAGATTTATTGAAATAGTATTTGGATTATTTGCATTTTTAATAAATTCTGCAAGTGGTTCGAGACCTTTTTCGCGGGCAATCGTAGCGCGTGTACGTCTTTTTGGCTTATATGGTAAATATAAATCTTCGAGTTCGTTTTTTTGCATACAATTTTCAATTTGAAGACGAAGTTCATCAGTTAATTTTCCTTGTTCTTCGATAGATTGAAGAATAGTTCTCTTTCGTTCGCCAAGTTCAGTAAGATAATCAAATCTATCGAAAATGTTGCGTAACTGGATTTCGTCGAGATTTCCAGTAATTTCTTTTCGATATCTTGCAATAAATGGAACTGTGCCGCCTTCATCGCGTAATTTTAAGGCACTATTAATTTGATTAGAATTTATATTGATTTCTTTGGATATATATGAAATTAAATCGAGCATATTTTTGAAATGATTATTAAACAAGACTACAAATGTAAGAATAAAGATTGAGAAAAATATAAATTATTTTTCACTTGTTTAAGTATCTTGTTTGAGTAAAAAATAAAAATTTAATTAATTTTCTATCATTAGATTTTACTCATAATGATATTTTGTACTCACTTTGGCTTACTAAAATTTAGAGAAATTTGACAATTTTTGGTATAGACACAAATCATTATCCCTGACAACTATCAACTAACAACTAATTGTGGTTTTTCAATGTAATGTATAAGCATAAGTGTTTATTTTTCAAATCTACAACTCTATATTGTAACAATGTGAATAATAGAATTTTTCCTTAATTTATTTATTTATCGGATAATAGCAAAAAAAAATCTTAAATAATAGCAAATTTATTAAGCAAATTTAAAAAATAACTTGTAAAAATCTTATAATTTTGATAATTTTGATAACTAAATATTTGTTTACTTAATTAAAAGTTATTTTAAAATGAAAGTCTATATATTTTATGTGTTTATGGCATTTTGTACTGCTTTTTCTATTAGCAATTCACAAAATGTTGTTAATAATCCAAATGTAATCTTACAATACATCGAAAAATCTCCAATAATGTATGGAATGGAAGAGTTAAAAGATACAATTTTACCAAAAGACCAAAGTAAAAATTTGGTTGAAAATAATTTTTATCGCTTAATTGATGGCAAAGAAATAATCGTTCTTGAATATGACGAGGCAATTTTTAGAGATGAATTATTTAAAAAAGCAGAAGCAGAATTTGAATCTAATAATTATAAAGAAGCACTCAACTATTATAAAAAACTTTATGATAAATTTCCAGATTATGCAGCTGCGCAAACAAAACAAGCTAAATGTATGATCAAACTCAATAATTCTGATGATGCTATTGATTTATTAAGAAGTGCTATATCACAAAATTATATTGATTACGAAGCTCATAAATTACTTGCAAAATTATATGCAGATATGGATCTGATAGATGTTGCGATAAGATATATTACATCAGCTCATATTTTGAATCGTAACGATAAAGAAATCAATGATTTGCGTGTTGAATTATTTACTAAAAAAGGTTTAAGAACTGATAATTGGGCATTTACTCCGCAAGTAAAATACGATGCAAGTAGCAAAGAAGTAATGATTTATACAAAAGAGCAATATCAATTTTATGCTTATGCCGATGCTCTATGGAGTTATGATAAAGATTATCTAAAAACAAAAACTATCTCCGAAAGCCCTTATAATTTGAATAGATTACAAGAAACAATTCTTATGCACTCCATTGCATTACAAAAAGTGCCTTGGTATTCGACTATTATCGAGGGAGCGACTTTGAAATTTGCTTTTGAAAAAATGCTAATTAATGAATTTATTTATTATGAAATAATTTTACCACAATTTCCCGATGAAGCTCAGAAATTATCTGAAGAGCAAATTAATAAATTAGTAAATTATGTATTAACAATAAGGGGCGAATTAAAATAATTTTTCTCTCTTTTTTTAATTTGGAATTTTATGTTAGAGCCGAATGAATTTAAAAATGAAATAAATGTTGCTGTTACTTCATCAAATCCAGTTTTTCACAATTCTAAGAAGAAAAAGGAAAAATTATCTCTTTCTTCTAATGAATATTATTTTAATCGTGAATTAAGTTTGATAGAATTTCAGAAAAGAGTATTAGCAGAAGCTGAAAATACTCAATTACCAGCTATGGAACGGCTAAAATTTTGTGCTATTTTAAGCTCAAATCTTGATGAATTTTTTATGATAAGAGTTGCGGGTCTTAAAAGCCAAGTATCGAGCGATGTTGTTGAGTTATCTTATGACGGGATGACTCCTCATGACCAACTTATTGAAATACGTAGGCAATTATTGCCAATATATAAAAAACAGGAAGAAATAGTTACACAAGAGATTTTACCAGAATTAGCAAAAAATGGTATTATTATCGAACAATATGTTAATCTATCAAGAGATGAAAAATTAGAGATAAAAAATTACTTTTTAACACAAATATTACCGTTATTGACACCTTTAAGTCTGGGACCAGCAAATCCATTTCCTCGTTTAATAAATCGAAGTTTGAATATTGCTTTTGCACTTAAAAGTAAGGAAAATGGAAATGATGAAAAAAATATTGCATTTATTCAATTACCTTTGATATTACCAAGATTTTTGCCTCTTTCTCAAAAAAATAATTTTAGATTTGTATTAATAGAACAAGTTATAATTTCTTTAGCAGAAATTATTTTTCCCGGTTTTATTGTAGAAGCCGCGAATACATTTAGAATTACTCGCGACGCTGATTTTGAAATTGCAGAAGATGAGGCTGACGATTTACTGTCCGAAATTGCAGAACAAGTCCGCCAAAGAAATTGGGGTAAAGCGCCTGTGCGTCTTGAAGCTACTGCCAAGATGCCCGAATACTTAGTAACTTTATTGATGAAATCGCTTGAACTCGAACCTAATGATGTGTATATCCATAATCGTCCGCTAAATTTAAGTGATTTTATGGAATTAATGAAAATAGATAAAAGAAATCTAAAAGACCTACCTTTTATATCAAAAAAATTATCGGAATTTTCGGACGATACAACATCATTTTTTGAATATATTAAAAAAAACGATATACTTGTTCATCATCCTTATGATTCTTTTACAAGTACTACACTAAAATTTATTGAAAAATCATCTTGCGACCCTGATGTGTTAGCTATAAAAATCACTTTATATCGTACCGGTAGCAATTCTGCTGTAGTAGAAGCATTGAAAAAAGCCGCAGAAAATGGAAAATATGTAACTGCTTTTGTAGAGCTTAAAGCAAGATTTGACGAGGAAAAAAATATTATCTGGGCTAGAGCATTAGAGCAAGCTGGTGCACACGTGGTTTATGGTGTTCCAGGGCTAAAAACACATTGCAAAATTTGTATGATAGTCAGAAAGGAAGCAGGTAAATTAAAAACTTACGTTCACTTATCTACAGGAAATTATAATCAAATTACTTCAAGATTATATACTGACGTAGGATTTTTTACTGCAAATAATAAATTTGGCGAAGACGCCACGTATTTGTTTAATTATTTGACTTCCTATTCCTATCATAAAAATTGGAATTATCTTATTGTTGCACCTAATGATTTAAGATTAAGGTTACTTAGATTAATAGAACGTGAAATCGAACTTCATACCCCAGAAAATCCCGGAATGATCTTTGCTAAAATGAATGCTATTGCTCATAAAGATATTATTCCCGCACTTTATAAAGCCTCGCAAAAAGGGGTTAAAATTAAATTACTTGTAAGAGGTATATGTTGCTTAAAACCTAATATAAAAGGAATTAGTGAGAATATTGAGGTACGTAGCATTATAGGAAGATTCTTGGAGCATAGTAGAATATTCTATTTTAAAAATGGTGGAAACGAGGAATATTATCTTGCAAGTGCTGATTGGATGAGTAGAAATCTAAATAGAAGAGTAGAAATAATGTTCCCAATAATTGATGAAAATTTAAAGAAACAATTATTGAAAATATTAAATATATATTGGGAAGATAATTCGAAATCTTGGCGATTGCTTAATAATGGGCAATACGAAAAATTAAGTCCAATGAATGAAGAGGAAAAAGTTTCTGCACAAGAATATTTTCTCGAAGAAATACAAAATTATATACTTTTTTAAAATAAAAAATGAAAATTGAGCAATTTATTGCATTAAGATATATTATTACTAAACGAAATTTTCAATTTATTTCAGTAATTACAATATTATCTCTTATTGGTATAACAGTTGGCGTCGCTTCGCTTATTTCGGTTCTATCAATATTTAATGGATTTCAATCTTTAACAAAAACTCAATTTATTGGTTTCGATCCTCATATTCGTATTGTTTCAGAAAAGGGTGTTTGGATAAATATTAGTGATACTTTAATTAATAAAATTAAAGATATTTCTGAAATTAAAATTCTTACAACAACTATTCAAGGGCGAATAGTTGGAATAAATGATACTGAATTGCAAGTATTTTCTCTTGTTAGTGTTCCTAAAAATGATAGTGAATTTCTTGATGGAGTTCGTAAAACAACAATTTTTGGAAAATTTTATTTAGAAACCCCTGATTCTTATCCTTCGATTGTTATCGGGAATGCACTTGCTGACCGTTTAAGAGTATTGCCCGGTGACACACTTAAACTTGTTTCACCAAAAATTATTGAACAAACCTTGGTTAGCTTTCAAAGACAAAAGGAAATTAAAGCTTATGTAGCAGGAATATTCAATTCTAATATCAAAGATTATGATATTATGTATGGATTTTCATCTGATGAATTAGGCAAAAGGCTGCTGAATCCAAAGATAGGAAATTACTCATCTATTGATATAAAGCTAAATGATATTTCTAAACTCGAAACAATTCAAAAACAAATCAAAAAAATCATAAATAATGACGCTATTAGAGTTCTTACGTGGCAGGATTTAAATCCCGATTTATTCAACATTATGAAATTTGAGCGATTTGCAACTTTTTCAGTATTGAGTATTATAATTATTTTAGCTGTTTTTAATGTATTAATATCTCTATCAATGACCGTTGTCGAAAAAAGACAAGATATTGGAATTTTAAAATCTATGGGCGCTGATAATAAAATAATTAGAAATATATTTATTTGGGAAGGCTTTATAATCGGAGCGTTTAGCACTGTAATTGGTACATTATTAGGATTATTTCTATGCTGGGGACAAATAAATTATAAATGGTTCAAAATTGATAGCGCAAAATTTATTATTGATTCAATACCTGTTGAAGTTTTTACTCAAGATGTGATAATTATTGCAATTTTCTCACTATTTTTAACTACGATTGCTACGATTTATCCCGCATATCGAGCTATGAATACAAAAGTTATCGAAGCTATTCGAAGCGAATAATTATATATATTTAGGTGATTTATTGAAAATATAATAAGATATTTTGCTAAAATATATTGATTTTAAATCGTTTATAAAAAATCTATCAAAAATAATTTATTAAAAAAATCATTTAATAATCGGAGTTATTTAATGAATATTCTTGTTTGTATTTCAAGAGTACCTGATACTGCAACAAAAATTTTAGTAGGCTCAGATGGAAAAAGCATTGATAGCAAAGGAGTAAAGTTTATTCTTAACCCTTATGATGAAATTGCTTTAGAAGAAGGTCTTAGATTAAAAGAAAAAAATACGGGTACGGTAACTGCTCTTACAGTTGGTCAAGCAGAGTCAACAGAAATTCTACGCACAGCACTTGCTATGGGTGCAGACGATGCAGTTCTTATCAAAGGTGATAATCTTGATTCTTATCAAATTGCTAATAATATAGCTGAATACGCAAAATCTAAAAATTATGATATTATACTTACTGGTCGCCAGAGCGTTGATTATGATTCGTTCCAAATACCAGGTATGCTCGCAACTATTTTAGATATTCCATCTATTTCTGTTGTTTCAAAACTCGAAATTAATGGTAATGAAGTTAAAGCAGAACGTGATATCGAAGGTGGTATCGAGGAATTGGAAACTACTTTACCTTGCTTGATAAGCTGTCAAAAAGGCTTAAACGATCCGCGATATCCAAAACTTCCCGATATTATGAAAGCAAAGAAAAAACCAATTGAAGAATTAGATGCAAAAAATTTCGATCCTACGATTACAATATTAGGAATGGAATTACCAAGCAAAGCAAGAGTAGGAAAAATTTTGGGTGATAGCGATTCCGATATTGAGGATATTGTTCGTATGTTACACGAAGATGCAAAAGTAATTTAATAAAGAAAATAAAAATAAGGAAAAAATATATTATGAGTAAAATTCTTGTTTATCTCGAACCTAATAATGACGCTCTTAAAAAAACTTCTTATGAATTAATTACTGCGGCAAAGCTATTTAATGGTGAAGTATGGGGCGTGTTGATTGGTGGAAATCGTGAACAATTACAAAAAGCTGCCGAATATGGTTTGCAAAATGCTTATTTAGTAAATTTTAACGGTGATAATAATTATTCTTCTACTCAGCATTCTGCAATATTATCAAGATTGGTTAAAGCAAACGCTTTCGATACTGTACTTTTCTCCGCAAATGCAACGGGCCTTGAATTAGCTCCTCAACTTTCAATTAAAATTAATGCTGGTTATGTTGCTGATTGCGTTGGAATTAATGTTGATAATGGTGAAATTATTGTTAATAAACCCGTATATGCGGGAAAAGCATTGGTAAAATCAAAAATTAATACTGCTAATAAAGTATTATCATTAAGACCAAATGTTTTTACTGCTCAAAAAGATTCTACAAATTTGAATATTGTTGAATATAATGCTGAAACAAATGCTTCGGATGCTAAAGTAAAAGTAACAAATGTATCTAAAAATGTTGGCAAACTCGATGTTTCAGAAGCAGATATTATCGTTTCTGCAGGTAGAGCAATAAAAGGACCTGAAAATTACCATATAATTGAAAACCTCGCTGATGTATTAGGTGCCGCTGTTGGTGCTTCTCGCGCAGTAGTTGACGCGGGTTGGCGAAATCATACTGAACAAGTCGGTCAGACGGGAAAAACTGTATCACCAAATTTATACATAGCTTGCGGAATTTCGGGTGCGATACAGCATTTAGCAGGTATGTCGAGTTCGAAAGTAATTGTTGCAATTAATAAAGATAAAGATGCACCAATATTTAAAGTTGCCGACTATGGTTTAGTTGGCGATATGTTCGAAATTTTACCAAAATTTACTGAAAAAATTAAAGCTATTAAAGGCTAAAAGTTTTTTAGAAAAAAAGGGGTTGAAAAGTTTTCAGCCCCTTTATTTAATTTTAATTGAAAAAAATTATAAATTTTTAGCAACATTATCCCAATTAATAACTTCGAAAAATGCTTCCAAATATTTAGGACGTGCATTACGATAATCAATATAATAAGCGTGTTCCCAAACATCAATACCGAGTAATGCTTTTTTATTTTCTGTCAAAGGATTGCCTGCATTACTATATGATACAATATCGAGTTTTCCGTCGTTATTTTTTACTAACCAAGTCCAGCCCGAGCCAAATAAAGAAGTAGCAGATTTAATAAATTTATCTTTAAATTCATTAAAAGAACCAAAATTTGATTCTAAAGATGATAATAAATCACCTTTTGGTGTGCCACCAGAATTTGCAGACATACAATCCCAAAAGAACTCATGATTCCAAATTTGAGCAGAATTGTTAAACAAAGGACCAGAAGATTTTCTAATAATATCCTCTAATGCCATATTCTCGAATTCTGTTCCAGCAATAAGATTATTAGTATTGTTTACATAAGCTTGAAGGTGTTTACTATGATGAAAATCCATAGTTTCTTCTGAAATATAGGGTGCTAAGGCATTTTTAGCATAAGGCAAATCTTTAAGAATAAAAGCCATAATTTTAACTCCAAATTAGCTTGAATAAATATTGAATAGAAATCAAACTAATAAACGAATTAGAGTTACATAAATTTTATAAAAATAGGCATCAAAATATATTACACCAAATTGATTAAATGGGTAATTGATAAATAAAATAATATTTTGTTAGATTTCTTAATCATCATTATTCAAAAGTAACTTTACTTCATTTTTTAAAATAGGAATATGCTTAATGATGATACCCCAAATTATTTCATAAGAAATGTTGTCGTAGCTATGAATTATCCTATTTCTTAAATCTACAATTAGGCTCGAACCACTTAATTCAATAGTGGAATCAATCATAAGAATTCTATTAACTGCTTCTCCAATTATTTCAAGATTACGTTCGACTGCTCTTTTGGTTTTCATATCTTATTTGAATTTATAAAAATCATGTTTGTTATCTATAAAATATGATTCAATTTCTACAATTGAATCACTAATATCTGTAAGGTAAACTTTAGTTTTGATATTCATAAACAAGATATTTATTTTTATAAATTTCATTCATAAAATTTGAATTACTTATGGAACGAGACTCAAGTAAGTCAATTTTGCGATTAAAATGAGAAATAAGAAAATTCTTCAAATTATAATAATTATCAAAATAATTTAATGGTTCATAATCTCTAAAATCAACAATTAAATCAATATCACTTTCAGTATTATAATTATCACTCAAAGCAGAATCAAATAGATAAAGTTTTTTTATTTTGAAAGATTTACATCTCTCTCTCAAGATAACTAAGTCTTCTTCATTTAACAACAAAACTATATCTCCTTATTTGAATATTCAGAAGTTTAAATTATATTTATATTTATATTGTAAATAATGACTATATACAAGCAACTTTTGAAAAATAGAATTTTTAATATATAAACAAGAATATAGTTGAAAATTAATATTAGATAAAAAAAACAGAATAAAAAGTCTAAATATTAAAATATTATTTGGATGATGGAATTTATTTAATTAATTTAGCAAAAGAGTTTTACTAATTTTAAAATAATTTTTATGGTGGATTTATGAGGATAATTTCAGCTACAAAAAGTGAATCGAAAAGATTTACCTCCCCCAATATGTACATATATACATATTAGCATTTCTAATGATTAGTTCTGTTTTTGCGAATTCGCAACCTACAAACATTCAAACACCAGCACCGTGTAAAGGCCATTTTGAACAACCATGGTCAACGCAACCAAAGTGGTATCGAATTTGTAGTGATACTGTTTCAAATTTACAAGGACAGGGGTTAGGTACATGTTGTTATTGGATTAAGTACTACGATAGGACTTATATATTAGATGGTAACCAATCAAGAACTTATGAGACTAATGTTGTAGCAATTATTTTTGAAGGAACTGATTGTGAAAAAAGAACAAAAGATGCAATAATTCAGGAATTTCAAGAAGCATTATTTCAGAAAATAAACTATGAGAACCCAGAATTTTTTGCTGAATTTTCTAATCCGCCTGATTGGTATGAAGCGCATCCCATAAATTATTCATATACAACAGGTGGTTGTTTTCAAACAGATATTAATGGTAACTTGAAGTATGATATTGATAAAAGTGCTATTAATTGTGATGGTAATACTTATTGTTGTAAGAAAGAAAAGCAGCTAAACTTATTACGTGGATATCAAGGTAAACTTTTTATTACAAGTTTGGATCCAATACCACCACCATTAACTGAACCTCAATACGAAGTATTTAAAGTCCCAGATGGCGCATCTTGCCCTAGCCCATGCAAATCAAGCTGCGAAAATGTTTTAATGCGTTCTACAATTAATATTAATTGTGATTACAGCCCTTTACCTTGTTTTTTCATCTGCCAATAGGATAATTAAATGAATAAGATTACTCAAAATTTAGCCATATTACTTTTTTTGATTATTTTAAATAATGATTTATACGCTGAATCAAGATGGAGAGTTATTGATTCCTTGGAATTTTTTTCAAGTAACGGCAGGGGACATCAAACTAGATTTATTGATATTAAATCTTCTAATGGTAAGGATATAATTGCTGTTGCAAACATTGACGTACAGGCACCTTGTATGATTAAAAGTGATGATGGTGGTTTGACTTGGCGTATAACTTATCTTGATACTACAAATGGATATTATCATTTTTCATCAGTTGCTACTCAATTAGCATATCCAGATACTAATCTTGCAATTGTTGCTTGTGATTCTGGTTATTATTACCGATCCATTGATAATGGTAGAAAATGGTCAAAATACAGATTTGAGAACAAAAAAAGAATACATGAAGTAGATTTTTGGGATTCAAAAAATGGTTTATTAATCCAAGGGAATTATAATTTCAATCCCTTATATTATAAAACTACGGATGGCGGCTTAAATTGGTATGAAATTGAGAATTCTAAACCAGTTGGGAATTATTATCCATCAGATATTCATATATTGCCAAATGGTAAATGCTATTCTATTGAATTAGTTGACTTAGAAACAGATTCATCTTTTTATATACATAAGTCAACCGATTATGGTGAAACCTGGTCAAGTTATAAAAGTGCGAAGTACCCCCCAACTGGTGCATTCTTTTTTGTTAATGAAAATTTAGGATTTTGTTATGGTTCCAGTCACATTAACTGGGATTTGCCTGAGACTAAATATATTAGAAAAACTACTGATGGCGGTAGGTCTTGGCGTGTTGTATTGGATACTACATATATACCAACAAATGAAGTTTGTTTTATGCATTTTTATGATACTTTAAATGGAATGGCATCAACCTGCGGAAGTATTATCAGGACTACTAATGGTGGAGACAACTGGTCTGTAGATACAACTTACAACCGCAATAATTTTAAATATGCAATTTATAAACTTTGGATGTTGGATAAAGAAAAAGCAATAGGAACTTCAACATGGAACTGGCCCCATATTTTTCTATTCGCACCTGATTCGGAAACCACAGTAGATGGTTATACAACAAAATATAATATTAATATATATCCAAATCCATCAAAAAATGAATTAAGATTTACTTTTGCTGACAATATTATTTTTGACAATTATGAAATTTTTGATGTGTTTGGCTATCGTATTATTATCGGCGATTTTGATAAATATACAGATATAAATAAACAATATCTTGATATATCTAATTTATCAGATGGCTTTTATTATATAAAATTAAAGTCTAATACCAGAACTGCTTACTCCAAATTCATTAAAAACTAAAAAAAAAAGAAGTCTGTTTTAACAATTTAGGACGGACTTCAATATTTTTATGCTAAAATAAATCCATCAAGAACATCAACAACGCTTTGCACTCTACCAAATGGTGCTGATATCTGAACTCCTTGAATTGAATTTTTAATTTTATCGAGAGTTTCGCGTGCTATTTCAATTCCAACTTTTAAAGAATCTTCTTTTGAATTTTCATATTTACTTAAGCGGAGTAATATCTCTTCGGGTACATTACAACCGGGTATTTCATTATTCATAAATTCGGCATTTCGTAGAGATGTAAGAGGCCACAAACCAGCAATGACGGGAATATTAAAATGTGCAATTTTATCCAGAAAGTTCTCAAAAATTGATAAATCAAATACGGGTTGAGTAACAATATATTCAGCACCAGCATCAATTTTCCAATTTAAACGGCTAATTTCCTCCTCAAAATTTATAGCACCCGGATTAGCGCCCACTCCAATTAAATATCCCGTAGGCTCACCAATTGGATTTCCAGCAATATCAAGACCGTGATTTAAACGATTTATAATATTTACTAAACCAATTGAATCGACATCAAAAACCGCAGTTGCATCTGGATAATTGCCTAATTTCGGTGGATCGCCCGTAATAGCGAGAATATTTTTTAGTCCAAGAGCATAAGCACCGAGCAAATCAGATTGGATACCAATAACATTTCTATCTCTACAAACATAATGCAACACAGTTTCAATTCCAACGATATTTTGAATTTGTATAGCAAGCGACATTGCAGACATTCTCGCACTTGCACGTGGTCCGTCGGGGATATTTATAACATCAATACCCTCGTAAAACATTTCACGTGCTTTTTTAATCACAGGTTCGGATAATAAGCCGTGTGGAGGCAATAATTCAACAAATTTAACAAAATGCCCTTCTTTAATTCTTCTTGCTAATCGTGATTTATTTTTTTGTTCGATTAACTTTACACTTTCGGGATGTGAAATTTTTAACTTTTCAAATTCATATTTTTTTTCTTCCTTTTTGACGGCATTAATCATAACTCGCATTTTGCGAATATGCTCGGGCCCAGTTCCTAAGCAACCACCAATTATACTTGCTCCAGCTTGCACGAAATACTTTGCATATAAGCCCATATATTCAGGTGATGTCAGATAAATATTTCTGCCGTCAATATTTTTTGGTTTGCCCGCACTCGGCATAATTGATATAGCTTTGTCTGTTAATGGACGCACTTGTTCGAGCCATCTCAACATAACTTGTGGACCAACTGTAGAATTAACCCCAATAGCATCGGCTGAAGTTTGATTTAGCATATTTATAATATCTTCGGGCAATGCACCTGTTAGTGATGTGCAATCCTCATCAATAGTCATTTGAGCTATTATTGGTAAAGCGCATATTTCTTTTGCAGATTGGACTGCTATAATTAATTCTTCGGGATATATAAATGTTTCAAAAATAATTATATCAACGCCACCATCAATTAACCCTTGAATATGCTCTTTGAAAGCGTCCTTAGCTTCTTCGATAGAAGTTTTTCCAAGTGGTTCGATTTTTATTCCAAGTGGTCCGACCGCACCAGCCACCCAAACTTTATCTTTTGCAAGTTCGCGAGCAATTTTTGCACCTTCGAAATTAATTTGATATACTTTATCTTCTAAATGATGTTTTGATAATTTGAATCTATTGGCGCCAAAAGTATTTGTTTCGATTGCGTCAGCACCCGCTTTAATATATTCCTCGTGAATTTGTTTAACGAGAGTGGGATTAGAAAGATTCACCTCGTCAAAACAGCGATTTATGAAAATTCCCCTATTGTAAAGCTCAGTACCAAGCCCACCATCGAATAAAATAACACTATTTTTTATTCTATCAAGAAAAAATTGTTTGCTAATCATAATATTTTTTTAACTTAAAAATAATATTTTGGATTTATATAACGGATAAAAACTTTGATATTATATAAAATGTAAGTATCTTTGAAAATCATTTCGTTTCAAATTCTAAAAATTATGAAAAAAGTAGTAATAATTATATTTATTTTGCTACTCAGCAGTATTAAAATTTATTCTGATAATGCTCGATATGTAACTCATAAAGCTAAAAAGGGCGATGGGATTACTACTATATTAGTTAAATATAATTTACAAGTTAATAAATTTAATGTTGATTTTTTTAAAGAAAATAATAAAACTAATCTAAACAGTGATTTTGGGCTTTATATCGGAAAAGAATATTTTTTACCAATTAGAATTTTTAAATACGATGGAAAAAGTATTCGTTCAAGTTTAGAAATTAATGATTTAGAATTTGCAAAAAAAATCCAATCTTATAATATGAATTTATTTAGGAAAAAAATAAAAAATTCAGACTATAAAATTGATCAAGAAATATGGCTTCCTTTATCTTTTGATAATGAAAAATCAAATGAAAATTCCGAGAAAATTACAAATAAAATAGATAATAAAAAAATTAAAGAAAATATACCAAGAAATATTGTCGAGCCGCTTTTTGGAGAAAAATATAAAAATGTTACAGTTAGTAGCAATTCATTATCAAATTGTATTTTTTATTTGATTAGCGGACACGGCGGACCAGACCCTGGTGCGATTGGTTATAAAGACGGAAATGAGCTACATGAAGATGAATATGCTTATGATGTAACACTTAGATTCGCACGGAAATTAATGGAAAATGGTGCTGAGGTTTATATCATTGTTCAAGATGAAAACGATGGAATTCGAGATGAAAAATATTTAAACAATTCAAGTAATGAGTATCATATTAATAAAAAACCTATTCCTCTTATTCA
The DNA here is from genome assembly GCA_029974985.1 of Bacteroidota bacterium. Lineage (GTDB taxonomy): Bacteria > Bacteroidota > Ignavibacteria > Kapaibacteriales > UBA2268 > JANJTB01. The sequence goes on along the minus strand of JARKQC010000006.1, from coordinate 64,811 downwards.
AAAAGATAGATTAAGCGAGCGTATTATTATCATAAATGATTTATATAATCAAAATAAATCAAAAAATAAGAAACAATATTGCGTTGAAATTCATGTGGACTCAAGATATACAGGGCAAAAAGTTGATATTTTCTTTTATTATCAAAATGCTAATAGCGAAGGCAAAAAATTAGCTAATGCTCTAATGACAACAATAAAAGAAAAATATGATAAAGCTCAGCCCGGAAGAGGTTATCAAGGCTCTGTATCGCAAAGAGGACTTTATACACTTCGTAAAGCATTACCAACGACTGTATTTATTGAAATTGGTAATATCCAAAATCCCCGCGACCAAATAAGAATTATCGAATCCAATAATCGCCAAGCAATTGCTAACTGGCTTTGTGATGGATTTATTTATAATTCTATGGGAAAATAATAACATAATAACTAATATAGTTATTATAATAACTCAAATTGTATTATATTTGTAATGAAATTTTTTTCATTTTGTCAATAATAATGGTATTAATATGAATATTCTTGTAATAAACTGTGGCAGTTCGTCATTAAAATTTCAAATAGTGCAGACTGACCTTGAAATGATAGAAAAGGGGGCTGACAAACAATTAGCAAAAGGTTTAATTGAGCGCATTGGTAGCCAAGCATTAATTTCATATAAAGCTGAAGGAAAAACAGCTTATAAAACTACCGCGGCTATTAGAGACCATAAAGCGGCTATTATGCACATTATAAATTGGATATCATCTGAGGAATCTCAAATTCCAGATATTAATAGCTTAGACGATATTCACGCTATTGGTCATAGAACAGTTCACGGTGGTGAAATGTTTAGCCAATCAGTAAAAATTGATAATGATGTTATAAAATGTCTCGAAGATAATATTGATCTTGCACCTTTGCATAATCCTGCTAATATTAAGGGTATTAAAGCGGCTCGCGAGGTGTTCGGACTATCAATCCCGCAAGTAGCTATATTCGATACTTCTTTTCATCAAACTATGCCCGAAGAAAATTATTTATATGCTATTCCTTATCAATATTATCGCAGATATAAAATTCGTAAATATGGTTTTCATGGTGCATCTCATAGATATGTTTCTTATAGATATAGAGTTTTAGAGAATTTACCCAAAAATAAGACAAATATTATAACTCTTCATCTTGGTAATGGTGCGTCTGCTTGTGCTATAAAAAATGGTCAATCTATTGATACATCAATGGGATTAACTCCACTCGAAGGTCTTATTATGGGAACACGCTGTGGTGATATAGATCCTTCTATTGTCGAATTTATCGCTCACAAAGAAGCATCGTCTATGGACGAAGTCTTTAATATGCTTAATAAACGTAGTGGAATTATGGGTATTTCTGGTCTAACGAACGATATGAGAGACCTGCTCGAAGAAGAGGCTGAATACCAAGATAGACGCGCTACTTTAGCAGTGAAAATGTTTTGTACAAGAATTAAAAAATATATTGGTGCTTATTTAGCTGGTATGAACGGTGCCGATGCGATATGTTTTACTGGTGGTATTGGAGAAAATGCGGCTCAAATTAGACAAAGAGTTTGTGAAAATCTCGAATGGCTCGGTATAGAACTTGATACTAAGAAAAATAATACTATTTTTGGCGGAAAAGAAGGTATAATTAGTAAAAAAGAGAGTAAAATAAAAGTTTATGTTATTCCTACTAATGAAGAACTAATTATGGCACGTGATACTTGTAGAGTTGTTCTTAATGCACCTTTAACTTAATAAAAAATAAGGAGAGTAAAAAATGGGACAAAATCCTTTTATTACAAATATGCGCGATAAAGCAAAAAGTGTAAATGCGCTTGTTGCTTTTCCAGATGCTGAAGATTTACGGACTTTACAATGCTCTGAATATTTATTAAAAAATAAAATTGCAAGACCCGTTCTCGTTGGTAATCCCGATAATATTATTAAAATTGCAAATGAAAATAAAATTGATTTAAGCGATATAAAAATTTATAATCCAAGCGATAGTAATTTAACTGAAAAATTTGCAAATATGCTATATGAAAAACGCAAATCAAAGGGTATGACTTATGAACAAGCGGCTCAAACATTATTAGACCCCTTATATTTTGCAGGATTTCTACTCGATACAAACGAGGTACAAGTCGTTTTAGCTGGTAATGTGTCTTCTACAGGTAATGTGATGAGAGCGTCTATTTATTCCGTAGGCGTAGCACACGGAATTTCTATTGTAAGCTCATTTTTTATAATGACTTTTCCTGATAAATTATTATGTTTTGCAGATTGTGCCGTTAATCCAGACCCAAATTCAGCTCAGTTATGTGATATTGCTATTAGCTCGGCTACCAATTTCCAATCAATTACTGGAATAGAGCCAAAAGTTGCAATGTTGTCATTTTCGACAAACGGCTCTGCCGACCACGATTTGGTAACAAAAGTAAAAGATGCAACAGCTATGCTTAAAGAAAAAGCACCTCATATTTTAAGCGATGGTGAAATGCAACTCGATGCCGCTATTATTCCTTCGATTGGAAATAAAAAATTCCCGGGAAGTAAGGTTGCAGGTCAGGCAAACGTTCTTGTATTCCCCGATTTGAACGCGGGAAATATCGGTTATAAACTTACTGAAAGACTTGCAGACGCAGAAGCTGTTGGACCAATAGTACAAGGATTAAAAAAACCGTATTGCGATTTATCACGTGGCTGTAGCACTGACGATATGATTACTGTTTCGGCTATTTGCAGTTTAATGGTTAAATAATTTTTCTTTTCAATTTCTTGAATAGAGTTATATGAATAAACGTATAACTCTATTTTTTTAAATGATTACTTAGTGGGATAATTGTCTTGCGTATCTCAAAATATCCAATCCCCCTAATTTGAAAAGGTTTAGTGGAAGTCTTTTTAATTACTATTAGATAAAATATCTGATACACATTGAACAAGAGCAATCATTTTTGAATAATTCATTCTTTTTGGACCAATTAATCCAATCGAGCCGGTGAGAGTGCCAATTTTATAAGAACTTTTTATTAAGCTATAACCTTGCAATACCTCGTGGTTCATTTCTTTACCAATTAAAACCTTCACTCCGCTTATATCTTCGAATTGTTCTAATAAATGAATAATCACATCTTCGTTTTCGACTAATTCGATAACACCTTTTACACTATTTAAATCCTCAAATTCGGGGTAATTTAATAAATTTTGCGTCCCTGTGATAACTACACGCTCTTTATGTCGCTCGCGTGAAAAGATTTGATCAACAGAATCGGTGAAAAGCCGTACTAATGGAATATTTTTTAAATTAAAATCACTAATTATATCATTAAAATTTTCTCTTATATAACTAAGTGATTTGCCCGAAATACGCTCGTTAATATAACGCGAAATATGGTCCAGCATTTCGATTTCAGTATCGAAAGCAGCTTCTATCGTTACTGTACGAACGATATTTGATTCGAGTGCGACGACTACAAGAATTTTTGAGCCGCTTAAATGTATCAATTCAATTTTTTGAACAAGTAACTCTCTGATATTCGGAAATTGAACGACACCTAAGTATTTTGAAAGCATTCCTAAAATTTTCGATGCATTTTTAAAAACGCTCTCGATATTTTCTTGAATTAATGTATCTTGGACTGTTAAAATCTCTTTTTTATTTAATTTTTCAATTTTAGTAATAGTATCAACATAGTATCTATATCCTTTATCTGTCGGAACTCTACCTGCGGAAGTATGAGGATGGTTAATATATTCAAGTTCTTCGAGATCGCTCATTACATTGCGTAAAGTAGCGGGCGAAAGTTTAAATTCGTCTTCAATAAATTTACTCAAAGCGCGAGAACCAATCGGCGTTGCTTTTAAAATATAAAATTGCACAATTTGCCGCAGAATTTCGCTTTCGCGTTCAGTAAGCTCACGTTGTGGATTTTTTACTATATTAATAGATTTTGCCATTTATTTTGATAATAAATTAATTAAAAAAGTTTTTTAATCATTTAGTTTATCACCAGATAGGAATTTAATTACTAATACACTTCTTTGCTTTTCAAAGATTGATTTAATCTCATTATTTAGCAATTCCATAATAATATCATACTCGCCCGATATTTGCGTACTAATATTATTTTTTGAAATTGTAATATTTGGATATTTTGAAATTGTATTAATAAAATCCTTAATTATTGGAATAAATTCTTCATTTAAAGGATATAAACTGATATCAAGAGTAATTTTCATAATTTTATTTTGAAATTAATCATAAATAATATTAGAGTAATTACAATGTGTTTTATTGTATTTTTTTCATTTTTGGTAATTATTAATATTCTTATCATTAGAATTAATATCTAATGATAAATACTAATAAAAGTAGTGATTTTTAATATTTATATTTCTATTAATTTTTCTTTTTTGTCTTTTCAAACTATATCAACCTAATTCATTTGCTACTATATAAGGATAAGAAAAAACTTATAAACACTTAATTTTTAAGAAAATAATAGGACAGAGAAAACGTTTAATCAATCTATTGAGAGAGTATAATTTGTATTTTTTTTGTAATAAAATCATTGAAGATTATATTTAAGGGAACCATTATAAGAAAATGAAAGCACTTTTAGACACAAACATAATCATTCATAGAGAATCTGCAAAGGTAATAAATCAAGATATTGGTACATTATACCGTTGGCTAGATCGAGCACAATACATTAAGTGTGTTCATTCGTTGACTATAAGTGAAATTGAAAAGCATAAAAACCTAAGTACAATTGATACTTTCCTTATTAAATTAGCAAGCTACGAGAAAATTGAGATTCCTTCACCATTACAAGATGAAGTTAAAATTATTTCTGAAAGCGAAGACATCAACGAGAATGACAAAAACGATACTATGCTTCTCAATGAAGTGTTTGTTGGGCGTGTCGATATTTTGATTACAGAAGATAAGAAAATTCATAATAAGGCTTTAAAATTAGACATTGTAGATAAAGTTTTTACAATATAAGGCTTTAAAATTAGACATTGTAGATAAAGTTTTTACAATTGATACATTTCTTGAAAAAATTTTTGCAGAACATCCCGATTTAGTTAATTACAAAGTACTTAATGTTCAAAAATTAGAATTTGGTAGAATAAATCTTAACGATGAATTCTTTTCAAGTTTTAAGGAAGATTACATTGGTTTTGAAAAATGGTTTATTAAAAAGTATGATGAAGTAGCATATATTACAGTAAATTCCAATAACGGTCTACTACTTTCATTTCTATACCTTAAAGTTGAAGATGAAAATGAAAACTACTCTGATATATTTCCTCAATTTAAACCAAAGAAACGTCTAAAAGTAGGTACATTTAAAGTTATAAGCAACGGATTCCGTTTAGGAGAACGTTTTATGAAAATAATTTTTGATAATGCCTTAAAAAATAAAGTAGATGAAATCTACGTAACTATATACAACAAGAGAGAAGAGCAAAAAAGATTAATAGATTTAATTGAATTATGGGGTTTTAAATTATGGGGTGAGAAAAATCAAGAATTAGTTTATGTTAGAGATTTCACTAAACATTTTGACGAAAATAATATGAAACTAAATTATCCATTTATATCAAAAAATAAAAATATTTTTATTGTTCCAATCTATCCAGAATATCATACAGAATTATTACCAGATTCTATCCTTAATACAGAATCACCGGCAGAATTTGTAGAGGATTTTCCTCATAGGAATGGTATTAATAAGGTATATGTTTCAAGAGCATTAGAACCACATCCAAATAGGGGCGACATTCTTATTTTTTATCGAACAGGTGGATATTATAAAAGTGTTGTTACCACAATAGGTATTGTACAGGAGGTTAAGTATAACTTTGCTGATGTGAACGATTTTATATTATATTGTAGAAAAAGTAGTGTGTTCCCAGAAGAACAGCTTCAAAAAATGTGGAATGATTTCCAAATTAAGCCTATTGCAATAAAGTTTTTGTATGTTTATTCATTTCCACATAGAATAAATATGAAAGAGTTAATTGATTTAAACGTCTTAAAAGGAGTAAATGATGCTCCAAGAGGATTTAAACCTATTACAAAAGATCAATTTGATATAATTTTAAAAGCAACAAAAAGTGATGAAAGTTTTATTATCAATTAAACCTGAATATGCACTTAAGATATTTGAAGGTAAGAAAAGATTTGAGTTTCGAAAAATTATATTTAAGAGGCCGGAAATTAAAACAGTTATAGTATATGCTACATCACCAATGAAATTGGTAATTGGAGAGTTTGAAATAGAGGATATTATAACTACCGACCCTGATAATCTTTGGAAACAGACAAAAAAGTATTCTGGTATTACACAAGATTTTTTCTTTGAATACTTTGCAAATAGAAAAGTTGCTCATGCAATCAAAATTAAAAATATAAAAAAATACGAACAACCATTAAATATTAAAAAGAACTTTAATGTTCATCCACCACAGTCTTATGTATATCTATAACAAATTGTTTATTTTTTTATAATTAGGCAATATAACTACACTTAGAATACTCTTCAACAATAAAAATTATCTTACCCCTTTTTTATATTTTTTGTATCTCTCAAACTTTATAAACCTAATTCATTTGCTAATTCAAAAGTGGAAAGAAAAACTTATAAACACTTAATTTTTAAGAAAATAATAGAAATTGGTGAGCGTTAAATATCAATGTATAATCATTTATTTTATTCATTGTAAATTATGAGCAAAGAAAATAAAATTCAGATATTTGAGCATAAGAAAGTCCGCACACATTGGGACGAAGAACAAGAAAAATGGTATTTTTCTATAATTGATGTTATTGAGATTTTAACAGAAAGTCCACGACCAAGAAAATATTGGAATGCTCTGAAAACTAAACTTAAAGATGAAGGAGGTGAACTGTCCCATAATTTGGGACAGTTGAAAATGGTCGCCGAAGACGGTAAGATGAGAATGACTGATGTCGCCGATACCGAACAGCTTTTAAGGCTAATTCAGTCTATTCCTTCACCTAAGGCTGAGCCTTTTAAATTATGGTTAGCACAAGTTGGAAAAGAACGTCTTGATGAAATGCAAGACCCTGAACTTTCTATTGATAGGGCTTTGGAGCAATACCTAAAATTAGGTTATTCTGAAAATTGGATAAATCAACGCCTGAAAAGTATTGAAATACGAAAAGAACTTACTGATGAATGGAAAAAACGTGGCTTGAAAGAAGGTGTACAATTCGCAACCCTAACTGATATTATCACGAAAGAGTGGTCGGGTAAAACTACAAAAGAATATAAAAATTTCAAAGGTTTAAAAAAGGAAAATCTTCGTGATAATATGACAAATTTAGAATTAGTTCTCAATATGTTAGCAGAGGCAACCACAACCGAAATAAGCAAAGAAAAGCAACCCACAAACTTTACTGAGAATAAAATCATCGCTCGGCAAGGCGGCACTATCGCAGGAAATACCAGAAAAGAAATCGAAGCAAAAACGGGTAAAAAAGTAGTAAGTCCGCTAAGTGCAAAAGATATATTAAAACAGATTGAAAAAGGGAAGTGAGTTGTCCCAAAATTGTAGTCAACTGTAAATGTATCTACCGAAATTTTTAAAATAAAATTTCCTTTTTTATTTAATAATTAATTCGTATTTTTGTATTTTACTAAATTATCATTTGTGAGGACAAACTTGGCAAAGTATGTTGTAAACCCCGTAAAAGTAAGAATGAAAGAATCAAGCAAAGGTTCTATCTATCAATCAATCGTTGCGATGGGTTTTCGTGCAAGACAAATTAATAATGATATTAAACAAGAACTAAACGAAAGAATGGCAGATATTGTGCCAACTCCCGATGATTCTGATACTGTTAATTTTGACCAGATTTCTATTAGTAGAGAATTTGATAGAATACCAAAACCTACTTTTCTTGCTATGAAAGAAATTTATGATGAAAAATTAACTTTTAATTTACCAGAGAGACAGGAAATTGACGAAGATTTAGATTAGTGTTTTTCATAAATTCCTTTATTTAATATACCCAAGATGAACAAAGTAGTCTTGGGTATTTTTTTATCTTAATTTTAATTCAAATTGTAAAAAGCCTCGTGTATCATAATTTGAATTTATTTGTTCGTTGCCTGTACCGAGTGTATTCACATTGTTTTTATTTGTTGAAGTAAGCATCGTATAAATTTTGAGAAAATCCAAGGGCGAAAACTCCGAAAAAATCAATATTCTACTACCCTCGCCATATAGCGGGGTCGAGCGTATTAATCCGGGCATATTATATTCATATTGATAAATAACAGAATTAAAATCTTTTGTAGAAAAAATTGTATATCGCGAGCCGAGACTAAATTTATTATTTAATTTATATTTAATTTCTATGAAAGATAATAATCCATATCCATTATTAATATTTAATTCGTTTGAATAATTGCTATATTCAGCGCGGAATCTTGTTTTTAAATCATTGTAAATTTCAAAATTAAAATCAATTCTTAAAGAAGCTTTTTTACTTTCAGTTAATAGCCTTTCAGTATTATTATTTGTAATTAAATCTGTCTTTTTTTCGTATCTTAATCGAAGGTTGATATTTGATTTTTTTTGAAAATTATATCTAAATTCAGAGAATAAATCAATTCCGCTTACAATTCCCGGTATGGTAAACGTCCGAGCCATACTTGAATAAATATCAGAATATAAAGCAAGATTTATTTTCTTATTAAATTTATAATTTATACCAGTATAAATACCTTTCTCATTTGTTGGATAAGATAATTCGCCAAAAAAATACCCGTAAGGAGAGCGAAAATTCTCATCAATATATCTTGTTGAAATTGCTAAATCAAAATTTTCAACTGAATGAACAAAACCAAGATTAATAAATTTATTAGAATTGGCGTCGAAAGATAATTCCGCACCTATCATATTATTACTAAATCTATATTGAGAATATGTAGAAAATAAATTCCCATTTTTCCCCGAAAATTGAGAAGATGAATTTGTGTTTATTGGTAATGAATAGTCGAGCGTTAATACAGTTGCCCCAAATATTAATCCAAAATTTGATGATAATTCGATATTTCCAGAGATAGCTTTTTCAAATAAATTATCTTTTTTTTCAATTTCGCTTTCTGTTCTATAATAACCAGATAAATACATTGATGTAACTTGATTTTTATCGTAATCAATAGTAGATGACTTTTTTCTTGCTGAATAAAATCCAGATAATCTTATTGAAAAATCATCGGATAAATTAAAATTAGTTTGAGAAGATATTCCTCTAAAATATGCAAAATCTATTGTTGAACGGTATGCAGAAATGCCCGAACCTTTTTTGAGAATTGGACTAATAATGTCCGAACCTTTTCTTACTGGAAATTGTTTCCAAAGAAGTGAACCAAAACCATAATCAGCATAAAAATCTCCAATAATAATTTTATTTTGCTTATCAGAATACATAAAATAGCCCGATTTAAACTCGTCAAAATTTTGTTCGCCCGAATTTTTATTTATTATTCCACAAATTTCGTATTTATCGTATAAAGCGCTAATTCGATTATATAAATCAATATCATCACCAAGATAATTGTGTGATGAAATTCCTTTTGTTTCCTTAAATTTTTGATTTAAACGTGACCTTATATTCAAAGCCATTTTTTTATGATATGATAAATCTTCGATATTAATCGTGCAATTATCTAATAAAATTTCAGCTTCTGGAGTAATGCCGGTAGAATCAGCAATACTTCTATTGCTAATTTTGGGATTATTTTTAACTAAATTTAAAATTTTTTCTGCAACTATATAAGATATTCCGGGTAATTTTGATAACTCAGAAGCACTGATATATCTTAAATTCATAGGGTTTTCTTTATAATATTCGATTATATCAATTTCGGGACTTGTATAAGTTTCGTTGTGTAAATTTTCAATTATGTTTTCGATAATAACGTCTTCTTGTGAAAACACATTATGCGAAAAGCAAATTATAAATATTATTAATATTCCAAATTTCATAAAATGAAAATTTTTATAATTGATACATTAAACGTTATATTTAAAAGTAATGACTTAAAAAATAAAAACAAAGAAAATGGCGTGTCATCATTTTGTAGTATTTTATCAAATTATATTCAAAAATATCCAAGTTATAAAATAATGTTAATTGTTGATGGCACTATTTCAAATATAAACAATTATCATAAAAATATAAGTATAATTGAATCACTTAATATTACTGCTGATAATAAAATTAAGGAAATCGTCAAAAGTAGCCCAAATAAAAATAATTATGAGGTAGTAAGTTCGGATACAGAAGTTTATAATTTTGCTCGTATGAATGGAATAAAAGCCATTTTATCAGAAGATTTTCTAAAAATGATTAATTTTCAAAATGTAAATAAAATACAAAATAAATCTAATAAATCAATTAGCAACACATCAAAACCACAAAAAAGTAGTAAAAAAGAAATCGAGGAATTGAGCCAATTATTTAAACAAAAAAGCGATGATTTTGATATTTATTAAAAAAAAACTCTAAAATACCGCTTCTTAATTACTCATTTATTATTGAATTAATATTATTGGTAGTTTTTCATTACTTTTGTAGAATTAGTGTTTTTTTTATTTATTAGAGGACAAATTATGAAATTACTACTCAATATATTGATTTCAATATTTTTATTAAATAATATTACATTTAGCCAAAATAAAATTTTATTTAATCTCGATGCGGCAAAAAAAACTGTTAAAAATTATTATACAAATGGCGATTATGATAGGGAAATTGAACAAAATATAAATGATGCACTTCTAAATTTATCACAAATTGAAATTCCTAAAAATGCCGCTTTTGTTTTTGATGTGGACGAGACTGCACTTTCTAATATGAGTTACGAGCTTCAATATGATTTTGCATATATTCCAAAATATTGGGATATATGGGTAGATTCTGCTAAAGCGACCGCAATTCCACAAGTGAAGCGATTTTATGATACGCTTATTAAAAAAGGAGTAAGCATAATTTTTTTAACAGGTAGGCACTCTGGATTATATGATAAAACTGTGTTTAATTTGAAAAATGAAGGTTACATAAAATTTGACACATTAATTTGTAAAACACCCGAATTTAAAGGTAAAAAGGCAGTTGATTATAAAACTGAGATTAGAAAAAAACTTTCTGAAAAATATAAAATCATTGGTTCAATTGGCGACCAATGGAGCGACTCCGAGGGCGGATATACAATTATGAAAGTAAAAATCCCAAATTTGATGTATTATATTGAATAATTATTGTATAAATTACAATTTTATAATAAGTTATTAAAAATATATCTTGATTTCTATAATATAAATTATTAATTTTGTTTTTTTATCATTGGAAAAAATATAATGAAAAATATAATATTATTTTGTTTAATATTTGTCTTTGTTCAAGTCTCGTGTTTTAGCCAAAGGTCATTTACCACTTATTACGAATTATCTGATATGCAATTGGCTTCGCCGGGAGCATTTAAGAGTGGATTATATGGATTTGATAATCCTGCTATGTTAAATTATAATCATTCAAATTTTGATTTATCACTTTTACTTAGTGATAGAAGTGGCAAAATATTCGATTTTGAAAGATTTGGCTTTTTTTATGGCTCACAAAATACGGGATTTGGTATTTTTACAAATGATTTGGGTGATGACGGCTATACTGACTATAGAGTTAGTACGGGCTTTGGAGATAGAAATTTTGGATTAGGCTTTACTTATGGCTGGACAAATACCAAAGGCAATACTAAACGCTCAAAAAATATGTTTGCAATTGGGGCGCTTTATCGCCCGATACCATATTTTTCATTGGGGGCTTCTTACTCAAAAGCACTTGATATTAGAGATGCAGAATCTGTTCTTGAAATTGGAGTTCGTCCACTTGGTAACGAGCTTGTTACTCTTTATGCTGATGCTTCTCAATTAAACGGTCAAAAGTATAAAGATATGAATTGGAGCCTTGGTGCAATTATCGAGCCTTTACCAGGCATTCGTATTAATGCACGAAGATTTATGAAAAGCGAATATATGACTATCGGAGTGAATTTCAGTTTAGGAAATTCGGATTTAACTGCTATTAACTTTATGGATTCAGAAAATGAAAGAGTTTCTTCGACTTATGGAATACGTTTTGGTGGACGCGACAGAACAATCATAAAAGATGTGATTTTAACTCAAAATTATCTTGTGCTTGATATAAGCTCTAATATCAAATATGTAAAAAATATATTTTTTGATAATTCTATTAGTTTCTATAAAATTATTGACGCAATTGATAGAGCAGAAAAAGATAAATCTGTCAAAGGTATTGTAATTAATGCAACGCAAGCGTCAAGTTCAAAAGTATTAATGTGGGAAATCCGAAATAAACTCGAACATTTTAAAAACTTGGGTAAAAGAGTAGTAATTTTTATCGAAAGAGCAGATTTAGATAGTTATCATTTTGCGTCTATTGCTGATTGTATCGTATTAGACCCATTAGGTTCGGTCGAGCTTTCGGGCTATTCATTAGGGCGAAGTTTTTATAAAAAGCTACTCGAAAAAAGTGATATAGGCTATGAAGAATTTAGATATTTTAAATATAAATCAGCGGCTGAAAATTATTCACGCGAAAGTTTTTCCGAAGGTGATAAAGAGCAACGCCAGAGATTAATAGATGATTGGTATGATTTAGCAAAAAAAGATATTACAAAATCAAGAAAAAATCTTAGTAAAAATTTTGATGATTTAGTTAATGAAAAAATTTCTTATTTAGCAAAAGAAGCATTAGAAAATAAGCTTGTTGATAAATTTGATAGATGGAATAATCTTGAAGCATTTATGCGTGAATATGACCGTAGCGCCTCCTTAAAAAATATTTTTGCAGACGAAATGTATCCAGAACCTTACGATGATAAATGGAGCAACGAAGAAAAACAAATTGCAGTAATTTATGCTGAAGGAGTTTGCGATTTAAACTCGGGGATTCAAGCAAGAACTTTGTCAAATATTCTAAAAAGTACTTATGAAAACAATAGAATTAAAGCTATTGTTTTAAGAGTGGACTCGCCCGGTGGCGATGCTATGGCTTCTGATTATATTTCTGAAATTATCAAAAAAAATAAAGGGAAAAAGCCACTTGTTGTGTCGCAAGGCTCTGTTGCGGCTTCGGGAGGATATTGGCTTTCGATGGAGGCTGATAAAATTGTTGCCGCACCGAATACAATATCGGGTTCAATCGGAGTTATAAGCGCTTGGATTTATGACAAAGGATTAAAAGACTCGATGGGCATAACTTATGATTTTGTAAAAAAAGGAAAATATTCAGATATTGGAAATGCTTTTCAACTACCATTATTACCAATTGGATTGCCAATTAGAAATCTAAACGAAGATGAAAAGTTACAACGCGAAAGCCAAATTAAAGATTTATATAAAGATTTTGTAAGTAGAGTAGCATCGGCAAGAAAAATGACTTATGAAAAAGTTGATGAAGTAGCACAAGGCAGAGTTTGGACGGGCAACGACGCTAAAGAAAAAGGCTTGGTTGATGAGGTTGGTGGATTATCCGATGCAATTTCTTTAGCAAAAAAATTAGCTAATATTCCAGAATATGAAGATACAAAAATTGTACAATTCCCAGCAAGCAAACTATTTGATTTTACTTCTTTATTTGGTGGAATAACGGGAATAAATATTCCAAAAATTAATGATGAATTTGATGAATTAAAATTCATTATGAATAATAATGGCGTTCCAATGACAATTTTATCAATTGATTACTGGAAATAATGAAGAATAATATAAAAAAATATATTATTTATAATTTTGCATTATTTTTTCTTATTCAATTTTTAAATTCTTGTTTGCCACAAGGAGTTGATTTAGAGAAAAAAGAATGCTTAGAAATTCCACAAAATTGTTATCCTAATAAGTGGAGCGGAACTCCTTTATACGACACTTCAAAATCTTCTTACGAGCAGAATGGTTTTTATTATCGAATGGAAAAAGTTGAGGGAATTAACTCGCCTGATGACGAATGGCAATTATCATTTATAAATGATAATAAAGCTATATTAACATATAGCGAAACTGACTTAAATAACTCATTAATTGTACTAAAAGCAAATGAAAAACGCTTTATTATTGATAAAGGGGTGTCGAGTACCACAGATGGGCATATTGGCACTTTTTCTATTAATAATGATAATGTTTTTTTTGCTTCATCAACGATTTTAAGTGTAGATACAATTCATAAATATCAAAATTATACTTTAACAGATATTAATAATGTTATAGGTAAATCAAGAATTTTTTCGGGTAAAATTTCAAATGATGAAATAACTAATATTGAGGAAATCAAACTTGATGATATAGAAGTTTTAGATTGGGTTTCTCATTCCGCAATTTCACCGAATTCTAAAATTTTAGTGTTTAGCTCGGATAAAAAAAATGGCTTCGGGGGTACTGATTTATGGTTAATTTTTAAAAATAGTAAAAATGAGTGGTCGAAAGCAATTAATCTGGGTAATAATGTAAATTCAAAGTGTGATGAAATAACACCATTTTTTAGCAAAGATGGAAAAAGATTATATTTTTCATCTTCGGGGCATCACACGGTTGGTGCTTATGATATTTTTTATTGCGATATAAATCCAAAATTATATTCAGATTATTTACATTTTTCTGAAAATGATGATATTTCAGATTATTTTTCGATTCCAAAAAATCTTGGCCCCCCAATAAATACTGAATATGATGAACTTTTCCCAACGACATTTTCCGACGCAAATGATATTCTTTATTATGCATCAAATCAGAATAAAAATATGAAATCATTAGTAGCAACCGAAGGTGGATTTGATTTATTTGTTTGTTATAAAGTTAAAAAAAGCAAATTTGAGGATACTTCTAAAAAGAAAACTCTTGCAAAAAATGATTTAGAACTTGATATTAAAGATAATTATAAAATTAAATTGCCAAATGAGGAAATTTTGATTAAAGGAAAAGTTTTATCAAAAACTACAAATATTAATATTGATTCAGCACAAATATTAATAAAAAATCTTGATAATATTTCGCTTGATAGTACTATATATACTGATAAATTTGCCCAATATCAATTTCCAATAACAAGAAATACACAATATGAATTAACTGCACAGAAAAGTAATTATTTTTACGATTCGAAGCGAATTTTTATAAGCAATGATTTTGTTCAAGATACTATGGACATTGATTTTTATTTACCAGAAATAGGCGAAATAAGAATAAATTTCCCAACAGATAAATATAAAGACCCCTATAAATATGCTTTGGACTCAAATGGAATTGAAACAGGGCGATTATGGACAGATGAACTTAAATTAGTAGCTGAAAATATAAAATTATCCATTGATAAAATAGATAGCATTCTTCTTGTTGGGCATACCGATGATGTCGGCACAGATGAATATAACTTAGGATTAGGGCAGAGAAGAGTAGATTTTGTTGCTAACGAATTAGTTAAATTAGGAATCTCAAAAGAATTATTAGTAACTCGCTCAGCGGGCGAAAACCAACCTTTAATAAGATACGAAAACGAAGAACTATCAAAATATAGAAAAAGATTAAGAAGAGTATCAATGAAAAAATACTTTAAATAAATAATAAATTTCGTATATTTGTAATTAATTATTAGATTTAATTTATAAAAATAAATATTTATGAAAAAATATAAATCATTGATAAAATTATTAATTATATTTACAATACTTGTTTTATTCGATAATATTGCTTTTAGTAAAATTAATAAATTAACTGAAAATTATAAGCCTAAAAAGGAATTATATTTTGGAGTTTATGCTCATCTTGGTTATGAAAGAACTTATAATAAATATAAACCAATAGTTGATTATCTGAATGAAGAACTCGTTGATGAGCATATTAATTTAAAAGTTCTTCCTATGGATGAGCTTAATTTGGCAGTAGAAAATCGTTCTATTGATTTTTTAACTACAAATCCAACACATTTTTTACTTATTAGAGAAAAATATAAATTAACTGGCGTTATAGCAACTCTTGTTACAAGTTCAAAAACTGGGGTTCATACAAATCAACTTGGCGGTGTAATAGTATGCAAGGCAAATCGAAACGATATTAATACTTTGGCTGATATTAGAGGAAAAATTGTTGCAACACCTAATATTGGTAATACGGGTGGATATCACACTCAAGTTTATGAGTTATATAAATATGGCATTAAAATACCAAAGGAGTTAAAACAATTAATTATTTCAACAACACACCAGAAAAGTATTGAAATGCTATTGAATGATAAGTGCGACGTTGCTTTTGTACGTACGGGCATTATAGAAGAAATGAAAAATGATAATATATATTTACTCGACAGCATTAAAGTAATTAATTCGCTGCGTTTTGATGGTTTCCCGTATCTTGTTTCTACACAATTATATCCCGAATGGCCCGTGATTGGATTGCCTCACGTTAGCGAAGAGCATATTCGGCATATTGCAAGCGCCCTTTATAAACTTGATAATGATAACCCTTATGCCATTAAAGCTGGAATTTATGGATATAGCATACCTTCAGATTATAAATCAGTAGAAGAATTAGCAAGGGAGCTTAGATTAGCACCTTTCGATGTTACACCTGAATTTACTTTAACTGATATATGGGATAAATATAGTCTTTCGATAATTTTAGGTTTAATAATTATTATTTTTGGAATTATTTTAATAATAATTCAAATTGTAGCAGTAAAAAAAGTAAATAATGAGAAAAGAAGGTATAAAAACTTATTGTCAAGCATTGGTGAAGGAGTATTTAGCGTAGATAGAAATGGATATTGCACTCAAATAAACGAAATGGCATTAAAAGAATTAGAATTTGAAGAAAAGGATTTTGAAGGTAAAAATTTTCTACAAATAATATTTAATAAAACTAACAAAGATATTACAAATCCTAAAAAGGAATATAAAATATTTAATACAATTCTTGATGGGAAACCTAGAATAATAGAAGATATATTTTATAAAAAAAGCGGCAAAACATTCGATGTAGAATTAGTAATTAACCCAATTTATGAAAAAAATGTGATCACTGGTGCAATAGTTTCATTTAAAGATATTAGCCAAAGAAAGGAATATGAATCAGAAATATTAAAATTAAGCCAAGCAGTAGAGCAAAGCCCCGTTTCTATTGTTATTACTGATTTAGAAACAAAAATTCAATATGTAAATTCAGCCTTTGAACTAACAACGGGTTATTCTTTTGATGAATTGAAGGGGAAACCGCCCGGTTTTTTATTATTTGATAATTCTTCAGATAATAAATATGAAGAATTATGGGAGAATTTATATAATAAAAAGACTTGGAAAGGTACATTTTTAAATAAGAAAAAAGACGGTTCTACTTATTGGAATTCTATCTACGTTACTCCAATTATTAATTCTGATAATGAAATTGTCCATTTTTTAGGAATTTCTGAGGATATTACATTAGCTCAGCAAGCAGAAGAAAAAATGCTTAAGTTTTCTAAAGAGTTGGAAAAGGCAAATTCAGAACTAATAAGTGAAATTGAATACCGAAAAACAATTGAAAAGAAATTAATAGAAAATGAATTAAAACTAAAAAGAATTTTTGAAATTATTCCCGTAGGCATTAATATAATTGATGGTTCTGGTAAATATATTGAGGTAAATAGTGCTGCTGAAAAAATCCTTGGAATAAATAGAAATGAAATAATTAATAAAAAATATAATTTAACAAAATGGAAAATTATAAAAACAGACGGCTCTGTTATGCCGGAAAATGAATTTGCTTCGGTACGCGCCAAGAATGAAAATAGGTTTATAAAAGATTTTGTTGTAGGAGCTCAAAATAAAGAAAATGGTGAAATCATTTGGCTTAATGTAAACGCAATTCCAATGGATTTAGAAGAGCAAAGCGTTCTTATTACATATATTGATATTACTACGATGATGCAAGCCGAAAAAGAGCTTTCTAAAATTAATGAAGAACTTATCGCTAATCAATCAATTTTTGTGGAAAATCAATTCCTACTTAATAAGACAATTGAAGAGCTTGAAGAGTCAAAAACTGAACTTCAAGAAATTAATTCCACAAAAGATAAATTTTTCTCGATTATTGCTCACGATTTACGTAGTCCGTTTTCTGGATTTCTTGGTCTTACCAAATTATTAGTAGATGAAATAAATGAATTAAGTGCTGATGATATTAAATCCTATGTTAGTATTATTAAAGATTCTGCTGAAAATTTATATAACTTACTCGAAAATTTACTTGAATGGGCTGTAATACAAAAAGGAAATAAAAGATTTAATCCCGATTATTTTAATTTACTTTATATCGTTAAAAATAATTATGAAATAATAAAAGCAAAGGCAATTGATAAAAATATCTCCTTTAATATTGATATTAATAAAGAATTTACTGCTTATGTAGATGGCAATATGTTAAACGCCATATTAAGAAATTTAATTTCTAATGCTATTAAATTTAGTAATCCAGATAGTATGATTGATATCGAGGCTAAAGATTTAAATGAATTTATACAAATATCAATCAAAGATAAAGGAATTGGAATGTCTCAAGATTTGGTAAAAAAATTATTTATAGTTGGTGAGAAAACTTCACGACAAGGAACTTCTGGCGAGCCAAGCACGGGTCTGGGTTTAGTATTAGTAAAAGAATATGTCGAAAGAAATGGAGGAGAAATTTGGGTCGAAAGCGAGGAAAATATCGGTAGTACATTCCATTTTACTTTGCCCAAAGTAATAAATTAATAATAAAAAAAAATACCCAAAATTATTTTTATTGGGTATTTTTTTAGTTTAAATTATTTATTTTTTAATTTTATTATAAATAAAATTATCTATTGAAAATTTGCCAGCCCCAAGAAATAGAACCGTAATATATGATATTAAATATAGAAATGGCAATTCTCGCATAGATAAATCATCTGCTCCGTGAACAAGAAATACTATTATAAGAAATGTCATTACAATTGGGAAAGCCGCAAATCGAGTAAATAATCCCAATATTACAAATATTGAACAAAAAAATTCAGCAAACATAGCAAGAAATAGAGATATTTCGGAACTCATGCCCATTACTTGAGGAAATTGAATCTCTCCACCAGAAAATAGTTTTAGTAATTTAGGATAGCCATGAGTTAATAATAATAAACTGGGTGCTATTCTTAAAAATAATAATATAAAATCGTTTATTCTATTATTAGAATTTGTATTTAAAAGTTTTTTTAATATTTCCATTTAATTGCAACTAATTAATTTATAAATATTTGATAATTATGAATTAAACGTGTTGAAGAGCCAATTCTAATGCAGAAATCATATCGTCAATATCTTCAATACCTACAGCAATACGAACTAACCCATCAGTTATTTTTGCTTGTTCGCGTGCTTCTTTACCCATCGAAGCATGAGTCATCGAAGCAGGATGTTGAATCAAAGATTCTACTCCGCCAAGACTAACAGCAAGAGTAAATAATGTAATGTTATCCATTAATTTTTTACCAGCCTCTAAACCGCCTTTAAGCTCTACAGTAATCATCGAGCCAAAACCCGTCATTTGCTTTATTCCAAGTTCGTATTGTGGGTGTGATTTTAATCCGGGAAAAATAACCCATTCAATTTTTGGATGTTTTTCGAGAAATTCAGCTACTTTCATAGCATTTTCAGCTTGTTTGCGAACTCGTAAAGCAAGTGTTTTTAATCCACGATGAACAAGAAACGAATTAAACGGATCAATAACACCACCAACTAAATTAGATACTTTTCTAAATTTTTTATACTCTTCCAAATCTTTTAAAACAACAATACCTGCAACAACATCAGCATGACCATTTAAAAATTTAGTCATCGAATGCATAATATAATCAGCTCCTAATTCGAATGGTTTCTGCATAATTGGGCTCATAAAAGTATTATCAACAGATAATTTTGCACCATTGTTATGAGCCAATTTTGCAATTTCTTCTATATCACTCATTACAAGCGTTGGATTGCCCGGAGTTTCGATATGAACAAGTTTTGTATTTGGTTTAAAGGCATTTTTAAGTTCTTCGAGATTTGAAGAATCAACAAATGTTACATCAATATTATAATGTGTAAAGAAATCTTTAAGTATCGTAAGCGTCGGTCCATAAACTGATTCTGAACAAATAACGTGGTCGCCAGATTTAATAGTAGCCGCAATTATTAGATGAACAGCCGCCATACCACTTGCACAACCAATAGATTTTACACCACCCTCGAGTGCCGCAACGGCATCTTCCATCGCCTCTACCGTAGGATTACGCATACGAGTATAAATATAACCATCTTCTTCACCTTTGAAGAGTCTTGCACCATGGTCAGCAGATTGAAATTTGAATGTTGATGTTTGATAAATTGGAGTTACAACTGCACCTTCTAAATTATCTTTTAAGCCAGCATGTACGCATATTGTATCAGTTTTCATATTTTTGTTAAGCATTGTATGATTACCTCCATTTCCAATAATCATTATATTTGATTAGGATTTAATAATCGTATAATTAAAATACGATTTAAAATTGTGTGAAAAATAATATTCAAAAATACAAATTTTATTATTATTGTTCGATAAAAATAGTAATTTTAAATCCAAATTTTATATTAAGGTATATATTTTAATGAATGATAAGAGTAAATTGTTGGTCATTTTATGATTTAATAATGAATTAGTTACATTGCAAAGTTTAAAACAGTATTACGGCTTAGTTCAAAATTATTAAAACTAACAAAAAACTTAAAGAATTAATTTTATTTACAATAGCATTTCTAAATAATAAATAATTATTTTTGAATATAAAAATTATATGAAATAACTATAAAATTTTATTAAATGAAAAATACTAAATCTAATAATAATTTACTTATTTTATTATTCGCTGGCGTATTGATGGGAGCTTTGGATATTGCTATAATTGGTCCTGCGTTGCCAGCTATCCGAAATGAATATTTAATTGATTTACGTGCTGGGTCGTGGATTTTCAATTCTTATTTACTATTATATTTGTTATCAGCTCCATTAATGGCAAAATTATCCGACATTTATGGGCGAAGAATAATTTATATTTTTGATATTTTACTTTTTGCTTTTGGCTCTATTATTATTACTGTTTCAAATACTTATCCTATTTTACTAATTGGTCGTGCCATTCAAGGGCTTGGTGCGGGTGGAATTTTTCCAGTTGCTTCGGCAGTAATAGGCGATACAATACCAAAAGAAAAGCAAGGTATGGCACTCGGTTTAATTGGTTCTGTTTTTGGTCTTGCATTTATTTTAGGACCGATTATAGGTGGATTTTTATTAATGTATAATTGGAGATGGATTTTTGCTATAAATATTCCAATTGCTATATTAATTATTGCTTTTTCATTTTTAATACCAAAAGAGGCAAAGCAAGAAAGTAGAAAATTTGATTTACTTGGATTAATCGTACTAACAATAATATTAAGTTCATTTTCTTATAGTCTAAGTTCGATTGATTCTAATCAATTTATGTCAAGTATTTTATCGTTAGAAGTATTACCATTTTTTCTTATTAGTATAGTATTAATACCCGCTTTTTGGGAAATTGAATCCCGAACAGTAAATCCTATAATTAATCCAAAAATCATAAAACAAAAACAGCTCGCTATTGCATATCTAATTGCCTTTGGTGCCGGAGTTTGCGAAGCGGTGGCTATGTATGCGCCCGGTTTAGCAAAACATAATTTCAATATAAGCGATTCTAAAGCAAGTTTTATGCTTTTGCCAATGGTTTTTGCAATGTTTATTGCGGCGCCTTTTTCTGGTTTTTTAATTGACAAAAAAGGTCCTCGATTTACTTTGATTGTTGGCACAAGCACTGTAACAATATCCTTAATTATATTAACATTTTTTTCAAATCAATTATGGGGATTTTATCTCGGTGGCGCTTTGCTCGGGTTCGGATTATCGTTTTTATTAGGTGCGCCATTAAGGTATATTATTAATAATGATTTAGATAAATCATATCGAGCTGTCGGACAAAGTGTAGTAAGCATTTCTACAACAATGGGGCAAATAATTTCGACTGCATTATTAGGCGGTATCATTACAAGTTATGGTTCACAATATTTTGCATATCAAGCGGCATTAGGTGTTTTAGCATTTGTTGCTTTATTAACTTTTATTATTAGCGGACAGTTAAAAAAATAATAAAAATTAGTGGAGTGTTGGTATAGAACAAGCATCTTGCTTGTAGAATACAGCTACTTTGGAAGGACTAAGTGGCAATCATCATTCAGAGCGAAGCAAAGAATCAACAATTTATATTTTTATATGAAATAAATTTTAAATATGAACGATTAATTATGGTTAATTTGTTAAATATTATTAATTATATATGAATTCATTTTATATAATTTTATTTTTGATTTTATCAAATACTTTTATGACTTTTGCTTGGTATGGTCATTTAAAATTTAAGGAAATACCATCATTTAATAATTTAGGATTATTTTTTGTAATTTTAATTAGTTGGGGAATTGCTTTTTTTGAATACATTTTTCAAGTTCCTGCGAATAAATATGGATATATCGAAAACGGTGGCAAATTTACTTTAATACAATTGAAAGTAATTCAAGAGGTCATTACATTAAGCGTTTTTACTATTTTTACCTTATTATTTTTTAAAGAAGAAGTTTTAAAATGGAATCATTTGGTAGGCTTTTGTTGTTTGGTGCTTGCTGTATATTTCATATTTAATAAATTTTAATGAAAGATAAGATTTACATATTATCAATAATATTTTTTATTTGTACTATTGTATTAATATCTGCAAATTTTGAATTTAATGATAGTAGATTACTATTATCCAAAAGAATTGACTTTTTGATGCCCGAAAATAGTTTTGATTTTCAATATTTATCAAGAAGGGATACAATTTTTATTAAAAGTGATAGCTACATTTCTATTTCTTTAAAAGAACAAATTACAAGATTATATAGAATGAATGATAGCACGCTTACTTTTCATATTTCATCTGGTACTGATTTATTAGATAAAGGAATGAAAACAACTACAGGAATTTTTACAGTTCAATCAAAATTAAGACTTGGGATTTCTAAACAATTTAATAATGCCGAATTAATTAATTGGATTGGTTTTAATGGGAATATTGGATTCCATGGGCTTAGTACAAGCGGATATTATAATCATTTAGGAAAAAGACCGTCATCGCATGGTTGCGTACGTATTTCTCGCGAAGATGGCGATTCGCTTTATAAATATGTAAAATTAGGCACCCCCGTTATTGTTTACGACGATGAACCTGCAAGAATTTTATCTTTTTTAAATCATACTGATAAATATTTTAATTATATAGATATTAATGATAATACTAATCTAAATAAACTTCTGAAAAATCGTATAAATAATTTATATTCGGGCTTAGCAAATAAAGATTTTTATGATAAGCTTATTTTAGATAATAATATTATCCTAAAAAAATTAAAAATCCCAATTGGCGATGCTACAAAAATTGCTTCAAAACAAAAATTTATTGGATTAACGAAAAATTTTGAAATTGCTAATTCAGATAAAACTAATTTCTATAGTTTTCCTAATACAAGTGTTTCAGATGATGACAATTCAATAGAATAACATTTTAATTGTTTTTAATGCAAATCTCTATTATTGAGCGAATTTTTTCAAATGAATTTTTTGCCGTTTCTATAACTTCGCTATGCGAAACACTTTGAATGACCTCTTTTGCCGAATTTGTTAATAAAGAGAAAGTTAGATAATTCATATTAAGAGATATTGCCGCTTTAATTTCTGGTACGGTGGACATTCCAACTGCATCGGCACCTATTTTTCTTAACATTCTAATTTCTGCTCGAGTTTCGTAATTAGGTCCCGTTACCGCTGCATAAACTCCTTCTTTATAAGGAATTTGATTTTTTGTAAGTTCTAATTTAATATTACTTTGAAATTCGTTGTTTTTAATATTTTGTACTAAAAAATCATTTTCATCAAAAAATATATGATTTGATTTATAAAAAAGAAAATCAATATAATCTTCGATAAACATAATATCGCCCGTTTTATGTTGTGGATTGAGCGAGCCAGCGGCATTTGTTATTACTAATTTTTCGACTCCAATTAGTTTACTTAAAATAACAAGGGAGCAAATTTCATCTATCGAGCGACCTTCGTAATAATGAAAACGTCCTGAAAAAATTATTGAATTAATATTATCCAGAGTGTAAAGTACAGCTTTTCCACTATGCCCTGAAACGCTTGTTTTAGGCAAATTACTTAACTCATCATAATCAATCTCTGCAACAATTTTATTTGTATCAATGGATTCAGCAATCCCCGAACCAGCAATTATCGCAGTATTGATATTGGAACCAAATTCTTTAATTAAAATCTCACTCGCGGGTTTATATTTCTCAATAAATTCTTTTCGTATTTTCATTAATTGTCGTTAAATATGGAACAATTTTATTTATTGAGAGTAATATCATTAGCCGCGGGGCTAAATTTGAACTTTTTAATAGCTACTTCTACATCTTTATTGGAAACAGGTTCGTTTGCATCTGCAAGACATAAACTAATTATAACTTTCAAAGTGCCAGTAGATTGTGCAAAAGAAATATCATCACTAAATCCAGAAATATTATTTTTCTTAAATGTTTTAAACTCATTAAATTCACTTCCCGATTTAGAAGTATAATAAATATAATCTGGATAAATACCAATTTTATGAACTGATATTTTATTATTTATTAAAAAAGGTTTTTCGGGTATATGAATGCCTGCAATTTTCTTATCAGTAGAATATAAAAAGTATTCTAATTCATTTTTTGATTTAATATCAGAATTTTTTGAGAATCTAATTCCCGTCTGAGTAAGCCCTTCATAATTTTCATCACTTAAATTAAGTATCGTAAGCGACAAATTTGCATTCGCGTCGAAAGAATTTTGTGGAGAATAAATTTCAAAACTATACTCGCCAAATCCTAATGTAGTATCAATCGTAAGCTCACCACCATACCAATAATCGCCTATTTTTGTTATTTTTAGAACTAATGAACCATCATTATTTATACTTACATTTTTCCTATTTGTTAAGCAGAAGATTCTACTATCAGCAAAATCTTTTGTTTCTTTGATTTTCCAATTATAATTTGAAAAAGTAAATTCTTTGCTCAAATTCTGAGTATGGCTTGAATCTTTATTATCTTTAACAATAGTTTTAGAGCCATCGTCATCGCAGGCAACAAAAAATATTATGAATATAAATATTATTAAAATTGATTTAATTAAGGTTTCCATTTTCTAATGACCTTTTTGTTTTTATTGATTTATTAATTTTTCGTCCAATTAATTTGAAAAATTCAACTTTCCCATTAACGATTGACAAAGCAATTGGAAAAACAATACAATTAATATTATTTGAATTTAAAATATCAATATATTCAATTAATTTCGCGGCATCTTTTTCTGTTGTTGCTAAATTATCGCAATTATTTTCCTTGCATTTTTGGATTAAAAATTCAATATCTTTTGAATTATAATTATGGTGGTCGTCATAACTATGCGACGAGACGCAGTTAAATCCCATTTCCTTTGTCATTTCAAAAAATCTATCTGGCTTTGCAATGCCAGCAAAAGCAAAAATGTTTATTGAATTTCCCTTTATTTCTTTTATTTTCAAAAATTGTTTATCTTTTAGATAATAAGGATTTGATTTAATAGGTTTTACACTTATTATTACAGTTTCAGGTGAAATATTTTGTTTTATTTCCTCACTTATCTTAAAATTCCCCATAAAACAAATAATATCCGCTCTTTTTAAAGAACTAATTGGCTCGCGAAGTCTGCCTTTTGGCATAAGCTCGGGATTATCATTTGTTTCCTTATCTATTAATACTATATCAAGGTCGCGATGTAATTGTCTATGCTGAAATCCATCGTCCACAATTATCAAATCAATATCAAATTTATCTTGTATTGATAGAGCGGCAAGTGTTTTGGAATCGTTTGCTACTACGGGAACTTTTAAGCTATCAGCAAGTAACACCATTTCATCACCACCAGTAGAAGCGTTTACTAATGCACCATTTTTATTTCCAACGATTACTTCGCCTTTGCCATCACGTTTGTAGCCTTTTCCAACTATTCCCGGTTTATATTCTTTACTTAAAAAATATTTAGTTAGCATTTGTACAAATGGCGTTTTGCCCGTGCCGCCAACTGATAAATTACCCACACTAATTACTGGAATATTACATTTTGTAATTTCATTAGTGTTATCAAATTTATCATTTCTTTTATCAACAAAAAAACCAAAAACTTTAGAGAGTATCTTTTTTATCATTATGTTTTAATTTTATTTTTCTACATTTGTTAAATATAATAGATTTGTTTCTAATTCTGAAATTTTATTATCAATTAATTCTTTATTATCAGTTTTTTCTATAAATATTTTTTCAGAAACGCGTAAACTGATTTTCGTAAAAGGATATGGCAATCTAAAATTATCCCAACTTTTACTAAAAATCCAACTATTTTTTATTTCTACTCCACATAGATATAAAGGAGCTTGCACGCGAGACGCCGCTATCACGGCGCCAGCTTTCATCTTATAACGGGGTCCACGCGGTCCGTCGGGAGTGATTAATAATAAATTATTCGAGCAAAAATTAACAATATTATCTAAAACTTCTTTTCCATTTTGAGATGAAGAGCCGCGAATTAAAGTGTAATTCCACTTTTCTAATAAATAAGATAAAATCTCACCATCTTTACTTAGGCTAACTACTGCCATTGGTTTATATTTAGAAAAATATTTCCAGACGGGCAGCATAAAGCCATGCCAAAATACAATAATCCCATTTCCAGAGTAATCAAAATCTTTATCTAAACGTATTCTCCAAGTATGAGAAAGAATATTGATAATGCCCACAACAAATCTATATTTTAAATTTAATTTTTGCATTTATTTTTGACTATTAACTATTTCTTTTGCAACACGTTTCGAAGCACCAGATCCGCCTAAAATTTTCTTAATATTTTTATAATAAGATTGTATTTTCTCGTAATCTTCGATATTATTATTTAGTTGATTTAGATATTTTAAAATTTGTTCAGCATTTGCATTATGTTGAATAAATTCATTAATTATTTTCTTATTTAGAAGAATATTCACAATAGAAATATATGGCAAATTTACTAATCGCTCAGATATTTTATAAGAAATATAAGATGTTTTATAAAACATTGCATAAGGCAAACCGCACAGAGCCGCTTCGAGATTAGATGTTCCCGTTTTAATTATACCGAGCTTGGAATTACTCATTATTTCCAAATTATTTTCTGAAATTTCAATATTATCATAATTTTGATATTTTTCATAAAAATAATTAGAAATATTATGAGATTTTGCAATAATAAAATCAAAATTATATGATTTTTCCTTAGATATTTTAATTATTTCATCAAATAATACTAAATGTTTTTTTATTTCTTGCTCGCGGCTACCGGGGAAAAATGCAATTTTATTATTACGTTCTGAAAATTTATTAAAATTATTTTCAAAAATTGGATTATCTAAAAGCGGATGTCCAACAAAAGTAGCATTGATATTATTCTGTGCGAAAAAATCTACTTCAAAAGGAAATACAACAAAAAGTTTATCTGTTAAATTTGAAAAACTATTTGCACGATTTTTACCCCAAGCCCATAATTGCGGAGCGATATAATAATAAATTGGGATATTATCTTTTTTTGCAAATTGTGCTAATCTTAGATTAAAACCCGGATAGTCAATAGGAATATAACCATCAATTTTCTCTGAAATAAGTATATCTGCGCATTTGTTTAATAATTTTTTAAAAAAATTATATTTTTTAGCAACCTCCCAAAATCCAACAACAGAAACTTCAGAAATTTTTGCAATAGCATTTAAGCCCTCTTTAATCATTTCGGGTCCGCCAATACCAATAAATGTAGTATCGGCTTGCAATGCCTTGATTTCTCGCATTAAATTAGCAGAATATTTATCTGCTGAAGGGTCGCCTGCGACAATAAAAAATTTTTTCATAATTGAATGTCTTAACTCTTATTTTTTGTCGTCAGATGTCCGACATTTTCGAAGTGTTGGGCATCTTTCAATTGTATAATTATATATATTGATGAATATTATTTACTTAATATTATATTATTAGACAATGGGGCATGCCCCATTGTCTGTCAATTAACAGCCCCATTGTCTCGGCTTTACAGATGTCCTACACTTTAAAAGTATAGGACATCTTAAAGGCAATAAATTTTTTTAAAAATTATATTGCAATCCCGCACTTAAAATATCAAAACGGCTAAAACTATAATCAGCAAATATGCCAAAACTGCCAATTTGTTTTATAATACCAATAGTCCAACGAAGATTATCGCTATTAAGCGATAATTCAGTTGTTTGTGGTGATTGATCGCCTGGGTGACCGGGCGTAGGCTCATAAGAAGGCTTTTCTAATAACCCTAATTGCCACTGAACCTCGATTGGTAATTTATAAGCATATTGAGATTTTATATTTATTATTTCGTAAGATATTCCCGTATAAATATCAAACCAATTTTTGATACTTTTGCTTGCGTTGAGATTAAAACTAAACATAGTCGCATCTGCGGTAAGTTCCGCTTGTGTAACGCCAACTTTATTCTTTAAATGAGTGCCTTGATATACTATTTGAGCGGCTAAATCTAATACTCGTTCCTCAGCGGGTTTTTCATTATAATCAGTTTCAAAATATTGGCTAATGCTATGCTTTAAACCAATTCCCCAAAAAGCAAAATCACCGACTGTCTCACCAAGATTTACAGGGGGGATTACTCTTAATAAAAGTTCAGTACCGAATAAAGAACCAATTTCCACCTGTGGAATACCCGCAACAATATAATCAAGATTATTTCCACCGTATAAAGTAAAATCCTCAGGAAAACTATTAAGTGCAATCATCACGGAATCTTTTATACTCTGCGGAACAATAGGTAAATTATACAATGGATGATTTTTGAAAAGTGTTTCCATTGACTCGTGTGGCAATAAAAAGTGAGTATCACCCGTACCTAAGGCGGTAGAAGCTTTTTGTGGAACTTGTATCAAGCCTTTTCGTGACCCTTTCGTGCCGTCATACATCATATTTAAGAATATATAATTTACTAATCCCGCAGTGTCGAGATAAGTAATTTGTTGAGTTGCTAAATTATATTGTATAAATTTCTGCACATCATTTAAATCAAATTCTTCGGTCGGCATCTGCGGAGAATAATATTTTAAATCATCGCTAACAACTCCCGCCATACCATTAATAGTAACTTTAAAATAGGGATTTTTAACCGAACTTGGAATATATGCAGAAGTATAAAAACGCGAATTTGATGTTGCATTTACGATTCGCACTACTGGCTCCATATAATAAACACCATTCGAACTAAATAAATCTTTTGAGAATTTTCTTGCTAATTCAACAGTATATGGATTGCTTTGTTGTGAATATAAATTAATAGAAAATACACAAAGTATTAGAACAAGTATAGATTTTTTCATATAGTTTATTGTAAATATTTAATAAAAAGATTAATTAAGTAATTTCTTTTTAATTATAACAAATAAAGGAAGGGTAAAAATTACAATCATACCCAAAAATACCATTGTAGAAAAAAAGCTAATAAATATAAAACTTATTTTAAACAACCACAAAACTAATTTTACAGAAATGATAGCTATCACTAATGCAATTATTAATGATAAAATATTCTTAATCATATTATTACCTAAAAAATAAGTATAAAATTAATTTATTTAACGATTATTATTATTTAGTATTTGAAAAATGGCTTTTGAGAAAGCTTGTATTATGTGATTTTTTAGAATATTAATTTTTAATTTCAGAAATTTGCTTTTCGAGGTCAATCGTAACAAATCCATATCTTGGCTTTAAATTCAGTGATTTTTGCATATTTTTGCGTGCATTATCAATATTATTTTCAAGAATATCAATCTGAGCTAAATATGCAAATATTTCCGAGTCGTCTGCCCAATCTAATTCGTATTCATTTTTGATATTTTCTTTTTTATTTAATTCTAAACACTTCTCTAATAATAAACGTGCTTTTTTCTTATCACCGCCATAAATAGCGGGTATATGCATTAGATGAGTAGCCGCAACAAGCAAAATTTTAGGATTGTTTGGAGATAAATTATTAGCTTCGTAAATTTTATTTTTTGAAATTTGTCCAAAATATAAAGATTTTAAAGGTGATAAAGCGGCTTTTTTTCCAAGTGAGGCTGAAATCATCGCAAGAGATACGGGATTTTTTTCGATTTCATAAGCTTTTTCAAACATATTCAGAGCTGTATCAAAATAATTATATGCTACATCACGATTAGTGTTATAAACTACTCTACCAATGCAATATCTGATTATCCCGTTATAATAAAACCCGTAATAATTATTTTTTTCTTTATTATTGTACTGCTCTATTTCATTTAAAGTATTTTTTAAGCCCTTTAAATTAAATGTATAGTAATATTTATTAACGCTATCGCGTAATTCTAACAATTTATTAGAATTAGCATATATTGCATTATTCATAATGAATAAAACAAATAAAATTACAATTAATAGATTTCTTGAAGAAAAACTTAAATATTTTGAGGGAAAATTCAATAAATACATATTATTAATATTATTTAAAATACAAAAATACTTAAAAATTTATTAATCTAATAATTATGAATTATTGGAGTTTTTTTGAAATGAAATAATATTTTTTATTAATAAATCATTATATTAGTTATTTTTGAATTTAGATTATAAATAAAAAAAATAAGTAAATTTTCACATTTAATTTTTTATTATTATAAAAGTTATATATTAAATTATTTAATAACAAATATTTAGAAATAATTTTGATTAAAATAAAAAATGATTTTTGAGGCATAAGCTTGTTAAAAGAATTACTAAAACCCGAAATTCAAGAATTAATAAATAGTCGAAATTGGTATGAATTAAAAGATATTTTAAGCACTTGGCCCGCTCCTGAAATAGTCGAACTTTTTAATGATGTAGAAAAAACTGATAGAGTAATATTATTTAGGGCATTGCCGCGAGAAATTTCCGCAGAGGTTTTCTCTTATCTTGAAAGCGACCAAAAAGACACCTTTTTACACGAATTAACGGACCAAGAAACGCGTAATCTTCTTTCGGACTTAACTCCCGATGATAGAACAGAACTGCTTGAAGAATTACCCGGAAAAGTTACATTAAGATTATTGTCGCTTTTAGATCCAGAAGATTTAAAAGAAGCGCGTGAATTATTAGGATATCCAGAAGATAGCATTGGCAGGCGTATGACTCCAGATTTTGTAGCAGTACGCTCTTATTGGACTGTCCGCAAAGCTCTTCATCATATTCGAAAATTTGGACAAGATTCCGAGACAATAAATAGAATTTATGTAACTGATAAAAGTGGAAAACTTATTGATGATGTTAAGTTACGTTCTATAATCCTTGCCGAAGAAGATACATTGATATCCGACTTAATTGATTTTAATGTAGTTTCTGTATCTGCATTTGATGACCAAGAGGACGCCGCAAAAATTCTTGAAAAATATGATTTGATTGCTTTGCCCGTTGTTGATTCTATGGGAGTTTTGGTCGGTATCGTAACTTTTGATGATGTTATGGATATCGCAGAAGAAGAAAATACCGAAGACTTTCAAAAAATTGGTGCGGTAAATCCAGTAGAACAAAGTTATTTATCTGCAAGTGTTTATAAATTATGGACAAAACGAATACCTTGGCTAATTGCACTGTTATTTGCAAATTTTTTGACAGTACAAGCTATTGAGCATTTTAATTGGATATATTTAAAAGTTGTTATACTTTCGATATTTCCTACTATGTTGATTGGTACTGCGGGTAATTCTGGTACTCAATCTGCTACTTTAATTATTAGAAGTATTGCAGTAGAGGGATTGGATTTTAATAAATGGTTTGTGGTATTAAAAAAAGAATTAATTGTTGGATTACTGCTTGGTTTAACTCTTGGAATTATTGCATTTTTCAGAGCCTTTATGAATGACGACCCTGCACATAAAATTGCAATAATTGTTAGTATTTCTATGATTGTAATGGTGCTTTGGGCAAATCTCGTCGGTGGATTATTGCCGTTAATACTTACAAAATTCAAATTCGATCCCGCAGTTATTTCTAGTCCATTTATGGCTACTTTAATAGATTTTACTGGAATAATTATTTATTTTAATTTAGCGATTTTTATTTTAGGTCTTTAATGAGTTCTTTTAAAAATAATATTATTAAACATACAAAAAATATTTTTAGATATTTTGGTTTCGATGCACTAAAATTGGGAAATCTTGATTTTCTTGAATTTTTAATTTATACAAATTATTCTCCCGATTTCTTTTTTATACAAATTGGTGCAAACGATGGAGTTACTAATGATCCAATTTATAATATTACTAATGACTTAAATCTAAATGGGATTGTCATCGAACCTATAAAAGAATATTATGATATTTTGGTTAAAAATTATAAAAAAAATAAAAATATTATCCCATTAAATTATGCTATTTATGAGGAAAATCAGAATATCTGTATTTATAAATATAAAAATATAAATTCTAAAAATGATTGGCGGCGCGGTGTCAGCTCAATAATTAAAGACCATTATAAAAAAAATGCTCTTAATAATGATAATGAAGAAATTATTGAAGAAACTATCGAAGCTATTACTTACGAAAAATTATTTGAAATGTATTCAGTCCAAAAAATTGATTTACTCTATATTAATACCTCCGGATATGATTATAATTTAATAAAATTATTTCCATTCGATAGATATCAACCTAAAATTATTCAATTTGAACACGGTTTACCTCAAAATTTTATGAGTAAAAAAGAATATTTAGAAGTTTTAGATATGCTAATTGAAAAAGGATATTTAATTATTAGTAATAAATTTGATTGTATTGCATATTTAGAAAAAAATAAAAAAAACCTGCATTAAATAAAAAATGCAGGTCTAAAAATCTTTAAATTAAAGTTTATATTAATAAAAGTATTAATAAACACCATTTCTTTTAATAATATCTCTTGCAATAACAAGTTTTTGAATTTCTGATGTGCCTTCAAAAATTCTATTAATTCGTGAATCACGATAAAATCTTTCGATTGGTAATTCTCTTGAGTATCCCATTCCACCGTGTACCTGCATTGCTAAATCAGAGCATTTATCGAGTGCTTCGGAGCAGAATAATTTTACAATTGCAGATTGACGTGAGGACATTTCTTGCTTATCATATAAAACAGCAGTGCGATAAACTAATGATTCACAAGCATAAATTTGTGCAGTCATTTCTGCAAGCATAAATTGTACCGCTTGGAAATTAGCAATTGGCTCACCAAATTGTTTTCTTTCTTTTGCATATCTTGTGGACATTTCGAGAAGTTCTTTGCAAGCACCTAAACAAGCCGCGCCAAGCCCTAATCTACCCGCATCGAGCGTTTTCATTGCAAGAAGAAAACCCCGTCCTTCCGAGCCTAACATATTTTCTTTTGGTACTCTCACATTATCAAAAGTAAGCGAAGATGTTTTACTACCGCGAATCCCCATTTTCTTTTCAGGGGCACCAGGTATAAATCCTGGCATATCTTTTTCTACAACAAAAGCACTTATTCCGCGAGATGTACGAGCAAAAACAGAAAATGTATCAGCAAATGTGCCATTGGTAATCCAAAGCTTTTCACCATTAATAATCCAATCATCACCATCGCGATCTGCACGAGTTTTTAAATCAAAAGCGTCGGAACCTGCACGTGCTTCTGTGAGAGCGAATGCGGCAATTTTTTCTCCCATTGCAAGCGGAGTAACATATTTATTTCGAATAAATTCATCTCCACCCAAATAAATTGAATTAGTACCGATAGAAACATGCGCTCCAATAAATGTCGCAGTTGATAAACAAGCGCGTCCAATTTCTTCCTGTATAATACAATATCCAACTTCACCAAAACCAGAACCTCCATACTCAGCAGGGAATGCGGCACCAAGGAGTCCAAGCTCACCAATTTTACTAATAATATGTTGAGGAATTTCTTCTTGTTCGTCAATTTGAGCCGCAATTGGCTTTAACTCATTATTGACAAAATCTTTAACCATTTCTCTGAGCATATTTTGCTCTTCGGTAAAAACTAATTCAAACATTAAATCACCTAATAATAAGGAAAATAATTAAAATTCTATATAAATAATGTAATATTTACAAAAATAAAAAAATTATTTAACATATTTTTGATAAATTTAAGACGTTTTTGATTTTGATGTGTTAATATAATATAGAGAATGTACAATTTTTAAAAAAGTTATTTGAAAATCTGAAAAAACTGAGACAATGGGACATATCCCAATGTCTATAAACTTCTCAACTACACTTTCGAAAGTGTAGGACAACTGGGATAATGTACAATTTGTAAAAATAATTTGGTGGATATGAATAGTTTTTGTAATTTTAAATTAGTGATAAGGAAAAACTATTATGAATTTTATAACAGAAAATAAAGTCTTATTATATTCACATCGATGCTGCGCAAAGTTCAATTCTTTATATAATATTAATAAAAAATCTAAATAGGTTCTGGAATTTCTGAGGATGGCTCGTGGTCCTGCAATAATATTAATACATCGAAATTTGGAATATTTTGAAGTATTTATTTTAGAGTTTTTTTTAATAGCCTTAAATATAATAGGTAGAAAAATGAAAAAAACGCAATATTTTTTAAATAATTTAATTTCTCAAGCTGTCCATCACTTTTAAAGTGTAGTGTCGAAATTTATAATTTAGATTCTTCGCTATCGCTCAGAAAGACGACTTTTTTGTGTGTTATACTAATACATAAAGAATATTTTCTTTAAATTATAAAATTTTTATAATTTTTTACAATGATAGTGAATTTATTTAAAATAATAGGTATTACATTTATCAAAATTGGTATAATATTTTTTTATATGAATTATTTGTCATTATTTTGTATTTTGTAATTATGCAAATCAAAAGAATTTTATTTTTGAATAAAAGGTGAAATATGTCAAAAAATGAATTAGTTAAGTTTTTATCCGAAGTTCAACTATTTGTAGATTTAGGTGAACAAGAATTAAATGAAATTGCAAATTTATGCGAAATAGTTAAATACAAAATTGGGGATTATTTATTTGAAGAAAATAATCCGCGTACAAGTTTATTTATTTTGTTAAATGGTAAAGTTGAATTAGTAAAAAAAGCACAATTCGGCAAGGAAAAACTTTTACGAATTTTTGAAAGAAGAGATTTTTTAAGCGAAGGCGCTTTGATGGACGACTATCCACATTCAACTTCTGGTAAAGTTTTAGAAGATTCCGAACTTATTGTAATTTCTAAGAAAAATTTTGATAAACTTTTTAAAGAAAATCATTTGATTGCTCTTAAAATTTTATCATCAGTTTCGAGATTAATTTCGCGTAGAATGAGCGTTACTACAAATCAGGTGGCTGGCGTGCAAGCTCAATACGTTTCGGGCAAAACTCGCCACGAGCATGATTTATTAGGCGATAGAGAAGTTCCTTATGAATATTATTATGGTGTTCAAACTCTTCGCGGACTCGAAAATTTCAATATCACTGGTATTGCAATTAGTCATTATCCAAATTTAATTAAAGCGCTTGCATTAGTTAAACTTGCAGCTGCGAAAGCAAATTATAAACTTGGATTATTAAAAGATGATGTTTTTAATGCAATGTGTAAAGCATGTGAAGAGATTGCATCGGGCAGGTATCATGCTCATTTCGTAGTGGATATGATTCAAGGTGGAGCTGGCACTTCAACAAATATGAACGCAAACGAAGTAATTGCTAATAGATCTTTGGAAATCATGGGTTATCAAAAAGGCGAATACGAATATTGCCACCCAAATAATCATGTAAATATGTCGCAATCTACTAATGACGCCTATCCAACTGCTCTAAAATTAAGTTTAATTTACGAAAATCAAAGTTTAATCGCAGTTTTAAAAGAATTAATTGATTCAATATATAAAAAATCAAAAGAATTTTCTAATGTTATTAAAATGGGACGCACTCAATTGCAAGACGCTGTACCAATGACATTAGGACAAGAATTTGAGGCTTTTGCTGTTACATTAGAGGAAGAAATTTTAAGATTAGAAGAAAATTCAAAATTATTCTATGAAATAAATATGGGTGGAACTGCTATTGGTACTGGCATAAATGCAGAGCCTAATTATAGCGAATACTGCACTGAATATATGCGAGAAGTTACGGGATTGCCTTTCGTTTTAGCTTCAAATCTTGTGGAAGCTACTCAAGATACAGGTGCTTTCGTTATTTTCTCTTCTGCAGTGAAAAGACTTGCTGTAAAATTATCAAAAATATGTAATGATTTAAGATTACTAAGTAGTGGTCCTCGTTCGGGGCTTGGCGAAATTAATCTTCCGCCTATGCAACCAGGTTCTTCTATAATGCCGGGCAAAGTAAACCCTGTTATACCCGAAGTTGTAAATCAAATTGCTTATAAAGTAATTGGTAATGACCTTACAGTAACGATAGCGGCTGAAGCGGGACAATTACAATTAAACGTTATGGAGCCAGTTATTGCTCAAAGCCTACTTGATTCTATCGGAATGTTAAAAAATGGTATGCTTACTCTTAAATATCGTTGTATAGATGGTATAACAGCCAATGAAGAACATTGTAGAAATATGGTAATGAATAGCATTGGTTTAGTAACGGCGCTTAATCCAATTTTAGGTTACGAAGCTTGCACAAAAGTTGCTAAAAAAGCGGCAGAAGAAAATCGCGGAGTGTATGAGTTAGTTCTCGAAATGAATTTAATGACAAAGGAAGAACTCGATGAGGCTTTAAAACCAGAAAATATGATTAAACCTATTCATATTAAAAAGCATTTTTAAAATAGTTATTGGTAGGATAAGAGTATTTCTGCCTATCTATAAAAAGTTTAATACCTCTCCAAAAGGAGATGGGAAGATAATGCATAAGCCCTCGCCTTTAGAGAGGGCTTGGTTTAGGTAATATAAAAAAAGCTGTCCTACACTTTTAAAGTTTAGGACAGTTTTAGTAATGGAAATTAGGATAGAATATGCTTAACTGTCCTATAAAACATCTAATTTATCAGAGTTCAGCACTTAATTTTTCGACAATTTCGCTAAGCCTTTCCCATTCGATAAATTTATTTTCAATTTCACTATTAAGCTCTTTAAATCTAATTTGATATTGAGTTAATTTAATGCTATCAGTATAAATTTCTGGGTCAGAAAATTTTGTATCAATAACAGATTTTTCATTTTCGAGTAATTCTAATTCACTTTCGATTTTATTTAATTCTTTTTGTGCTTTGTTGAGTTCTCTTTGTATATTTTTACGATTTTCTCTATTTAATTGCGATTGAGAAACGCTATTTTCAGTTTTTAAATTATCGCTATAATTACTTTTCTTAATCTCTAATTCACTCAAATGCTCTAAATTTGTTTTTTCGAGATAATAATTAATATCACCAAGAAATTCACGAATTTTTCTATCTTTAAATTCAACAGTTTTATTTGTTAGCCCTTCGAGAAATTCTCTATCGTGTGAAACAATTACAAGACTACCCTGATAATTAATAAGTGCCTGCTTTAAAACATCTTTTGCAGACATATCGAGATGATTAGTCGGTTCGTCGAGTATAAGCAAATTTGCGG
This sequence comes from Bacteroidota bacterium, assembly GCA_029974985.1. Classification (GTDB taxonomy): domain Bacteria; phylum Bacteroidota; class Ignavibacteria; order Kapaibacteriales; family UBA2268; genus JANJTB01. Next base: position 26,893 of record JARKQC010000006.1, on the reverse strand, counting down.
GTCTTAGCATAAGTCTTGCAAGTGAGAGTCGAGATTTTTCACCACCAGAAAGAACAGTAACTTTTTTGAAAACAGAATCCCCGCTAAACATAAAAGCACCTAAAATGCTCCGTACATAAGGGCGAGCTTCGCCAACAGCTTCGGAATCAATTGTATCAAAAACAGTAAAATCGGGATTAAAAAGCATAGTTTGGTGTTGGGCAAAATATCCAATAACAGCGGTATCCGATATTCTCATTTCACCAGAATATGGTTCAATTCCCGCAATAATACGCGATAAAGTTGATTTTCCCTCACCATTTTTGCCAACAAATGCAATTTTTTCACCGCGTTCGATAGCAAAGTTTATATTATTTAATACATTTAATTCGCCATAATTTTTACTTAAAGAATTTATCTCAACTAATAGTCGTGATGAGCGTGGTGGCTCGGGAAATTTTAAGTTAATTGAGGAGTTGTCCACCTCTTCTAATTCGATACGTTCGATTTTTTCGAGTTGTTTTACTCTTGATTGCACTCTGCTAGCAAGGGTTGCTTTCGAGCGGAAACGCTCAATAAATCGCTCTGTAGCTTCGATTTCTTTTTGCTGATTTTTATATGCATTCAAAAGCGTTTCTCTATGCTCGGTACGCTTAATCATAAATTCAGAATAGCTACAATTCATATCATAAATCTTACTATTAGCAATTTCGAAAGTGCGATTTGTGATATTGTCGAGAAATCTTTTATCGTGAGAAACGATTATTACAGCACCATAATAATTTTTTAGAAAATTTTCGAGCCACTGTACAGATTCGATATCAAGGTGATTTGTCGGCTCATCGAGAAGAATACAATTTGGTTTGCGTAGTAAAATTTTAGCAAGTTCGATACGCATTTGCCAGCCACCACTAAATTCACTAACAAAACGCTCGAAATCAGTCCTTTCAAAACCTAATCCTAATAAAACTTTTTCGATTTCCCCAAGAATTGATTCAGCACCAAGAATTTTTAGACGCTCTGTAAAATGCGTTAAATTCTCGACAATTTTAAAATAATCTTTTGACTCATAATCTTCTCTTTTTGATAATTCTTCAGTTAATTTATTAATTTCAGTTTCGATAAATTGAATTTCTTTTAAAGAGGATTGCGTTTCTTCTAATATCGTTAATTCTGAATTTATATTTAATTCTTGAGGTAAATATCCGATTGTATAATCGTTGGGAATGATTACAGCGCCCTCTGAAGGCTCTTCGAGTCCGCTAATAATTTTTAAAAGTGTAGTTTTTCCCGTTCCATTTCTGCCAATAAGTCCAATTTTATCTCTATCAGCAATCATTATTGAAATTTCATCAAATAAATATCGCGAGCCAAAATTTACAGAAAGATTATTAAGAGTAAGCATTTGAAAAATAAATATTAAATAGAATTATTTAGATGTATTAATAATTTTTTCTGCCATTGGCATAATTTCTACTGCTTTTTTTAACTGATTCGAGGCAGTATTCATAATTTGGTATTTTTGATTATTTGTCCAGAGCATACCCGCAACGATAGATTTTAAAGAAACTAAAATTAACTCCTTGTCTTTATCAAATAGCTTATCATCCCATTCAATTTTATTAACTTCTGCCCAATGTTTAATATTTTGTTCTATAGAGTTATCAAAATGAAAATTATGAAAATATAATAAATAATCCTTATCATAAGTATTAAATAATGAATCTGCATTTGTAACTATAAAATCTAAAGCAACTTTTGTAAGAATATTGTTGTCAACTAATTTTTTTGTAAAATCATTAAAAGTATTCTCTTCTACAAAATAATCGGGTGAAATACCTCCGCCACCATAAATTGGTCGTCCGCCTTTACTTGTAAAGACGAGAATAGAATCATTTCCGCCTGCTTCGGCTTGAACTTCAGCATTATAAGTGAAATTCATTCCGTCTTTAATTATAATTTTCTCTTCTATACGATTTATAGGTTTGTTATTTACAATTGTATCTTTATGAATATTTCGTCCCGAAGGGGTGAAATATTTAGCAACAGTAAGCCATAATTCCGAGCCATCGGATAATTTAATTGGATTTTGAACTACGCCTTTTCCATAAGAAGTTTTACCAACAATCAAACCTCTGTCAAGGTCTTGAATTGCACCTGCAAAAATTTCTGGTGCTGACATTGTGGTACTATCAATTAAAAGAACAACAGGTAGCTTTTCAAACCGTCCATTAGGAGAGGATTTATATCTAAAATTATATTTTGGGTCTTTTCCTCGTGTGATAATGATATCATCACCATCGGGTATAAACTCATCAGCAACCATATAAGTTTGGTCTATTAAACCGCCCGGATTTCCTCGCAAATCAATAATAAGCGATTCCATACCTTGTTCATTAAGATTTTCAAGCGAATCGAGTACCTCATAATAAGTAGAGTTCATAAATCTATTAACAGCTATATATCCAATTTTAGTACCATCAAGTAAATACGAGGCATCAACACAATTTATAGGTAGTTTTATTTTTTTTAGCCTGTAACTTCTCAGCTCGCGTTCTTTAACTCTAAAAATTTCAAAGGTTAAAATTTCATTTTTATCGCCTTTGAACATTTTATCAACAGCCTTTTTGTCATATCCAATAATATTTTTACCATTAATTTTTAGAATTTTATCGCCTAATCTAATTCCAGATATTGACGCTGGTGAATTTGGAACTACAGAAATTATTTGGAGAGTATCATTTATCCAAACAGAATTAAAGCCTACTCCATAATAACTACCTATACGTCTATTTGAAATCTCCTCAAGCTCATCAGTAGTAAAATAATAGGAATATGGGTCTAATTCTTTGATAATTCCTCTTATTGCCGCATCAACTAATTTTTTTGATTCAACATTATTTATATAACTTTTACTTGTTGAACGTATTACTTGATTGATTTTATCAATTTGCTCTTTTAGTTCATCAGAATACAAATCACTTGAATATAAAAATACTCCAAATAATACTAAAAAATATATATTATAATGCCGTTTATTCATATTATTATATTTTAATTGATTTATTGTGAAATGACGTAAATTACTTAGTTTTAATCTTAAATAATATTGAATTTATTTTGATTTTTTTATTAATTTTTTGTAAATAAATTATAATTAAACCCAAATATAAATTTGCGAATAATTTATTTAATTAAATAAAATTTTTAATGCAATAATTGAGATAAAAAAATCATTTAAATAAAAAATATTTTATTTTTGTTATTAATTGATATTTATTTTTTTAATTTCAATTAATTTAATTATTTGAACCAATATCATTTAAGGTTACTTTTATGTATAAGATAGAAAAAACATCGTTTGGTTTTCAGATAACATTTAGTGATTTTATACAAAAAAAAGAAATGATTAAATGGCTTGAAGAAAGTAAAAAAGTACTAACTACAAATAGCAATAGCTTTTATGTTCTAATTGATATGAGGCAAATGAAACTTATACCGATAGAATCTCAAAAATATATACAAGAAGGACAAAAATTATATAAGCAAAAAGGTATGGTAAGGTCTGCTGTTATTTTATCAAATTCATTATTAAAAATGCAATTTGAAAGGATAGCAAAAGAAACAAAAATATACGATTACGAAAGATATATTGATGCTGAAACTAATCTTAATTGGAAGCAAGTTGCATTAGACTGGCTAATTAAAGGCAAAGAACCAGATAAATAAATTCAAATAATATAATAATTTCCACAATTTTCTTTATTTTTAAAAATTATTCATTTTTTATTCGTCAATTTATTTTTTTAATAAATGAAGATTTAATTAATGTTCCCAAGTTTGAATGAGCAAATGGATATAATAAGGCAAGGTGTTATAGATCTTTTGCCAGAAAATGAATTAACACAAAAAATCGAAAATTCCATTAAAAAACAGAAACCTTTAAATATAAAATTAGGTGCCGACCCAAGCCGTCCAGATTTACATATTGGGCATGCAGTAGTTTTACATAAAATGCGACAATTTCAAGATTTAGGTCATAATGCAATATTAATCATTGGTGATTTTACTGCTATGATTGGCGACCCCACAGGTCGAAGTAAAACACGCCCACAGCTTACATTAGAGGACACACGCATTAATGGTCAATCATATTTAGAGCAAGCAACAATTATCTTACGCGAGGATAGATTAAAGGTAAGATATAATTCAGAATGGCTTAATAAGATGAGTTTTGTTGATGTTATTAAACTTTCTTCTAATTATACTGTTGCGCAAATGCTTGAGCGTGATGATTTTAACAATCGTTATAAATCTAATACCCCAATTAGTATTCACGAGTTTTTATATCCTCTCGCACAAGGTATGGATTCCGTCGAAATACTGTCTGATGTTGAGCTTGGCGGTACTGACCAAAAATTTAATCTCCTCGTCGGACGTGAACTTCAAAAGCAGTACGGCTTCGAAGCTCAGTGCATTTTAACAATGCCAATTTTAGAAGGCACTGATGGCGTGCAAAAAATGTCGAAATCACTCGAAAATTATATCGCTTTGACGGACACTCCAAAAGAAATTTTTGGAAAAACAATGTCAATACCCGACAATATGATAACTCGTTATATGCGTTATGCCGCATTTTTTGATGCAAATAAAGTAAAATCTACAGAAATTGGTTTGGAAAACGGAACTGTTCACCCGAGAACTGCAAAAGTCGAAACAGCAATGAAAATTGTTGAAATTTATCACGGCTTGGAAAGTGCAAAACACGCATTAGAGGAATTTGAAAGAATTTTTGTAAAAAAAGATATTCCCGATGAAATTGATTTACAAGAAATCGAAGGTAATGATTTTTCAATTGCAGATTTACTTGTTATAACCTCATTAGCTCCTTCTAAAAAAGAGGCTAGAAGATTAATAGAACAAGGTGGAGTTTCTATTGATGGAGAAAAAATTTCTGATTCTTTTGAAAAAATTAGTACAAATGAGAAAAGATTATTAAAAGTTGGTAAAAGAAAATTTTTATATATTATTAGTAAGTGATTTTCTTTCTATTTTGAAAATTAATGAATATTTAATGAAATAATCTTCATAATATTTGATTAAATGACTGAATAAGATTAAATTTGTAATATACAAAAATACAATATTTGAAATTTATTTTATTAATGATTAAAATGGTGTTTAAATTAATTTTTAAATGATGTTTTCATAAGAAATTACATTATTATGCACTGCTTAAAAGGTAGAAAATGAAATTATTAGAAGGAATAAAAGTTCTCGATTTAACAAATGTATTGTCTGGACCTTTTGCAACGCTACATTTAGCATTATTAGGTGCGGAAGTTATAAAAATTGAAAATCCAATTGGTGGCGATTTAGCGCGTAATTTAGGCTGTGTACCCGCGTATAACAAAATGATGATGGGCACAAGTTTCATAGCCCAAAATGCAAACAAAAAATCACTAACTTTGAATTTAAAAGAAAAAGAAGCTAAGGGAATATTCTTAAAATTAGTAGAAAAAGCAGATATTGTTGTTGAAAATTTCCGTCCCGGCGTTATGGATAGACTTGGATTAGGCTACGAAAAATTAAGAGAAATCAATCCAAAGATTATTTTTGCCGCTATTTCTGGTTTTGGACAAACAGGCCCCGATGCTTTCAAGCCCGCTTATGACCAAATTATCCAAGGGCTTAGTGGAGTAATGGCTGTTAATGGTGATAAAACATTGAATCCATTGAGAGCTGGTTTTCCCGTTTGTGATACCGTTGGCGGAATGAACGCGGCTTTTGCAATTATGGCGGCATTATATTATAGAGAGCATACGGGCGATGGTCAGTTTATTGATATTGCATTACTCGATTCGATTATGCCTACTATGGGTTGGGTTGCCGCAAATTTATTAATCGGAAATCAACACCCTGAACTACTTGGAAACGATAATTTTAGCTCTGCTCCATCGGGCACATTTGTTACAAAAGATGGATATATTAATATTGCGGCAAATAAGCAAGAACAATGGGAAGATTTAGCAGATATTATTGGAATTTCTGAATTAAAAGAAGACCCAAGATTTAAGATACGCGACGATAGAAAACGTAATCGTTTCGAACTTACTCCATATATAAACGAAAAATTAAAAGAAAATACAACAGAATATTGGGTTGAAATATTAAATAAAAAAGGTATTCCATCGGGTGCGATATTAAAACTCGATGCGGCACTCGAGCAAGAGCAAATCGTTCATAGAAATACATTTAAAACTTTAAATGTTGAAGGTGTTGGAGATGTCAAGCTATTTAATATGACTGCAAAATTTAGTAAAACACCGGGCGAAGTAGTAACTCCACCACCTGTTTTATCGCAACATACAGAAGAAATATTAAAAGGAATAAATTTTACTAATGAGCAAATTATAGATTTAAAAGAAAGAGGAATTATATAAAAAAGTAAAAATTAAACTTTTCATAAAATCAACTCATATAATAGGATATATGTATTATTTTTTATAAAAATCTGCATATATCCTTTTTTTTATGAATTTATACTTATTGTTATACGTCTAGTAATTAATTTTTTTAAAATATACCCGCAATTAATAATTAAATGGAATCTGCGAATAATAATTATGTAAATAAATCAGTATTATTAGCTGTAACAATCACTTCAAATTTTTTTAATCCACTTATGGGTGCGGCTGTTAATATTGCACTTCCTCAAATTGGCAGAGAATTTTCCTTAGAAGCTGTAATGCTAAGCTGGATAACAATGGCATATTTGCTTGCATCTGCAATTTTTCTTGTTCCTTTTGGAAAAACTGCTGATATGTGGGGCAGAAAAAAGATGTTTTTATATGGCACTATATTTTTTGCTATTGCTACATTTTTATGTGGCTTCTCACCGTCGGGCGATTTATTAATAATAGGGCGATTTTTTCAAGGCATAACAAGTGCAATGATGTATAGTACTAGTATGGCTATCGTTATTTCTGCATTTCCCGCGAAAGAACGTGGGAAAGTGATTGGTTATAATGTGTCAGCGACTTATGTTGGATTATCAATAGCTCCGATTCTTGGTGGATTTTTAACTCAAACACTCGGTTGGCGTAGCTTGTTTTTAATAAGTGCAGTCATTACTTTTATTACTGCAATTGCTATTATTTTATATATTAAGGCAGAGTGGAAAGAAGAAAGCGATGAGAAATTTGATTGGATCGGAACTTTGATATATATGCCTTCGATGACTTTTTTAATGCTTGGATTTTCAAAATTGCCCGAGACAAATGCTATAATTTTAACTATTTTAGGTGTAATTGGATTAGTAGTTTTTGTAATTTCACAATTAAAAAGTAAACACCCACTTCTTAATATGAAATTATTTTTCGAAAATAAAGTATTTGCAAGTTCAAATCTTTCTGCATTTATTAATTATTCCGCAACTTTCGCAGTTGGCTTTGTACTAAGTTTGTTTTTGCAATATGCAAAACATTTAAGTCCGCAAGAAGCAGGCGCTTTATTAATTACTCAACCCTTTTTAATGGCTTTTGTTGCAATTTTTTCGGGTAGGCTTTCTGATAGAATAAACCCTCGATGGCTCGCCTCGATGGGGATGGCAATTAGTGCTATTGGGGTGGTTATGCTAACCTTTATTTCTATGAATACCAGTGAAATATATATAATATTTGCTCTTGCTATTTTGGGTTTTGGGTTCGGGCTATTTTCTTCGCCAAATACAAATATGGTAATGAGTTCGGTTCAATCTAAATATTATGGTATTGCATCGGCAACTCTTAGCACTATGCGTGCTACGAGTATGATGTTTAGTATGGCTATTGCTACGCTTTCGGTACATATTTATCTTGGAAATCAAATAATTAATGATTCTAATATATTGAGTTTTATCTATAGCTCAAAAGTTGTGTTTATTGTATTTTCAATATTGTGTTCTGTGGGAATTTTCTTTTCTTTTGTTGGGAAAAAAGAATTGAAAGTAAATATTTAGAATCTAATACCAGTTTTTGGCACTTTTATCAATATAGCAATTACAGCAAATACAGTTGTATAAAGGCTTGTTGCTATACCATATTTAAAAAAGAAGCTTAAAAAATCAAGTTCACTTAATTTTAAATATAGAAAAAAGTAAATCGAATTATGAAAAAAAGAGCTAATAAAAACAGTAGTAATAAAGCTAAATCTATTTAGTGTAAGGTCTTCTTTGCCCTCTCGATAGAAAAATCCAGCAACGAATGCGGCAATTGTCTGAGCTAATGCATTGGTACCAATTAAATCAAAAGTAGCAATATCAAATATTAAACCAGCTAAAAATCCTGCGAAAATACCTACGAATTGTCCTTCTGATAAAGTAATCCAAACAACAAGAATAATCATTAAATTTGGAGTTAAGCCACCAAATTCTAATAAATTTACAATAGAAATTTGAAAAATTACGATTAGTAATGTAGCCAGTGCATATAGCACAAATTTTAATTGCTTATCTCTAATTTTTTTACGTTCGGATTCAATTATCATATATAATTTCTATTTCTTTTTCATTAATTGAAGTTTATCTTCATAAGATTTAATAAGTAAGTGTCTTTCTAAATCGGGTATATTTTTCACAACAAAAACTTGGCTAATAGTAGATAAATTTACATAAGGCTTGATTTTTACGTTAAAAAAAAGTGAGTTTTTTTCATCTTTAACCTTATAAACAATTCCAATTGGAACATTATTTGGATATTTATCAGAATATTCAGATGTCAGAACGACGTCTCCTTCTTTTACATCAAAAGAAGTCGGTATATTATTCATAGAAAAAAACTCTCCACCATTCCAAATTAAAATACCATTAATATTTGTTCTTAGAATCTTTGCAGAAATTTTAACATTTCTGTTATTAATCATTTCAACAAGTGAATAATTTGCCGAAGTTCCAACAATAGTTCCAACAAGCCCCGCATCAGTACGAACAGCCATACCTGTTTTAATACCTTTATTTTCACCTTCGTTTATAACTGAGTAATTTCGTAATTCAATACTCGATTTGCCTACAATTTCTACGCTAATAAGCGAATCATTTGTATTATCACGAAAATCAATCATTTGCCTTAAAATATTATTCTCAATCAATGCGGTGCGCATTCTAATAACTTCGGTAGATAATTGTAAATTAAGCTCTCGTAAAGCTCTATTTTCATTTTGAAGTGCATTTGGATTGGGTATCCAAGATAAAGCGCTTTGCATCCAAGCCATCGAACCTATAATGATAGTACGAAATCCACCGATACGAGACACATCACCGATAGAAATAAGCGATAAAGATATAATCACTAATGCAGTAAATGATATATATACTTTAAATTTAGTTACAAAATTAATTAAATTTTGTATCATTACTAAAAGCCCTTAATCAGTATGTAACTGATAAAATTTGTAATATTAATCAATTTTAGTAACGAGTACTTTTAATTAAAACAGATGAAAAACCAGATAAATTCTCTAATACTTTACCCGTACCTCGAACAACTGCAGTCAGAGGGTCTTCGGCAATATGAACGGGCAAGCTTGTCTCACGGCGTAATCTTTCATCAAGCCCTTTTAGTAAGGCTCCACCGCCTGATAGCATAATTCCTCTATCAAAAATATCAGCAGATAACTCGGGCGGCGTTCTTTCGAGTAAACTTAATACAGCATCTACGATTTCATTAATAGACTCTGCTAAAGCTTCGCGAATATCCAATGAGCTAACGATTATTGATTTTGGAATGCCAGAAACAAGGTCTCGTCCTTTTACTTCTATTTCAATTTCTTCCTCTAATGGTACAGCGGAGCCGACGCTACATTTAATCATTTCACCCGTGCGGTCGCCAATTAAAATATTATGAGTGCGTCTAAAATACTGCACAATAGCGTTTGTCATCTCGTCGCCTGCAATACGAATAGACTCATCAGCAACGATACCAGATAAAGCAATAACAGCAATTTCGGTTGTACCGCCACCAATATCAACTATTAAATTGCCAATAGGCTCGTGGACGTTTAATCCAATTCCAATAGCTCCAGCCATAGGTTCTGCGATTAAATGTACTTCTTTTGCACCCGTATGCTCGCAACTATCGCGAACAGCACGCTTTTCAACTTCAGTAATTCCCGATGGCACACATACAACTACGCGTCTTGCTGGCTGCCAAGACATCGAAACTTTTCGAATAAAAGCTCTAAGCATACCTTCGGTTATCTCAAAGTCAGCAATAGCACCATCACGCAAAGGTCTAATAATTTTAATATCTTTATGCGTTTTGCCAACCATAGATTGAGCGTCGTGCCCTATTGCAATAATATGTTTTGTGGATCTATCATAAGCCACTATCGTAGGTTCGTTAAGTACTATACCTTTGCCTTTTAACCAAATTAGAGTATTGGCTGTTCCTAAGTCTATTGCTACATCATTCGAAAATAACTTTATCAAGTGTCTCTCAGCATTTTTTGGGTAAAAAATAACTTTATGTTAATTATAAGTAAGTTCAAACTACAAAAATATATAATTCGTATGAATTAATAAATTCTTAATCAATTTTTTTATAAAAATTTATATTATAATATGTAATATTAATTATTATTAATCCATAAATAAAAATGTTTTCCAAGAATTATCAATATTATCAATATTTTGTATTAAAAATGTTAGATGATTCGGTTTTCGTGGTTTGGACAATAGCTTCATTCCAGCTTCTTCGGGCGTTCGATTACCTTTTATATTGTTGCATTTAATGCAAGCACTTGTAAGATTTTCCCAGGTTTCTTGTCCACCACGAGATTTTGGAATAATATGATCAACTGTCATTTCTAAAGATTTACGTCCACAATATTGACAGCGGTTTCCATCGCGTTTAATAATATTTTTTCTACTTAATTCAACATTTTTAAAAGGAATTTTAATATAAGTTTTTAGTTTTATAACGCTTGGAAAAGTATATGAATTATTTATAGTACGAATTTTCTTATTCGGATACTCTGCAATTATTTCTGCTTTAGACAAAAAAATGAGTACAATAGCTTTTCTTGGAGAACAAATGCTGATTGGTTCATAACTTTGATTTAATACAAGTACTTTACCATTATTTATCAAGCCCAAGCTATTTTTTTGTAGAAAGATAGTATTCTTCGCTATAAATTTGGGTTCATATTCAAACGTTTTTAAACTAAAAATATACTCCTTTTTTTATTAATTTCTCCTAATTAATTTACTTTATGGATTAATTATTTATTATAAATATCAATTATTTACCTTCTGCTGCCGCCTCATAAATTGAAGTATTTGCTAAATCAAGATACATCAAATCTTTGAAAACGCCAGGGTGTTTTTTGTATCCTTTAAAAATCTCAGCTAATTCAAAAGCTTTAGCTTCGAAAAAGGCTTGCATTAATATACTATGTTCGGTTAATTTATTTCTTTTAAAATCCGCCATTTCTTGAATTATATAAGCTAGTATATCCTTTGCTTTTTCACTATCTTTACTCATTAGTTCGATACCGTCAACAAAATAACTTGTAATGAGCTTTCTAAAATCATCGAATCGTGGATTAGTAAGCTCGTTTATTAAATTGAATTTAGTAAATTCGCCCGGCTGTGAAATTGTCTGCCAGCCATCAGCATTATTTGTTGCCGCCATCGATGCAATTAATTTTGCTTGATTATATACATTCGAACCATCTAATTCAATATATGTATCAAGGTCATAACCTATGATAAGTAGCATATAAAAATCAAGTAAAGTTGTAAATTTATCATATCTTTGTGGGTTATAAGAATGATTTGCACCCATATTATATTCAAAACTCCAATTTTTATCAAGAAGCCTTAGTGCCAAAGATTGCCCTTCTTCTGTATTTGATAAATCTCTTTTTGAGGCAATATAAATTTGAGCTGAATATCTATTATTAGAGCCACCTATCAATGCAATATTAATTTCTACAGGTATTTTAGAACCCTCCCAATCTGTTCCTAAAAACCTTTGTTTATTAATATATCTTTCGATATCCGAAGCCATTGTATTTACACTTATGCGATATTCTTCAGCAATTTGCTCCATATTTACAGATACGTGAGCCTCAATTTCTTGAGCATTAATTTTGTTGAAATTTACTAAAATAAGAACAAAAACTAAAAAAAAGATAGTTCTTTTCATATTTCCCTCAAAATATATGTATTATTATATAATTTATTTATAATTTTGTAATAGATAGACTTATATTTCTTATCATTATTTTTTATGACGAATAAACTTTGTGTTTTGATACTTATTTTTTGTACTATACTTGTGAATAATACTTATTCTCAAAGTTATGGTACAAGTAATTATTTCGATATTCATCATTCCGTCGGATTGTCAAATTTCGAGAATAACTCTTTATTAAATCCTGCTTCGATTACTAATGATAGTATTAATTACCTTATTTTTAGAGTAAAGCCCTCTAAATTTGGCATAAATGAATTAAATTCTATGCTACTTGCTTCAAAATTAAAATTAGATAATAATTTTGATTTAGCTATAATATTTAATGGATTAGGTGGAGATTTATATTCGGAATTTGGAAACGAAACAATATTATCTTTTAAGCTTAATAATTTTATCACATTAGGCGCTTCTTTTGAAATTAATCATTTAAAAATTAAAAATTATAGTAATCAAAATTTAGTATTTTTAAATTTTGGTAGCACTATTCGAATAGCCGATAATTTATATACTGGTTTTGCTTTGCGTAATATTTTTAGAAATTATACGGCAAATTTTGATAAAACAATTTTTCAAGAATCAATCTTAGGAATTTCATATTTATTAGATGAAAATTTAATATTTGATTTAGATGCTGTTATTATCATCAATTCATATTCAGCTTTTAATTTTGCTGTGAATTATTGTTTTGATGAAAATATTAGAGCAAGATTTGCAGTCAGAACCAATCCAATTTTTTACGAAGTAGCTTCGCAATTCAACTTATTTAATAATTTTTATATAATGATTGGTGCATCGTATAATCCAATTTTTGGTATAAATCCCGAAATATCTATAAAATATGATATTTAGCTATACTAAATAATTAATGAAAATATTTTTATTTGTGTAAATCAAAAAAAAACCTTACTTTGTGTCAGTTTTTTTACACACTTTTGAAAAAAGGTTTTTTATATAGAAGATTTTATACACAATAAGGTAAAAAAATGTTCTCTGCATTAATAACGGGCTCGCTTTTGGGATTTGTTCTGGCAATGCCACCAGGACCAATTGCAATGGCAAATATTCGCTTGGGATTAGAAAAAAACCGAAAAGATTGTATATACTTTTCTATTGGTACTGCAACAATGGATTTAATTTATTGTCTCGTAGCTATATCAGCGGCTTCGGCAATTTATTCTGTTGTTAAAGGCTACCTTGATGATAATCCAATTATCTCTTTAATTATTCAATTTACGATTGTTGCTGGATTAGTATTTTTTGGTATTCAGCAATTCAAATCTCGTAATGAATCTTACGTCAATTTTGATAAACCAATTAGACAATCAAAATTTTTAAATTCTTTAAAGAATAGAGGACCTATGTTCTTAGGTATTTCTCTTGCATTTACTAATTTAGCAAATCCTACATTTTTACCATCGCTTACAGTGATGTCCACTTGGGTACGTAAAATTGGAGTATTTCAAGATAGTTTGTTATATGATTTAATTTTTTCTTTTGGTTTTGGTGTTGGCAATTTTATTTGGCTTTATATTTTATCTATGTTAGTACTTAAAAATCGCCACAAATTATCAGATAACTCTATTATTAGAATTAAGCAATTCGCTGGTGTTACCTTTATTGGATTTGGCGGATTACTTGGTTATCGAGTAATTATGTTTACAAATTGGGCTTCTATATTTAAATTTGCTTTTGTATTCTAATTGATTTCTATATAAAATTAATAATTTCCAAAAATAGTTGAAGCTATTTGCTTTGCTTTTTCCAATTCATCGAAATTAATTCCCGTTTCGACATTATTATTTACAAAAAATTCAAGTAATGTTTCTGTTGCTATATTTCCAGTAAGTGTGTCTTCTGCCATAGGGCAACCACCATAACCCATAATAGCTGAATCGAATTTGCGGCAGCCCGCAGTATACGCGGCTTTGATTTTTTCATAAGATTGATTAGGATTTGAATGTAAATGAACACCTAATTCAATAAATGGAAACTCTCGGCTTATAGTTTTGTATAATTTATTTATTGATTGTGGGGTAGAAAGCCCGACTGTATCGGATAAAGCAACATTTTCTATACCTATGACACTTAATTTTTCAAGCCAATAAGCAACGATTTCTTCGTCATATTTTTCTCCATAAGGATTTCCGAATGCCATTGATAAATAAATCACTAACTCGTGATTTGTCTGCTGACATAATTCAAAAATCTCATCAACTTTTAATAAAGATTGTTCAATTGTTGAATTAGTATTTTTTTGTTGAAAAATTTCCGAAATAGAAAATGGATAACCGAGATAATCAATCTCATCAAAATAAACTGCTTGCTCTGTACCTTTAACATTTGCAACGATGGCTAAAAGTGCAGTCTCACTATCGTATAGTTTAAGTTTTTTTATAATCTCTTTTGTATCACTCATTTGAGGGACTGCTTTTGTTGAAACAAAAGAGCCAAAATCAAGCGTATCAAATCCTACTTTCAGTAGGGCATTCAAATATTTTATTTTTAATTCCGTAGGTACAAATTTAATTAATCCTTGCATTGCATCGCGAGGACACTCAATCAATTTAAGCATTTCTTAAAAAACCGTAAAAAATTAATCATAACATCCTATCATTCGAGAAATAACGAGTCTCTGTATTTCGGAAGTTCCTTCTCCAATTTCGAGAAGCTTTTGGTTCCGATAATATTTTTCTGCTCCATATTCTTTCATTAGTCCATAACCACCAAGTATCTGAACGCAGTGATTTGCGGCAGTATGTGCTAATTCAGAACAATATAATTTTGCAATAGCGCCCTCTTTTGTGATTTTTTCACCATTATCGAGCATTCGACAAACATCATATAAATAATTGCGGGCAAGTTCGAGCCCCATTTCAATATCAGCTAGTTTAAAAGCATTTGCTTGATATGTTGAAATAGCTCTACCAAATGTTTTACGCTCTTTTGCATATTTTAGAGCAAGTTCGAACGCACCTTGTGCAAGCCCTAAACCCATTGCGGCAATTGACAATCTTCCTTTGTCGAGTGTAGCAAGCATTTGTTTAAAGCCGTCGCCTTTCTTGCCAAGTGTATTTGTTATTGGCACTCTGCAATCATGTAAATAAAGCTCACTTGTGTTAGAGGCTCGCCACATCATTTTACCACTCATTTCTCGAGTTTCATATCCAGGAGTGCCGTTTTCTACTATTATACTTGTAAATTCTTTGCGTCCATCGTGCTGCTGACCGGATACTGTTAGAATTGTCGAGCCGAGTGTAATATCTGTACTTGCATTGGTAATAAAAATTTTAGAACCATTTATTATCCAATCATTAAAATCTTCGTAAGCTCGTGTTTGAGTATTTCCCGCGTCCGAGCCAGCTTCCTGCTCGGTCAAGCCAAATCCCCAAAGTTTTCCCGCCGCTAATTGTGGAAGATATTTTTCTTTTTGTTCTTGTGAGCCAAAATTATAAATTGGACCAATGCCGAGTGAGTTGTGTGCGGCAACAGTTGCCGCTTGCGAACCGTCAATTCGAGCAAGTTCTTCGACTACGATTATATATGATAAATAATCTAATCCCGAACCACCATATTCTTCAGGTAAAAAGGCGCCTAAAAAGCCCATTTCTGCCATTTGATTAGTTATCTCATAGGAGAATTCTTCTTTTTCATCATATTCCAATGCTTTGGGTTTTATGACTTCTTCAGCAAATTTTCTTACACTTTCTCTTAATAAAATTTGCTCTGACGTTAAATTTCTATTTATGGGCATATTTTTACCTAAAAATATTTTAATATTAGAATAAAACGATTTTTTAAAATTTTAATTTTATATATTTTTATACTATTGGAACTGTAAAATAAAATGTACTGCACTCGTTTTCTTTGCTAATAGCCCATATATTTCCACCAAGTGATTCAATCATTCCTTTACAAATAGACAAGCCCAAACCCGCTCCTTCATAGCCTCGTGTAATTGAACTATCTGCCTGAACAAATCTATCAAATATATGATTAAGTTGTTTTTCGCTAATTCCAATACCTGTATCTTTTACATAAAATAAAACCTCATTTTCGATTAATTCAAAACCAAAGTTAATAAAACCTTTTTTGGTAAATTTAATCGCATTATTTAATAGATTTACAAAGATTTGATATAATATACTTTCATCGCTATATACGTGGTACTCAGATAAATTATCTTTTATTTGAACATCAAACGCAATTTCATTAGTATCAATTTTGTGCTTAAAAAACATATATAAATCATTTATTAATGAAACTACCGAAAAGAATTCTAAATTTATTGTTAGTTGTTCTGTTTCTATCCTTGATATATCTAAAATATTATTTACTAATTCCATCAAACGATTGCTACACTTCGTAATAATTGTAGTAAATTCATTTATATCTTCTTGAGTATTATTTTCATCTTTTAATAAGTTCGAAAAGCCAATTATTCCATTTAGTGGGGTTCTGATTTCGTGAGACATATTTTGCAAAAAGGCTGTTTTCAACCTATCACTTTCTTCAGCTTTTTCTTTAGCAATAATTAATTCTTGCTCCAATAATTTTCGGTCTGTTATATCTTGATAAATTTCGAGTATTGATTCTTTGCCATTATAATACATACCCGTATGTGTTATTAAGAAAGTTCTATTACCCATTACATTACTTACTTCAGTAGTAACAGTTTCACCGATTCTAATATTTGTTAATAATGGGCATAATTCACAGCGTTCCTTATTATCTTTGAATAATTCCCAACATTTTTTTCTTTTCCAAACATCGCCAAAATAGTTTTCAAGAACTGTATTTACAAATAATATAGTTCCGGACTTATCAACTATACTCATACCATAGGGAATACTCTTTAATATAATTTCATTAAATTTTATACTATTTTGAAGTTCTTCTTCTATCTTTATTCTGTATGAAATATCCTTAACAAAGGCTATTACACGATTAGTAGATAATTTAATATCATCAACAGACATCCATATAGTATCACCATTTTTCTTAATGAACTTATAATCCCCATGTCCCGAGCCAGTATCCATAACTTTTTTATAATGAGCTAATCCAGACTCCCAAAATTCGGGTGAAAGAATATCTTTTATAGATTTTGTTAAAAGTTCCTCTTGTGAAAATCCTAAAAATGACGTTGCGGCATTATTCACTTCAATAAAATTAGCATTTTCATCAGTTACAAAAACTCCATCAGGCGATTTATTAATATAGGTACGGAATTTGTTCTCGCTTTCGATAATTTTATTTAGTAATTTTTTTTGCTCTGTAATATCTACTGTTATAGTTGCAAATCTATTCGGACTTGGTGAAACAACCGATATAATAAATTGAGCATTTAATGGCTCATAGTAGGTCTCAAATCTATGTGGATTGCCACTAATAGCAACCTCTTTATATATATCGAGATAAGGTGCTACTCCAATACCATATAATTTACTTGCCAGCGCCCAAACAGCTTTTTCTTTTGGTATGCCCGTGATTTTTGTAAACGAAGTGTTACAATCAAGAATACGATAGTCTATTACCTCTGAATTATTATCATCAAAAACTAATTCGTGAAGAACAATCATTTCCGACATATTTTCGAATAATGAGGTAATACTATTATTGCTTTCTAACAATTCATCTTGGAGTTTTTTATGTTCAGTGATATCATTTAAAATCCCGAGTATGCCGCATACTTCATTTTTTTCATCAAATAAAGGAATTTTAGTAGTAGAAAAAATAATATGTTCATTATTAGAGTTTGTGAAATAATTTAGAATATCAAATTTTGGTTTTTGGCTTTGCATTACTTCGAAATCATCTTTTAAATATCCTTCTACCTCTTCTTTTGATTTTATAATATCATAATCATTATTACCAATAATATTCTCTGGCTTTAAATTAAAAAGTTTGGCAAAAGCAGTATTACAACCTTGAAAAACGAAATTTTTGTCTTTCCAAAAAACGCATTGTGGTATTGTGTTAAGAATTAATTTTAAAATATTATTTTCATATTGGATTGCTTCTAATTCTTTTATTTTTCCTATATCATTCTTTTGAATTTCTTGTTTTAGACGCTCATTCTCTGCTCTAAGAGTACTTAATTCCTCTAAAAGTTCTTTATTTGTTTTATTTTGTATATCCATATAACAATCCTTAAAATAAATTTTATTTATTAAATAAACTCAATAAACAAAGAAAACATTAATAACTCATCCATAAATCACAAAATAAAAACCAAATAACCAATTATTAATTAATATTTAAAAAAAAATAAAAATCAATAATTCAAATATAATAATTTTCAAATAAATTCCAAATAATTTTTTCAACAAACAAAAATTACAATTTAACCTCCAATCTCAATATTAAATCAAATTTTGCTTTAATAATTTTAAATTTAATATATTCTTCGGTCTGCCCTTTAACTTTACTATATTCAGTATATAAATAAAAATAAGGTTTAATTTTAAGCATATCAGAAATTGCTTTGGCGCTTTCTTCTGGCACTTCGAGAATATGCTTAGCTTCTCTATAATAATCTTTAATTTTTACATCTTTAAATTCACCAAGAAGAATTTCATCTAAACTATCGTCGGGTATAAAATCATCGGGATTTGTAGATTGCTCATTTCCAGTTAAAGGCTTAGCGAAACGAAGCGTATATCTAATGTGATAAAATTCAAGGTCATCTGTTTTAGGGTCGAAAACAGTGCCATCATCATACACAAGAGAATCAATTAAATAATTAAGTTGCAAAATTTCTGCTTTGTTAACTCTATCTTTATTGTCTCTATATTCGGGATATTTGTGTAAATTAGTAAAATCATAACTTGTATCGGGTGCAGTACGATTTTCAAAGGGTCCCGCAAATAATAAAGGTATCTGAATCGAAAAAGTTTCAAGTTTATTAATTGTATCAGAATAACAACCGAATAACACAAAAATTAAAACTAAAAAAATATATTTTTTCATTTGTTTATCCTCTTAAAAATATTAATTAATTGGTACTTTAGCTTCGACAACAACAGTTCTGCAATAGAACCGTCCTTCGGGCAAATCATTATTATATAGTAAAATAGATTCGCCAATGCCAAGTGCTTTATATGGATGCCCGTCGAGCGATTTACCGGTTGACTCTGCCCTTGCCGCAGATAATTTTCTGTTGTATTCATCATTACCAATTCTATCTGTATATCCATAAATTGTAACATCTGTTTGTGGATTAATTTCGGATTTAATAAAATCAGTAATTCGTTTGTTTGTTGGGCTTAAAGTAGATTTATTAAAATCGAATAAAATTAAATTATAAATATTTAAAGAAGTATCACGCGAGGCATTCAGTCTCTTATCTTTAACAGAAATAATTTTAATTGGATGTTTCAAACTTATTTCGCGTAAATTATTCTCTTTATCTTTTGCAATAAAATTTGTAGTCATAAAATTTTTAAGTTCTTTCTTATTGGCGCTTTCGCCTCCGATATTCCACTCATAAGTTTTATTAATATTATTATTTCCATCGTATTTCGTAAAATTTTTCCCTTCGATAGAACTACTAATATTCCAATTTGCTAAACCAGCTTCGCTATTAACAGTTGGTAAATATTGTATGGCATCGGGTCTAACTCTATAAACAGTATCAATAATAAATATAGGTGCCGTAATATCAATATCGTCTGAGCTTATTTCTACTCTGCGATTTTCTTCTTGACCGTCTTTATCTGTGTTATTAGATGGAATTTTAGGTAAATTGCGTGCTTCAACGATAATTCTCGACTCGTCAATATTCCAAACTTGAGTTAGATATGCTTTGACATTTTCAGCACGTTTACGCGATAAAGTCAAATTATTTTTTTCTTTTCCTATATTGTTATTAGTTCCCGTTAAATACAATTTTGCATCTTTCTTTTCCTTAAGTCTAAATGCAATCACATTTAGCACATCATAATAACTTTCAAAAGGAGATTTACCTAATAATTTACCAAAAGAGAAATCCTTAGTATCTTCTTTACTAATTACATTATATTTCGCTGGAATATCAGACTCATTTTCACCAAAGAATATAAAAGGCAACATTGCGCGAGTTTGGCGGGATTCAAATTCTTCGACTATAATTGTGTCGAGAGTACTAACTTTTGAATCATAAATTGAATTCATTTTAAGAGCAATATCAAAATCCCATACTTTTGGTTTTATAATATCAATATAATTTGATTTAGCTAAATATGGGTTTGTATAATTAATATCAGCAATTTGCTTAATATCAGAATCTACAGGTTTATTAGGTTCGTATTCGGGAATTTCAAAATATTCTTCAATATCTTCTAATATTTTAAAGGAAACACCAAAATTTATTACGGGCTGTGCGGCATAACTAATATCACCGTGAAATCTAAATATAGAAATATCATAAGCCGCGCCGAGAGTTAATCTTAAGCTATTAAAAGACTCGACATCTACAATAAGATTATCACCACGTCTAATTTCGGAATATGGACTATTCAGTACATCATCGGGTCTGAAATCTTTACGAACAAATCTAAGATTCCCCGACATTGTTTCAAATTGCAAACCGCCATAAACTTGTAAATTATCATAAAATTTATTGCTTGCAAGTAGCCCAAACGCAAAAGAGCTTATATCAATGCCCGTCCCTCGAGAAATCTTATGATAAGCGATATTAAATCCATAAGAAAGTGGGTCGTCGGGTTTATTGATTTCAAATAATTTATCAATATTTTGAGTTAAACCAATTGTAAAATAACTCATTGCTGAATTTTGTACGGGCAGACTCAAAAATCTCAATATTAGTTCTGTGCGTGTTGGTATTCCAAGATATAATTGTAAAATTGGTAATGCAGGCGTAAAACCAATATCTTTACCTTCGAGAAAACCGACAGATTTATAAAAAGAATCTGGTGGCGATAAATATTGTGGTGCGGCAAAAATTGAATAGGATTTTCCGCCATAAATAGTTGGTTCGTTATAGGTTCCGCCAATGTTTTCAATTAATTTGCCATCGTGCAAACCCGCATTTTTTACAAATTGGGTTTTACCGTATAAATCGGGCAATTCAGCATCATACAAAAGCTGTGAATTAGGTATAAACATACCCATAACAGAAAGATTTACTCCAAAAGACCAGCCCGGTGTATGATAAGCCGTATTATATAGCGATGTATTAAAGCCCTCTTCTAATGTTGTAAACAAAGGCTTTAAATATCCAGATGCATTTTTCGAGGTAATTAAATTAAACTCACGAGTTAGCTCTAAATCATCAGCATATAATGAAAAAGATACAAATAATAAAATTATCGTATAAATAAAAAATCGTAAATGTGTTTTCATAATAACTCAAAAAATTTCTTTTTAAAAACAACATTAATTAATTAGATAAATATACGATAATTTTAATAAAAATAAATTTTATTTTTTTAGATATAAACTTTTTACATTAGAATTTTTAAATAAATTTTTAGTTATCAAAATTTTCATCATCTAAATCAGCATCAATATTTAGTATGGTATCTGGTAATTCTTTCGATGATTTTAGCCCCATATCTTTGAATTTTTTACTTAATGAAATCAAATTACCTTTTCCTTTGCTTAGCCTATTATATGCAGTTTCATAATTTTCTTGACTTTTATCAAGTGCTTTACCAATATCAACAAAAGAATCAATAAAACCGACAAATTTATCATACAAAGCCGAACCTTTTTTTACAATATCTTGTGCATTTTTATTTTGTCTATCACGAACCCATAAATCAGAAATTAATTTTAAACAAGCTATTAAATTAGTTGGGCTTACTAATAAAATTCTTTTTTTATAAGCATAACTCCATAATTCGCTGTCATTTTGAATTGCTATAAGATAAGCTGGTTCGATAGGAATAAACATTATAGTAAAATCAAGTGTAGAAGCGATATCATCATATTTTTTTAAACTCAATTGGTCAATATGAGTTTTTGTAGAATTAATATGCTCTTTAAGAAACTCTTTTTGAATTTCATAATTGTCAGTAGCGACATATTTATCATAAGCAATAAGTGATACTTTTGAATCAATAATTATTATTCTATTATCTGGCAAGACAACTTGGACATCGGGTCTAATATTGCTACCCTCATCATTTTTTAAAGATTGCTGAATAAAATACTCTCTATCTTTTGATAGTCCCGAGGTCTGTAATATGCTTTCTAAAATGACTTCGCCCCAATTTCCACGTTTTTGCGGATTACCTTTTAGAGCTACTGCAAGATTATTAGCTTCCGAGCTTACTTTATTCGTTTGTTCAACAAGCTGTTTGATTCTTTCATCTAAAGAGATTCTTTGCTTAGTTTCCTTATCATAAGTTTCTTCAACCTTACTTTTAAATTTGTTAATATCTTCTTTTAAAGGATTTAGGATATTTTCGATATTGAATTTATTTGTTTCTGTAAATTTTGAAGTTTTTTCTTCGAGTAATTGATTGGCAATTTTTTCAAAATGTAGATGCGATGATTTATGAAGCTCTTCAATCTCTTTTTTTTGAGTATCGAGTTTCTCAATAAGCGACTGATTGTTTGCTTTTAGAGTTGCGATTTCTTTGTTTTGCTCATTGATATTTTTTTGTAAATTTATATTATTATCTTTTTCTATTGATAATTCATTCGATAGCTCGGATAGTTTTATATTACTATTTGATAAATTTGTTTTAAAAATAGCATTTTCATTTAGCAATTCATTCAATTTATTATCTTTTAAGTCAAGTTTTTCATTCAAATCGTTTATAGTTTTTGAATAAGAATTAGAGCGTTCTTCTAATAATTTTAAATTTGTAGCATTTTCATATAACTTATTGGTCAAAATATCATATTCTGATTTTGCAACTGTATTTGATTTATTTTTTAAATATAAAATATAGTAAGTAATAATAAATCCAATTATTAAGCCAATCACAAGTGCGATAAATAATGTACCAATCATAATTCTATCCTATAATTTATTGATAAAACAATTTAGCTTTCTAAATATTTACGAAAGTACTAAATAAAGTAAAAAAAAATATTTATTATTTAATTTTACTTGTTGTAATAACCTTCCTTGACGGAACATTATAAATACATATAAATATAAATATAGAAAAACTTGCAAGCCCCCAATAAATATGTTGCATAGAAAAATTGATTGCATTACGCAAAAATTCCTTAGCAGACTCGCTAATCGCGGGATTAT
This sequence comes from Bacteroidota bacterium, assembly GCA_029974985.1. Taxonomy (GTDB): domain Bacteria; phylum Bacteroidota; class Ignavibacteria; order Kapaibacteriales; family UBA2268; genus JANJTB01. Next base: position 3,466 of record JARKQC010000006.1, on the reverse strand, counting down.
GAAAAATACTTAAAATATCTTTTATTGAGTGAGGCAATTCAGAAGGAGCATTTTGTAATTGATTAGTCAAAGAATTATTAAATATTGCGCCTACTATAGTAGCACCTAAACTCTGACCCAAATTTCGAGCAAAAATATTCGAACTTGTAACAACTCCACGTTTTTCCCAATTTACCATTGATTGAATACCGACAAGAGATGATGTTGATAATAAACCAAAACCAGCACCTATCATAATTTGGTCAATTACAAGTAAATATACTGCTTGAGGCTTTGGTATTAATAAAAATCCTACGCATGCTAAAAAAATAACAATTGACCCGATTAAAGAAGTTTCTCTAAATCCTATTCTTAAATATAATTTACCAGATAAAGCTGACGCTGTGGGCCAACCAAAACTCATAGTGGTAAGTATAAATCCCGACGCTACAGCTCCTAATCCGAGAGAAGTTTGTGCAAATGTTGGCAAAAATATTTCGGGACCTATCATCACAATTCCCATTCCAATCATTGCTAAATTAGTAAATGCAAAGGTTCTATCTTGCCATAACCACATTGGTAAAATCGCATCTTCTGATTTACTTTCAATAATAAATGAGATTATTGTACTTATTATAAATAATATAAATAATATAATACTTGGAGCGGAAATCCATTGCCAACTTTGCCCACCTTCTAACAAAAATATAAAAAATAATATTAAGGAGCTTAATATAAAAAATAAACCTTTGTAATCTATTTTCGGATTTATTGGAACTATCTTTTCTTTAAAAAAATTATAAATTACATATATTGAAATTGCACCAATTGGTAAATTTATTAAAAATATCCATCTCCAATTTGCATATTCTGCTAATGTACCTCCTATAGCAGGACCTAAAATAGCACTTATACCCCAAATACTCGACAAAAATCCTTGAATTTTTGCTCTTTCTTCGACTGAATATATATCGCCAGCTATCGTATTAACCGTTGCCATCATCGAACCCGCTCCAATGCCCTGAATACCTCGAAAAAATATTAAAGATTCGATATTCCAAGCAGAACCAGATAAAAGAGAACCCAGTAGAAAAACAAATATTCCAAATAATAATATTTTTTTTCTGCCATAAAGATCAGTTATTTTGCCGTAAATAGGAATTGTAACAGTTTGAGCAAGCAAATAAATAGAAAAAACCCAAGAAAATTTATTAAATCCACCGAGACTCGAAACAATATGAGGAATAGCAGTAGAAATAATAGTAGAATCCATTGCCGCAAGCATCATCGTTAGCATTAAAGCCGCAAGTATCCAACCTCTTCCATAAATTTGATTATCTGTCATATTCAAAAATAATAATTTTTAATTTTATTATTAGAAAAAATTAATAAATAATTTAAAAATACTGAGACAATAAGGCCGGCCCCATTGTCTATAAAAATCTACAAATATTATTTACTATCAACTATTCATTCTAATGAATTATTTGATTTTTATTTAAAATATTAATAAATAGATTTCGCTCTTTATTTATTATATTAAATTTATAGTATATTTTTTTTATTATGGAAGAATTGATTGCATTGATTGCAAATGTTGAATCACATTTAGCTTTATCAGATTCACAAATTGATTTAATTGCTAAAAGATTTAAAATATTATCCGAACCCTCAAGATTAAAAATTCTAAGAGCATTGTTTGATGGTGAAAAAACTGTTAGCGAGATAATCGAAACTACTGGCTTACTACAAGCAAATGTTTCAAAACAGCTCGGTATTTTATCAAGCAATAATATTGTTTCGTGCCGTCCAGATGGACTTTTGAGATACTATAAAATTACTGATTTTACAATTGAAAAAATTTGCAGTGTAGTTTGTGGAACAATCGAAAACTAATTTTTTTAGCAAAATATACTCATTTTTAGTAATAATATTCATTGCTATAAATTCGATAATAATGTCAATAATTGCACTTTTATTGATGTTTTTATCTGATAAGTCTATTTTTCATAAACTTGCGAGAATATGGGCAAAATCTATATTGATGTCTGCAAGAGTTAAATTGTTCGTTTCGGGCGTTGAAAATTTAGATTTGAATAAATCATATATTTTCTGTGTAAATCACTCGAGCCTTCTTGATATTCCAATCCTACAAACTGCTATTCCACATAATTTTAGAATTATTTATAAAAAAGAACTCGAAAAAATTCCAATTTTCGGCTGGGGACTTGCTAAATCTCCATATATTGGTATTAAAAGACAAAGTGGTCGCGACTCTATGGCAGGTATTGACGAGGCTGTTGAATCTATCAAAACGGGAGAGTCTGTTGTAGTTTTTCCCGAAGGCACGCGTTCAAACGACGGAAAACTCGGCGAATTCAAACGTGGAGCTTTCTTACTTGCTTCTCGTAGCGGCAAAGAAATCGTACCCGTTACTATAATCGGTTCATCAAAACTTTTACCAAATAAAAAATTTCTTATCGGTAGTGGCACAATCAAGGTAATTATTTCCAAACCTATTGAATATAATGGAAGTTCAAAAATTGAAGAATTAAATCTTATGAAACAAGTTCATAGCATTATTAATAGTAATTTAGTAATATAATTTATTTTTCATTTCATCACCATTACTTTATATGTTTTTGAAAAAGTATCAAATGTAATTCTACAGAAATAAACTCCAGGAGGAAATAATGTAGTATCGCAACTAATCTCATTTCTACCCTTTGAGATAAAAACTGATTGCAATTGCTTGAGTAAGTTAAGATTAATATCTAATATTTCAATGCTTAAATTCATATCTTCATCTGATTGAATTATTAAGTAAGCATTTAAATTAGTAGGATTTGGAGCTAAACTAATATGTAAAATTGGTTGATTATTTTCTTTAATAGAAGTTATTACAGAATTAATATTAAATAATAATATTCTACCTGTTAATGCAAGAACACAGTACAGCTCATTTTTATCAATATCTAATGACCAAGGTTTGTTAGTCTTTATCATTCCTACAACTTTTTCCTGATCTAAATCCCAAATTTTAGTATATCTTTGTGTATAATCTACATTACCATCGCAAATAATTTTAGAATTATTTATAAATCCAATAGAAGTTAAATTGCCATAATCTTGAAGTGATGTTAAAAGAGTTTGTTGGTTTAAATTCCAAATTTTAATTTCGCCAGCACTACCACACGAAGCCAATAGAGAGCCATCAGGTGAGAAGGCTATATCTTGAATATAGCTTGTATGACCAGTAAAATCGGCAGAGTACATGTCCCAAGTACCTGTATTTAATAAAATCATATCAGTAGTTCTAACTTGAGCTAAGTATCTACCATCAGGAGAAAATTTTATTTGACGAATATCTGAATATTGAAGACTAGTTATTTTTTCATGTGTCTTTATATCCCAAATATGTGTCGCTGTTGTATTTTTTAGTTCACCTTTTTTGGTGTCAATATATTGATAAGATACAAGCGCGGCA
>JARKQC010000054.1 GCA_029974985.1 Bacteroidota bacterium | reverse complement strand
CCATCTGGTCTTATTGACTGGATCCGTTTAACATCATGGTATATGCCGAAATCATACCCGATCATACAAATTTTACCTTCTTTCAGGAGGTTCATCAACGATTCGTTGAAGGTTTTATCAGAGATATTCATCTTTGAATTTCTCATGATGTATCCTAAAAGCTCTTTTCTAGACAGTTCTTTTTCATCTAGGGCCTGTAATATTGCTTCTTTCAGTTTATAATTTCGAGGCATATGACCACCAAATCACTTCCTACGTGATAATCTACACATAGGAGTATATAAACGTTTATTTTTTGTGATGATACATTAGTGGTGAGAGACTGTTAAGTTATCAAAATCGAGGTGATATAAAAGTACAAAATTAGAATAATTTATATATCTGAAAGTATTATTATCATTTACTTGACTAAAAATATTGGAGGTAGAAAAAATGGACATCGTAAAAGACGAAGGTGGACAAGGTGCAGCTGAATACATTCTGTTATTCGGAGGAGTAATCGTTATAGCAATAGTTGCACTAATAATCTACTACACTTACTTCACCGGCCAAGACTATAGTTCTCAAGAAGACATAGCAACAGTAAGAAGCACTGTTGGCAGCCACCACGAATAAGGGTAAAACAATCTAAATTTAGTGGAAAGATATGTTAATGGATGAAAAAGCCCAGATCAGTGCGGAAATGATCCTCTTAATAGGCGGATTGTTGATACTAGTTATCGTAGTCGGCATTTATGTACTGGATATATCCAATTCTGTGGCGGGTAACGTTTCTGAGGTATTAGATGTCGCCAGAGACTCAACCATTGGCAAATTATAGCTTTCCACAACTATTCTTTTTTTAAAAATATTAAATACATATTATAATAGTTCTGTTAATGGTTAAATTTAGATAAACTAGAAAATTGTTCTTATATTTTTGAATAAACCTTTAAATCCCTTATTTTACCCCCAGTAATTTCTTTATAACCCGGCATGACAAAATTAGCATCGTTCCAAACAAAGAAATAATCAATATGATTATCAGATAATTCTTTTTCTAAATTAGTGATATTATCCGTCTTTTTTGGGATTCCATAATATTTAGAATCTAAGTAAAATGCTATACCATTCATGCTAACCCATTCCTCATTAGAAGCTAGGTTTCCACCTTGTATACCCAGATTTTTCAAATTATTACTCAACGTATAATCTAAATCCTCATCATCTGCAAAAAGAAAAAGTTCACAGATAGGTTGAAGAACAAAAGCCAAAATCAAAATAATTAGCAAAATATTCCTCATCTTAAAATTGATTAATTTATTTTCAAATAATGTATTCACCATATAAAAGGCAGTAAACATCATCAAAACAAATATAAACCAGAAATATCTCCATTCTACCACAACCAGAGTATAACCTCCGATATAAATAAAAATTGTAGTTATTAAATACAGTATTCTCCTCTTTGAGAGTTTATCTACATTTGATTTGAGTATAACAATCAAGGCAGAAATTATAATAAAAATAGAAATTATAAAAAAGGTTTCAATAAGGAGGAATGAGATAAAAATATTTTCTACAATTAATTTAAATTCATATTGAATAGTATCCATTGAATCTAAAGGACTCCAATGCTTCATTTTTGTAAAGGATGGTTCACCCCATATACTGGTTGAGTAGCTGGTAGGAGGTTCAATTAAACCAACTTCATATAATGGGTGAAATGGAGTGTTACCCGAATATTCTGGACCCATTATATCCTTATTGTATTCCCCTGCGGTTGAAATGGTAAATTTTCCATATTTATCACTTATCGTGCCTATCCAAAGGCCGCTTATTAAAAAAAACACAGTTAATCCCAATAATAAATTCTTTAAAACTTTCTTTTTAACATCTGAATTACTCTTCCATAGATAAATAATGTTAAAAAGAATGAAATGTGCTAGGAAGAAGAAAAACAAATAACTTTTGGTTAAATAACCTAGAGCACCTAAAACACCACAAAAAATACCAAAAGACAACCTATTGGAATACTGCGAATCATATATAATGCTCAAATAATAAACGAGAATAAGTACCACCAGTAAATCAGGAGTATTTATCTTTAAACTGAAATATAGTATAACCGGGATCAAAGTGAACAGGAACACCCTTTTTATTGATCTATCCATTTCAAATTTGTTATATAACCTGGTGATACTGATTATTGTGAAAAAACCAATTATTATGCATATTATTTTTGTTATAAAAACATATTGTATCTGAGATGAGCTCAAATAAAAGAATGGAACCATTAACCAGGAAAAAAGTGGGCTCCAATAACCATTTATTGCTTCAAAGACATTTCCACCGGCATATGTTTTAGCGATATTGATATAAGAAATAGTGTCCGCACCTAAATAGAGGTAATAATT
>JARKQC010000052.1 GCA_029974985.1 Bacteroidota bacterium | reverse complement strand
GATTTAAAAAACAAAGTAAAAACTCCATCTAAAATAGGAAAATCAATTAATATAAGTACTAGTAATGTAAGTCGTGCATTACAAGAATTACAAAACAAAAAGCTTGTAATTTGTCTTAACCCTGAAAAGAAAGTAGGAAGGCTATACAAAATAACAGAATTAGGAAAAGAAGTATTAGAGCATATATAATAATTATTATTCATGAGATAGGATTAAAAAGTATAACATAAATAACACTTACTATAAATTAATTAATAGATAAAAGAAAAAAAGCTTTAAAAAGGGAAAGTAATTAATATTTAAGATTCAAGTGAATTCAATGTTTTATATGCATCATTATTCATTTTTCTAATATTGTTGAAATCTTTAATTAGATTTTTGATTGATTTAAGTAATTTATTTTTTGATTTATTAAATTTTGTAGTTATTGGGGGAACATCATCGATATTTTTCACAAGACCTTCTTCAATAGTTTCGACAGCTTCTTTAATTACACTATCAAATTCCTCAAGAGCCTTTTTGGTTTGTTCGATTTGTTCATCATTTTCAAATATATTACTTTTATAATTTTCTGAAAGATTTATAAGAGAATCTAAAGCTTTAAAAAAGTGATTTTTAGTTTTTGAGGAATAATAATCTGTTGTTTCAGAAAAGTTATCCATATGGTCTGAAATTGAGTCGACATATTTTTTGACTGAATTTAAATCATTAGGATTAAAGTCTGCCCCTAAAGTCATGTTTTCACCAAAAACTTCTACTTCTGATGTGTATTTATTTAAATCATTAGCGCCTGCTTCTATATTTTCATTAAAAATTTCAAATAAATCTAATATTCCTTCTGATTCTTCTGATATTTTTTCATCATACTTATTGGATTCAATATCTTTTAATTGTTTATGTTTATTAGTTTTTTCACTAATCAATAAACTTAAATCCTTTTTAATAATTTCTTCGAATTCATCAAGCTCTGAGTATGTGAAATATAATCCTTTGTCTTCTATATCTGTTTTAAAATTGTTAATCAATTCTAATTGTTTTGGAGATATTTCACTCAATTGTTCAGGGGGTTTATTACAAAAATAAAACATTATATCTATGCTTTCAGGATTATTTTCATATTTTTCTAAAGCTTTTCTAAATTCTTCTTCTGTCCCTGACTCATATTTTTTGGTAGGAGTTCCAAAATGTTTCCATAAAATACCAATGAATATATTACATTTATCAAAAATTTCATTAATTATTGCTTGTGGTTCATCTTTTCCAGTTATTTTAGAACGAATGTCTGTATCTAATCCTATTACTTCCAAAGATATCTCAGTCATATTTCTTGTAGTAATATTAATATCATTAACAACACGCGAAATTATATTTCTTTCTTCATCAATATCCTTTGGTGCTCCTATAAAAATTTTTAATGTATTGTTTGACAAATTTTATTCCTCCAACTTATCTTTTTCTTGTTTAATTTTTTCGTATCTTTCTTTAAGTTGTATTGATAAATGTTGAAATATTAAATATTTAAATTCTTCAATTGAATTATATTCTGAATAGATTATATTATTCCTTATTTTTTCTTTGAAATCATTAACTAAATCTAATTGAATAGTATTTATGTCCTGTGGAGGATAAGATATATTAGAAAAATAAAACATTATATCAATATCCCCTTCATTTTTCCCGTCTAAAAAATTTTTTTTCTTTTTTTTAGCAAATTCATATTCCGCTTCTGTTCCTGACATATATTTCCCAACAGGAGTTCCAAAATATTTCCATAAAATGCCTAAATAAATATCACAATCATTTAAATCATTGTTAATTGTAGTTTGTACAGATTTTTCTACGAATTTAGGAGGGATTTTTTCCCAATTTATTGCCTTAAACTTTATTCCCAAGCAATCTTCCCAAACACCATTTATATCTGAAATAATATCTTTAATTATCACTCTTTCATTAGCAACTTCATTAGGTGATGAAATAAATATTTTTACTATTTTAGATTCTGTACTCATGATATCAATTCATATGTTAAATTAATTATTTTTTAGATATTACCTATCAACATACATTAATAATATATTAAGTAATTAGAATTAAATAAATCTTTTCCATGAGAGAAAATGAAAAGTAATAATTAATAAAAATTTATAAACAACAAATTTCTTGAAAAAATCTAAATTTTTACTTGAAAATTAGAAGTTTAAAACTCTATTTTAATTATTTAAAAGTTAGTAAATCTTAAAAAACAATTTTACTTACTATAATCCTCTAAAATAGTATTTGCAACATTTTATCCAAAAAATAAGCTTAAATTATCAATTATTAAAAACGGACTTGGCGAGATTTGAACTCGCGCTCTAACGATTAGGAGTTATAAAAAAACCCACTAATTATATATCATTTTAGATATACTTTTTTATTATAAAGTATTAATTAAAATTAATAATATTTTTAATGCAATGCTGTATTAAAAATAATTTTGTTTATATTTTTTAAGATTTAATATATCTAAAATACTTCAATTATTAAAATTTTTGATTGAATTTAAATAACCATTAAATAAAAATATTATTTTTTACTTTTTTAAGGATTATTCATTTGTGGTGTGTATTGTTGTATGATTAATATAGAAAATTATAATAATAAAAAATACCTATAAGTGTATAGAATAATTATTAAATGATGAATTTAAAAATGAATTTAGTAATTAACTGATAAAAAGAAAAGAAGTTTTCAATATATTTAATTTGTTCTTAGGTGATTAAAAATGGTAAAAAATGTTGAAGATTTAAAAAAAATATGGAATTCAAATTATATATTGGATTACTCGCAAATAATGTAAAAATCTACTATTTGGTAAAATTGACAGTTTTAAAAATTAAATAATGCATATGAAAGATTAATAGTCAAATTATATATTGAAACACATGATATAACTAATTTTTGAAGTAGATGTTAACATGAAACAATGGGTAGATGATATTGAAAAAGTATATGATGAAGTTCCATATAATATAAAAGTTTTTGAATTGTTAATTAAAGACTTGAATGAAGATATGATAATTGATATTGCAAAACGAATATTAATATCATTAGGAGACCCTGAAAATATAAAATTCATGTGTGAATTAGATGAAATAAATTTAAAAGACTATGTTATAGATCATGTGATTCCTGACAAAGATAATAAAAAAATTATTTATCCTAGAAAGTCTACTTGGGGAGAAATTATTGCTGCTGAAATTTTAAAAGATATTAGGGGTCATTTCATTCCAATTTATAGATTGAGGCATAAAAATAAGAGAAATTCTGCAATGCAAGGTGGAGCCGATGTGGTAACATGTGTTGGATCTGAAAAAGATTTTTATATTTCTCTTTCAGAAGTGAAAGCAAAAGGAGATCTTAAATCTAGAGGAGTTTATGATTACAGAATTGAAGTTGAAAAGGCTTATAATCATCTTAAAGATACTAATATTGATGAACCTGAAATAATTGACCATATGATTAAAATATTAAGGTTTGAAAGAAAATTTGAATTAGCAAAAATATTTAGGGGTTATTTTAAAAACTTCAAAAAGTCTAATAAAGAGTTTCATATATTTATGATAATGGAAAAAAGTAGATGGGGAGAAGATATTTTAAGATTATTTAAGAATGAAACTATTGAATTGCCTAATTTATCTATAAATATTTTCTTGATCAATAATTTAAACCAACTAATTAATCGTACTTACGAAACTATTCCTGAAATAGCTGAGGAAGTTGTTTATAATGAATAAAAAAAATTATGTTGATGAATTGGAGATAGAATTAGATGACTTATTAAATAATTCTAAATTAAAAAATTATATGGGTCAAATTTCGGCGAAAAAATTGGATGCCAAATTTAATAAGACATATGAAGAAAATTTTTTAGGGGAAAATGCACTATATTTATCTTCTAATGGGTGTTTTTTGTTAGAAGAAAATTCGGCTAACCCAACTGGAATAAAAGCATTGAAAACTGCTGCAGAAATATATGAAAATTTATACTACATTAGTCAAGAATATGATAAAAAATATTTTTTATTATTATCAAGTCTATGTTATGATATATCTGGTTACCAAGCTAATGCAAAATGTTTAATTGATGAAATTGAAAAAACGGATTATTATAATGTAGATGAAATTTCATCTAATAATTTCAAATTAGACAATATTTTAAAATATGAAAATATATTCCTGAAATCAGTACAACTTTTTCTTCAAAAAAAGATTTTTCTTTTAAATAAAACAATTAATGGTTTGAAAAATGAGGATTATTCGTATCTTGAATATCGCTATAAAAATTTTTTAGATAAATATTGCCTTGCTATTTCAAGCCTATGTTCTTTCATTATTGAAGGATATGAAAATTCAGAAACAAAATTTCACCCATCCACAGAACTTATAAATAAATATTTCGATGATAGCTATAAAGAAATTCTTTACAGTGGAAATATCCTATTATCTCATATAATGTATCTATTTAAAACTAGAATTAAGCTATTTAGCATTAGAAATATATGGGACATAATGAATCAATATGTTGATATCAATAATTATACTTGGAAAACTTATCTCAAATTACTATCTATGGATATTTATGATAATTCAGAAATAAAAAGTTTTGATAATAGAATATCTATATTTGAATTTTGGAACTCCCAATTAAATGCTTTAAAACAGAATATTTTGTTAAATGAAGAAAACTATATTATTAAAATGCCCACTAGTGCTGGAAAAACGTTGATTGCAGAATTAATGATTATCCATTCACTTATAAAAAATCCAAATTCAAAAGCTGTATATATTGCTCCATTCAATGCTTTAGTTCATGAAATCACACAAAATTTCTCTAAAATTGAGCGATTGGGTTATTCTCTCTCTTCAATATCTGGAGCATACGAAATAGATGAGTTTGATTTTTTATGGATTAATACAACAGATATTTTAGTTGCAACTCCAGAGAAAATTGATTTGCTTTATAGGATTAATTCTGATTTTTTCAATAATATTTCAATCATAATCACTGATGAAGGACACATAATAGGTAATGGCGATAATCGGGCTATTTTATTAGAATTATTAATAAGTAAACTCAAGAAAAATTTAATTGGAACCAGATTTTTATATATCTCTGCTTTAATAAGTGAAGTAGATGCTCATGATTTTTCAAAATGGATTTCTGAATCAGAAGGAAATATTTTAACTTCACCTAGTATTAATAATGAGGAATGGGAACCTACAAAAAAATTAATCGGATATTTAAAATGGGATAAAAAAAATAAAAAAGGCACTATTTTTTATCCTTATGAGAAAATAGGTGAAAAAAAATCAATTTTTATTCCAAACATACTTAAAGAAAAAAATTATTCATTCACTACTTCTGAAACAAAAGAAATTAGAAGAAGAAAATGCCCTAAAAATAAAAAATCCCATATTATACTTGAATTAGCATCAAAATTCGTCAATGAAGGAAGTGTTCTCATTTTCACCTCAAAGCCAGGGTGGGCAGAATCTTTAGGTGAAAAATATTTAAGATTAATGGAATATAAAGAAATTGATAAAATAGAAGAAGAACAAAATATAGATTCTTTTAAAATTTCTTCAGAGCTATTAGGTGAATCTCACCCAGTTACAAAGTGTTTAAAAGAGAATATAGGTATTCATCATGGAGAATTGCCTAAAGAAGTGAAAAATGCGATAGAAACAGACTTTAGAGAAAAAAAGATTGAATTACTAATTTCTACTAACACAATAGGTCAGGGAATAAACTTTCCCATAAAAACTGCAATAATTCACTCATTATCTTTGGGATATGGAAAAAATGTTAGTATTAGAGATTTTTGGAATGTTGTGGGTAGAGCTGGGAGAGCAGGAAAAGAAACTCATGGTCAAGTTATTTTCATAAATATGGATAATGATAAAGATATTGCTATTTTTGATAAATATGCAAAAAAAGATAAAATTGAACCTATAAGAAGTTACCTTTTTAAGATTGTCCAAAAATTGTATAATAAAAGAATTGATTCTTCTGAATTTATGGCTGATTTAAAAAAGAATATTGAACCTTCATTATTGGCTATACTTTTTGAAGAATCTGTTGATCAACTTGACGAAAAGGTTATAGAAGAAACATTAGATTGTACTTTATTTCACATACAAATTGATGATTTAGAGAAGTTAAATTGTGTGAAAAATGCTTTTAAGAATATAGGCAGTCGATTTTATTCAAATTATATAGATAAAGGATTAAGAGAGATATATTCTGCAACTGGCTTATCTTTAGATTCATGTTGTAAAATAAATGAATTTATTAAGTGCCATTTAGAGAAAATTGTAAATTTTCTAAATGATAGGGATTATGCATCTTTAATTGAATGTATTTTATACATATTAATCGATTTAGATGAAATGAATGATTATAAAATAAAAAATGAGTTATTAAAAAAACATTTTGATAAACTTTTTGTTTTTACTAGTAAATGGATTTACGGAGAAGACATTAAAGTATTAGAAGAATTTTGGAAAAATGAGTTTATAAATACTGAATTGGAAAATAGAATGTATCTTTATATTAACAAATTTTTAGAATATAGATATCCTTGGGGATCTAATTCATTTCTTTTAATATTATTATTTTATTTAGGTAATGAATATAATAAAATTGAAGATTTACCAGATGAAATAAAAAACATACCATATTTTATCAAATATGGACTTAATAAAAAAATTGCTTGTTTCTGTAAAAATATAGGAATTAAAACCAGAAATCTGTGTTTAGAAATCGAGGAGCTTTATGAATATGACTATCTGCACCGTGATTTTGAAAGTTTTTTAATATGGTTCTCATCATTAGAATTGAACGATCTTAAAAATTATGAATTTTTGGACTATCAAATAAGAAATATTTTAGATACTTCTAATAATCTAGCTTCAAAAAGAAAACCTTTGTTTAAATATGATACAGTAAAATTTGATATTAATATAAAAGATGATAATACTGAATATTTTGATAAAATAAAAAAAGGAGATAAATTATCTATTGAAAGAGATATTAATGATAAATACAATATGTACAGAATAAATTTAAAATATGATAATTTCGTTATAGGGAAAATTCCATCTGAATTTTCCAAATTTTTAGCTATTGGCTTAGACACGAATCAGTTGAATATTAAAACATCGGTTATAAATAAAAAATCTAAATTTCGATCTATTACTATTAAACTTAATATATTAAGATAAATGAGCGATTGATGGGATTTAAACCTTTGACATTAGAATTAGGAGTTTTAATTTTTTTTAAACTGATATGCATTTTTTAGATGAAATCCTAACCAATCAACTTCTTTTATTGATGATTAGTTTGTGAATTTTTTACTTGTTTTTCCACATTAATCATTAACTATTACTACATTAAAAAGAGCTTTAAAAAAGAATATATCTTGTTTAATTGTTAAAAAGAAAATCAACGGACTTGGCGAGATTTGAACTCGCGCTCTAACGATTAGGACTCGTTCGCCTTATCCAAACTAGGCCACAAGCCATTATATTGTATATTATGTAAAATTTAGTATTTTTAAAAACAAAAAGCAGTTAACGGGCCAGGAGGGATTTGAACCCTCGATCTTAAGATTAGGAGTCTTACGCCCTTCCAGACTAGGCTACAAGCCCTTATATTGATATTATGTAAAAATAGTATTTTTAAAAACAAAAAGTAGTTAACGGGCCGGGAGGGATTTGAACCCTCGATCTACGGATTAGGACATCCGATGCCATTTAATTTTAGTTTTAATAGTTTTTAAACGGTTTTATATTTAA
>JARKQC010000051.1 GCA_029974985.1 Bacteroidota bacterium | reverse complement strand
CTGTTCAAACCGGGGGCTGAAGACATGCAGGTTTTTGTGGATAGGGCTAGAATCTGCAAAGTTCAGTCCTAGCAATATAAAATAAACAATCCGAATTTCGTCTATTTAATCTTTATTCCTGCAAAATGTTTGCATACCAACTTATAAAATTTTCCGCCTATAATTGTCCTGAAAAAATCCTAATATTATTTATTTAATCTCTTCCCATAATAATAGATTGATTCTTTTTAATACCATAAAAAGCGTTAGCACAAAAAGGACAATTAAATAATATGTAATAAAACTAAAAAGATAAGATGCAATAAGAGGGCTATTAAAATAGGTTATATCAACAGATGTTGCATTAGTCAAAGTTGTATTATTGGAATTCAGATTTAAATGTTGATCATATATATTGCCCGTTGATAGGAAAAATATAATAAGTAGAACTATTGTGACTATTGCTATAAATATGCTAAAAGATATATTGGAATAAATTTGTCCAATTAGGGTATGTTTGTCCCTAGTAATATCATTCTTTTTGCTTACATCATATATTATTAATAGAAGATTAAATAATAATGCTGCAAATACTGATAATGAGGTTATCAATACATTGGCTAGCTCTCTATTTAGCAGAAGATTAAAAACTATTAATATAATACTTATTAATAGAGGTAGAATGAAAAATATAAGTAAATCCTCTTTGCAATAAGGCGCTGATTTAAAATCTCCACCTTTCTTTTTTACTTCTTTGAAATCTTTTAATGTATTGAGGTGGTCTTTAATTATATTGGTAATATTTATTTTGTCTAACATATTTATCAATATTGATATTATATATAAATGGCTTCCCTGATTTCCTGAAGCAATTCTCTCGCAACTCTATCGATACTTTCAAAGGTTGGATGACCATTATCTCCTATCGTGATGTCCTCCGTTATATCAAAGTATGCTCTTAATTTATATAAATTAGAAAAATCAACCATTCTCTTGTTATTACCAATTTTTACTTCCATTCTAATCGTATTATAATCAAAATCATCGAATGAAAATAGGCTTGAAAGATCTTCATTTCTTTGTCTGCAATTGAGAATCGGCCCTATAATAGGAATTTCCTTATTTGGCCTTGCATGCACGCTCAATTCTGTCGTAAAGTCCTCCTCCTCATGGTCACCAATTGTTTCTGCAAAGTCACTAGGTAATCCATATTTTGTAAACGTAATTTTCTTTACTTTCCCACTTCTAAGATAATAGTTCACTATATATTCTGGAATGAGGTTTTTTATTTCAAGTTCGAAATCAGACAAATCCATGATAAAGAAACTTCTAAAATTCTTAGACATTAATGATTTTATGCCAAATTGTTTGAATCTTTGCAGGATAAAAATGGATTCATCTCTATTTGTAGGTAGATGCAATAAGAAGTAGAAGGGTAACATTTCAGCATCATTTCTCTGCCTTCTGTAAGATATGGCATTATTCTCTACATTATAGAGATCGCTTTCGTACTCGTATTCACCTGCCTGGATAATCCCACAAAGAGTTCTTGAAGTTTCATCTTCTCGGCTATCTATTATACGCAATACTTTATGATTTGGCATATCGTGTGAGACTCTATTACTCAAACTATGAAGGATATATCTAAATATATAATAAGCATCATTATTCTGCCTTACTTCTTCAGTATTTAAAGTTGCACCATCTCTAATATTTCTAAAATTATTCATCAATACATAACTGTTAGTTCCTTTAACTTTTATTTTTATGTTATAACATGCTAACGAGAATTTGGCCATCCATAATCTCCATTACTCGCGATACTCTATTTACCTGACCACTTGAAGATCACTTCCAACACTTAAACTTGCTCATTTCACGATCTAAATTATAAAATTTATATATAAAACTGTCTTAAAGAAGTTGATCGCACATCACTTGAAGTTATGAATTTATTTCATTAAAAATTTTCACTGTCAAGATCACTTTTTAGGCAGGATCTAAACTTCCTAATCTATTTTTGGGTAGTCACCCCCTTATGCGTTGATACTTTCAGGAACCACTAGCAACATCATCATCTCGTCAATAGTCCAGATATGATCAGTTATGCCAGCTGCCATAGCTGGAGATCTGGGATCCCATTGTCTTTGATCGCTATT
>JARKQC010000367.1 GCA_029974985.1 Bacteroidota bacterium | reverse complement strand
AATTTTATTCAAAGTTATGTATTATCTTTTTTAGGTTCTTTAGGTTTTTTGATGTTAGTTCCTGCATTTTTTTCTAGTGAAGTTCATTTAGACTTGGGAGTTATTGTTTTGATTTTAAGTTTGATTTCTTCTTTGGTTCCTTTATTTCCAGATTATTTTAATAGATTTCTACCTTATGATGTTAGAACTAAAAAGGGGCAGAATGTTTTTCGAATAATTAGCATTTCATTGATTATTCTATTGTTTGTATTTATGTATAGCTACTTAGTATTAATATTACAGATACCAATATCTGAATTATTACCTCCTAGACTTGGAGGAACATAATCACATAAAATTTTTCAAAATAAAAAATCTAATAAACGGACTTGGAGGGATTTTGAATCTTTGGTCTTAAGTTTAGAATTTTGAAGATTGGTTTGTTTTGAACTGTGGGTTCATTGTTTTTTAGGGTTTTTTATATTTTGTGTATGAATAGATCGATACATTTATAATATAGTTTGTGTAAATATATGTTTATTATTACTATTTGTAATGGGTGTTTTATAAGAAGACTTATATGTTTTTGTTTAATTTTTGTTGTTGGTGTTTCTACTGTTAATAATTTTGATGATATTCAAATTAAAATATATTGGTAATGTTCCAACAATTAATCTAAGGTAATAATACTTATATCAGATTTACTATCCGCTATTATTTTTGATAAGAATAATATTCTTATTAATGCTCGACCTATAGGTTTTAATGGTGTTTTTATGGTCGAATATTGATTCTTTGATAAAATTAAAATATATAATTCTTTTCAATGGGTTGAGTATAATAAATAGTAATAATTCATAATTTGATAAACTTAAAATAGTAGTATTGAAGAGATTTCTTTATCATAAAAAAGAATATAATTCTATGATTTCATCTGATATTAAAGTTAAGCAGATGTTTTTAAGAAAAGAATTTTTACTAGTTTTAGAAATAGTATATGTATATTTGATTTTATTTAGATTATTCTAAAAAAATAAGTCTGAAATTTTAAAAGAAGTTAATGGACTTTGGAAGGATTTTAGACCTTTGATTTTAAGATTATTTTTTTGTTTTTATTTTAATGCAATATGAATTGTTATACTATCTTGAGAATATTTTTCATAATCAATTGTATATGCTCTTTTTAATTGTCCTTTTAATTCTAAATCCCAAATCTTTTGCCATACTTTGGGAAGGTCGTCTCTAGATTTTACTTCAAAAGTTTCATATTTTTGTTTATCATCAATTACTATATTATCTTTATTACTAGAAATATCCTCATTACAAATGCTTAGAGTATAATCTCCCTTGAAATCACTTTCATATTCATGATAAACACCATACCAATTACCAGTATAGTTTTCATTATTCATAATACTTTCTTGCCATAAATCAATAATTTTTGCAATATCATCACTAAAATTGTTAGCTCTTATTGATTTTACTTTATGTAACTTCATTATATCACCCTAATATATTTTCATGTCAGTAATTATTTTCTATTTATAATTATATTTGAATATAATTATTATAGTAATTTTTCCTAGTCAATGAAAAGTAATATTCACACTAATTGTTGAAAAACGGACTTGGGGAGATTTAAACCTTTGATATTAGGATTAACATTTTTATGAGTTTTAAAGATAATTTTAAGGTTTTTAGTGTATTCTTTCTATATTTGTTCTATCAAAGTATTTATCAAAGGACACTAATTTTTTCATGTCATATTCTTTCATTATTTCAAGTATTGCGCAATCTGTAAATGATAATTTAGTATTATATTTTTTATATGTGTTTATTACACTATCATTAAAATTTGGCATATTATATTCATTGATAATGGTACAATTATCTTTAATAGCATTATATGTATCAATAGCTAAATTTAAATTGATTTTATTTCCTATAACTGTGACTATTTCATTTATTATAAGATTACTTATATAACATTCATTGTCGAATATGCCTTGATTTTCTAGTTTATAGGCTAATTTGTTATTTTCATCAGTTTCAATTACATAAGCTATTAAAAAAGAACTATCTAAGAATATTTTCACTTATACAGCTCCTTTTTCAAATCTACAGAGTTGGTTTTATAATCTAATTTTCCTTTACCTCTAATGTCTTTGAAACTGGTTTTTTTCCTGAATTTTATTTTAGGTTCTCCTTTTTCATTAATAGACCATTCTACTAAGTCATTTTTTCCTATATTGAATTTTTTCCTTATTTCAGAGGGTATTGCTGTTTGGTTGTTTTCATATATTTTAGTTGTAACAGTCATATTATATTCTCCTACTAATAATATATTGGTAGTTATATTTAAATTTAACAGTTTCGTTATATTTTCCTACTAATAATATGTTGATAGTTTATTTAAATTTAACAGTCTTATTTAAAAAATATAAATCTTTTTTTATCATTTTGCTAAATTAAAAATAAATTGAATTTTAATGATTAGTAACAAACCTTACAAGCATCATAATATTGTTTTGCGTATGATAATGATACGTAGCTGATGTATTTCATATTTCCATGCTTATATGCATGATATTTGGTTCCTGTTTCGGTTATTATCACTTTTCCTCCATTATTTTTTTTCGGAGTTGTTTTTTTGACTATTTTTATTCCTTTTGCTGATTTTTTGTTATTAGATTTTTTTAACTCATTTATTTTATTTTTGTAATCTGTAATGAATATTTTTTTATATTTCATGTAAGATGAGCTAATAGCTATTTTAACAGTTTTTGATTTTCCAGCTTTTAATGTAGGAACATATGTTTTCTTAATGTATTTTCCATTAGAATATGTACCTAAATAATTACTTTTTGCTGTTCCATCTCCGGAATTTTTGATAGTCACATAATAGTTATTACCTTTTCGACTAATTTTAGTTATTTTAAGGTCGGGTTGTTTTAAAAAAGTTACTGTGACTTTTTTTATTTGTTGCAATCCTAGTTTTGATGCATCAAAAGTTTTATGTAAAGAATAACCGTTTTTACTTTTATAATTTTTAAAATCGACATTATTTTTTAAAGTTTTTGTTTTACTCTCATTATCCATAACTTTGATAGATGAGATTTGCTTATAATCCTTTGTCCAAATACTAACACTTTCACGACTAAATTCTATTTCATAATTTCCAGCATTATTAATATAATAATGGTCATTAATATAATAATGGTCGTTGTTATTAGTATTTAATGTATATGTTGCAGCTGAAATAGCATTCAAACTGAGTATAATCGTTGCCACAAATAAACAAACTATTAATAACTTATTTTTTGTTTTCATTTATTAATCTCCCGTATTTTTAATCTAAGATGTAATTAAAGATTTTTATTCAATGTTTTTTATAAATTAAAAACATAATTTTAATTTTGAATATATTAATATATAAATACTTTTAAAATCATTTTAAAAGCAGATTTAACTGAATATATTGTTCGAAAAACAACTAATTAATGAAAACATATGACAATAATGTTGAAAAGAATTTAAAATTCTTAATTCAAAAATTAAAAGTTTAAAACTCTATTTAATTAATTAAAAACTAATAAAACGTGTTTAATGCAGGTCATTTATTAAAAAAAGATAATAATATTTTATTGAAAAAATAAAAAATAAAAAAAATTTTATTTAATAATTAGAGTCCTGCTTTGTTTACAATTGTTGTTGCAACACTTTCAGCAGATTCAAATGGAAAATCATCGGAAGTTAAAACTTCTCCAGCATCAGAAGCTTTTAAAACAACATCTCCTGACTTACATGTTGTATTTGCACCATCTGGCAATGCATCAAATAGTTCTTCTGGTGTTTTAATAGGAAATTTAGCTCCTTCTAATGCTCCAACAATTTGCTCATGAATTTCTTCTCTTACAGACATTTTTTCACCTATATTTTACAATATTTTTTTTTGAACAATTAAAATCTTAAAAGATTTTTAAATTTTTAGGAAAATTTTAAATGTTCTACAATATAAATTATAGAATAGATATAAATATATACTTTTTCGTCATAAAAATATACTTAACTATAGTTTTATAACTAAAAATTTTCCCATGATTAATGATTTAGTTGTACTGATTAAAATTAAGGAAATACTTGATTTGGATTTTATTATTAAATATAATATGGGGTTGTAAAATGAAGCAAAAACAAACTTCTAAAAAAGATTTTCAAAAAATTAATAATGAAAATAGTGATTATAATAAAGATACAATATCTGAAATCAAAAATATGGTTAAAGATATTCAAAATGATATTAAAAAAATGACAGAAAACTCAAATGAAGAATATTTAAGTTTTATGTACACAAATCTTAAAAATGAGTTTATAAATTCTATGAATGGATATATGATCGATAAAATTGATCCTGAATTAGAACAAAGAATGGTAAACCCCTGTGATATGAGAAATCAGTGTAAAAATATTTTTAAAAAATATTTAAAGAAACATACAGATGATTTAAACCCTGATAATATATCAAATGAAAAAATAAGCAAAAGTTATGATGAATTTGAAAAAATTAAAGAAAATAAACAAAAAGATGAATGTAATCAATGTTTTGATGAAGTTTCTAATATCTTTGAAAATCATGTTGCACTAATAAACTCAGTGAAAATTTATGATAATCAAAAAGATGAAGATGAAAAAAAAATTTCAGATATAGATGAAAAATACTTAGTGCAAAATGTTTTAAACTCCATATCTCATGAAAAACGCTTAAAAATACTAAAATCCATAGCTATTGAACCTCAAAGTTTTTCAGCTCTTTCTAATTTAACTGACTTGAGAGGAGGAAATTTGATTTTTCATATAAATAAGCTACTAAAAAGTGATTTAATATTTCAAAAACAGAATCATAAAGAATACATGCTTACAACAAAAGGATTTAAGATTATACAATTACTTTTAAATATA
Organism: Bacteroidota bacterium; assembly: GCA_029974985.1. Classification (GTDB taxonomy): domain Bacteria; phylum Bacteroidota; class Ignavibacteria; order Kapaibacteriales; family UBA2268; genus JANJTB01. The sequence goes on along the minus strand of JARKQC010000367.1, from coordinate 16,784 downwards.
GAAAGCTAAATTTTAAATATTGGATATAATAATTAAATTTAAATTTAAAAATAAAAATGGACTTTGATTAGATTTGAACCTTTGATTTTAAGATTAGATTTTGTTTATTATAAATTTTAAAAAATAAGTAAAAAAAGATAAAATATAAAATTAAAAAAATAAATAATTTTGGTTTATAATTTTATTTTACTAGTTTTATATACTCTGCTGTATAATTTATCCCCACTAAAAAGTGTTTGCACTTTCACTTTTCCATATTTCTTAGAGTATTTAAATAATGCAATACCTTTAGAATTGGTTTTTACTTTTCCTACATATTTTCCTTTAACATAGACTTTAATTACTTTGTTTTTCAATGGTTTTCCAAGTGCTGAAATTTTTACATAGATTCTATTTTTATAGAGTTTATTTTTTAACTGCATTGTGACTTTGGCTTTAGTTGAAGTGAAAGTTTTAGTTGATTCTATTTTATTATATTGTGAATCACCTGTGAAAACTGTTTTAATTGTATATTTAGCTACTGATGGTATTTTGTATTTTAATTTAGCTATTCCATCTTTATTTGTAGTTGCAGTTCCAATAAGTTTACCATTAACATAGAAATTAACTTTTTTACCAGCTAAAACTTTTCCATTTGAAATTAATTTAGTTGTTAATGTGATTGTCTGATGATAACTACCTTTAATAGAATTTAAGGTGATTTGTGATTTCAATTTTACAATGTCAAATACTTTATAATATATTTCTTCAGTTACTGAAAATAAGTTGTTATCTATCGCTATAGTTGGAATTAAAAATACGGCATTTGTACCAAGTTTTGGTTCTATATTAATATTTTCATTTGATTGATAATTTCCAAGTAAATAACCATTAAGGTAAATATTAAAAGTTATTTTTGGAAGTTTTTCAGAATTAGCAATGTTAGTGGTATTATTTAAAACAAAATTAATTTTATATGTTGCATTTTGTAATATTGAAGGAACTTTAATCTCATTAATAATAATTGTGTAGTAATTGTTTACACTAGAACCATTAATCATTGTATTAGGATTAGAGTTAGATCCCCACCAATTGAAGTCTAAAATACTAGTGCTGTCATTCCTATTTTCTATAGTGTAGTTATTTTGATCACTATTATTTACAAAGTAAGAATGGCTAACATTTAAATTACCAATATTCCTTATAGCACCACCACGATAGGCACTATTTTGTATAAAAGTAGAACCACTAATGTTTATATTTCCTCCATTATTAGCAATGGCTCCTCCATTAATAGGTGCATAATTATTGCTAAATGTGGAATTTTCAATTGTTAAATTACTATTTCTCTCATTGAATATAGCTCCACCACTACCAGAACCAGTATCACTACTAGCTACATTATTTATGAAAATACAATTAAAAATCTTTAAATTACCATAATTATATAATGCTCCTCCAAGATCCATAGCACAATTTTTTATTATGAGATTTTTCAATGTTAAATTACCATTATTAGATATAAACTGCCCCATATTTTGCCCATCGATTGTAGCTTTCTTGTCTGGGTCTTTACTTTGTATTGTTATATTGTCTCCAGAATTTATAGTAATATTGGTGTTTTTTTCTCCTTTATAAGTTCCTTCTTCAAGATTTATAGTAGTATTGCCTTTTGATATTGCTCCTTCAATACCATCAGAGTTAAAATAATTAATAGTTACTTCATTTGCCGATACTGAACTTATAGTTAATAATGATAACATTCCTATTAGGATTGTTAATAATATGCTTTTATATATTTTATCCATACTAATTCCCCCCTTATATATACACATTTTATTTGAAGATTAATTTTTGAATTAATCTAATTATGTCTTATTTTTTATACTAATACAATTAATAGAATTGTTATTAGTAATAATAAGTTTTATATTAGTTATATTTAAATAATGCTATTATTTTTATTTTAAACTATAACAAGTGTACTTTGAAATTATTTTTTGTTTTATAGAGAGTAATTAATATGTAGAAGCAGAAACAGATTAGTATTATCTTGTTAAATATTAAAAAATAGAAATTTTACATTTTTTATATAGAATTTTTTAATTATTTATATTATTAAAATTAATTTATATATTTATTATTTAAAAAAAGAAAAATAAGGATAAAAAATTATTTATCCTTTAATAATGTTTTGTTTTATTGTTTTTTCCTAATGATTATTCCTAAACAACTTAATAGTAATAGTATTATTAAATTTATTGGTATTCCGGTTTTTTTCATAGCTGCTGATGCAACTGGGTTGTTACTTGTTTTGCTTGGATCATTCTTTGGATTAGAATCATCTGGATTTTTAGGCTTTTTAGGAGTTGGGGTTGGTTTAGGTATTGGGTTTGGTGTAGGATTTGGTATTTTTCTGTCATCATTTATTGTGATTAAAATATTTTCACTAATATTAGATTCAGAGTAGACTTCTGTTAAAATTGGATCATTTTCGATTGTAAAGTTATCTATAGTTGCTAGAATATTATATGTTCCTGATTGTGTTGCAGTATATGTGAATTGTGCTATACCATTACTGTTAGTTGTTACAGTTCCTACTAGTTCTCCATTAACATAGAAATTAATTATTCTATTTATAATAGGATTACCTTTGTTATCTGTAGCTGTTACTGCTATTATTACTTTGTTAGATGAGATGGTTGTCTTCATTGAAAGTGATGTTTGATAATGAACTTTGTTTCCTGATCCAGATAAATCACCAGTATTTGAAATATCTTCATCAGTATTATTGACAAAGTTGTTATCATTGATAGTTGCATTGCCTTCGTTTGTTATACCATCTTTAGTATTATTTGTTATATTATTGTCATTGATTGTTGCAGTACCATTATTGTAAATTCCGCCTCCCTCTTCAGCAGTATTGCCAGTTATATTGTTATCACTGATAGTCGTATTATTACCATTATTGTAAATTCCGCCTCCTTTTTCAGCAGTATTGTTTTCAAAATTAGAACCGCTTATATTATTGTTATTACGGTTATTGTAAATTCCGCCTCCACTAGAAGCACTATTATCACTAAAATTAGAATCAATTATACTAGAATTGTGTCCACCATTATAGATTCCACCACCATTAGTGTTTGCAGAGTTATTACCAAAAGTACAATTTATAACTGTAAAATTATTACTTGCACTGTAAATTGCACCGCCATTAGTGTTTGCAGAGTTATTATTAAAACTACAATTAATTATTTTAGAGTCAACACCAGCACTATATATGGCACCAGCTGTATTTGCACTATTATTGATAAATATAGAGTTAGTCACAGTTAAATTAGGACAATTACTCCATATTGCACCGCCTGCACTCCTTGCAGTATTATTAAGGAAAGTACAATTATCAACTACAGAATAGTTTCCTGCAGTGTATACTGCACCAGAACTAGCATTTGCATTATTGTTGGTGAAATTAGAATCAGTAACATTAAAATTAGTACCAGCAGCAGTATTATAAATTGCACCACCAGTATTTCCTATATTGTTAGTAAAAGTGGAATTAGCTACATTGAATGAAATAGCATTATTGTATATTGCACCACCATTTTTAGTTCCACTATTGTTAATGAAAGTGGAATTGATTACAGTAAGATTAGAACCTCCATTGTATATTGCACCACCATGACCATCATTAGCTGTTGTGATGTTTGTTACTCTATTATTTATAAATGAACAATCTATGAATGTCATTCTGGTTCCAGCATAGGTATTTAAAACTGCACCACCATTACCTGTTGAATATCCATTTAAAAAGGTTATATTTATAAAGATCACATTTCGATTGTTGCTTATTGTGAATATTCTACTGAGTTCTTGTGCATCGATGATTATTGTGTCTTTTGGTCCATTTCCTTGAATTGTTATATTTTTATTTATTGTAATGTTAGTATCTTGGTTAGTTTTGTTATAAGTTCCTGGATTTAAAAATAGTGTGTCCCCAGTTCCAGTATCAGTTATACCTTGTAATATACCTCCAGTATCAGTATCGCTGATTGTGTTGTTAGCTGCACTAATTGTTGATAAGCTACAAATTAATAAAACCATAGCTAATAAAGTTAATGTGGTTATTTTTTTTATTTTCATAGGTTATTTTCCCTCCCTTTTTATTTATTTAATTTTATGAAAATTAGCTTAGTAAAAAAATGGATATTTTAATTATCTCGGGTGGTTTTTACTAAGCATAAATTTTCATCGTATGTTTTTTGATTAATAACATTTGATTTATAGCTATTTTCATTAGTTGGTATAAATCATGGATTTTTAATGAAATAGCTAGATTTTTTAATTATTAATCAGAAAAAAACTATTTTTTGTAGTTTTCTTCTTATTAATAATTAGATTAAGACTTGATTTTAGAAATGAAATATTTATATAAATTTTCTACAGTTTTTATGAGATATCTTTTATAATTATTTCATACTTTATTATTATATAATACAAAATGGTATATAAATGTAACTTAAAAAAGATTAAAAAAGACTAAAAAATATTATTTCACATTTAATATTTTATTATAAAAGATTTCAATACCTATATATGGATATTAAAAAAGATTTTTATAAGGAGATAAGTTTTCTTAAGGGTGGAAAATATAGAGTTTTAGTTATTTCAGATATTGATGATAAGTTTAAAACTCCAACAGAAATTTCAAAATCTCTCAATATTCCAATGCGTGAAACTAGTAGAGCATTGTTGGAACTTAAAAAGCATGGAATGGTAAAAGTTTTAGATGAAACTGTAAAGAAGGGGAGATTATATAAATTAACTCCAAAGGGATCAGATGCTCTTAAAATATTAAGAAAGAATATGTAAAAAATATTTTTATAAATTTAAATGCTTATTTTTTGAGAAGTTAAACATTAAATTCATAATTTCGTGCTAGTAATTATAGATTAAGATCAATTAAGTGATAAAATGCCATTATTTAAAGTAAATGCTAAAAAATTAGAACAAATTGAAAAAATTCCTTTTAAACTAGAAAGAGATATGCAAACAATTACTGAAAATAATTTGGAAATTATTTTTAATTTAGAGTTTGTATGCACTGAATTTCAGCTTAATAACCTTCGGATTGATACTTTAGGGTATGATGCAGAATCAAAAGCTTTTGTTATTATTGAGTATAAAAAAGAGAGAAATTTTTCTGTTATTGATCAAGGTTATGCTTATCTTGCACTTCTTTTAAATAATAAAGCTGATTTTATATTGGAATATAATGAAAAAATAGGTAAATCTCTCAAAAGAAATGATGTTGATTGGTCACAATCAAGAGTAATTTTTGTAGCCCCTAATTTCACCACTCATCAAAAGGGAGCTATTGAATTTAAAGACCTGCCAATGGAATTATGGGAAATATCTAAATACACCAATAACACGGTTTTATTCAATCAATTAAAATCCCCAGATACTAATGAAAGTATAAATACTATTTCAAGTACTAATTCTGAAATAAAAAAGGTATCTAATGAAGTTAAAGTTTATACAGAAAAAGAACCTTTAAGAGGAGCATCTAAACTAACAAATGATTTTTATTTTGAGCTTAAAGAAAAAATACTTAGTTTGAATGATGATATTGAAACACATATTACTAAGAATTATATTTCATTTAGAAATAAAACTAATAAAAAAAATTTTGTATATTTTGCTATTGGTAAATCATATATTGATATTGTATTAAATTTAAAGTTAGGAGAATTAAATGATTCCTATAAAATAACTGATGATGTTTCAAAAATAGGTAAATGGGGAACTGGGGATTATAGAATTAAAATGAAAAAAGATAGTAAAATTGATGAAGTTATGTATTTAATCAAACAATCTTATGATAAAAACCAATAATATATTCAATCCTAATAAAAGACAAGGACGATTTTATACTACAACTTATTTAGGAAAAGAAGTCTTAAAATATATAGAATAAATATTTAATTATACTTACACAAACATTAAAGTAATTAGTATTATGCTTAATTATGAAATTAATTTATTAATGATGAGAAGAACGAGTTTTAATGTTGGAATAATTATTTTATTATAAGTATCAATTTTCATTTACTATAATAAATATTTAAAATAATAGTTTAACTTAAAAAATAAAAAAATCGTGAGGTAGATAAAATAGAAAAAAATCAAAAGAAAAGCTCTTTTTGGAATATATTAACTACACTTTACTTAATTTTTTGTATTTTATTTCCTATTGCTTTAGCATTAATCAATTATTATTATATTAATTTCCATTGGGAATGGCCAAATTCAATCGCATTATTCACAGGATTATTTGCAATAGAAGGTATTTTTTATAATAATTACAAAAGTGACTTAAGAACTAAGAAACAACTTGATAAACAATTATCAGAACAAAGAACAAATTTAGAAAAACAATTAAATTGGAATTCTTCCAAAGAATCTTTAATCATTATTGCTGATAATATAATTAAAATTTATAATCAATGTTTTAAACCCCCAAAATTAGAAGATTGGATGAAAAAAGAAGTAACAATAAGTGGTGTTGATATTTTAGATTTAGAAGAAGATTTAAACAAAATTGAAAGCCAAGCCAAATATAGTCATAATTCTTTAGAACAAATCGAATTCACTTTAAGAATAAAATTTCCTAAGAATTATGAAAAATTAAACGAAAATCTTATAAAAGAGATTGAAATAGATAAAAATGAATATATTTATTTATTAGGCCAATATCAATACAATAAACGGTTTTTTCAAAAATTTAGGGATTATTTTATACAAGATGCAATTCAAAATGTGAAATTATATGCTAATTTACCAGATAAAACTCAGAAATTAATAGAAAAATATAAAACATGCCAATCAGTACTATCAATTGTTATTAATCATGAGAGGCTTGATAATAATACTCGAATTAAATATTATCTTAGAATAACAGTAATCATTATAGAAATTATTAAAAATGTTAGTGAAGAATTAAACTTGCCTAGAAATTTATTAGAAGGAGCTGATTTTCTTACCAAACTCCCTAACGAAAATAAGCTATAATTTAAATTTAATATTAATTTAAAAAATGAAAAAATATAGACTAACAGAATTCAGGAAGGTCTCCTAAATTATCTTTAGCAGTTGAATTACTGTCAGTTCTTATATATTTATTTCCACTAGTAGTAGTAACAACTCTAACTTTAGCACCTTCATACCATTTTCCATCATTTTGTTTATACATTGTGTAAATTACAATTCCCTTTTCTAACGCTTCTACAACGGCTAATTTGGTATATATGTTGCTGCTATCAATATTATCACTTGGATGCATCTTGACTTTCACGATATGAGTATGTTCCTTATTATAACATACTTCTGAAATATAATAATCAACATTTGTCATATTTTCACCCCTTAGTTTTTATATATAATATTTAAATATAGATAAATAACACTTATCCAAGAGAGCAAATGATAAGTAATGATAAAAAATAAAAAACAGTTTTAATTAGTTTATTCTTTAAATAACTGATAATTATATTTTATTTAAAAAATCTACAAAAACAAAAAGGGGCCGAGGATAGATTTTAGCCATTAATCTTGAGATTAAAATTCTTTTACTATCCAAATAAACTATATATCATAATATATAGAAAAAAATCTCATTCTAAATACTTTATTTTAAAAAAATAACCTTTAGAAACAATAAACGGACTTTGAGGGATTGAACCCTCGATTTTAATATTAATTATTATATTTCTAATGAAGATTACAAACAAGGAAGGCTATACAAAATAACAGATTTAGGAAAAGGAGTTTTAGAACATATATAAAATTAATTATTTTTATAAATTTAGATAATATTAATATTCATATTTTTTTTAAATATTTTTCATTTATTTTTATATGTGTTGTAGTGTGATTAATATAGAAAATTATATTAATAAAAAATGTCTATTATTGTATAGAATTAATATTAAATGATGAATTTATTAGTTAACACCATAAAATGAAAAAGTTTTTGGAGTATATTAAAGAGGTTACATATGAAAAAAGTAGAAGATAAAACTATTTCTAATGAATATGGAAAAGTTAATTTATATGTTGATGATTTAATAAACATTTTAAATATAGGAAATAAATATTTTAATGAATATGAATTAGAATTAGGGAATTATATCATAACTAATGAAGATTTTAATCAAAATAATATAAAAGAGTGTTTAGATCATATAAAAAAAGATTCTAAAGAAATTCATAATATGAAATTCATATCTAACTATTTAAAAAATTTTAATGAAAGGATAATATTTAAATTGGAAATAAATGATTATATAACTCGTATTTATTCTTCTGATAACAATATTGTCCTAAAAGGAATTATAAGTGAATTTGAAGATATTATTAAGCAAAGAGAATTAGTACTTGGAAAATATTTGGCGAGTAAACGATTTTATTATTTATCTTATTCAATTCCGATAATTATTTTTATTGTTTCAATATTTATGTTTATTTATTTTAAGATTGATAAAAATTATATTTCATTTCTTTATCTAATCTCTTTATGGTTATTTATTTTAGCATTATTAATGTTTATTAATTATAAGAAATACAGAAACAAGATTTATCTAATAAAATATAATGAAAAAAATTCATGGTATTCTGAATATATTAGGCCACATTTAAGTTCACTAATTATTGGGATTATTGGAGCAGCTATTGGAGGAATTATAGCAACATTAGTATTAACTTTCCTTAATATGTAATAGATAAAATCAAATAGAGGAATTTATTAAATTAACAAGATAAAAAGGAAAAAGAAGTTTTAGAACATATATAAAATTAATTATTTTTATAAATTTAGATTATTAATATTCATATTTTTTTTTAAATATTTTTCATTTATTTTATTAACTTGTATTATTGAAAGATTAGTTTAGAAAATTATATTAATAAAAAATGTCTATTATTGTATAGAATTAATATTAATGATGAAGTTAAACAAGGAATTTATCAAATTAACTGATAAAATAGGAAAAGATAGTTTTAAAATATAGGATATTTTGTTTAATAAGCTTAATTAGAAAATTTATAAATAGTATAAAAACAGAATTTATTATTAATAGAATATTTAATTTATAACGATTATTCGTTATATTGAAGAAAATTGATTATGGTGTAAAAATTAATGAGGTGCAATATGAAAGAATTAATGTGTGAAAATTGTGGTAATAAGAGTTTTATAGAAGATAATGGAATTCCTACTTGTGATAGTTGTGGAACTAAATATCCTGAATTTTCCTTAAATAAAGTTGGAATTGAGGAAGAACTAAAAGAAAAAGAAATAAGAAGATTGGTCGAAGCAAATAGAAGAGGATTAACATTTAAATCCACTCGTCTCCTTATAATATTTCCTTTTTTCATTTTTGGATTGTTTTTAGCAATGGCATTAAATCCATTAGGCTTTCCAGAAAACATTATTACTTCTTATATCATAATTTTTGCAATAATATTTTTACTATATCGCTGTAACTTTTTCCATACTGGTCAAAACGATTTAGAACCAAGCTTAAATGTTTTATCTGATGAAGAAATTTTAAAATATGCTCCAAAGTCTAAAGCTGCTAATTTAATAATTAAAAAGAGAGAAGGTGTTGGAGGATATATAAAAAAAATTTTTAAAGATTCACTATAAATCATACAAAAAATAACTTGTATTGTTGATTTTTTTTAATTGACTTAAAAAAGTAAAATGTATTAAAAAATTTCATAAAATAAACAACAAACTAATTTGAAAGGATTTAAATTCCTTCTTTTTTAATCTAGAAAATCTTAAAAAATATTAACAGTAAAAAATAAAATAAACAAATATTGATTATTTAATTTAAAATCAATAAATGGACTTGGAGGGATTTGAATCTTCAATCTTAAAATTATAAATCTTAACATATTAATTAAAAAACTTTAGAAATTTATATATTTTTGAAAATATATGAATGTATATTTTTTTTGGAATGATTTCTTATTTTAAGGAAATTAAATAAGATTTTATTAATATATTAGAAAAATAAAAATTTCAAATACTAATTATTTATTATTTACATTAAAATATAATATATAATAATTAAAGAACCTACCATTGGGGATTTCCAAGTATTTTATATTCAAAATCACATTTTTTGATATGTGTTTTTATTAAATATATTCTTAATATTTTTACATTAATAATTAACAATATTTATATATTAATATGTAATTAATAAGTATTAATTATAAACATATTAATTGAATTTTTAAATTTTAATATAAAGAGGAATTACTGATGGTTGATTTAAGTTTATTAAAAGTTATTAAGTATGAGCCAGATACTGACGATTTTTTGGTTTATAAATATCCTGAAGAAGATTTTAATACTAAAAGTCAGTTGATTGTTCATCAATCACAAGAAGCATTGTTTTTTAAAGATGGTCGTGCATTAGATTTATTTGAACCTGGGAAACACGAATTAAAAACAGAGAATATTCCATTACTTCGAAATCTTATAAATATTCCCACTGAGGGGGAATCTCCGTTTCATTGTGAAATCTATTTTATTAATAAAGCACTTAATCTTAATCTTAAATGGGGAACACGTAGTAAATTTCATGTAATGGATCCAGAATTTAAAATACCATTAAATGTTGGTGCTTCTGGAATATTTGAAATAAAAATAGATGATAGTAGATTATTTGTAACTGAAGTAGTAGGAACACAAAAACTAATGAATCATAATAAATTGATTGAATATTTTAGAGAAAAAATCACAACTGAAGTTAAATCATACCTTGCTCGAGTCATGAGTCAAGTTAGCTATTTGACAATAAGTCAAAATCTTAATGAAATTAGCATCGCATTAAAAAATGAATTAGATGATGATTTTAGTGAAATTGGAATTCATTTAGAAAATTTTTATCTATCCAATATTTTTATCCCTCCTGAACAAACTCAAAAAATTAATGAAGTAATGGAAAAGAAAATGGAATATGGTCAATTAGGATTTGATTGGCAATCAGAACAAAAAATGGAAATAGCTAAAAAATTTGCAGAAAATCCTGGTAGCGGTGGTTCTGATAACATAGGTGGAATGATGGCTACAATGCCAATGGCCATGTATTTTGGCGAGATGATGAAGGATAACCTATCAAAAAATCATAATAATTCTGATAATTTGACTGATAACAATAATTCTGAGAATAATAGTTCTATTTTTTGTAATGAATGTGGATCAAAAAATCAATCAAACAGTAAATTTTGCTCACAATGTGGAACTAAATTGAATAGAGCAAATAATTGCAGAAATTGTGGGGCAAAAATAGTGCCTAAAAGTAATTTTTGCACAGAATGTGGAGAAAAATTATAATTCTTCAATAATTAAACTAAAACTTTTATTATTTTTACACTTTTATTATTTTTACTATTTAATACATAGGATGAAATATTTTGCGGGGGTAAAAAGAATACTACTTTTAATTTGAATATATTAATAATCCAAATTTTGTTCAGTTTAATACTTCTATTAACATTTGAAATAAATTTAAATTTGGGGATTATTTATATATTTAGTGTAATAAGTATTTTGATATTTTTATCTATTAACAAACCTTCCGGAATATATGGTTATATGGAAAAAATAATTATATTTTTGATATATTTGATAATGTTAATAGTTAGTTTACTATTCTTGATTTTTGGGATTAAACTAAACTTTATAATAATTATTGGAAGCATTATTATAGGTATTGAATTAATATTGATAGTAATTTTAGAAAGAGCTAAACAATATATAACTGGTGAATAAAATGGATTATGACGAAATAATGGATTCTTTGTATAATATCAAAGATAAATTTAATTGGATGATAATAAATGAAGAATTTCTTGATATAAATGAGATTGAAGATTTATTACAAAAATTAAAGAGAATTAATCGTGAATTTATGACAACAATATCCGATGACCTCAGAAAAGAGAATAAAGGATTATTTGATGAAAGAATAGATCGGAGTTCAATCAATACTACTGAATTATTATCTGCAGTTAAGCAAAATAATAAAGAATATGGGCTGCAATTAGTTAGTTATTTTAATAACTTAAGTAATGCACTGATAAAAGATTATGTGAATTTTAAAGAATTTTTTGTATCAAATCAGGGATTTGAAACTAAAAATAAATCAAATAATTCTCTTGTTTGTGAGAATTGCGGAGGAAAAATTGAAAATGAAGCTATGACATCATTTTGTCCTTATTGTGGTGAAAAAATATATGATGAAATGGAAAATATAAGAAAAGAGGAAATAGATAGGTTAATTAATCCAAATATAGGGTATAACTCTCACATTGACACTAATACTTTTTTTAATGGTTGGGTCAAAGAACCAATAGAAGGTATTTTAACAGATACAGAAATACTAAAATATGCCCCAAAATCGAAAGCAGCTGCTAAAATTAGGATTGAAAAAGGAGAAGCCAATACTTCAGATAAAATAATGAATAATGGATATTTATTCTTCATATGGTTTGGAGGATTGCTCATAGGCTTTTATATAGCTATTTTCGCTGGAATGGGTGCTAATTCAGCAATAGTTGGAATATTAGTTTTTGCAGTGATTATTATTATATGTTCTTTAATTACTTATCATGTGATTAAAAAATAAATAATTGTAAAATCAATATATAAAAATGTAAAAATGAGTATGTGAAATATTCAAGGTTGAACTGAATAAATTCAGAATTAATTTTTGATATGGATGAATAAAATAGAATTTCAATAGTTTTTGACAAAAATTTTTAATATAATAATTGATAAATAAATATATATTATTACTAACACCAATGTAATTAGTTAAATTTTCAAAAACTATCAACAGATTAACAAATTTCAAAATCCTGAATTTCTAACTCAAAAATTAAAATTTTAAAACTTTATTTTATTTATTTAGAAGATTTTAAAAGATCATAAACTATTTTGTTTATTTCATTTTTTGAATAAAAAACTATTAAACTTTTATTCAAAAAACATGTTTAAAATCATTAAACGGACTTGGAGGGATTTGTACCCTCGATTTTAAGATTATTTTTTATTATATTCTTTATTATAATTTTTTGATTTTTTCATAATTATATCGATATGTTTATATTATTTTGTATTAATATTTAGTATTACTTATTTAAAATGAGAATTTTAATATTTTCATTAGGGGAGGGGATAGAATTATGAAATTTCGTAAGATTTTATTAGTTTTAGGTATAGTTGCTTTAGCTTCTGTTTTTGTAATGAATGCTAGTTTTGCAGCTAGTAGTGAAAAATTATCAGTGTATAAAGGTTATTATTCTTTCATTAATGATAAGAAAGTTTCAACTATTGAACAGGTTGTAACTTTCAATAATGAAAGTTCTAAGCAATATTATAAGATTAATATTAAAAAAACTTATCAAAAAAAGTATAAAATAAAATCGGTCAATATTAAGTATGCTGTTTTTGATAATAAAACTGATGAATTCAAAAATTATATCTATAAAAATTATACAGCAAATAATAAGAATAGCTTTGTAATAAATCCGCTCATTAATGAGTGGATTTCTTTTGATAAATTAACTGTTAATTATCAAACTAAGGAGAAAATTAAGAAAGAATCAGTATCTTTTTCTTCTAAACCTGAATTAAAATATAATATATATTTTACTAGTAATAAAGCTAATGCTCAGGTATTTCAAAAAATTTATATAAAAAATGGCATTAAATATCCTTTTGCAGTCAAATATCAGAAACTAAAGGTTTTAACAAAAAGTAATAAATATAAAATCAAATCAATCAAATTAACCTTAGCCACTATGAAAAATCACAAAATTTCTTATAAAACTTTAAAAGGATATGGAAAAAACAGTTTCAAACTTCAATTATACCAAAATAAGCTTATTCAAGATATTAAAGTATATTATTATTAATTTTTTCTTTTTCATTTTTCTTATTTATTTTTTTAATATAGCTATGTTTAAATTACTCGTTAGTTGGCAACCTATAGTTTAATTAATAGCTTCCTGTAAGAATATGAGGCATGATTTAAAAATTATCTAAGTAATATCTGTTTAACCTATATCTTATTTTATTATATATCAATTATTCAAGTAATGGACTTGGAGGGATTTAAACCCTATTTCTATGAATCAAAAGTTTTAAGAGATTTTAATTTATTTTCACCTCCTATTATATTCATTATAATCTAAAGTCTTTATATTATAAGATAATAAATATTATTATATGAGGTATGCTTATGGGTTTGAATAAAAAGTCAATAATTGAATTATTAATGATTGTTCTAATTTTAACTGATTCTATTCTTTTAATATTAATGATATTTTATAATTTTTCTCCATTGATTACACAGATTATTTATATTTTTGATTTAATTGTTTGTTTTGTATTAGCTATTGAATTTGTTTATGAGTTGAATAGATCTGATAATAGAAAGCATTATCTTCAAAAGAATTGGTATTATATTATAGCTATGTTTCCTGATTATCTTTTAAATATTGTTTTAAGTTTGTTTGGTCTTGCTGGTATATCATGGTTTGTGAGGTTAATAAGATTATTAAGAATAGGAAGAGTGTTAATCTTATTTAAGAAAAATATTAAAATATTCACTGATTTTGTAAAAGAAACTCATTTGGATAAATTATTAACATTTTTAGTAATATTGGTTATTAGTTCAAGTATTGCATTTTTTATAGTCGATGAATCTGCAAATAGCTTTATTGATGGATTATGGTATGTTCTTGTTACTTTAGCTACAGTAGGATATGGAGATATTGTTCCAAGTACAACTAGTGGTAGAATTATTGGATTTATTCTTATCATTATAGGTATATTAAGTTTCAGTATTTTAACTGGAGCAATCTCATCAATATATACTAAAAGAATTGAAGAAGAAAATAAAAATGAAATTGATGAACGATTAAATAGAATTGAAGCTAAGTTAGATAAATTATTAGAAAATCAATGAAAAATAATATTTGCCCCAATTATTAAAAAGATGGACTTGGATGGTATTTGAACAGTCAATTGAAATATATAGAAAGATTTACATATTTGTTTTATAATAATTAATAATAATATTATTTAATAGGAGAATTGTTATGGCTGGAGGTTTAGAAGGTGGAGGTCTTTTTGAAACTATTTTATCTTGTTTTCTAATGTTTGTTTTTCTTTTATTTATTTGGTCTGGTAAAGGCTTGGTTGGTAGATTTTTGGATAAAATTTCTCCGTTTCCATTTTTAAATGAAGGTGGTAGTTATAAGTATAAAGATTTTTATGAAGATATTACTCCTAAAGGTCAAATCCTATGGATTTTATTTGTACTAATTTTTATAGATATTATATTGTTGTTATCCTTTGGAGTTTATTGGTTTAGTTTAGGGATGATTATTGTATCTGTCATTTTTTTTATTCTATTTTTCAGAATGAATACTTTTGATGATGATTTTGTTGAGCTATTTAGAAATGATTGGAAAGGAACTATTGTTCTTCCTGATTTTGATATAGGTATGGATGATAATGTTGCAGGTTTTAAGGTTTCAAAAGGAATTGGTTTTGAAGCTGAAAGAGGAACTCCTTTAATTAATTTAATATTTAATAGAAACAAAATTAATCCTAAAGAAAAAGAGGTTATTATCAGGATTGTTGAAGAAGGCATTATTATTAACCAAATTAATAATGATGGGTTTGATAAAAAGATTCTATGGGAAGAAATCAGTGATATAAGTATGTATTATACTAATATATTGATTGGTCTAGAAAATCAGAATGATTTAGAAATTAGTTCGCCGAGATCATTAGGAATCTTGAAACGTTTTAGATTCATTATAGAACTAAAAAACTATATTAATAAACAAATAAAAATCAAACAGAAATAATTAAAACAAAATTACTAAATATCAATCATTGTAAAACGGACTTGGAGGGATTTGAACCCTCGATCTTAAGATTAGGAGTCTTACGCCCTTCCAGACTAGGCTACAAGCCCATAAATATTATATTCATATATTATTTTTTTAAATATTTATTTTAATAGCTAGCTATTTATTAATATAGCATATTTTACAATAAATAGCTCTTTCTAAAGTTATAAAACTACTTTGATGATATTATTTTAAAATATAGCTATATATGATGATCAATTAATTAAATTGAATCAGTTGAAAAATTTTAGAATATAAATAAAAAGAAATTAACGGGCCGGGAGGGATTTGAACCCTCGATCTACGGATTAGGACAATTTATGCTATTTAATTTTAGTTTTAATAGTTTTAAAACGGTTTTATATTTAATTATTAATTTTTCAAGTAGTTACTTAAGTAGTTACTTAATACTTTTTCTTTAAATAAATTATTCTTATATTTCCATTAGTTTAAATTAATGCCTATCTTGAAAACTATTATTTTAATTAATAGCTACTATAAGAATAATTGAGGTATTTTAAAAATTAGTATTTTACTAAGTGTTTAATCTAATCTAATATCTTAAAATGTAGTTAACGGACTTGGAAGGATTTAAACCCTCGATCTTAAGATTAGCTTTCTCAATGACTTTTTAATCTAATTTTAAGCTTTTTTATTTATTTTTAATTCAATCATTTCCAAATTTATTATATTCTGATTCACAATTTTTAAAAATATTTTTTAAAATTTTATTAAATTCAGTTATAATTTCATCTTCTAAATTTAAGTATATATCTAATTCGCATGAATTTCCTACT
>JARKQC010000382.1 GCA_029974985.1 Bacteroidota bacterium | reverse complement strand
ATTAAGAATAAAGATGGTAAAAAGCATTTACGCGAAATTAATAGTCATACTATAGAGAATTATTGTAATGAAGCTTTTGGTTATAACAAAATTAATTCTGATATATGCTCTAGAGTTTTTAAATTCATCACTAGGGATATTGGAAAAGATTATTCTTTACTTGAATTTTCAAATGGAAGTTTAAAATTAAATAATAAGGATTATAAATTCTTAAAAGATGAGTTTTTCACCGATAGAATTCCTAAAATAGTTTTTCCATTTGAATGGAATTCAGAAAATAATGAAGATAATAAGATTGAAGACTCCATTAAAAATATATTAAAATGTGATGAAGAAGGATTTGAAGATAATATTAATATCTGGTATCGTTGTATTGGTAATGCATGTATGCCTACTAATGAGAATCAAATAGCAACAATACTTACGGGTCCTCAAGGAACAGGTAAAAGTACTTTACTTTCAATTCTCAAAAGAATTTTTAATTCTTCCGAAGTTTCTTTTCAGGACATAATAGCTAATAAAAGATTTACTTTATACCCTACCATAGATAGAGATATTAATATTGATGATGATATTAAGAGTGGGGCATGGATGGCAATTGGAAAGTTAAAAACGTTTATTAGTGGAAATGGGGGTTATGTTGAGAAGAAAGGTGAAAATGATGGAATTTTATTCACACCTCATAATACTCCTAAATTATTTGGAGCTGCAAATGAATTGCCTGTTGTGGATGATGAAGGTTTTGAAAGAAGACTTATTTTAATTAAAGCAATAAACCAAATTCCTATAAATACAATGGATGGAAAATTTCAAGTAGATATTCTTGAAGGATATTATGATAAATATTTAGGAAAAATCATTTATGATGCTATTAATTTATATTATGAGAATAAAAGGAAGGTTATTTCCTCAGAAGAAAATAAAAAAGCTATGTTCAGTGAATGGAAATGGAAATCTGAACCTCTTGAAATGATTATTGATAATTTATTCAGGTCTCCGACTACTGAAGAAATGCTTCTTGATGAAGAGTATTATATTCCAGTTTCTGAAGTGAACTCAAGAATTAAATTTTATCTTAATGAAGCTTTTCATGAGAAAAAAATTTACTCATCACAAAAAAATCCTAGTTTAAGAAAAATTAAAGCCATTATGGAGAATAAAGGATTTATTCAGAAAAAAATAGCTGCAACAAATGAATATGGTGATAGAACAACAATAAATGTCTATATAGATATAATTGGAAAATAAAAAAATAATTTTTTTTATAATATGATTTACCGTATTTACCTGTTTTTCGTATTTTTCAACTAAAAAGTTTAGAATAATTTTTTTTTAAAAAAAATTTTATTTTAATTATTAAATTAATTTCACGTAAATCAGGTAAATCAGGTAAATCATATTTTTCCTATTTCCAATTATAATTAATCCCATGAAAAAATATTTAATAATATTTTATTTATCATATTTCCTTGAAATTATAATTTAACCATAGCGCCTATTGAAGATTATTTTTAATAATTTGTAGTGATTTACTAATTAAAATATTAACAATAAGATTTAAACTTATTGCTAATCTCTATATAATATTTATTAAAAAATACTAGAATTTAATACCTAAATTAGTATTATAAAACCTTCTTCAATCATTGGTTATCTATACTTCCTAAAAAACTTATTATATACCTAATATTAGTCTATTTTTTAAGGATAATTCTATTATTATAAATTTTATTTAGTATATTTTATTAAAATTATAATTTGAGGTTATAAATTCTTCTATTATAATTGTTTTCATAGGATTTAAATTATTTAATCTTTTATTAAACTTTTAAATCGATTTATTAACTATTTAAGAGGTATATACTTACAGTAAACCTTTATTAAATGACTTTATTCTAAATTAATATATTAAATAATGTTTGTTATTATGTATATTATATATGCTATGGTACAAGTTTATCTTTTATGTTCCTTTTTATCTATACCAAACGGAGAACATCTGGCAACTTCACGGAGTTATAGGAGTACGTAGCACCTTTCATAGCTGTTTTACTAGCTTCTAAGAGCTTTTATATTTGAAAAATAATATTATGGCTATAACTGGTTGTTATTAGGTTATTTATGATGAAACGGTAAACCCTTTTTTAACAATTTAGAAAATATTATTCATTGAAAATAAGAATGTTTAAGTTTATTTTTAATCTATAAAATATAATAATTGAAAGAATTTTTTAATTTGTTTCCTTCAATTGATTTTGTTTAATTGGTAGTTTCGTTGTATAGTTTGTTGATTCTTTGTTTGAAGTCTGGATTTTTTAATAATATTTCATGTCTTGAATTTGCGGAGTTTTCATATTCTTTTTTTAGTTTAAGTAGTTTATCACTATCGAATTGATAATTTAAATCGTTTTTAAGTTTTGTAAATTCATTTTTTATTTCTTTAAACCGTTTTAATTGGGTTTTGTATTCTTTTATTTGTGCTTGTGCATATTCTTTTTCAACTTTTGATGTGGCGGTTCGATTCATTTCTTCTGAGTAATTTATAGCTTTTTGTGTTGATTCAATAGCTAGGTCTAATGAGTAAAATATATTGTTAAAATAGTCTGTTGTGTTTTGATAGAATAGGGCTGTGTTATTCATAGCAACATTGCTTTCATTTAGATAGCTTAGAGAGTTTACAGCATAGTTACTTCTTAATTTATATGCTTCATCGTATTTTGAGTCCATGTATATTTCATAAGCAAAATAACTCCCAACACTAACAACAGCAATAATTGCTACTATAATAACAATTAT
>JARKQC010000358.1 GCA_029974985.1 Bacteroidota bacterium | reverse complement strand
TAGCTCTTTTTTCAGGTTTTCATCCTCAGCTAAGTTAAAAATAGATTTATTTTTTTCTCTTTCTAAATAATCATCAAAGGCTTCTTCAATATCCTCTTCTTCATTTTCCACAATATTTTGAGAAATAAATCTTTCAATAAGATCAATTTTACTTTTAAGTTCTGGATCATTGTTCATTGTTTTAATAATAAATTCTTTATCTTTTTCAAATGAAGGTGATTTAACATCTAACTCTCTAAGTAAAGTCAAAATATATGAAACATTGATATTATCTCTTCGTATCAATTCTGTTTCAAAGTCAACATCATTTAAAACAGAGACCTTATTTGTATCATTTTGAGTATCCCTCCAAATATCAAGATATTTTGACTTAAAATCCTCAAATTCCTGCTCAGAAATATCCAAATCTTCAAAGGTAAATTCAGTGAAAACAGTTAATCTATTCATTATTCTAAGTAATTCTCTAAATATTACTATGAATTCTTTTCTTTCCTCCTCAGAAGGTAAATAATCCACGTTTTGAGGATTAAAAACTAAATCAAAAAGTTTCTTCAAAACTTCATTAAAATCAAAAACATAAGAGTTATATGGTTTTATTAAAACAGTTTCAAATGCATTTTCATCAGAATATAATCTAATAGCTTCATCAGTGTGTTTTTTGATATTTCTAAATGAAATAATGTTGCCTTGTTTCTTTTTTTCATTTAAAAGCCGGTTAGTACGGCTGAATGCCTGAATCAAACCATGATATACTAAATTCTTATCAACATATAAAGTATTCAGATATTTATTATCAAAACCAGTTAAAAACATATTTACTACAAGTAAAATATCAATTTCTTTATTTTTAGATCTTTTTGAAACATCCACATAATATTCTTGAAATGTTTCAGTAGTGTAATTAGTACCAAACATCTTATTATAATCTTTTAAATGATTTTCCATGAAATCTCTTGGATGATCTCCTTCATAATCCTCATTTGGACCATAAGAATAAATAGTAGCTATTTTTAAATCATGATCCATTTTTTTAAATAATTCATAATATTTATTTAGAACTTCAATTGATGAAACAGCGAATATTGAAGTAAATTCTCTATTATAAGTCTTACTATCATGATTTTGGATAATATATTCTGTAATTTTGCTTAATCTTTTTTCAGAATCCATTAATTCTTTAGTGTCAATAGCTTCTACTTCAATATCGTATTTAGTTTTATCTTTATATTTTCCAATATATTCGACCATAAATCCTAAAACATTATTGTCATTTATTGCATCTTTAATTAAGTATGAATGTAGTCTATCTCCAAAAATATCCTTTGTAGTTCTTTTTTTATTTGCGTTTACTGAAAAAATAGGGGTTCCTGTAAAACCAAAATATTGGATGTTTGTAAAATAGTTAGTGATCTTATTGTGCATATCTCCAAATTGACTTCTATGGCATTCATCAAACATTAAGACCATTTTTTTATCTTTAACATTTTTTAAGCCCTTTTCATGTTTTGTAACTGCTTTATATAATTTTTGAATAGTTGTGACAATTAATTTATTAGAACTTTTTAGCTGTCTTAATAATGAATGTGTATTTTCAGTTCCATCTACTGCTCCGTCTGAAAAATTATTAAATTCTTTAGTAGTTTGATAATCAAGATCTTTTCTATCAATAATAAACATAACTTTATCAATATGTGCCTCTTC
>JARKQC010000325.1 GCA_029974985.1 Bacteroidota bacterium | reverse complement strand
CTGTATCTCATTTCCTGTTCTATCATGCACATTTCCACTTCAATTTCTAATTTATGGGGATCTAATCTTTCGGGAATTATGCCTTTTTGTAGTAATGGGATTATATATTGGTAATTTTCAATATCTTCATTAGTATAATACTCTTTTATATATAAA
Organism: Bacteroidota bacterium; assembly: GCA_029974985.1. Classification (GTDB taxonomy): domain Bacteria; phylum Bacteroidota; class Ignavibacteria; order Kapaibacteriales; family UBA2268; genus JANJTB01. The sequence continues at coordinate 1,121 of JARKQC010000325.1, read as the reverse complement.
TCACAATCTATCTCTGCAATTTCCTCAATATTTATTCCTTGAGAGTTTAAAAAACCAGATTTATGTCTTTTAATGATCCTTTGTATTCTTTTAGGTTCTAAATTCCTTATTTTGAATGTTATAGCATATTTATCTTCTTCTTTTATGTACTCCCAGTTTAAGATATCCACATTTTTTGCTTTCACCATATGTTAACCCCTACTTAATTACCTAACAACTTAAGTAATTATGTGGTTAAGTAAGGATAAACATTACTTAAGTTTTTCGATGATGAAGCATTTGGTATTTATATAAAAAATAAACATAATTGAAAACGGTAATTATGGAAAATAAACTCAAAAAAGTTCAAGTTGATGGATTCGTACCGATAGAATTAGCAAAGGAGTTTGAGAATCTAGCATTTAATAAGTACGGGCCGAAACATGGGTATAGGGGTAAGGCACTTACAGACGCATTAAATGATTGGATCGAGAAAACGAAGTCTGAAAACTAACTCCTTTATCATTTTTCTTTCGTAAAATACAACCTGAATCTCAATTGACAACAATTATAGATACTACTCATAAAAGCTGATATTTCTATCTTTTGTACATGATGTGATTATTATGTTCCCTTTTTAAGTTCATCAAACCATGCAGCCGCATGATCCATTCTGTATTTCATCTCCTGTTCTATAATACACATCTCCACCTCAATTTCCAAATTATCTGGATCCAATCTTTCAGGGACTACTCTTTTCTGCGCCAAGGGAATTAGAGATTTATAATTTTCAAAATATTCCTTCTCGTAATACTCTTTAACGTATAAATCTTCTCCTATTTCTATTATCTCCTCAATCTCTGCTCCTTGGGATTTTAAAAAACCAGATTTATACCTTTCAAGTATTACCTCTCTTTTTTCAGGTTCTAAATCGCTTATTCTAAACGTTATGATGTATTCATCCCTTCCCTTGAGGTATTCCCAGCCTGTTATGTCCACAGTTTTTTCTTTCATTTTTACCATGATCATTCACTTGTTAACAAAAAATATAATAATTAATGGATAAAAATTAATACTTAGGGTTTGGGGTAAAGAGCATTTGAGTAGTAATACTATATACTTAATATATGCATCAAAAGATT
>JARKQC010000310.1 GCA_029974985.1 Bacteroidota bacterium | reverse complement strand
GGTAGTCGCAAAAGACTACCTCTTTTTTTTATAAAATGTATTTATCAAGAAAGTGTTGAACACCTTGTCAATATAGATTCTTCTGTATCGTTTAGAATGACATTGATTAATTGGAACTAGCACGACGCTGGTTAGATCATTAATAAATTTTCTCTTAAAATAATAATTTTCATTTATTTTATTTAAAATTTGTTGTTTTACAATGTATTAATTGAGATTAGTTAGTTGAATCAAAAAATATTGCTAATAATGATTATATCAATTCTATTTATTACTTTTGTAAATTATTAATTATTCTTATGGAAAATAGTTATGCCAACAATTATTGATGGAAAAGTCGTTTCTCAAAAAATTAAAGAACAAATCAAAATTGACACTCAAAAGCTGTTTAATGAAAAAGGAATTAAGCCCGGACTTGCTCTTTTACTCGTTGGTAATAATTCCGCATCTGAAATTTATGTTAAAATGAAAGATAAAACTTGTAATGAGCTTGGTTTTCATTCGATAATCGAAAGAATGGACGAGGACTCAAGTGAAGAAGCAGTGATAAATATGATTAATAAATGGAATGAAGATCCTCAAATTCATGGAATACTCGTTCAACTTCCCTTGCCAAAACAAATAAATGAATTTAGAGTATTAAATACTATTTCACCCAATAAAGATGTGGACGCTTTTCATCCTGCGAATGTTGGTAAAATAATGATTGGTTTGCCCGGATTTGTTCCATGTACACCAGCAGGTATTATGGAACTTTTTGAGCATTATAATATTGATTTAATCGGTAAACACGCTGTTGTAATTGGAAGAAGCAATATCGTAGGAAAGCCAATTGCAAATCTTATGCTACAAAAGAATAAAAATGCAAATGCAACTGTAACAATTTGCCATTCTGCGACTAAGGATATTTCTAAATATACAAAAAAAGCAGATATTATTATAGCGGCAATTGGAGTTCCAAATTTTGTAAATGGCAATATGGTAAAAGATGGCGTTGTTGTAATTGACGTTGGTATCAATAGAATTGATGACCCCACAAGCACAAAAGGATATAAAATTGTGGGCGATGTCGAGTATGATAGCGTAGCTCCGAAGGCAAGTGCTATAACTCCCGTTCCCGGTGGCGTAGGTCCTATGACTATTGCCGTTTTAATGAAAAATACTTATAATTCAGCAATTAAAAAGTATGAAATCTAAAAATTCAAAAAATTTAAATATAGAAATTATATACGAAGATGAGCGTATAATCGCGATTAATAAGCCAGCGGGTTATCTTACTTTGCCAGATAGATATGATTTCTCAGCTCCGAGTCTTGTTCGATATCTCGAATCTATTTATGAGCAAATTTTTGTTGTTCATAGAATAGATAAGGAGACAAGCGGATTAATTATTTTTGCAAAAGATGCCGAAAGTCATAAATTTTTAAATGAACAATTTATGGAGCATAGTTTGCAAAAAATTTATCACGCAGTCGTGCGCGGCTCTTTTAACAAAGATGAGTTAGAAGTAGATATTCCAATAATGGCAAATCCTTCAGGAAAAGCAATGATGATACCTTCTGCACGCGGAAAATCAGCATTAACTATTTTTCGACCTATCGAAAAATTTCGTCTTGCTACGCTACTCGAATGCGATTTAATTACTGGTAGGCAACATCAAATTAGAGTACATTGTTCAACTATTGGCTATCCCCTACTTGTTGATTCATTATATTCGGGAGTTAATGATTTTTATTTATCATCAATTAAAAGAAAATTTAACTTACAAAAAGATGAAAGTGAAAATCCAATTATTGAGCGGCTTACTCTTCATTCTTATTCATTAAAATTCGAACACCCCGACGGTCAAGAATTAAAATTAAATGCAGAATACCCAAAAGATTTTTCTATTTTATTAAAAACATTAAGAAAATGGGGATAAAATTATAATATTTTCAATTTTTTTATAAAAATCAAGTCTTTTAAGAATAATATTTATTAAATTTAGATAATATATGCAAAACGAAAGTAATTTTTATATTTATGGCAGAAATGCCGTATTAGAAACGTTAAAATCTGGTCAAGATGTTGAAAAAGTTTATTATTCATTTGGTTTACAAGGCAGACAAATTGATCAAATCATTCTTACTGCTCGTAAAATGAAAATTCCCGTAACCCAATATGATAAAAGAAAATTCCAAGCACTTTCGGATAATATATTTGGGCGTGATATTAATACTCAAGGTGTAATAGCTCAAAAAAGTATTATTTCTTATGAAGATATTGATGATATGATTGAAAATTCACTTGCTTCGACAGAATTTCCAATCTTAGTTATTTTAGATGATATTAACGATCCGCAGAATCTCGGAGCCATAGCACGATCTTGTGAATGCTCGGGGGTAAAAGGATTAATCTTGCCCGAAAGAAATTCATCACCTGTAACACCAGCGGCTGTAAAGGCGTCAGCGGGGGCGCTTAACTATTTACCTGTTAGTAAAGTTGTAAATATGATTCAAACTATAAAAAAATTGAAAGATTCTGGATTTTGGATTATTGGCACTTCGCTTAACTCTAATCAATCTTATACAGCTAAGATTTATGACCGCCCTACGGCGATTATAATTGGAAACGAGGGCAAAGGTATGAAACCATCTTTACAAAAACATTGTGATAATTTTGTAAAAATTCCAATTCTTGGCAAAATTCAATCGTTAAATGCATCGGTTTCTTGTGCGATAATTTTGTATGAGGCGCTAAGACAAAATAGTTTAGATAATTAATTGATTTTTTAGGAAATTATCTAATTTGTAAAAAATTATATTTATATCTATATTTTCAATTGAATCTTTGTTTTCACTAATGACGCTTTCGAAAGGAGTTTTATAAGGCAACCAATCCGACATTAATGATGTTCGTGATGAAAATAGTATAAAACTCGGTATATCATAAGATGAGGCTATATGCACAATAGAAGTATCAGGTGTGAAAACAAATTTTGCTTTCGACGCAATTGCCATAACATCTTCTATTGAGTCTGTTGGATATTGAATAATATTGCTATTTTTAAGATTATTTATTATAGTTTTCAATTTTTCAACATCTTCTTTTGACGATAAAATTAATATTTTTTTATTATATCTAAGTAAAAATCTTAGTATTTCGATATTTTTATTTATTGATAAAACTCGAAAATCTTGTGCTGCAGAAATATTATAAATAAAAAATTCTTTAATATTATAATCTTCTAAAAATTTTAATGCTTTATTTTTAGAATTTTCATTAAAAATTATTCTTTTATCAATATCATTTTCATCAAAATTAAATCCAAATATTCGCGATGCCATTATACACAAAATTTCGAGCATATTTTTTTTATATCTTTCTTTTGTAATATTAACTTGTGCATTAAAAAATGCAGAATATAGATTTTTTCTATGCTCTTCTAATTCCGCGAAAATTAATGTATTTTTGTTAGTAATATTTTTTGCTATAATCCCTGCTTTTGTCTTTTTATTAAATACAGTGCTAATAATTGTATCGTATTTATTTTTCTTTAATTTACGCAGTTTTAAAAATGATTTTAATGAACTATCATATATATAACAATTATTTATCGAGGGTTCGCTTTTTGCAATATCGTAATTTTTTTTCGACGCGATTATATCAATTTTTGCATTCGGAAAATTTGTTTTTATCAATCTTATCATTGGTATAGTAACGATCATATCCCCAATTGCATCGTACCTAAGTATTAATATATTATTTATATTAGTATTACGAATAGGTATTTCTATTTGCGGAGTATTAAGAATAATTTTTAATATTTTATAAGCAATTATGCGATTATAATGTTCTATTCTTTTTAGAAATTTCATAATATTTTTTGATATTTATTCGAGAAATGACCAATTTGCACTAAGTCTGAAATTCCTTTCGAACATAGGATTTAATGCAACATAATAATAATGATTATTTAAAACATTATTCAATGAAATTTTAACAAAAGCGTTACCAAGTTTAATTTCAGCAAAAGTATTTAAGCCCGTTGTCATAAAGCCACTTTCGTAATCACCCGCATAAAATGTGCGATGTATTGGATAAAAATTATTCCCCGTAAAACTTGTTAAAAAGCCCGATTCGAGACCGAAGCTAATTTGACTTTTTCCAATTGCATAAGTATAGAAAAATCTTAAATTTGCGTTAAATAATGGATAATCTTTCTTTACATTACCCTCGTTATCAATGCCTAATTGGAATAATCCTTTTAAAATAATTGTATAATCGCCTAAAATTTTTTGAGAATATTCTAAATAAGCACCTAAACGATTGATATTATTTCCATTAAAATACTCTAAAAAATTTCCATAAGTATAGTTATTTACGGTATTTGCTAAAATTGGAGAAAAAATACTTCTTAAATATCCGCCAAAAATTAATTTTGTAGAATCTTCGAATTTATAATTTAATTCACCAAGAAATAAAATATGCTGTTCGCTATTCAATTTAAGCCCTTCAACGGGAAAGGGCAATCTATCAGAATATGATAAATCAAGCATAAGATTCATTTTTTGCGAAAAATAAGTAATTTGTTTAGCACCATAACTCAAACCATAATTTCCATATTTTGAGAAAATTCTTGCACCACCGCTTAAAAGCATTATATCGCTAATTTTCATTGTTGCTAAGCCATATACGGCAGATGATAAGCCATTAAAATTAGTATGTAGAAATGTTTTATCTAAATAATCAAGTTCGGCAATTCCACCAATTTTTAACGATATTTCATCTATTGGAGAAAAATCATATCGCCCGTCAATTCCCAAATAATGATTTGAATAATTATACACTCTTCTATTAGTATCTTTGTCATCAAATTTTATATTTCGTCCCGAACTTCTATCCCAATCAGAATTACTGAAATATAAGTTTAATGCAATACTATTATTTCCAGAACTATCTAATTTCCTTGTTGCAGAAAGTGTAATATCATGACGAAAAACACGCTCGTCTAAGCCCTGAAATTTTGGAACAGCAGAAATTCTATCAAATATATTATTTATATTTTTTATTTCTATTCCACCGCTTGTGCTTGCCCCCATATTATTAAAATTTTCACTTAATGAAATGCTTGTTAAATTATCGGGATTCCATCTTAAAACTAATCGAGCATTCCAATTATTTCCCCAAGAATCTTCGAACCAAGCAGATGAATTATAAGAACGAAATCCAAAAGTAAAATTAAAATTCGGTGCTATATTTTGGGAAAAAATTCCATCAGCACCTAAATAACTATAACCTGAGTTTCCGAACCATAATTTTGTAAAAGGTTTTCCAGTATTATGCTTTTTTTCTTGATAATTTATTAATACCGACGCGGAATTATCGCCTAAGACGACTGCACTCGACCCAACAAAAATCTCAATATTTTCAAATAATTCTGTAGGAAAAAGCTCGGGATTAAACGAACCTAATTCCAAATCATAAACGCTACGCCCATTATAAGCAAAACTCATAGTTTTCGATGAAGCTCCAAAAGCTGAAAAACTATTATATGTCGAGTATCCGCCGAGATGTTGATTATAAAATGGAGTAAATTTTGATATTATATCATTTGTAGTAATATAATTTTGTAATTGTATATCCCATTTATTTATTTTTCTGAAAAATTGATTATTATTATTAAAAATTTTGCCGTGTGATGTTAATGGAACACTTAGTAAAGAGTCGGGAATATGATAGTCCGCTTCAATACTGCTCGAATCTATTTTCTCTTCAGCAAATAAACTATAAATCGTAATCGAAAAAATAATAATAATGATGTAATAAAATCGCATTTTCATTTTGTAAAATTATAAGATTACAAATATAAATATTTGTTGATTAATATCACAATATCAATATTATTCATATTTAGAATTAATAGTATTTTAGAGAAAATTTAGATTAATATTTTTTTCAGCTAAATCTTTTCAATTTTAGGGAAAAACTTTTTTAATAAGGGACCAATTTCGGAAATTAATAGTCCGCATAATAATATTGTGGCACCCGTGTATTCTCTGAAAGATAAAATTTCGTTAATTACGATAATAGCAACAATATTAGCAAATATTGGTTCGAGTGAGAATATTAATGCCGCTTTTATCGGACTTGTATATCTTTGGAATTTAGTTTGAACAAATGTCGCAACAAACGAAGCCATAACAGCATTAAAAGCAATTGCAATAATCAAATCATTAGAAAGGTTAAATTTGAAATTGCTAAAATCAAAAATAAAAAACGAAATTAAAGCGGGCAACAAAGCGGCAACAAACTGCATCGCAACAAGCTGAGAAGTAAGATTTTTATCACTTTTTCCTTTTGTATATTTATCTAATAAAGTGATGTAAAATGCCCAAAATACAGTAGAAAGTAGTGTTACAATATCTCCGAAATTTATATTATAAATATCAGGTTTGGTAAAAATGAATAATCCAATTGTTGAGACTACAACACCAATTTTAGACCATTTATTAATTTTTGATTTTTGTATTAATTTGAATACAAATGGTGTGATAGGAACTGTCATTCCCGTGATAAATGCGGATTTAGAAACGCTTGTATATTTAAGTCCGTAGGTTTGTAAAACAAATCCAGTACCAAACAACAAACCGAGAACTAATCCTTGTAAAAGGACTTCTTTTTGGATACTGAAAATGCTTTTTGAATAAAAAATTAGTGAAAGAGAAATAGCTATAAAAAATCGAATTATAATAAAAGTAGATGGCGTGCAATCATTAAGTCCAATTTTTGTAAAAAGAAAGGTAGCACCCCATAATAAGGTAACTAATAATAATGCAAACTCGGCTTTCCAAGCTTTCAATTATTTTTCTCCCAAAGCATAATGAGTTATTTTCCTAAAAATTCATTTTCTCATTTTAAAAAAAGAATCCATCTGTAAATTTTTTACAACAATGGATTCTTTAAAATACATATTTTATAAATATATTATGGAATAGTCTCGACAACATCCATAGCGCATTTAATACCATCGGCGGCAGAACTAACGATACCACCCGCAAGCCCCGAGCCTTCGCCCGCAAAATATAAATTATCAAATCCCGCACAAAGCATTCCATCACGAACGAGCTGTATTGGTGAACTTGTTCTGCTTTCTAATCCCATCATCGTGCCTTCTTCAAAGCCCCAAATTTTATGCATAAAATCTTTTAGAGCCATTGCCATTGAATCGGTAATTTTCTGTGGGAAAAGTTCTCTAAAATCAGCGCTAACCAATTCAAAAGGATATGAATATTTGCCAAAATCAGAGCTTGTTCGACCTTTTAGAAAATCAGATACTTTTACAGCTGGTGCATTGTAACTATTAGAGAAATCATAAAATTTACGTTCTAAACTTAATAACCATTCGAGTGACTCAAGTGGCTCAAATTCACGTCCAACAAGCGAATTAAGATTAACCCCAGCAACGATAGCAGAATTTGCAAAAGGATAGTTACGCTTATAATTACTCATTCCGTTTACAATATTTAGCCCAGAAATTGGAGGTGTAGGCACAACTTTTCCACCCGGACACATACAGAAAGAATATACAGAATACATTTCATCAAAACTATATGTAAGAGAGTAATCAGCCGCTTTAACGCCGGGCAACGACGGAGTACGCCATTTTGCTCTATTAATTATTTCTTGATAATGCTCGATGCGTGTTCCGAGAGCAAAATCTTTAGTAACAAATTTTACACCTTTGTTAATAAGCATTTTATAAGTATCATAAGAGCTATGACCAACGGCAATAATAAAGTAATCAGCGTCAATGACCCCTTGCTCGGTTTCAGCAGATTTTACTTTACCATTTTTAATTTTTAAATCAAGGAGTTTATTATTAAAAATATAATTACCACCTCTATCAATAAAATCTTGTCTTAAATTTTTAACGATTTTATGTAATAAATTACTTCCCAAATGTGGTTTTGCTAAATAAAGAATTTCGTCGGGAGCGCCTGCTTTAACATATTGCTCAAAAATAAATCTCTTTTCTTTTGCAATTGACTTAGTTCTCGAAGTTAGTTTACCATCGGAAAAAGTACCGGCCCCGCCTTCGCCATAAGCGTAATTACTTCTATCGTTTAATATACCAGATTTTTCAAAATCTTTTATATCTTTTGTTCTCTGGTAAACATCAGGTCCCATTTCAATAAGAGTAACGTCAAGTCCTCCCATTAAACAAACATAAGCGGCAAAGAATCCAGCTGGCCCCGAACCAACAACTACGACTTTTTTATCAGTACGTTTAAAAGGCACTTTTATAGTAGATGAATTAGGCTCTGTGCCTCCTTTTATTTCAGGTGATGAAACAGTAAGTCTCACCAACCAATGTATTTCCATTGGATTGCGTCCATCAAGACTTTGTTTTTCTATAACATAAGTAAAGTCTCTTACTTTACAAATTTTTCGGATAACATTTTTTAAATCATCTGGACCGTAATCGGTCTTCATTTTTAATTCTAAAGATCTAAATCCCATAACTATACCATTATATTAACTATATTAACTGTTATCTAACAAAAGTTAAAAATTATATTATAAATTTTTTAATTTATTTAAAATATAATTTAGTAACTATATTTATTAATTATTATTTTATATTTTTTTAAAAATTTTATTTTAAACTTTTTTTATACTATTAAGTTGTTTAATAATTTTTAATTCTTCATCAGTAAATGATGATGGAATTTGAATATTAATTTTTAAAAATAAATCTCCTTTTTTCTCTGGATTTTTATATTCAGGCATTCCCATAGATTTTAATTTAAGCATTTTCCCTGATTGAGACATTGGTGAAATATTCACTTTTACTTTTCCCGCAAAAGTCGTGACAGTGATTTCTCCACCCAATATAGCTTTCAAAAAATCAACTTCAATATCTAAATATAAATCATTCGAAATTCTTTTATATTTTTGATCTTCAGCAACTTTTATATTAATTAATAAATCACCTGTATTTGAGCCATCAATTGAGCTTTTTCCTTTACCAGAGATTTTTAGATTCTGACCGTCATATATACCGGGTTTTAGATTTACTTCAATTTTCTGTTCGTTTATTAATAATAATCTTTTTGTCCCTTTAAAAGCTTCTTCTAAACTAACTTTAATTTCAGTTTTATAATTTTCACCTTTGCTTTTAGGTGTATGAGTCCTTGTTTTAGCACCAGCATTAAATCCGCCTCCAAAGATTTTTTCAAAAAAATCAGAAATTCCACCAGAATCACCAAATATATCACCTACTTTTTGTCTTGTGCCGCTTGCTTTTCTCTGTGCTTGAGCAAAATAATCATTCCAATTGAAATCATATTGGCTACCGCCACTTGATTGATGTTTATCCCAATTAGCACCCAAAGTATCATATTTTTGTCTTTTTTCTGGGTCACTTAATACTGTATATGCCTCACTAATTTCTTTAAATTTCTTTTCTGCATCCGGACTTTTATTAGAGTCTGGATGATACTGCTTTGCTAATTTTCGATAAATTTTTTTTATTTCATCTTGAGTAGCATTTTTGTTTACTCCAAGTATTTGGTAATAATCTTTAAATTCCAAATTTTTCACCTATAAAAAAACTTTTTTTTATAACATTAATAAAACGATTATATAATTAATATAGTGCTATATAAATTAATTGATTAATTTAATTTTTTCAACTATTTAAAATTTAACTAAAAATTTAAGATTTCGATATTTTCGGGCAACTCTTTCGAAAATTCTTCTAAATTGAATAATAAAATTACTGTGTTTTCGCTATTTGCTGAATAAAATGTTATTTTATCCATATTATATTCTAAATTAGCATTATTTTTCCAAGTTTCTATTTCTATCCAATCATTTGGAATTAAATTTTTGAATAAATCTTTATTCAAAATTGCTATTTCTGCATTTTTTCTTTTTGCAAGTTTATTTATTTCTTCTGAATTAAATTTATTAACTAATCTAAGTTTTATTGGTTCTATACTTCCAATAGACATTAAATCAATTAATTTAATATCTGTAAAATATGTTGTGCAGCCGATATCAGATAAAATAACTGTTGAATTATTATAATTTTTCTTTAAAAATTTTGCTATTTGATATTGCTGTTCATAAACATTTCGAGACATTGTTTTAATATCTGAAAATGATTTGTAAGCTCTTTCTGCACAAGTAAATATTAAAATAATAAGCAATATAATAACTGAATTTTTAAGCTGATTATTTCCAAATTTTATTATTTCGACTAAATTTATAAATATTCCAATGAGACCAATAGCAATGATATAAGCCTCATATCTAAATCCTCCACCCGTTTTTGCAAATATAAGATGAAAAATAATTAAAAAGATTGAAAAAATTAACCATAAATTTTTTTCATCTTTTAGTGATAAATGTGATTTAATATTAAGCCATAAAATAGCGGCTGAACTAATAAAAATCGTGAGTAAATGAGGCTCTTTTATTAAATTTGGAATCCAAGAAAAAGCGTATTTTACAATACCAATAAACTCAATATTTTCTGGTTTTGTACTTTTTAAAAATATTGAATTTGCTATTATTAATGAGCCATAGGCTTCTGAAATTAGCCCATAAATTAGTAAAGGCAAAACTGAAATTATTAAAAGAATTAATCCATTTTTGAAGCGATTTTTAATAATAAAAAAGAATAGTGAAATAAGTATTAAAAATAATCCTTCGTATCTAACTAAACCAACAAAAATTGATGAAAATAATAGAAAAATAAAATTCTTATTACTAAATTTTTCAAAATATATAATTAATCTATTAATAAATATTAAATTTATTAAAATCTGAAGTACGTGTTCCATTCCGCTTAAAGTAAGAAATACCATTGGAATAAGCAGAATTATTATTAATACAACAGAACTAAGTATAATTCCAGAAATTATTTTTTGTTTTTTTTCAGCATTTTCAAAAAATATCAATGGTCTAAATTTATTAAAAATCAAATAGATAACAAAATATAAAAAGATAATATTTATCGAAAGAGGATATAAATGGTTATTTCCAAAAATTTTCATCACTATTGATAAAATTAAAGTAAATAATATTGATGATGAACTTGATGAAAATTCATATTTCGTTACTCCCCAAATTCCATAATTTGAGAAATTTTTTGCTAATGAAAGGTGAATATAGGAATTATCTAATGGATAAATATAATTTGCTTGACAAGAATTAAAAATTTCGAATGCCGAATAAAAAATTATAATTAATATTACCAATAATGGGATATATCTATAAATTTTTGAATTTATCATTTTTTACTAATTTCTTTTAAAATTAATGATGAAAAATAATTATCTAACTGCTTCCCATTCTTTCGAGGCTGATTTTCCAAACCAACTCACTGATAAAGCGTTTACAATCCAAAAGAAAATTGTTTTTAAATATCCGTATTTTCTAAATCTTCTTGGTGATTCGAGTATTATAAATTTAGTATCAAATTTTACTTTTGATATTTTTGAAATTCGGCGATATAAATCAAAGTCCTCACCAGCTACGATATTATCATTATAACCTCGAACTTGATTAAAAATTTCTCGTCTAATTATTTGACATTCGCCTCGACCAATACCAAACCCAAATGAATTTAATATTCTTTCATAATTATTATAAATAAAGTAAAATATCTTATCTTTTAATAATACTTCTTCGGGAAATCCCGAAACATAACAAGCTATTGCACCGTATTTTTGGTAATCTAATTTTTTATCAGCAAATTTATTAATTAATTCTAAAAAATTTTCAAGGTTTTTGGGAATAGAATCAACATTTAAAAAGCATAGTACTTCGCTATTTGATTGTTCAGCGCCTCGATTTCGTCCCTGTGAAATTGTCTGACGCTCTTTATTATTATGTACGACAACTATATCAGCAAAATTTCGAGCAATTTGAACAGAATTATCTGTGCTGCCACCATCGCTAACAATAAGTTCAAAATTATATTTTTCTCGGAGTTCTTTTGTAAATAATCTTAAATGTGATTCGATTATTTTTTCTTCTTCGAAAACGGGAACTATAATACTAATTTTTGTATTATCGCGATTAATAAATTTCCTATAAACAAGTGATTTTGCACTATGTGCAATTTTCTCTTCGATATTATTTTCTAATGATTCTATGTTATTTTTTATATAATGCAATACGATAATGTGTAATTGAAAAAAATACAAAATTAATGAAAATTTAGTAATTTTAATAAATAATAATTAATTATCGAAATTAAAGTTCTTAAATTGTTTTAAAGAATCGGGATTTAGAAGCGAGGCTTTATTTTTAACTTCTTCACCAAGTAGAGTTTTTAAAACAGCAATTTCAACTTTTTTCCCATTTAATGTTTGAGGAATATCATTTATTTGGAAAATTTTCTCTGGTATATGACGCGGAGTTAATGATTTCTTTATTCTTTCTTTAATTTTATCTTTCAATTCAGAGCTTATTTTCAAACCATCTTTTAACACTACAAAAAGCATAACGCTAATGTCATTATTTTTGGGAAATCCAATTACTAATGAATCAAGAATTTCTTCTATTGACTCGATTGTTCTATAAATTTCAGCCGTACCAATACGAACTCCGCCCGGATTAAGCGTTGCATCGCTACGCCCATAAACGACCACTCCACCATTTTTTGTTATTCGAATATAATCTCCGTGTCGCCAAATATTAGGATAATAATCAAAATATGCACTATGATATTTTGAACTATCTGTGTCATTCCAGAAATAAATAGGCATAGAAGGAAATGGCAATGTGCAAACAAGCTCGCCTTTTTCTTCGATAAGAGAATTTCCATCTTCATCATAAGCCAAAACTTTCATAGCTAATCCACGACATTGAATTTCTTCCGAGTAAACGGGTAAAGTTGGATTTCCGAGCATAAAGCAGGATATTATATCAGTTCCACCAGAAATTGATGATAATTGCAAATCTTTTTTTACATTTTCATACACCCAATTAAAGTTATCACGGCTAAGCGGCGATCCCGTCGAAAGTATTGTTTTTAAAGAAGTTAAATCAAATTTATTTTTTGGAATTATCCCTTGTTTTTCGCAACTTGACAAAAATTTAGGGCTTGTTCCAAAAATTGTAATTTTTTCATCTTGAATTATTTTCCATAGTATTTCTAAATTTGGATTTGAAGGGCTACCATCGTAGAGAAATACTGTTGCACCCGTCGCCAATGATGATACTAACCAATTCCACATCATCCAACCGCAGGTTGTAAAATAGCAAATTGTATCTAAATCTGTTAAATTTGTGTGTAAAACAAGCTCTTTTAAGTGTTGTAACAATGTTCCACCCGCACCGTGAACTATACATTTAGGCACACCCGTCGTTCCCGAAGAATACATAATATAAACGGGGTGGTCAAAATCCACTTGTTCAAATTCAATATCAAATACATTTTTATCAATAAAATCATCATAATTGACATATTTTGAATTAGGCTCAAATTCTGAATTAATTTGATTAACAATTACAATTTTTTCTAATGATTTGATTGATTCTGAAATTTTTTTTATTGTAGTAATTGAATTGTAATTTTTTCCATTATAGGTATATCCGTCAACGGCAAATAATATTTTTGGCTCTACTTGCAAAAATCTATCGAGAACGCCTTGCGAACCAAAATCTGGCGAAGTAGAAGTCCAAATAGCACCAATCGAAGTAGTAGCAAGCATTGCAATTATAGCTTCGGGGCGGTTTGTAATAAATCCCGCAACTCTATCACCTTTTTTAACCCCACTTTTTATTAAAGCGGCTTGAGTGTGAGCCACTTCCTCGTACAATTCTTTGTAAGTAAGCCGAATTATCTTATTTTCAGAATAATATATAATTGCAGTTTCATCATCAGAAAATCTTAATAAATTTTCTGCAAAATTAAGTTTAGCACCCTTAAACCATTCATAATTTGTCATTAATTCGGGTGATTTATTTTTATCTTTTATTGATAGAACTGAATTATATTTTTTTGAATAAATTATATCAAAAAATTCCCAAAGAGATTGCCAAAAATTTACGATATAATTTATAGACCAATCATATAATTCATCGTAATTTTTTAAATCAATTTCATATTTATTATTAATAAAAATGCGAAATTTTGTCATATTCGCATTTTCAATTTGGCTATTTGTGGGTTGCCATAAAGGAATTTTTTGCATTTTAAATCACAAGTAATTATTAATTTGTAGCTAAATTACAGATAATCTCGAATTCTTCTGCTTGTAATGGCATAACTGATAAGCGGCTTTGCTTAATTAATCCAATATTTGACAACTCTTTTATTGATTTAATTTCTTGTAAAGTAATAAATCTTTTAAATTCTTCTTTAAATTTTAATTCTACTGCAACCCAATTTTTATTCATATCTAATGAAGTCGGGTCGGGAAAAAAAGTTTTTGTAACTTCAGCAATTCCTGTGATTTGTTTAGTAGATTGGCTTTCATAAACAAGAACCTCGTCGCCAATTTCCATTTTCATAAGATTATTTCTTGCTTGGTAATTTCGAACTCCGTCCCAATCAGTATAAACATCTTTTTTAAGGTCTTCCCATGAATAAGTATCTGGATCACTTTTTACAAGCCAATAAGACATTATTTTCTCTAATTATTTCTGTAAACCAATAAGTAATGATTCTTCAATTTTCATATCGTTATTTTTATTTGTAGAATTTGTTATATTTAGTGTATCGCTAACAGAAAATATTGGATTTCCATTTTTTAAAATTATTATTGTTGGAAGCTCGTGTAAGGAAATTGTACTTTTATAGGGATGCTCGTTATTAATTGATGTAACCGAAAATAATTCACATTTATCAAAAGGTATTTGAGCTTTTTCCAAAGTTTTATAAAATTCTGAGGTTTGGATATGTTTGCCCGGACAAGAGCACGAGGGCTTAGCAAAAATTACAAAACTATGTTCGGAAGAATTATATTTTTTTTGTATTTCTTTAACAATAAAATCATCAGGCTGATAATTATTAAATTCATAATTAAACCAAGTAAAACCGGGCATTTTAACAAATTCTTGTAGAGTCATTTTTTCGGCATTTACACTTGTTGCGTTATCTGAACATGCCATAAGTATAATTGCTATGGCAAGGAAATTTATAGTAAGAAAAATTTTTCTCATTGTATCCTCTAAAATTTAATAAATCAATATCGTTTATTTATAATTAAATAAAATTACGTATAATTTTTTTAATTAGTGTTTTAAAAATAATTTAGATTATGAGCAAAATTTAATCAAATTATTTTCAAAATTTTATTTTTAAAAATCTAATATATGGCATAGAATTTGTAATTTGAATATTTTTTACTTTTTAAATAATTCAGAAGAAAATGATTGATAAAAAAGAATACACTATAATTGGTATTGATGGTGGCGGGACTAAAACAAGAGGTATAATATATAGTAATGGTGAAATTCAAGCAGAACTTGTAGCTGGGACTACTCGTATCGGTGCTGTCGGCGTTGGTGAGTCCTGCGAAAGAACTCTTACTGTAATTAGCGAATTATGCAATAAAATCAATATCGAAACAAGAGAAGTTGATGCTATTGTCGTTGGATTAGCGGGCGTATGGCTCGAAGAAGAAAAAAAACGTTCACAAAATTTAATCAAAACGCTTGCTCGAAGCCAAAACACTATTATTAATGATATAATGGTAACAAGTGATGCAGAAATTGCTATCAAGGGGGCTTTTGCTGGCGAAGATGGAATTATGACAATAGTTGGCACAGGGTCAATTGCTCTCGGAAAATTTAAAAATAAATTTTATAGATGCGGCGGTTGGGGTATCGAACTCGATGATGAAGGCTCTGGTGCTTGGATTGGGCGTGAAGGCCTTACGGCTGTCGTTCGCTCACTTGATGGGCGCGGCATTCCGACACAATTAGCAAAAGAAATCGAATCTTTATATCCAACTATAAATTTACAAGAGCCAAGAACGATTGTAAAAGCGTATTCTGAACGTGCTTTTGAATATCAAAACCTTTCGCCTTATGTTATGAAATGTGCAGAAAATGGCGATGAAGTTTGTATGAGAATTATTCAAGAATCGGCTGTTCACCTTGCAGAATTACCAAATGCAATAATTAAAAATGTCGATAAATTCCCCGTAAATGTCGCTCTTATGGGTGGAATAATTGACGCAGATACTTTGCTTAAAAAATTACTCGAAAAAGAAATACAAGAAAATCAAAAACTTAAACTTGTTAAACCTAAGGGTACGGCGCTCGACGGTGCAATATCAATGGGCTTTGAAATGATTGTTAAGGATATTGAAAATTAAAATGTTAAATTTTTCAAAATTTAATTTACTCATAAAAAAAGATATTGTCAATCAAAATTTATTCATTATTTTTGCAGTTCTGTAAATATGAATTTTAGCAAAAAGATATGTTTGAGAATCTACAAGAAAAATTAGAATTAGCTCTTAAAAAATTTCGCGGGCAAGCCTCTATCACCGAAGAGAATATTGCAGAAGCAATGCGAGAAATACGCCGTGCTTTACTCGAAGCTGACGTAAATATTAATGTAGTCAAAAAACTTATTGATGAGATAAGCAAAAAAGCTGTTGGTAAAGAAGTTAAAGGAAAATTATTACCTGAACAATTAATCGTAAAAATTGTTCACGATGAATTAGTCGAAATTATGGGTAGTAAAATGAGTGATTTAATTCACTCTTCTCAAGCTCCATCGGTCATTATGGTTGCGGGATTGCAAGGTTCTGGTAAAACAACTTTTTGTGGTAAACTTGCAAGAAGTTTGAGAAAAAAAGGAAAACAACCTTTACTTGTAGCTTGTGATATTTACAGACCAGCCGCTATATTACAACTTCAACAACTTGCAAGTGAAATAAAAGTTCCCGTTTTTACTGAAGAAAGTAAGGACGCAGTTTCGATTGCTAAAAATGCTTTAGCTTATGCTCGTAAATTTGGTCGTGATACGGTTATCATTGACACAGCGGGACGTTTAACTATTGATGAAGAAATGATGGCTGAGGTTCGTAATATTTCTGAAGCTGTTAAACCATCAGAAAAATTATTCGTTCTCGATGCTATGATAGGTCAAGATGCTGTTAATACCGCCAAGGCATTTCATGATAATTTAGAGTTAACTGGCGTTGTTCTTACTAAAATGGACGGAGATACTCGTGGTGGTGCCGCTTTATCAGTTTTAGAAGTAGTCGGCAAACCTATAAAATTTGTAAGTATGGGTGAAAAACTCGATTCTTTAGAGCCTTTCCACCCCGAGCGTATTGCTTCGCGTATATTGGGTATGGGCGACGTACTTACATTAGTCGAAAAAGCGGAAGCTCAGTTCGACCAAAAACAAGCAAAAGAATTAGAAGAGAAAATTAGAAAGAATCAATTTACTTTTGATGATTTTCTCGATCAATTAAAAATGATTCAAAAAATGGGTTCTTTGCGTGATTTACTTGGTATGATACCGGGTATGGATAAGCAACTAAAAAATGTAAATATTGATGATTCTGCTTTTAAAAAGGTAGAAGCTATTATTCTATCTATGACAAAACAAGAAAGACGTTATCCGAAGGTGATTAACGGCTCACGCCGAATGAGAATTGCAAAAGGAAGCGGTACAAAAATTCAAGATGTAAACAAACTTTTGAAACAGTTTGAAGAAATGCAAAAAATTATGAAAAGTGTAGCTTTGGGCAAAAAATCAAGATTTATGCCTAAACTACCTGGATTAGGAATGTAATAATGAGATTTGGGCATCTACGCTATTAGCATTTGCTTGTAAATAGCAAAAAATAAAGATGACAAATTGATTTTTTTCTCATATAATATATAAAGGTTTTTTAAAATGGTTAAATTAAGATTAAGACGCAAAGGTAGAATTCATCACGCAGTATATGATATTGTTGCTGTTGATGGTAGAGCGCGTCGCGATGGTGCTTTTTTGGAGAAAATTGGTTTTTACGATCCAAATACTAATCCAAATACAATTAAAATTTCTGCTGATAGAGCTTTATATTGGTTAAATAATGGTGCGCAAGCAACTGATATCGTCAATAGACTTTTAAGCTACGAAGGTGTATTATTACGCAAACACCTTACTATCAAAGGTAAAAGCAAAGAAGAAATTGATGCAGAAGTTGAAAAGCATAAAAATGTTGTCTCTAAAAGATACGAAAGACGTAAAAAATTAAGAGTTCAGCGTGCCATTAACAAAGCAAAAGCTGAAGAATCGGCTAAAAATAAAGAAAATGCCGAAGCTGAAGCTTAGTTTTTAACTCTTTTTTTATAGTATTTTTTCATAAGGGTTGTGCTTTTTTATTAGTATCAACCCTTATTTTTTACAAAAATTATATCTTATGTCAAATTTTTTTGAATTATATAAAAAATCAAATAATTCTAAAGCACGTGCAGGAGTTTTACATACAGACCACGGCGATATTCCTACACCCATTTTTATGCCCGTAGGTACAGCTGGCACAGTAAAAGCTATTCTGCAGCGTGATTTAAATGAAATTGGTGCCAAAATTATTCTTGGTAATACTTATCATTTATATTTGCGTCCAAATGATAAGATTATAAATCAATTAGGTGGCTTGCATAAGTTTATAAATTGGGATAAAGCAATTTTATCTGATAGCGGTGGTTATCAGATTTTTTCTTTACAAGATATGCGTAAACTAACGCAAGAGGGCGCTTATTTTAAATCGCATATTGACGGCTCGAAACATTTTTTTTCACCTGAAAATGTTGTCGAAATTCAAAGAAATCTCGGTTCGGATATAATGATGGTACTCGACGAGTGTGTCCCCTTCCCTGCTGATGAATCATATACTGCAAAATCAATGGAATTATCATTAGATTGGGCAAAACGCTCTCGTGAAAAATTTAATTCAAGTAAAAATCTATACGGACACCGTCAATTTCAATTTGGTATCGCCCAAGGTGGAATGTATAAAAATCTCCGAAGAGAATATATTGAACGAATGATTGATATTGATTTTGATGGCAATGCAATTGGTGGTTTATCTGTTGGCGAGCCGAATGAATTAATGTATGAATTAACTGATTTTTCTACTACATTTTTGCCCGAAAATAAAGCAAGATATTTAATGGGAGTTGGTACTCCCGAAAATCTTTTAGAATGTATAGAGCGTGGGATTGATATGTTTGATTGCGTATTGCCTACACGAAATGCAAGGAACGGTCAAATATTTACTTATCGAGGCAAAATTAATTTAAAAAATCAGAAATATAAATTAAATGACGAGCCTATTGATTCGGAAATTGATTGCTATGCAAGTAATAATTTTAGTTTAGCATATCTTCGGCATTTATTTGTTTCTCAGGAAATTTTAGCACTTCAATTAGCAACTATGCATAATTTAGCATTTTTTCTTCATTTAGTCCGCGAAGCAAGAAAAAATATATTAAATGATACTTTTGAAAATTGGAAAAAAGAAGTTCTTTATCGAATGAATAATATTAATTAATATGATTTTAACATTATTATTTAATAATTATCCCTCTTAATTATTTTAATTATCAATTAATAAAATATATTGTTTTTTTTACATATATTTAAAAATAATTTGTGTATTAAGTAATAATATGTTATTTTGTATTACTAAAATAAGCATATTTTGAAATATTTATGTGAATTTTGTATCATCATTTGATTTTTTTACTTACTTTATTTTCATTTAATCATATATTGGATAATATTCTATGACAAACAAAGGACAAATTTTACGATTACTGAATTATAAAAATCTTTTAAAACATCTTCAAAGTTTAGGATTTAGAAAAGTATTTTCGGATAATATTTCTGATACTTTAGAAATTTCTTCTTCCTTGGTGAGAAAAGATTTTGGTAATTTCGGTATTACTGGCAATAGAAAAGGTGGTTATGATATTGATTCAATTCTTCATAAAATTGATGAAATTCTTGGTAAAGATGAAATCCAAAAAGTAATCATTGTCGGAACGGGTAGAATTGGTGTGGCTTTGATGAATTATCAAGGGTTTATGAAAGAAGGAATCCAAATTGTTGCTGGATTTGATGTCGAGCCAGAGAAAATTAAAACTGATACGGGAGTTCCAATTCACCATATTGACAAATTATCAGATTTTATTGTTGAAAATAGAATTAAAATTTGTATTTTAGCTGTTCCACAAATGGTTGCTAAGCATACTGTGGATTTATTAGCGGCTTCAGGTATTCAAGGAATTTTAAATTTTACACCTTTAAAATTCCAAAGTACTTCTGAATTTACTATTAATAATATTAATATTGTTCACGAACTTGAAAATCTCATTTATGTTGTAAATAAACATAATGAAACTCAAAAAAATATTTAAGCTTTTTCAATGAATATTATTTATTATTATTCGTTTAATTCTCTTTAAATTATTAAAATTCATATTAAAATAAAGAAAATTCAATGTTTAATTATTTAAATTGGGAAAGATTAAGAAGTAAAGTACAAAAATCTAATTATATTATCGTATCAACGCATACTAATCCAGATGGAGATGCAATCGGTAGTGCGATTGCTTTTAGAGATTTATGTATATCACTCGGAAAAAAATGTTTTATAATTATTGATTCTGAAGTTCCTTCTAATTTAAAATTTCTTGATACAGATAATTCAATTTTAGTATATGACAAATCGCGTGATTTTCAGCATTTTTATTCTGCAGATTTGATTTGTATTCTTGATTTAAATGACTCTAAGAGATTAAAATCTGTTCAAGAACCAATTTTAAATAGCAGTGCTTTCAAAGTAATAATTGATCATCATATCGAACCTCAAAAATTTGCAGATTTATATATTGTAGATACAGAAATTGGCTCTACTGGACAGCTTGTAAAAGATTTTTATTCATATTTTCCAGATGTTTTAATCAAAAAACATAGTGCAACTGCTTTATATGCAGCTATTATGACAGACACTGGTAGTTTTAGATTTCCAAGAACAAACTCTACTACTCATATTCATATCGCAGATTTAATTAAATGTGGTGCCGACCCCGTTGAAATTTATGAAAAGATTTATAATAATAATTCATTAGCCGCTACAAAAATTCTTGGCGAGGCTTTATGCAATATCAAAACATATCTAAATGGAAAATTATGTATTATGACAATTACAGAAGATATGTTTCGCCGTACTGGCGCTAAAAATGAGGATATTGATAATTTTGTTGAAAAAACACTTTCAATAAATGGTGTTATAGTTGGCGTAATGATTGCTTTTGTCGCGGGAAAAGACGAGATAAGAGTATCGTTAAGGTCGAAAGGTGATTTTTCAGTTCGAGATATCGCGTCCAATTTTGGAGGTGGAGGTCATCTCAATGCCGCTGGTGCAAGACTTTTTGCTATGAACTTAGATGAAGCAAAATCTTTAATTATCGAAGAAGTTGCAAAATATATTTGATTTAAAAATTTATAAAATAAAGTGTAATTGCATTATTTATAAAATGTAAGATTACTGAATATATTATTCTTTGTGTTTTATAAGTTAAAAATCCTAATGCAATGCCAAAAATAAATAATGGAATAAATGCAATTAGTTGAAAATGAAAAAATGCAAAAATAAAACTTACTAATAATATTGCATTTATTGGTTTGTACTTATTTAAAGCAAGATTTTGCAAATATCCTCTGAAAAAAAACTCCTCGCATACGGCTGGCAATAAGCCACCAACTAAATATAACAACGATGGATGATATTTTGATAATAATATTGCTAAATTTAAATAATCTTTGGATAATTCATTTTGCATTGAATAATATGATGGTATTAGATAATATGGTATAATTTTAATAATTAGTAGTTGATATAAAGCAATAAGCAAGTTTACTAATAAAAATAAAATTATCATTATTGAAAAATTATTAATTTGAATTTTAAATTCAAAGAAATTTTCGGGTATAACAACTTTATATAAAAATATCAATGAAAATCCAGTAAGCAAAAATCCAACTATTTGCGAAGAAAATATATAAAAAAAACTTGGAACAAGCACTCCATTTATATTTTCAGGTGGAAAAACTACTGCTACAATTATATTATAAATTAAAACTATTAAAATAGATTGTATTATTTGAAAAAAACCTATTATTTTTATATTTGATAGAAAACTCATTTTGCTTAATTAATTATTTGATATTTTTTTTAAAGCAAAAATAAATGTTTTTATTGACTTAATTCGGGTAACTATGAAAAAGATTATATTATTATCATACTTATTTTTTGTTTTTATAACAAATCTATATTCGCAAGAAGTAGTCGTTAGTGAAATATATATTGCGTCGGGTGCTAATACCGAATGGACTGAATTATTAGTTGTTCAGGATAATATTTCTCTTGTGGGTTATTCTATCCGTGATAATGGTAGCGAGGGGCTTTGGATGGGTGGAATCCGCTTTAAAGATGTTGATTTATGGCGCAATTTAAGAGCAGGCACGATAATAATTATTAATCATCGTGGCGGTGTTATTGATGATAATAAATCTGATGGATATTTAGAAGTAGGTGCTTTGAGTTCCTATTATTTTGATACTTTTTTGCCAGACGGAACGCCGGGTCCGCTTGATGTCAGTGAATCGATTTCTTCTTTGAATTTTAATACTTCTCACGATATGATTCAAATAAGAAATAACAGAGACGAACATGTTCATTGTCTTGGTTTTATTGGAAATGGAAACTATTCTGTTTATGATGCTTTGCCTGCAACAAAAGCTTTTCATAATCAAGGTGTAAGTCAAAATGTAAGTATTAAAATCGCACCGGGTGCGATTTTATCTTCTTATAATTGTGGAATTTCGAGTTTGGAAGTTACCAATACGGGAATTGTTACTAAGGGGTTACCAAATAAAAGAAATACTAATGATTATATAAATCAATTATTTTGGCGTGAGTTAAGACAACCCGTATGGACAAATCCCGGAGTTATATCAACAAATATTATTAATAATTATAAGTGGGTTGAGTTAAAATGGAATGCGGCTTCTACATATAGTGATTTAGATGAAGGATATATGATTGTTAGATATGTTGATAATAATAATTATCCATTAATTTTAGAAGACGGTAAAATTTATAATGTTGGACAACAAATTGGTTTTTATAAAGTAATTGGGTATGTACAATCTCTAACTAAAACTGAATTTATTGATAAATTCGAGGACGGAACAAATTTTGAATGCGGTCGTTATTATGGCTATCAAGTATATGCTTATAGATATAAACAAAGTGATATTGATCCTAATACTTATGATTTTCAAGATTCACGAAATGCTCGCGGCAGACAATATAATGAGGTAAGTTTCGCTAGTGTTTCCAAAGCTATTCGTAAGGAAATACCTCCCGTTTCAAATATTAGTACTAATATTGGTGTTTTAAAATTTTGTAGTAATGTAGATGCAAAAATAATTTCGGATATTAAGGATAAATCTAAATATAATTATGAATGGTATTCATCAATCGAAGGTTTAATTCCAATTAATGATACGATAATTTCAATTTCAAAAGCAGGTGATTATTGGCTTAAATTAGTTGATAAATTATCTGGTTGTTATAGTGAATCTAATATATTAAAAATTGAGATTTTAGAATCTCCCCAAGCTTATATTATTAATTCAAGTGATAATAAAACTTTTACAAAAGATACATTAGTTCAAGTTTGCGTTGGCAATACTCTAAATCTAAAGGGATTATCTCTTCCAAGCGGCTCTAATATTACTACTCATTGGACTAAAAATAATTCATTTTTCAGTGATAAAAATGATATTTCAATTAATGATGATGGAGTTTATAAATTCATTTCTATTGCAGGCGGACTATGTCCCGATACTTCTGTAACTATCACAGTTAGATTTATTAGTCCCGATTTTTATTATGATAAAACTAATTTTGTGTTCGATGCTGACTCGTCTCCTACACAAGATATTATTGTTACAAATAATTCTAATACTGAATTAATAATTAATTTATCGGACATTGCTATTACACCCGCAAATAATTTTAAAATTATTTCACCAACAAATTTTCCTGTTACAATTCAACCAAAAGGAAATTTTACTTTTACAATAAAATTTGATATTATTGGATATGGCGAAAGAAATGGAAAATTTATTATTAATAGCTATTGTAATTATAGTAAAACAGCAAATCTAACTGGTTCGAGACAGAATATTGGTACTACTCGTTTAGATGTTGATATAAAGGAAATTGATTTTGGCATTATTGCTAATAAATGTAATATAATTTCTGATACTACTGTAAAAGTCGTCTCAACGGGTAGCGAGAATACTTTATTATATAAACCGCGTTTCTCTACTAATGCTTTTGAAATAGTTTCAAATTTATTTTCAACTCCCGAACAGCGAACTTCTGTTATTGCTAGCTCGAATATTGAATTTGGTATTCGTGTAGCAAGTTCGCAACCCGGCGTGTATATTGATACCCTTGTTGCACCTTATATTTTACAGGGTAAAACCGATACAATCGGATATATTTCCATAGCATTAAAAGCCGAAATTTATGACCCAAGCATAGAATTAGTAACAAAAATTTTAGATTTTTCTGATATAGTAAGTTGCAAAAAATCTATTGATACATTTTTTATTGTTAAAAATCCGAGTATTACCGATATTACAATTCAAGATAAATTTGATATTTCGGGTAATGCACAGTTTTTAAATTCATTACCAAGAATTATTAAATCAAATTCGACAGATACTATAAAATTGCGACTTGATTTTAATGCTGATTGGAACGCTGGCTTAATTTTTAATTATTATAATCCTTGTTTGTTAGAGAGTAATCCTTTACAAATTATTCCCCCAACTAAAAAATTAGATATAAGTTTTGAGCAAGATACACTTGATTTTGGAACGATAAATAATTGTAAAAATTCTGATGATATTATTAAATCAGCTATTTTAAAAGCCTCGAATATTGGTGCAAGTATTGGAAAAATTATTTACAATAGCACTCATTTTAAATCAGATTTATATGAGAATAAAATATTAAATATGGGCGATAATTCTTTTGGTATTACTCTTCCAAATTATGCAAGTGGCAAAATTATAGATAGTTTAGTTTTTCTTGTTGAGCCATGCAATGAAATGTATGTATTATATTTAAAGGCTAATAGAATTAATCCAAGTGCGCCGAAATTATCCAGTACAACAATTGATTTTGGAACTGATTTTATTTATAATGCAGAAACAAAAATATTGACTATTAGTAACGAAAATGAAGAATTTCCTTTAACTATTGATTCATTAGTTTTGCCACTGCCATTCGAGTTAATTTCTCATACAAAAGCTGATTTTCCTATAATTATCCCAGCCTTATCATATATTGATTTTGAATTTGAATTTAAAAGGGCAAATAGTGGACTATATGATGAAAATGCTAAAATATATTCTTCTGAACCTTGTAAATATACTATTGATTTTACAATTAAAGGAGAAAGCATTGATAATAGAACTGCAAAATTTAAAGCATCGTTACCAAATTATGAAAATATCGAGTTAGGAAAAGAAAAATTTCTTCCGATAAATATAGAATTTGACGCTAATTATGATATTAAAGATATTGATGTGCGTAGAATGACGTTTTATATTTCCTTTGATTATGTAACAATGAATTTACGTACAGCTAATATCTCTCAAAATATTAAATCAGCAAATCCAAATTTAATTTTTGATGATTCGCAAGACGGGCGATTAATTCTTACTTTAAACATTATAAATTCTAATAATTTACAAGAAGGTGAATTTATTAATTTAACTGCTAAGCCACTATTAGGCGATAATCTTAAATCTTTTGTAAAATTAGATTCTGTTATTATTTTATCAAAATTGCCGAGCGTTGTAGAAACAAACGAAACGGAAGTAGATATTGTAGGAGAATGTGAATTAGATAGCAGGCTTTTAACAGTTAAAGGGCAGTTCGGAATATACGTAAACAATGATTATTCTAATAATCATATTGATATTAATTTTTCTACAATTTCTAATGAAAATACCAAAATTTCACTTTTTGATATGAATGGTAATTTTGTTAAAAATATTGTAAATTCGAGTTTATTGCCGGGTAATTATACTACAAAATTGGATATTTCAAGCTATGCAAGTGGGATATATATATTAGTGTTAAATAATGGTATTAGAACAAAAAGCATATCTTTTCCTATAATTAAATAAGTTGGATTTCGTAATAATATTAATTACTTATTAAATTGTTTTTTAAAAAAATGGCAAAACATAAAACACTTGGGCAGGTTTATACACCTAAATGGATTGTTAATGAAATTTTAGATTTAGTTAATTATAAAGGAAAACATATATTAGAAAAATATGTTTTAGAACCTTCAAGTGGTGATGGTGCTTTCTTACTCGAAATTATTGATCGTTATATCAATGCTTGTTTAGAAAATAATTTTGCAAATGATGAAATAATCGAAAGATTAGGAAAATATATTTATGCTATTGAAATTGATAAAATTGAATTTAATAAATCAATCAATAATCTTAATGAATTTGTAAAAATCAAACTGCAAACAGAAAAAAAAGTAAATTGGAATATATTTAATGATAATACTTTGTATTTATATAAAAATTATCTTAAATTTTTTGATTTTATTGTTGGCAACCCTCCATATATAAGAATACATAATCTTGATTTAGAAACAAGAGAATTATTAAAAAAAGAGTTTATTTTTTCTGAAGGAACTATTGGTATTTATTTATCTTTCTTCGAAATGAGCTTTAAAATGTTGAAAAACAATGCTTTTCTTGGTTTTATTACTCCAAATAGTTATTTGCATAATTCATCATATAATCTTTTTAGAAATTATCTTAAACAAGAAGCTACTTTAAAAACTCTAATTGATTTTAAATCAAATAAAATTTTTAATGGCTTTTCTACATATACTGCAATATCAATATTTCAAATAGGTAATATCGAAAATAGTTTTGTATATAAAGAATTAATTGATAATAAAATTTCTTATGTAAATCATATTAAATTTGTTGATTTAAATGATAAAGATTGGTCATTTACGAATAAAGAAAATATTGAATTTCTAAGAAAATTAAATTTTGATAGAAATGTTGCAATTAAAGATTTTTTTGATGTACAATATGGATTTGCTACTTTAAGAGATAAAATATATATATCTAAAATTGAAAAATATAACGATAAATTAGTTTTTTTCAACGATTCATTTATTGAAAAAGCAATCTTAAAAAAAGTTATAAAAGGCACGCGGTTAAAAGGAGAACTTAATAATTGTGAAATGATTTTATTTCCTTACGAGTTAATTAATGGTCGTTATATTGTTATTGAAGAAGACAAAATGAAACAAGATTACCCTTATGCTTATGAGTATTTATCGAAACATCGCGAAGAACTTGAAAGTAGGGATATTGATAAAGGTGCATTATGGTATGAATTTGGTAGAAGTCAGGGAATACAAACAATCCATAATGAAAAAATTGTTTTAAGCACCTTAATTAACGGTGAGATAGAATGTTATAGAGTTCCAGCAGATGTTATGATGTATTCGGGTTTGTTTATTATTAAAAATAAACCATTTGCAGATTGGAGCATTGTTGAAAATACTCTAAAATCAGAAGAGTTTTATAAATATATTAGATTAACAGGAAAAGACTTTTCAGGTGGATACAAATCAATAACATCTAAGCAAATTAAAGAATATAAAATTAAATTTAAGAATCCTGAAAGTTTATTTTGATTACTATGAATAATAATGATTTCCTCAATTGTATAAATAAAGCATTTAAAAAGTTCTTGGATACTAATTCAAGAAGTAATAAAAAACTAGAAATATTGCACTCTTGCATCGCTAATGATTTGCAGAATAAACTGTCCAATGATTATACTATCAAAGCATTAGGTTTTGGCGAAGGAAAAGAAGCGAAGATTCAAGGAAGATATTTGAATAAAAATGTTGATATTACTATATATAAAAATGATAAAATCATAGCTGGTATTGGTGTTAAATTCGTAATGCAGAATTATTCACAAAATTCTGTAAATTACTTTGAAAATATGCTTGGTGTGACTGCAAATATTTGAGCCAACAATATACCATATTTTCAAATTTTTATTATACCCGATAAAATTCCTTATTATACAAATGGTGCAAAATTTAAAAAGTGGGAAATATTTACTCAAAATAATGCCGATAAATATTTAGCTTTGTCCAAAGATAATATTTTATCTTTTTTACATACACCAGTAAAAACTCTTTTATTTATTATTAATTTACCAGAAATCAATTATGATATAAAAGATAAAAATGACTATGTAAATTTTTATAAAAATCAAAATAATATTAAGATAAATACTTCAACTTTAGCTTTTGGAGAATTTGGTAATTCTTTAATATTTAATGATTATGATTCTTATATTACAAAAGTCGTACATTATATAAAATCGTTATAAATAATTATTAGATTAAAATAATATTTCCTTTTACTATCGTCAATTGTAAGTTATTTAAATTGATTTTAAATAAAATTTTTATTAAATCAAGAATGTACTTTATTAATCTTAGTTAAATTTAATAGATTTAATAAAAATTGTTAATAAAAATAATTGGAAAATAATCAATTTACTATTAATTTTGTAGTCTGAAATTTTTTAATTTAAAAAAAAGAAAATTATTAAGCATATTTTAATTTAGGAGTATTCTAAAGAATGGGAACTTTGCAACAGATTAGAAGAATCTCACCTTATGTATTTGGGATTTTTGCTGTTCTATTAGTAGCATTTTTCACTATTGGCGATCCAACTGTGATTGAAGGGCTACGTGGGGCTACGGGTAGTCCCTCGGCTCAAGTATTGACCGAAGTAAATGGCGATAAGATTTTGTATGTGGACTATGAAAAGCGTGTCAATGATGAATTAGAAAATTTAAGACGTCAGCAACAACAGCAAGGTCAAGAATTTACAGAAGACCCTGGTCTAAGACAAAGAGTTTGGGATCAAATGGTTGATGAAATTTTACTTCGTCAACAAATGGACAAACTCGGTATAAAAATATCTGATGAACAAGTAAAAGAACAATTACTTGACAACCCACCTGATTATTTGAAACAGATGTTTACTGATACAAGTGGCGTTTTTATGAAAGATGTTTTTCTCGAACTTGTAACAAGACCAGAGAATTATGCAAATTATTTAGGTCAAGATCCTTCGAAAATTTCTATTGAAGAGCGTGAAGCGGCAATAAACAATTTTAGAAAAGATTTAATTAGTATAGAAAAATATTTAAGAGAAAGTCTTGCACGACAAGAGTTACAAGCGGCAATTTCTGCAGGTGCAGGTATTATTTCCCCTACTTATGCAAAACTTAAATATAAAGAGGAAAATAGCTCTGCTGATATAAAATTTATTGCAGTTACTACTCACGATATTCCTCAAGAAGCAATTCAAATTAAAAAAGAGGAAATCGAAAAATATTATAATGAAAATAAACACCTTTTTAAACAAAAATCTCAAAGAAGATTAAAATATGTTTCTATGCCAATGGTTCCATCTTCAGAGGATTCATCGAAATATATTAAAAGAGTAACAAGTTTATTAGATGATATGGAGAATGCGGCTTCTGATGAAGTAAGAGATAGCATTTTTGATATTAAAATAAGTGAGTACGGCGGTATTAATCACGATTATACTATGGTACAAGATATTGATCCTAATGTTTATTCTTATCTTGCAATATTAGGTAATAAAAAAATTGCTGGTCCTATTCAAAAAGCTGATGGAACTTATTTTTATCGTGTTGATGATAGACGCGTTGGGGAAAGCGAAGTTGTTAAAGCAAGTCATATTTTAATAAAAACAGGTTTGAATATCAATGAAGATAGTGCAAAAGTTGAAGCTTTAAAATTATATCAATCTGCTAAATCTGGTAAAGAACCTTTTGCTCTACTTGCTACTGAACATTCCGAAGATAATGGTTCTGCTCCAAAAGGTGGAGATTTAGGCTATTTCAAAAGAGGTACTATGATACACGAGTTTGATAGTGCGGCATTTGCAGGTAAAGTCGGCGATATTCTTGGTCCAATAAAAACTCAATTTGGATACCATATTATTCGTATAGATGATAAGAAAAACGAAGATTTAAAATATAGCGAAATAAAATTTTCTGTTGCTATGAGTTCGTCATCAAAAACTAAATTGTTTAGAGATGCTGTATCTATACAGAAACAAGTTCAAGATGGTATTCCTTTTGATACTGTTGCACATAGATTAAACTTAAAACCAATAGATTCGCCATATTTTGAAAAAAACAAAGCAGTTCTTGGCTCACGATATATTGTTGACCTTACTTTTAAATCAAAATTAGGTGATATTCTCGACCCATTAGAACTCAATAATTATGGAGTTGTGCTTGCTATTGTTAGCGATATTAAAGAAACTGGCTTCAAGAGTTTAGAAGATAGTAGAGAAGAAATTTCACAAAGAATTGGTAGAATTAAACAATTAGATATTGCAAAAAATAAAGCACAAGAAATTTATAATAAAATTTCAAATGCTGGTTCATTAGAATTAGCCGCTTCACAAAATCCAGAAATTGCTGAATTAGTTAAAGATTTACCAGCTTTCAAACCTTCATTATCTATTCCTGGTGTAGGAAATGAAGCCGCATTTTCACCTAAAGCATTTATGTTGCCCGAGAATAAAATAAATGAACCTTTCAGAGGTGAAACGGGTTATTACATAGTTGAAGTTAAAAATAGAGTCATTCCAGATGTTGATAAATTGAAAACAGAAATCTCAAAATTTACTACTGAATTACAACAGCAAACTAAGGGTACAGCATTTTATCAGTGGTATCAAGATATTAAAGACAAAGCTAAAATAGAAGATTATAGAAGTAAATTCTATAAAGAATATTAATAATATTATAGAGTAGAATAATCTTTTTATTCTATAAAAATTGAAACTTGCCCAATGCTTTATTAAAGAATTGGGCATTTTTCTATAATAAATTAGATTAATTATTTCTCATAAATTTCAATTTGTATTTCTAATAATAAATATGCTATTTATTTTATAAAAATAAGGGTTTTAAATTACATTTGTAACAATATTCTTATGTAAATTGCTTAATTTTTATTAATTTTGTATATGTAATTTTTACATTTTTTATGAGAGAGAGTTTATGTCCGAAAATAGTAAAAAATTTTTCGATATATTCGATTATCCAAGCTATGATGATTGGAAAAATGCAGCAGAAATAGCATTAAAAGGAGCGCCATTCGATAAGGTAATGTTTACTAACACTTACGAGGGCATCGAATTAAAACCAATTTATAATAAAGAAGATTTATCCGAAATTAATTTTTTAAATCAAGATTTACCCGGATTTTTTCCATTAAATCGTGGTAATTGTGTAAGCGGCTTTAGAGAAAGGCAATGGGAAATCCGACAAAATATTCCATATTTTGATGTTAAAGAATTCAATATTGCATTAAAAAATGATTTAGAGAATGGTCAGAATTCAATTAAAATTTGTATCGAAAAAGCAAGTGCAATACACGAAGATTTTATAACTGATGATATTTGTGGATATGATTTATTAATAGCAAAAGCAAATGATTTAAAAAATGCTTTAAATGATATTGAACTAAATAAATATCCAATTAATATTGATGCGGGTATTGCTGGATTTAGTGGATTTTTAGCATTATGTAGCGTTGCAAAAAATGCAAATGTTCTTAAAGAACTCCGTGGCTGTCTCGATTATGATTTCATAAGTGAATTTGTAAAAGAAGGTACGATTTATGATGATTTATCAAGATTTATAAATGAATTATATTCTATTACAAAGTGGTCAAAAGATAATTGCCCTAATTATCGAACTATTGGCATCAAAGCCTCAGAGTGGCATAATGCTGGTGCTAATTCAGTTCAAGAATCCGCAATCGCGTTATCTATTGCAGTTTATTACATTGATGAGTTGCTAAATAAAGGGCTAAATATTGATGATATTGCTCAAAGAATGAGTTTTAATCTTTCTATTGGTACTAATTTCTTTATGGAAATAGCAAAATTCCGTGCTATACGCATTATTTGGAGTAAAATTCTAAAAGAATATGGTGCTAATTTACATTCACAAAAAATGTTCATTAATGCAAATACGTCTGAACGTGAAATTTCAAAAATTGACCCTTATGTAAATTTACTTCGCTCTACAAGTCAAGTATTCTCCGCAGTCATGGGTAATTGCAATAGTATTACAGTAAATAATTTTGATAGAGAATTTGGATTACCAAATGAATTTTCACGCCGTATTGCGCGTAATACACAAAATGTGATTAAATATGAATCTCATTTAAATGATACCATTGACCCCGTTTCTGGTTCATATTATATAGAATCATTGACAAACGAGTTAATTAATTCAATTTGGATAGAATTTCTTGAAATTCAAAATAATAACGGTATTATTGAAAATATTATTAATGGAAAGATTCAAGAAAAAATTTATCATAATTTTGATAAAAGAATAGAAAATTTAGCAACTCGTAAAGATATTCTTGTAGGAGTTAATAAATATTCAAATGTAAATGAACGACAATTGGAAAAAATTGTGTCGCCCAATAGAACTAAAATAGAGCAATTCGTTAATGATTATGATAATTATTTAACTAATCGAAATTTTGATAAAATTGATTCAATACTCGATGAATTTGAGAAATTATTTGATAATAATCCTGTTTTAGCTATTGATAAAGCTATCGAAGCTCTAAATAATGGTGCAGGGCTTGCAGAATTATATAATTCTATTCCGTCAAAAGAAATTGAAGCTATTGATATTGAACCAATTTATTTACGCCGAAGCTCTGAAATTTTTGAATCAATTAGAGAATATTCAAATGATTATATCAAAGCTAATGGCAAAAATCCGAATTTGGATTTCGTATGCTTTGGCTCGCTTAAAGATTGGAAAACGCGTGCTGATTTCTCTAATGATTTCTTTGCAGTAGGTGGGTTCACAAACAGCATAATAGACGGTAATCAAAATTCAGAAGATGCTTTATCAAAATTAGATTTTAATGAAAAGAAATTTATAGTTGTTTGCTCAACTGATGATATCTACACACAAATTATTCCCGATTTTGCAAAAAAAGTAAAATTGATTAATAAAAATAATTACATTATACTCGCGGGCTATCCAAAAGATAAAATAGAGGAATATAAAGCGGCGGGTGTAGATATGTTTATTCACGTCAAAGCTAATATTGTTGAATGCTTAAACGAGCTTTTCAATGCTTATGGTTTGATAAATTAAATTTGCGAGAGAATAATAATGAAAAATATTGATTTTAATAAAATTAGTTTTAATGATACTGTTTCTAATGATAAAGAAATTTGGGAACAAAAATTTGCTGAAGATACTGGAAAAACATCTGATGAAAGTGAATTTCATACTCTTGAAAATATTGATATAAAGCCATTATATACAAAAAAAAATATTGATAATTTAGAACATATTGGCTTTACTGCTGGTATTGCACCATTTTTAAGAGGACCTTATCCAACGATGTATGTGTCACGACCTTGGACAATTCGCCAATATGCGGGATTCTCGACTGCTGAAGAAAGTAATGCTTTTTATCGTAGAAATCTTGCCGCAGGGCAACAAGGTGTATCGGTAGCATTCGATTTGGCAACACATCGTGGCTATGATTCAGACCATGAACGTGTTGTTGGTGATGTTGGTAAAGCTGGCGTTGCGATAGATTCTATTCTTGATATGAAAATTTTATTTGACCAAATTCCATTAGATAAAATTTCTGTATCTATGACTATGAATGGAGCAGTTTTGCCTGTTATGGCATTTTATATTGTTACTGCATTAGAGCAGGGCGCTACTTTAGAACAGCTCTCTGGCACTATCCAAAATGATATTCTTAAGGAATATATGGTGCGTAATACATATATTTACCCACCTGAGCCTTCAATGAGAATTATTGCGGATATATTTGAATTTACTTCTAAATTTATGCCTAAATTTAACAGTATTTCAATTTCTGGTTATCATATGCAAGAGGCGGGTGCAACTGCTGATATCGAAATGGGATATACTCTTGCTGATGGTTTAGAATATGTTCGTACTGGTCTCAAAGCGGGAATAGAAATTGATAAATTCGCTCCTCGACTTTCATTTTTCTGGGCTATTGGTATGAACTATTTTATGGAAATTGCTAAAATGCGAGCGGCACGACTTCTTTGGGCAAAAATCATTAAGCAATTTAATCCAAAAGACCCTAAATCAATGGCTCTGCGTACTCATAGCCAAACCTCGGGCTGGTCGCTTACTGAACAGGACCCATTTAATAATGTTGTTCGTACTTGTATGGAAGCTATGGGTGCTGTTTTAGGACATACTCAATCATTACATACGAATGCACTCGACGAGGCTATTGCATTACCAACTGATTTTTCTGCTCGTATAGCTCGTAATACACAGATATACTTACAAGAAGAAACAATGATTACAAAAGTAATTGATCCTTGGGCTGGCTCGTATTATGTGGAAAGTCTTACTAATGAACTCGTTAAAAAAGCTTGGGAACATATCGAAGAAATCGAAAGTTTAGGCGGTATGGCAAAGGCTATCGAATCGGGTATCCCAAAAATGAGAATTGAAGAGGCGGCAGCAAGACGTCAAGCAAGAATTGACTCTGGTTCTGAATCAATAATTGGAGTAAATCGTTATCGTTTAAACCACGAAGATCCAATTGAAATACTCGAAGTTGATAATAGTGCTGTTCGTAATCAACAAATTAATAGACTCGAAAAATTAAAATCTGAACGTAACAATAATGATGTAGAAGCCGCGTTAAAAGCTATTACTAAATGCGTTGAAACTGGCGAAGGAAATTTACTCGACCTGGCTATAAAAGCGGCACAAGTTCGCGCCACATTAGGCGAAATTTCTTATGCAATTGAAAAAATTACTGGAAGGCACCAAGCTATGACACGAACAATTTCTGGAGTTTATAGCTCTGAATATTCTGAAAAATCCGCTATTGATGAGGTTCGAAAAATGACTGATGATTTCGAATCTAAAGAAGGAAGAAGACCAAGAATCCTTGTTGCTAAAATGGGACAAGACGGTCACGACAGAGGTGCAAAAGTTATCTCGACTGCTTTTGCTGATATGGGATTTGATGTTGATGTTGGTCCACTTTTCCAAACTCCAAAAGAAACTGCAAAACAAGCAGTAGAAAATGATGTGCATATTATTGGGGTTAGTTCATTAGCCGCAGGACATAAAACTCTTTTACCTCAATTAATCGAAGAATTAAAGGTATTAGATAGACAAGATATTATTGTTTGTATCGGCGGAGTTATTCCTCAGCAAGATTATCAATTCTTATATGATGCGGGGGCTTCTGAAATTTTTGGACCGGGTACGATTATTCCTGTTGCGGCAAAAAAATTAATGCTCGATTTATTCGAAAGAATTAGTTAAAAAAGCAAATAATTTTAAAAAATAAAATCCTGTAAACTTTTAATATATAACTTGTTTACAGGATTTTTTATTTAGAAAAATCAAGTTTTATTATTCAATAACAATACTTTGTATAAATTTACTATTCAATCCGTTAATTTTTACAAAATAAACACCTTTTGCAAGATTAAATAAATCAATATTGATTTGATTTTCACCAATCTGAATGTCGTTTAACACTTGTTTATAAATAATATTTCCAAGTAAATCAGCAACAATTAAATCCATTTTTTCATTTGTTACAGAATTAAAATTAATTGAAAAATAGCCATTACTTGGATTTGGAAATATTTCTAAATTTTTAGAAATACTATTTTCATTCACAGAAGTAGCTTTTTTTGCAGTAAACGACCAAGTTGGAGACCAATCCGAGTAAACACCTTCTTCATTAATTTGGCGAATATGCCAATTATATGTAGTATTTGGGCTTAAATTATCCATAATAAAAGTATTATTATTGTCAAGAGTATGTCTATAATATTCTTCGTCATTAAATACTTCAAGCTCGACAAGACTTTCTTCTGCGTTCCATAAAAATATCGTTTCTTCAAAATCAACATCATCTGAACCGTCGCTTGGACTTATTTGCATTGGGGCTTCTGGCTTTTCTACTACTTCATTAGACCATTGAACTACAACATTATCCGACCATTCAGAAGTAAGTTCAGCTGAATTAGCTCTTACTCTAATAAATAACAACTCCGGAGTAAACTGATCCGTTACATCATATTCCGTGTAGTTACCA
The DNA here is from genome assembly GCA_029974985.1 of Bacteroidota bacterium. Taxonomy (GTDB): domain Bacteria; phylum Bacteroidota; class Ignavibacteria; order Kapaibacteriales; family UBA2268; genus JANJTB01. The sequence continues at coordinate 1,814 of JARKQC010000310.1, read as the reverse complement.
GCATTATATTCTTTAATATTTTCTACATCATTAAAAAACGGGTCATCACTAATTTGTAATGTATAAGTAATATTTTCTTTAAAATCAGCAAAAATACCAACCAAATTCTGAATTTCCGACTCTGTCCATCTGACTGTAAAAGGGCTTGTAACTTCTTGAGTATTCTCTGGTGAAATAATTTCTGGAGTAGTCAAATACTGCTCATTATTAGGTTCAAATTCGAGCATTGTTACATCTGTGTAATAGTCTTCTGACACTTGTCCCATTATATTTTCATAAAATTTACTATAAGAAATTGATAAAATTGCTGATTTAAATGTATCATTTAACCAACTATATGTAACAGTTTCTGTCTTATGAGTAATATTTGGCATACCAGGAACACCAACATCTATTGTATCATAAACTATTTGGGTATGTTTTACTCTTAATACATTTTCGAAAGTTCCATTAGGCAGAATCAAAGTACCATAAGCATCAGCAACGGCATTGATAGTTCCACCTCTTTTCATAATAATTTCCATTTCCTCGTTAAAAACTTTAAACTCACCCGAGAATTTATCAGAAATATTAGACTGGTAGGTAAATGGATACTTCATAATTAATTCTAAATCATTAAGTATTTCATATCCTTCCTCAGCGGCAAGACCCATTCTTTCGTAGTTAGTTCCATCAAATTTGAAATAAACATAAGAATCTTCACTTTTCATAGCAATGTTAGCATTTGGGAATTTTTCGTGGTAAATTCCAGATGAAGGTTCGACATATTCAATTTTTGTTTTTGTATCAGGGCCATTAAGCTTAATTAGCTTACTATAATCCCACGTTACCGAAGCACCCGAATTACCTGTTGTAATTCCATTTGTATCACAATCAGTCATATAGAGCTTATCTCCAACTACTGGCAAAGATTTAACTGTTAGCGTTGGTTGAGAGAATAAAACGCTCGATGCTAATAAAAATATAGCAAAATAATATAAATTCTTCATAATATTAAAAAATTAATTTAACAAAACTTTTAAAATTAGACAAACTATATTAAATATTATTGTTATTTATAATTTTAAATTTAGAATTTAAAAAAAGGGAAAGCGTTTCTGCTCTCCCTTCTAAAATATTTTAGAAAATAATTATTTTATTTCATAATTATTAATTTTTCGCTTGTTTGCAAGTTGCCGCAAGTAAGAATGATTGTATATTCACCATTAGTTAGATTACTAAGATTTACTTTCAATATTTGATTATTTGAATTAATCAATTTTGACGTTAAATCTTGTACCATTCTACCCGATAAATCATAGATTTTTAAGTTAATTGATGAGCAATCATAAGTTTCAATTGAAATTTCTATATTATCTTTTATTGGATTAGGTGAAATGCTTAAAGCTAAATTATTATCTTTACTTTCAACATTACCTTTCAAGTAAAATACAGCATCATTTGAATAATTTAAGCCCGAAATTTCATTTCCCGACAAATAATCTGTAATATTTGATATTTCAATATTTTCATATTTATTTGTTCGTGAATTGAAATATTTAACTGTTAATTCTTCATTGAAAACTGCACCATCAATATTTGGAGTTTGTGAGTTATCGCCCCAAATTGTTACTGCTGTTAAATTATCTTTTATCGCACCCGAACCAATTAACTCACCACTACGATTGAAAATTCCTATTTCATCGCCATCATTAGCATCTATAGAAAATATTGCAACTGCTGAATTTCCCGTTCTGTTATATTCTGGAATTAGATATTTAGGCATTGGGCTAATGGCTTGCGCTAATACTCTGCCCGATGAATTGGCTGGATAT
>JARKQC010000294.1 GCA_029974985.1 Bacteroidota bacterium | reverse complement strand
ACAGGTTATAATAAAGGAAGATTTGATAAAAAGGAACAGAAAAGATTAAAAAATTGTTGTGATTCATTAGATAATAAAGGAATAAAGTTTTTACTTTCTAATTCTTCCACAGAGTTTATTAGAGATTTATATGATGGCTATGAAATTATTGTAGTTCAAGCAAAACGTTCAATAAATTCGGTTTCAAATAAAAGAGGCCAAATTGATGAAGTTTTAATCAAAAATTATGACAAAAAATGATGATGCTTGGGAAAAACTATTTGAGAAATTTGATATTCTCGATAATATAGAAAAGAACGGTAGGTTTGTAATTTCTGCTCCCCAAATTAAAGAAGTTAGAGAACCTAGATTAATGGTTAAATTTGATTATGAAAATCAACTACCTAAAATTTTTTCTGAAAATAAATTAGCAATACTTCCTATAAATCGGGGTAAATATGTTATTTCTAAATTCAAAGCATATCATAAACTAGATGAAAAATCTAAAGAAATTATTAACGAAGTCAAATTTCCAAAGTGTATTGAAAGTATAGATTTTAATAACATTAAGGGTGAAACTCAAGCCCTTAATTCTGCTTACATAGCAGGCATTCTAGCTGATTTTTTAGGGGATAAAAAGATATATCCAACAGTTGAAGGTAGAATGAGTTCAGGTAAATTTGATTTTAATATTTTAGATATTTCCGAAACAAGCACTATAGATGTTTCAATCGATAATTCTCAAATAGAAATTGACGGAGCATATGAAGGATTGGACTTCTTAGCTCTGATTGAAGTTAAAACTGAATACCCTGAAAACTTTTTAGTCAGACAATTATATTATCCGTTCATAACTTGGAGAAGATTCGTAGAGAAGGAAGTTAAAACTATTTTTTTAGTATATTCGAATGGTATTTTTAGTTTGTATGAATATGTATTTAGTAATGAGTCTTGTTACAATTCTTTGAAATTAATTAAACAAGCAAATTATTCTATAATCGATGGTGAAATTGAAATAGCAGATATAGAATTAATAGCAAACAAGGTTCAAATAATTCTGGAATCTAACATTCCTTTTCCACAAGCCGATAACTTTGAACGACTAATTAGTTTATGTGAATTACTCAAAGAAATAAAATTGACTAAAGATGAAATAACTGAGAAATATTCATTTAATATGCGTCAATCATATTATTATACTTCTGCAGGTATGTACTTGGGGTTAATTGATAGAAATCATATAAATGGTAAAGTCTGTTTTTCTTTAACCAAAAAGGGGAATAAAATATTTGATTTACCACTCAAACAAAGACAGTTAGAATTAGTAAAATGTATACTCGAACATAATGTATTTTTAAACATTTTCAAATTATGGCTTGAAAAAATAGAAACACCTTCTTTGGATGATTGCGTGCATATAATGAAAGAAATAGGCATCTATAATGTTGATTCTGAAGAAACTCTCAGAAGACGGGCTAGAACTGTTTTAAGATGGCTTGAATGGATTATGGACTTGAAAAATATATAAATTTTCTATCTTTTTTTAGAACTAAATCTAAATAGAATCTTGGAGTATTGATAAAGAAGCCCCGCCTAAAACCACCAGGGCTTCTGCCTCCATGAAATGTAGATCAGAGGGTATTATCAGACAGTGGAGCGGTCCACCGAAATCTTCATCCACCAGTTTACTTATAATATCGGCGCGTACCACTGGTTTTTCGGCCCCTGCCCGGGCCACCACTACAGCTAATGTGTCCCCCGTAATAATTCCTTCATTTCTCTTCTCTTCCACCTGCAGCAGATATTCCAATCCCTGGTTGGCCGTCATGTACCGGTCACGGTGGGCCTGGATATCCAGGAGAACCAGGCTATGCAGTTTTTCCTCTAAATTCTTACGAATAGCCAGGTAGGGGGAGTGTGGG
>JARKQC010000235.1 GCA_029974985.1 Bacteroidota bacterium | reverse complement strand
TTTTCCGTTTTCGATTTTAGATAGTTGTCCTTGATTGATTTCTAGATAGTTAGCGATTTGTTTTTGAGTATAATTGTTAGATTTTCTTAATTGTTTTAATCTAGTTCCTAAATTGTTTTCCATATTTAACACCTTGTTTTTTATGCTTTATTTAATACTGCTCTAACATTATAGCTTTTGTCTTTTCCTGTAACTGCACAAAAATCAGCATCGCAATGATTACAGGTTAGTTCGTTTTCATATACTCCTTTTGGGTTCTCAATGAGAGTATTGTTGTGTCCGCATAGTGGGCAGTGGTTTTCCCATGTGGTTGTGTATTGTTTATATTGTAATTGGTTTATTGCACTTGGATAACCTGTTACGGTTATATTTGTTGCTTGTATTTCATGTGAGTACACGCTCACAGTCCCTACAAGCATTACTAACAATCCAAGGAGGATTATTAGCTTTAATGGCTGAGGAGTCATATTAATCAACTCATTCTTTTATCTATTTCTTTCTGAGTTATCACAACACCAGTTACAATATTAATTAAATGTTCTTTTGATTTTTCTGAAAATTTCAAACCCACACCATATTTTTCTAAGTGATTGTCAATTTCATCAAATCTATTTCTAATAAGTTTAGAAACATTAATTCTAATCATTAAATCATCTAAACTAATCAGTTTATCATCGAATTCTATAAAACCAATATTTTCATAAGGAACAAAACAGACAGAATGATTATATTTATAACTTAATCCTATAGGGTTCAATCTAATCTTGTTAGTTTCTACAGTTCCTTTATATTCTAAATTTTTACCTACAAATATTGTAGCTTCTTTATTCTTATTTTCTTTAATTAAATTGTCATAGTGTTTTTTTATATTTGACATTATTTCTCCTCTTTAATCATCTCTTAATAAATCATAGTTCTCAAATTTATTACCTACAATCTCAGTATCCTTAAAAACCTTAATACCTGCACCAGCTCCTAAATTATATAAATGAACAGCACCATCTCTATGTGTTTCTATTGCAAAATAGGCTAAATCATCGTACCATTTAACAATCCCTATTTCCCCCGCGTGTTCTAATAAATCTCCTTCATAAATGGTTTCATTATTACAATCTTTAAATCCACTAAATCTTAATAATTCAATATCCTCAAAAATGTTATCTTTATTTATAGTTTCATTGTTAGTTATTCCATGAAACCCATTTTCATCTTCATATTTTATCTCATTTTGGTAAAAATCTATATAATTAATAATAACCATTTTATGTTCTTTTTTTAACCAACCTTTGTATTTTACATCTTTAAAGTTCATTGTTTCTCCTCTTCAATTTCAATATCTTTCAAATTAAATTCTGCAGTATCTACAAACTTTTTAAAATCATGTATTGTATTATAATCTCGAACATTATCTAAAACAATCATAATGTCCGTATTTTCATTTGAAATAGCATTTTCTTGTTTTATTATTTTTATAGAATGTTCATGTAATTGTTTTAAAACTTCTTTAACGACTTGTACGCTTTGTTCACCTTTTAAAATCATTCAATCACCCCTTTCACATGAAGTAAAATAAACAAAACGTAAATATTATTCCACATGCAAATCCTCCTACAAATTCCATTATCATTTAATCACCAACCACTATTTTTATTCAATTCATCAGCTAACATCTGAGCCAATTTTTCATAAGGAATATCCCAATGTTTCTCAAAGGTAGCAATAGTTCTCGGTGGCTTATCTAAATCATATTTCTGTGTTACTTCACAAGTATCTCGAGTGTTATGTACTTGAAATTCTTTTTTTCTATAAAGTAATGTTGCCATGCTTTTAATCCTCCAAAACATCAGAAATTTCATCCATAAAAAGTTCTCTATCTTCTCTATGCATACTCATAGCATTATTCCTTAATTCAACAACTTTTAGCTTATTAGCTATTTTTAACTGTTTATCAATACTTTTTAACAATTTATGTATTTCTCCTTCGGAACTTCCATGTAATATTTTTAATCCTCACCTAAAACCCATAAAAGAGCAGTAATTTTATCAATTCGGGTATTCATTTGATTAGCATGACTATCTGCTTTATGGGTAGCTTCTTGTCGTGTACTAATACTATCAGTTTGATTTTCAATTTTAGTCCAATAATCTTCTTCATTCCTATGGTGTTCCATTTCTTCTTGTAATTCTCCAATTTCTTGTTTGATTTCTGTTTCATTTCTCATCTGATTCACCTAAAACCCATTCAAGAGCTTCAATAAATCCTGTTCTATGTAAACTCAAACCCAAAGGATACTCTGTTTTTAAATATTCAGCATGATTCCTTATTTCTGTTTCACTCTTCATAACCAATCAATCCTCAAAATAAAAAGTATAACTATAAAAAGTACACTTCATAGTTAATAACTCTTCAATTTCCTTTATTTCTTCATCACTTAGCTTCCTCATAACTTCTAATGATAAACTATTCTCAGTACCATCAAAAGAAGTGAAATGCTCCCATTCATCTATAATACTGCATATTTTATCTCTTAGTGCATTGAATATGACATTATTCTCTTTTTTGTGTTTTCTTTGTAGGTCTAGTGCTTGGCTTACTAAATCGTCCACAGTTTTCATTTCAGTCATTAGCTAATCCTCTTTTAATAATTATGATAAATCCGTTCAACAGCTCCAAAACCCACTTTCTCTTTATACCTCTTCCCTTCATCACTAAAAACAATGATATGTTTCTCTTCAAAGTCAATTTTAGAAACATTTAATGGTTCTTTGTGGGTATTGATTTTTGCAGTCATTTTTAAATTGTTTATATCTTTAACTACTTCCATTATTTACATTCCCTATTCTTAAATTCCCTATGGCAAGAATCACAAACTCTAACAAGTTTATTATCAATCCTAACACCATTCACCAAAGGGTCATGATAAAAGGTTTCATTACACATGCCACATTTATATGTGGGCTTTTTTGTTTCTTTTTTAAAATATTTCTTTATAAATTCAAACATTAACATTCCTTTTCTTCGCTTTTAGTAAGATAAAAAGTAACAGTATTCTCACTAAAATAATTCAAATTAACACTACTTGGTTGCATAAAACCATTACTAACATTATTAACACTATCTTTAACAATACTGCCCAGTTCAAGAGTATAATCTGGACAGATGTTTTTAAAAAAACTTATCACGGTATCCTTTAAAGCTATTGGTTCTCTGTGTGATAAAACAACACTCAATCCGCCAGTTACAGGAATTATCTCTACTAATTCTTCTGGAAACCCAGTTACCCCGCACACTTCTTCTTTAAAATCATTTAATTCATTGTTTATCTGTTTTTCCAAATCGTTTTTATTATCCAAATTATCAATTATATTATCTAACATATTACCCTCCATTCTCTATTATATGCCTTCTTCTACTATTTCCCTTGCATTACGTATCCCTTTACCAATATAATAACTAATATTCTCCTCACTAGTGATTATCTCTTCCCAATCCATAATTAACAGTCCTCCTTACGATAATCCTTCAACTCACAATCAAAATCCATATCAACAAGATAATCCTTCAACATAATTAATCCTCCTTGTATAGGTTACCCCTAGGCTTGTTTAATCTTTCAGCATGTCTTATTGGACGGATTAACTCCCTTTCCACATAAGATAAAACCTTAAAAACAGTATTCATTGTTTTATTCCCCCATTTGTGGTATAATATTATAACCTTCATTCTTGTAATGTTCTAAATAATACTCATTACGGAAAGTATCATCAATAACAGCTACTAAGTTATCTTCCTTGTCTTTAACATGAAAAATCATATTAGCAATACTCCTATGATGCTTATGGTTGATACTGCGAAATACGCGTATATTATCTTCATTCCTAGTTTTTCAACAATCATATTATAATGCCTCCAAGTGTTTGAAAAAAGTGGAAGGTTCATCAAAAATAAGAACAGAATCAGTATGTTTATGAAAACTAACTTCCGCACCAATATTACGAAGCTCATTAAAAAGAGATAATGCAAAAGGAGATTCAACAGTAACAGCGTTAAGTTTACCGTTAATTCCTACACGTGTTGGCATATACCCTTTACTTGCGAGTGTTTCCCTCACTTTAGTAAATAGACTCATAAGGAGCACACTCCTAAACTGTATAGGAAGTGTTGTATGTTAAAATAAATACCTTGTTCACAGTTTTGGATTTTATCCATAAAATCGTCTGTGTCAGGATCGTTACCTTCTAAAAAAATAGTTTTAGGAGTCTGCATGAGCTTCAACTCCTTCAGCACTACCCTCAAAAAGAGGTTCAGGGTCGGTATTTTTACCCATAAATAGGTTAATATCTTCTTTAATCTCATTGAAACCTTTTTTATATAATTTAAGGGTTTCACGATTGTATTCGAGAGCTGAAAGAAGCTCACGAATAGACTCTTCGGTGTAAATTACACCATCAACAATTAATTCATTCATTTTTCTCACTTCGCTAAGATTTTTTAAAAGCTTTTGTTTGAGAAGTCCAATTCTCATAAAAACTTTTTTCTTTTATACTTGTTTTTTATAATATATAAAGATTTATATATAGATTTATAATGTTTTCTATAAATATATATTAATAGTAAAACTTATATATTTCTTTAAATAAATATCAATATTAAATACTAAAGAAAACATAAAGGAGTGTATGACAAAGATGATTAAAGAAACAAAAGTTCAAGACATAGGTGGTTCAATGACAACAACAATACCATCAATTATAAGAGATACTCACCACATTAAAAAGGGAGATACTGTAAGATGGATTATTGATTTTAGTACAAGTCCTCCAAGTATTAGCTTT
>JARKQC010000228.1 GCA_029974985.1 Bacteroidota bacterium | reverse complement strand
GACCGATGACGGGGTGGAGGTGCTGGTGCACGTGGGCATCGACACCGTCCAGCTGGGTGGCCGGTTCTTCGATCTGGACGTGAAGCAGCACCAGCGTGTGGAGGCCGGCGACCTGCTGGCGAGGGTGGATCTCGACGGGGTTCTCCAATTTCTAAAGTATTATTCAAAACATTAGTATTTAGAATCATAGTGAAATAATTATTTAGATCAAAATTGGTTACATTAATAGGATTATTAGAACCCCACCAATTATAATCAGCAGCGGAATTACCATAATTAGAAATAGTAAAATTTTGACTATCCTTATTATCGACTAGTACAGAATAGCTTATATCTAATGTGCCATTTGGACCTATGTATATAGCTCCGCCCCCATCAGCAGCATTATTCCTAAATATAGATCCTATAATAGAAATTCTCCCTTGAGATATTATAGCTCCTCCGAAATCAGCAGCACTATTATTAATGAATGTTGAATTTATAATACTCATATTCCCATAATTAACAATTGCTCCACCATCATCAGCAATTCCATTTGAAAAAATTGAATTATTAATATAGCTTCTTCCCCTTGGGTCATTGAAAATAGATCCTCCTTGAGGAGCATAGTTTTCATCGAACACACAATTGTTTGCATTGAGTATACCATTATTATAAATAGCCCCTCCATAACGTCCTGCTTGATTACCAATTAAAACACAATCAGTCATAGTGACTGTACCTAAATTATAAATAGCCCCTCCAAAAAAATCAGGAGAACTTGTAAAACCATCTTTTAATGTAACATTAATCAGAGTTAAAGTTCCAGTACCTGTAACATTGAATATTCTATATAAATTACTTCCATCAATTATAACAGTATTTGATGGACCATTTCCTTTAATTGTAACTGATTTATTAATAACTATCTGAGTATTGTTATTTCCAGAGTAAACTCCAGGATCAAGAATTATTGTGTCACTTGGATTATTTGTTATTGCTCCATTAATTCCTCCAGCAGTAGAATTATCAATCGTGGTCTCAGCTGCTGAAACTGAAGTCAAACAAAAACAAAAAGCAAATAAAACTATCAAGAATATACTTAATTTTTTAAACATCACTCTTTTTCACCCCCATTACAATAAATAAATAAATAAATACTGTTTTTAGAACAAAAAGATTAGTTTATATTGAATTTATTATTCAGGGAGAGAACATATTAAAGTCAATTTTTTATACTAATCTTTTCATTCAAAGTCATATTCTTAGATTTAATTTTTATAAAAAATTAAATCTTAATCTATTGGAACGAAAATTCGTTCCAATTATGACTTGTTATAATCTTGTTTATTCATGTATATAAATGTTTTTATTTGTACTAACTGGATTTTTATTTAAAATTTGTGAATTACAAATAGCATAATATATAAGTATTGTTTAACTATATAATTATCATATTTATTCGGGGAGATCATAATGAATACAAAAAATAAAATTGTTGAAGTTACTTTTTTATTATCTATGGAATATGGATATGATAATGTTTCTATAAAACAAATTAAAGAAAAATCTGAAATCGCC
>JARKQC010000221.1 GCA_029974985.1 Bacteroidota bacterium | reverse complement strand
AAAAATTTACCAATCCATTAATTTGTAATACTTTTTGAAAATTAACTATATAATTTTTAAATTGTTGTATATTTATTTGAAAAAAATGGTTAAATCTATTTTTTTTAAAAATAAAAGAAGCAGTCCTTTTGGGACTGCCTCTTTTTATTCTATCATAACTCTATGAGCCCCAAATACACGACTTAATAAATTGATTGTTTGAGTATTAAAAGGCAAGGGAGAATCTACACTATAATAAGTTTTTTTAATAGAATTATCATAATTAGATACAAAAACCCTCAATTTTGAATTCATTGTATCACTATTCAAATGATTATTTTTAATAGTTTTTAGATTTTCTAAATCATTGTTATCGAGTTTTAACCATAATTGAATGCCCTTTCCATAAAATCGTAGTGCTTTATCTAATGTTAAAACATCATTAACTACAACTTTTATTTGTTCACCTTTTTCATTTAATTTTCCAATAATCATAAGGATAGTATCATCAACAATTAAATCTTTAACTTTGCTATAAACATCAGCCCAAAATATTAATTCAGCCTTTCCATTAAAATTTTCAATTGTACAAAAACAAATTTCATTATCTTTTTTATCTCTTCTGGTTCGTGATCCACTAATTAGACCGCATATTTTAATATCTTTAGGAACTTTATCGCCTTCTCCATCTCCTAAATCAACGTTTGTAAAGGATTTTACATAGGATTGATACTCATCAAGAGGATGTCCGCTAACATAAAAATTTAAAACTTCTTTTTCTTTTTCCAAGCGTTCTTTGTCTGTAAATTCTTCAATATCGGGAATACTTGGTTCAGAAATTACGGTTTCTTGAACATCAGCATTAAAAAGACTTTCCATATCATTTTCTGCACTATTTTGCATTTTTTTTGCAAAATCAATAGCAATATCAACGGATTGAAATAATGCATTTCGGCGTCCTTTTTCAATGGAATCAAATGCACCAGCAAGAATTAGAGACTCTATTGTTCTTTTGTTTAAAACTTTATTATCTACGCGTGAGATAAAATCAAAAAATGATGTGAAAGGCTTTTCTAAACGAGCTTCTACTATAAAATCTACAACAGCGACACCGACATTTTTTATAGCAGCTAATCCGAAGAAAATTGTATCATCAGTTGATGAGAACTTAGCAACAGAGCGATTAATATCTGGTGGAACTACTTTTATTCCATATCTTTTAGCTTCATCAATTAATTTAACAATATCGGATTGAGAATTTATATGTGCGGTCATATTTGCCGCTAAAAACTCAGCGGGATAATATGTTTTTAACCAAGCTGTTTGATACGCTAAATAAGAATATGCAAGTGAGTGGCTTTTATTAAATCCATAATCAGCGAATTTATATATTAAATCAAAAATTTCTTCTGCTTTTTTCTCACTTATATTTTTCTTTGCCGCACCTTCGATAAATAATGGTTTCATTTTATCCATTACAGCACGATTTTTCTTACCCATAGCACGTCGTAAAATATCTGCTTCACCTAATGAAAAATCTGCAATAACTTGTACAAGTTGCATAACTTGCTCTTGATAAACTATAATACCAAAAGTATTTTGCAAAGTTTTTTCCATTATTGGGTGTAAATATTCAACTTTTTTCTTTCCATATTTTCTATCAATAAAATCTGGAATATTTGCCATTGGACCGGGACGATAAAGCGCATTCATCGCTGTTAATTCTTCGAGATTATGTGGTTTTAATTGTTTTAAATATTCGGTCATACCATCAGATTCAAATTGAAAAACCCCCTTTGTTTCACCATTAGAAATTAAATCAAAAGTTTTTTTATCATTAATACTAATTTTATCAATATCAATAATGATATTATGATTATTTTTAATCATTTCAAGTGCGTTATCAATAATAGATAGTGTTCTTAGCCCAAGGAAGTCCATTTTCAGTAATCCAATGTATTCCAAATCTCCCATAGAGAATTGTGTAGCAATTTCAGGCGAACCATCTTTTTCTTTCGATGGAGATTGATAAATTGGAACGTAATCGCTTATATCCCCGGGCGTAATTACAACACCCGCCGCATGAATGCCAGTATGTCTAAATTTTCCTTCGAGAAGTTTTGAATAATTAACTAAATCTTTTAATCTTTGGTCGCTTGTTTCTTTTAGCCACTTAAGGTCTTGCAATTCCAATGCTTTTTCAATATCAAATACTTTTCCTTGAAATACGGGAATTTTTTTTGTAATATCCTTAATTATATTTAATTCAATACCGAGAACTCTTCCAACATCAGTTAATACTGCTTTACTAGATAATTTTCCAAAAGTAACAATTTGAGCAACAGCTTCTTCCCCATATTTTTGTTTTACATATTGGATTACTAATTCACGTTTTTCATCGTTAAAATCAATATCAATATCGGGCATTGTATATCTTTCGGGATTTAAAAATCTTTCGAATAGTAAATCATATTCAAGCGGATTAACATTTGTTATACCTAAGCAATATGCAACTAAACTACCTACAGCAGAACCTCGACCGGGACCAACTCTAACTCCCAACCTTTTAGCGGCATCAATAAAATCCCATACTATTAGAAAATAACCGGGAAACCCCATTTTATTGATTACAGCTAATTCATATTCAACTCTTTCCATTAATTCATCATTAATTTCTGTAAATTTTTCATTTAAGCCTTTGTATGTAAGTTCTTTCAAATATTCTTCCAAACTTTCAGATTTTGATTCTTTTGGTATAGGAAAATCGGGCATTACAGTTGTTGTATTTAGAGTAATATCACATTTATCTGCAATTTCTAAAGTATTCTTAAGCGAATCAGTATAATCACCAAATAAATCAAGCATTTGCTCTGTTGATTTATAATAATATTCGGGCGTACCATATCTTAAATTAAAAATATCAATTTTATCAGTACCCGAAGCATCGCGAATATTTAATAATACATTATGAGCATAAGCATGCTCTTTTTTCAAATAGTGGATGTCATTTGTGCAAATTAGTTTTATATCAAGTTCTTTGGCAATTTGTGGAGCTTTTTCAAGTACAAGCGGGTCATTATTTAAAAAATGATTTTGAATTTCTATATAAAAATCGTCTCCAAATAAATCTTTATAATACTTTGCTTCAGAAACGGCTTTCTCATAATTTCCATCTACAAGATGAGCATTTATAACGCCACCTAAACAAGCAGAACTGCATATAATACCCTCGTGATATTTTTCAAGAAGTTCTTTATCAATTCTTGGACGGTAATAAAACCCTTCTGTATGAGCATAAGAAGTAAGCTTCATTAAATTTTTATAGCCAGCATAATCTTTTGCTAAAAGTAATAAATGAAAGTAATTACGTTTTTTCCCTTCTGGAGATTTTCTATCCGCATTTTTATCAAATCGCGAACCATTCGCAATGTATGCTTCTATACCAATAATTGGCTTAACATTTTTTGATTTAGCTAATTTATAAAATTCTACAGTTCCGAACATAACGCCATGGTCAGTCAAAGCAACGGCGTGATGCCCATTATCTATAGCGGCATTAACAAGCTCTTCGGGTGTTGTTGCGGCATCTAATAGAGAATAATGTGTATGATTATGAAGATGAACAAATTCTGACATTTTTATTTAATAATTTAAATTTCTTTTAAAATATAAACTATTAAAATAATGTATTTTTTAATACTATTTTGAACAAGTTATTAACAAGTTGAATAAGTTGAATTTAAAAGTAAAAAAATAATTTAATAATTTAAGTTTAAATTTTTTTTCGTATTTTTATAAATTCTCTTTGTAATTTTTGGTAATTATCAGTAATTAAAATAGATTAATATTATGTCTAAGAAAAATAAAAAAAATAAACAGAATAATATTTATAAAAAACCGAATAAAAGTTATTTGGTATTTCAATTAATTTTATTTGCTATTTCATTTATAGTATATGCAAATACTTTAAATAATGAGTTTGCACTCGATGACTATTCTTTAATTAAAGATAATCGCTTTACTAAACAGGGTTTTTCAGGGATTGGCGATATTTTAACTAAGGATATGTTTGCTGGAATTGTTGAAAATTATAAAGCTGACTTATCGGGTGGACGGTATAGACCTTTATCTCAGGTATCCTTTGCTATTGAATATGAAATTTTTGGAGAAAATCCTTTTATTAATCATTTAATAAATGTTTTATTATTTGGATTTACTGTTATAATGATATTTCGTGTACTTATGAACTTATTCAATCCAAATAGTGATGATGAATTTTCTTGGTATTCTTCTGTTCCATTTATTGCCGCCTTATTATTTGCAGTTCACCCAATACATACCGAAGCGGTTGCAAATATAAAAGGTCGCGATGAAATAATGTCTTTATTGCTGGTTCTCATTAGTTTTTATTACTTTATTAAATATTATGATTTTAAGCAATCTAAGCATTTATATATATCGGCTATTATATATTTTCTTGCTTTAATGTCGAAAGAAAATGCTATTACTTATTTGGCTGTTTTTCCATTAAGTTTGATGATGTTTCGCGATAATAAAATAATGGATACAATTAAGCCCATTATTCCATTTTTAATCGTAAGTATTATTTTTATAATTATTAGGCAATCAATAGTTGGATTTGCAAAAGTGTTAGAAACCCCCGAATTAATGAACGAACCTTTTGCGGAAATGAGTTTTATTGAAAAATATGCGACAATTTTTGTTACATTATTGATTTATCTTAAACTGTTATTTATTCCTTATCCTCTTACTTATGATTATTATCCATATCATATTGACAAATATACTTTTACTAATTTTGAGCCAATAATTTCAATAATTCTATATTTAGCAATTATTTATTTAGCTTTTGAATATTATAAAACTAATAAAATTATAAGTTTTTCAATTTTCTATTTTATAATTACTCTTTCAATAGTATCTAATTTGTTATTTACTATTGGTTCGTTTATGAATGAACGTTTTATCTATATGTCTTCTTTAGCAGTTAGCATAATAATTGCATATTTATTGATTGATAGTTTATACAAAAAATCTAATAATAAGGATTTATTAATTGGAATAATATTCTTAATTATAGCTGTGTATTCGGCAATTTCGATTAATAGAAATACAGTTTGGAAAGATAATTTTACACTTTTTACGACTGATGTCCATACTTCTTCGAATAGTGCTTTTGGTAATTTTGCCGCTGGAGGTCAGTATTATACAAAAATGTCAGAAGCAAAAACAAATGAAGAAAAAGAAAAATATTTCAAACTTGCAACAAAACATTTATATAAATCACTTTCAATATATCCGCGTTATAGCAATGCCGCTATTACATTAGGAAATACATATTTTGTTTATAATAATAATATTGATAGCACTATTAAGTATTATAAATTATCTTTTGATATTTATCCTTATAACCCCACAACAAGTCTTAATCTTGGTCGCCTCTATAGAGATTCGAAGAATAATCCTCAAGAAGCAGAATTTTATTTTAAATATAGTATTAAAGCAACTCCTAATTATTATGAACCATATAATGATTTAGGTGCTTTATATTTTCGTACAGGGCAATATAATTTAGCGGCAGAAAATTTTGAAAAAGCTAATTCACTCAGTCCAAACAATAAATTAGTATTAAGTAATTTAGCCGCTGTTTATACTGAGCTTGGCGATAAAGAAAAAGCTAATATGTATTCTGCACTTGCAAACTCAATAAGATAAATACTATGAAATTAAATATACATTGTTATCAGCATACAAAATACGAAGGCCCTTCGATTATACAAAAATGGGCTGATTTAAACGGGCATAATTTAAACAAAACAAATTTTAGAATTAATGACTCAATACCTAATACTGATTTATTCGATGTTTTGATTGTTCTCGGTGGACCAATGTCCATAAATGACGAAAGTAAATATCCATGGCTTAAAAATGAAAAAAAATCAATTGATAGATGTTTAAACGAAGGAAAAAAAGTTATAGGAATATGTTTAGGTGCTCAATTATTGGCTAATGTGTTAGGCTCAGAAATTTATAGATGCGAAACTCCAGAAATTGGTTGGCATAAAATTTATTTTTCTGAAAACAAACAAAATTATGAATTTTTAAATTTCTTCCCACAAGACTTAATTACTTTTCATTGGCATTCCGAGACTTTTGATTTACCAAAATCTTGTTCTCAAATTGCATATTCAGACGCTTGTGAAAATCAAATTTTTACCTATGGTGATATTGCTATTGGGTTTCAGTGTCATCTTGAACAAAATGAATATTCTATTGGTCGAATGCTCGAAAAATCTGCTCTTACAATTCAAAAAGATAAATATGTAAATAGTAATGAGGAAATTTTAGCCAATATTCACTTAGCCAATCAAAGTAATAAATTATTTTTCGATTTTCTTGATAAATTTTTAACAGAATTATGATTTATGTGGTTTTTGATAGTGATTGTGGAATTTGCTCATTTTTGGCAGAATTTATTGAAAAGAATAAAAAAACTATTAATTTTAATACAATCCCCGCTCTTTTATTTGATTTTAAAAAATACAATATTGATTCTAAAATATCAGAAATTACAGTAATTTATTTTGATAATGAAAAAAAAGATTTATTTATTAAAATAAAAGCAATTGGATATATTCTAAAAAATATGAAAGGATTTTATCTATTTTTGGGGGTTCTTTTATCAAATAATATCATTTCATTTTTATTAAATCCCATATATGATTTAATTGCAAATAATAGAGCTTACATATCTTCAAAATTAAAACTGAATAAATGTAAAATTAAATAAATTTTAATTTTTTAATTGAATAATAAAAATTATTTATTATTTTTGAATAAGATTAAAAAGTCTTATTACGAATTTTGATTTATGAAAAAAATATATAAAATCTCGAAGTGGCTACATAAATGGTCAAGTATAATAATTAGTATTTTATTGATTTGGGTATCAATTTCTGGAATATTACTAAATCACCCTGAATTAATTAAATCTATATCCGTTCCACAATTTCTTTTACCCGAAACTTATGATTTAGTAAATTGGAATCGTAGTGCTATCATTCAAGCTCAATACTCTTCTAAAAATGATAAGATCGCTTATTTTTGCGGCAACGAAGGTGTTTTCAGAACCGAAGATGATGGATTTACTTTTATAAATATGACAAATAATGGATTTCCTCAGACAGCATATACAAAACGTTCAAAATCAATTGCATTATTTGAAAATGAACAAAAAGAATTATTATTTGCGGGAACTTATGATGGGTTATATAAATATGATATAAAAGATGATAGATGGAATAAAATTAATATTCCTTATGCCGAAGACAAAATCGTTAAATTAATTAAGAATTCGGATTCATTAATAGTTGTTACAGATTCCGAAATGTTAATAACAAATGCATATGATGGAATTTTAAAATTTAATAAAATTCCGATGCAAAGAATTGATGATAATCCATCAATGACAATGATTGAGTTTTTTTTCCAGCTACATACAGGCGAAATTTGGGGAATATCTGGAAAAATCATTTTTGATATAGCTGGTTTAATTCTATTATATTTAAGTATTAGCGGGCTATATGTGTGGTTAAGCCCAAAATATAGAAATTTAAGAACAAGATTAGAACTAAAAAATAGTAAATCAAAAATTGGATGGTTTTATAGAAATCATTTGAGACTTGGTATTTGGGGTTCTGCTATTTTAATTATTTTTGCTGTTACGGGTCTTTATATGAGACCTCCTTTAATTGCTACTTTATTTAGTCTTGATAATATTGCAAATAAATATGTTCCCGCTCCTATTTCGAGTAATCCTTGGAAAAATAGAATTAGAAATGCTATGTTTGATAAAAATACCAATAGGCTTATAATAGACACAAAAGATGGATATTGGGTTTCAGAAAAAGGAATTTATGGCGATTATTCAAATCAATTTCCGCCAGTTCCAATCTTTGCAATGGGTGCAACAGTTCTCGATAATGATGATTATGGCAATTTATTGATTGGTTCTTTCGCGGGATTATTTAGAATTAAAAATTCAGGATTATATGCTGAAAATGTAATTGATAAAAACGAACCTATCGTATCAAACGTGCGTCCTGGTGCCAATCTTATTACGGGATATTTTAAAGAGCCGGGAGCTTATGAATATGTTACTACGCATTTTGGTGGCTTGTTGAATGTGCAGCACCCAAATGAAAAAAGATATAAATATATAATGCCAAAATTTTTAAAAGATAATTATTCTATGTCTTTATGGAATTATTTATTTGAAATTCATAATGGTCGAATTTTTGAATTTTTACTTGGAGAATATTATATATTAATAAGTCCAATAAGTGCATTAATTTTTATTCTTGTAATAATTACTGGCGTTTTTGATTGGATTTATCTTAAATTAAAGAAAAAGAATATTCAAAAACGATTAAAAAAATATAATTGATAAAATTATTTTTTTATTCTTTATTCCAAATTCTTAGATTTAAGTTTAATTCTTCAACAATAGATATTACAAGTTCGAAATGCTCAAAATATTTTTGCAAAGTCTCTTCATTTAGCAATTTTCCAAATATTTTTGGCTCAAATAAATATTCTCTAATTGGTATTCCTATATAAATTTTGGAATCAACGAAAGACATTAAAATATCTGACTTTGTTTTTTTCTTATAATTTACTATTCTTTGCATTAGGCTCGTTGATAAAATATATCTGGCTTCGATTTGATCTGTTGAATATACTTTAAATTCTTTTTCAAAATCTACATCTTCAAGATTAACCAATTTGCCCTGTTCAGTATTAAATTTTTGAAAATATTTTGCTATTTCACCAAATATTTTTTCGCTAAAATCGGGATAAACATAAGTTCTACCCTTAAAATTTTTATTAAAATCACCAATAAAAAATAATCCACCAAATAGTTCTATATAGGTTCTATTATTATCTTTATCTTTTTTATCTATAAAAGCATGTATTTCAGAAAACTTTATTTCAGTATCTCCAAGTATCCCTTCGACATAGTCATCGCCATAATAATTATCAATTCTTTGAGTAATCAAACCACTATTTTTAAAACTATCAATATCAATAAATTTTTCGGGATAATAAGTTAGAGATTCATCAAAGAATTTAACAATATTTTTTATAATTTTATCTTTAAACAACAAAACAAAATTTTGTTTATAAGTAAATTGACGCTCCCATAATTTAAAAATTAAAACTAATAAAGCTAAAAATGAAATTAAAACTAAAATTAGAAGGAATATATGATTGAATAAATAGTCTATATTACACACTACTGAGTATATTAATGAGACTACTCCAAATAATACAAAAACTATGATTGCTCGAATAAAAAGCAGTTTTTTTACAACTATTGATCTATCGTTTAAAAGCTCTTCAAAATATTTTTGTAAATTTTGATTGCAAAAATTTTGAAATTCAGTGTATGTTTTCATTTATTAAAGCAAAAAATTTTTTTTAAGTTTTATTGTTTATTCCAAATTCTAAGATTTAAGTTCAATTCTTCTACAACAGATATTACAAGTTCGAAATGCTCAAAATAATTCTTCAATGTATTCTCGTGAAGTAATTTTCCAAATATTTTTGGTTCAAATAACTGTCCTTTTATTGGTATTCCAATATAAATATTTGAATCAACGAAAGACATTAAAATATCTGACTTTGTTTTTTTCTTATAATTTACTATTCTTTGCATTAGGCTCGTTGATAAAATATATCTGGCTTCGATTTGATCTGTTGAATATACTTTAAACTCTTTTTCAAACTCAATGTCCTCGAGATTAACAAGTTCGCCTCTATGTTTATTTAATTTTTGAAAATATTTTGCTAATCGTCCAAATATTTTTTCTCCATAGTCTGGATAAACATAAGTTTGCCCCTTGAAATTCTTATTAAAATCACCTATAAAGAACAAACCTCCGAATACTTCTTCGTAAGATTTATCATTATCTTTATCTTTTTTTTCAATTAATGCATGAACTTCAGCAAACTGTATTTTTGTATCTCCAAGCATCCCCTCGACATAATCATCACCATAGTATTTAACTATTTTTTGAATAATTAAGCCACTTTTTTCAAAGCTATTAATATTTATAAATTTTTCAGGGTAATAAGTTAAAGTTTCATCAAAGAATTTTACGATATTTTTAATAATTTTATCTTTAAAAAAAGAAACATATTTGTATCTAATTTTTCTTTGAAAAATAAATATTTTAAAAACTAAAAAATTATAAGCAATAAGTAATACAACCGCTACAATAATGGCAATAGTATTTTCTTCAATTAGCTCTTGATTAATTGTAAATACATATACTAATAATAAATTTCCAAATAATAGTAAAGTGAAAATAATTCTAAATAGAATTATTTTTTTTACTGCTATTGCCCTTTCACTTTTGACTTCATCAAAATGTTTTTGTAAATTTTGATTGCAAAAATTTTGAAAATCTGCGTATGTTTTCATTTTACAAATTAATTATTAAATAATGATTTTACATCAACATTTTTCCTTTCGGATTCATCAATAACAAATACTTGTTTAGATTTTAATCCCATTATGCTTGCCATAATATTTGAAGGAAACATCTGAACGGCATTATTATATTCAGTAACAACGGCATTAAATGTTCTACGTGCAGCTGAAATTTGTTCTTCTACTTCATTTAACGAGCCTTGTAACTGAATAAAATTTTGACTGGCTTTTAAATCGGGATAATTTTCTACTGATAATTTTATAGCACCTAATATTTTATTCATTTCATTATTAAGTGCAACTTTTTCATCATTTGAAATATTCGCACTCATAGCTTTTGCTCTAATTTCAGTAAGCTGAGTAAGTGTGCCTTTTTCGTGTTTCATATATTCCTGAACAGATGCTATCAAATTTGGAATTAAATCATATCTTTTCTTTAACATTGCATCTAAAGAACCAAAAATATTATCAACTTGATTTCTTTTATTTATCAAGCTATTGTACATTGAAATAATGATTATAAGAATTAATAATACTACACCGAGGATTATCATTAAACTAGTATCCATTAATATTATCCTTATTTAATATTGGAACAAAAAATAATATTAAATATATAAAAAATTTATTAATTCACATTGCAAATTTTTAAAAATTAAAAAAAATAAAAAGATTTTTAATCATTAAAATTTTTATCAATATTAGAAACGCTAATTATAGCAATTGTTTGAGCTAACAATTATTTAATTTAAATATAAAAACAATCCCCAAAATTCTATTGAATAATGGGGATTTTTAGTAATTAATTATAATATACTATAATATGAATGAAAGGCTTATACCCAACCGCGAAGTTTACATGCTTCGGCAACTCTTGAAATAGAAATCAAGTAAGCGGCATCTCTCATATATACATTGCGAGTACGTGCTAATTCACTAACTGCTTTGTAAGCACTTGTCATTTTTTGGTCTAATTTTTCTAATACTTCTTCTTTGGGCCAGAAGAAATTCATATTACATTGTACTTGTTCGAAATATGAGCAAGTAACGCCGCCAGCATTAGCTAAGAAGTCTGGAATAACAAAAATTCCGCGTTCTTTTAAAACTACATCAGCTTCCGGAGTAGTCGGTCCGTTAGCACCTTCAGCAAGAACTTTCACAGTTCTGCTAATTTTATTAACTGTATTAGCATTGATTTGATTTTCTAAAGCCGCTGGGATTAAAATATCAACATCTTGCTCTATCCATGCTTCGCCTGGTAAAATTTCATATCCAAGTTCAATAGCTTTTTGTTGGTCAACTTCACCGAATCTATTAGTAACACTTAATAATTCATCGAGTTTAATACCAGAAGTTCTTCTATAAGTAATTGCTTTTTTCTCTTTATTATCCCAGCTTGAAACTGCAATAACTTTACCACCATAATTTTGATATAATTCAATTGCAAATTGAGCAACATTACCAAAACCTTGAACCGAAGCAGTAGTTTTTGTAATATCAATATTTAATTCTTTTAATGCTTCGCGTAAAGTATAAATAACACCATAACCCGTAGCTTCTCTTCTTCCGAGTGAGCCGCCAGAGCCTAATGGTTTACCTGTAATAACGCCGGGCGCTTTATAACCAACGATTTTTTCATATTCGTCGAGCATCCAAAGCATGTGTTGTCCGTTTGTCATAACATCTGGTGCGGGAACATCTTGCAAAGGACCAATATTTTTAGCAATTTGACGTATCCAACCGCGGCAAACACCTTCTTGCTCACGAAGTGATAAATTACGTGGGTCGCAAATAACTCCACCTTTACCTCCACCAAGAGGTATATCAACAACAGCTGTTTTCCAAGTCATCCACATTGATAATGCGCGTACTGTGTCAGCTGTTTCTTGAGGATGAAATCTTATTCCACCTTTTGCCGGACCGCGAGCGTCGTTGTGTTGGCAACGATAACCACGAAATACTTGATAAGAACCGTCGTCCATTCTTACAGGTATGTTAAAATGATACTCTCTATCAGGATTTCTTAAAAATTCTCTTGTAGCTTCATCTAATTGAAGTTTTTCAGCTATAGCATCAAATTGTTGTTGTGCCATTTGAAAGGGATTGAATGATCCGTCTGCCATAATTTTTTCCTTTTTAAAATTAGTTTAATTAATTAAGGAATTTCGTTTAGAAATTCTTTTTATAATTCTGTCATAAAAATTAATTCAAAATTAAGCAATTTATTTGTATTAATGTATAAAAAAAGGATTTTTATGTATTTTTTTTCATTTTTTTAGATGATTTTTTATTAATTTATAATTTGGTATTTTCTTATTTATTTGTTTTTAATGTTTTAATAAGAAAATTAGCTATTTACTTATTAAAGAAAAAAAATATATTAAAAAATTATAATCAAAAACTCTATACCTATAATAATATTTGTTCAATTAAAAAAAAAATGCTAATTTTATAAATTGAATTTGTACTAAATTAATATTTTTTTTTATTTTCAAAATATATTTTTAGTTACTTGATTATATTTATTTGTGTATCTTTTTTGTATATATTATTATTGTAACTTTTTCTATAATTGAATTGTTATTATGTTAAATAAATTTTTTAAAATTTTTGGAGTTTTTATATGAAATCATATTTCAACAATGTTTATAAAACACTTTTTGTTGTTTTATTAATTGTATCAATTAGTCCAATATCTACTTTTTCTCAAAAATGGGTTAGTACTAAAGTTCAGAAGAGAAATGTATTATTGGAAGAATTCACTGGAATTCACTGTGGTTATTGTCCAGATGGACATAAGATAGCAAACAATCTTAAAAATCAATATCCAGGTAAAGTAGTATTAGTAAATATTCACGCTGGTGGTTATGCTACTCCTGGTGCGGGCGAAGTTGATTTACGTACAAGTGTTGGTGCGGCAGTTGATGCGGCTTCTGGTTTAAGTGGATATCCCGCTGGTACTGTAAATAGAGCTACAAATCCTTGGGCATTAAGTAGAAATCAATGGGCTGGTGTAGCGACACAAATAATGAATATGGATTCACCTGTAAATATTGCTGTTAGATCCGTTTATGATGCGGCATTAAATAAAATTAAAACAGATGTTGAAATTTATTATACAGGTAATCCTATACCTGGTGATAAACTTCAGATTTATTTTCTACAAGATAGTATTTTAGGCGCTCAGTCGGGTGGAACACAATTTTATCCAGAAAATTATAAAAATGGATTATATATTCATAATCATGTTTTACGTATGAGTGCTGACGGTAGTAATTGGGGATTACCAATTATTGGTGCTGAAAGAGAAAAATTAATAACTAAATCATTTATTACTGATGTTCCTACAATAATTGGAAATGTAACTCCAGATTTAAGCCAATTTAAAGTAGTTGCATTTGTAGTTCAAGGTAATAATTCTAATGTTTACACTGCAACAGAAGAAAAAGTTACAACTGGTATAATTGATAAAAGTTTAATAGTTGATTTATCTATTAAAGATGCAACTCAATATCCAACTTCTTATAAACGTGAATCATTTACTCCAAAAGTTGAGGTTACAAATAATTCTAACAAAACAATTACAAAATTTGATGTATATCTTGAATTTAATGGTAATCTTATCATCAATACTTTTAATGGTACTTTAAACCAAGGTGCAAAAGCTACTATAGAATGGCCTGCTCAAACTGCAAATACAGCATTAGCTTCTGCCTCATTCAAAGGTATTTATGATATTAATGATGGTCTTATTGACGGAACAGCAAATGAAATTAATAATTCTGTGAAGCAATTAGTACAATTTAAAACTGATGAATTTTCTGAATGCTTGATAGGGTTTAATGGTAATATGCCGAATTATTCAATCTTTTTAAATGAAGGTAATCCAGCATTTTCAATTCAAAATAGTAACAATCCATATTTAGGTGCTAACGGTACAACTGGTGCGTTATGGTTTGTACTCGATCCGACTAAAATTGATGGTAGTGTTAGTGGTAGAGCAGTTCATACAATGTTCGGTGGATGTGATTTAACTGGTAAAGAAACTGCTGAATTAAAATATTACTATGCTTATTCAGATGGTAACAGAGGCGGTACTCCACCAGTTATTAAAGTAGATGTCTCTACCGATTGGGGGGTTAGCTGGAATAATGTTTCTACTACAACTTGTACTAAAACAGGTGATATAACACCCGGTTACCAATATTATTTACCTAAATCAAGTGATTACATTCCAATTACTGTTGATTTAAAAAATTATTTGAATAAACAATTCTTAATAAGAGTATCTGGCATACCTGGAACCGATGGTAATTGCTTCTGGTTAGATGAAATTTCTGTTACTTCTAAAGGTAAAGTATTTGAAGGACCAAAAATTTCTTTAAGTAATAAAACTTTTGATTTTGGTAAAGTTGATTTGAATAAATCATCTGAAAAGAATTTGACAATTACTAATAATGGTGACCAAACATTAAAAATGACTTCTATTGATTATAATAATCCGGGCGAGGTATTTAGTGTGGTTGGTGCAGAAAACGCTAGCTCTATTGAACCAGGTGAAAGCGTTACCGTTATAGTTAAATTTACACCTAAAGAAGAAAAGACTTATATGGGTTCTATTACAGTTAATACAAATGCTAAAAATGAATCAAGTACTACTATAAATCTTGCAGGTAAAGGTATTGACCCAAGTAGTGTTCCTTATGGTAATACAATTGATGGTAATTTCTCAATGACTTTATCACCAAATCCAGTTGTTACATTTTCAAAATTAAATTATACTATAAATAATGATAATAGTAATGTTCGTATTTATGTTATAGATATTACTGGTAGAGTTCTTACTGAATTAGTAAATTCTAATATTAATGTAGGAACTTATAGTGTTGATATTTTATCAAATAATTATGCTAATGGTACTTATTATATAATGGCTGAAATCAATGGTGAGCAAGCGCAAATTCCAGTTGTTATAGCTAAATAATTTTTATTAGTTTCATTCGTTTACTAAACAGCCGGAATATTTAGACAATTTCGGCTGTTTTTCTAAAAGAAAATTTTATATATAGAGGAGTTATAAAATGAAATTAAAATTTTTACTGATTTCTTTTGGTTTAATTTTTGTCAATATGATTTTGCCTAATGATGCATTTAGTCAAAAAAAATATTATATAATTTTTGATAATTTTGAAGACCAAAAGACTGTTATGAGTGTTAGTGGTGGTCCTGAAGCAGGTACAACTATTACCAATCTTTTTGATTTATGTTATTGGGAAATTCTTCGTGATGATGTGATTTTAGGCAAATATGCTGAAAGAAAACCTTTTAATGCGGCAACTTTTTTAGCAAAAGATATTACAGAATATGATGTTGCTGTTTTTGTTATGGGAACATCACTTGGGTTAAGCACAACTGTTGACGGTATTAAAGTTTTAGATAAAATCAAACAAATGCTAGCGGCAAATAAATCTGTTGTAATTATTGGACATGCAATTTTACCAATAGCTTTTGGAATGGGTGATACCGAATCTAAAGAGTGGCTTCAATCATATTTAGGTATTCAAGAAGCTGGTGTATTGAAACTATTAAATGGAAGTGCAATTGAAGGTTTTAGAGTAGATGGTATCGAAGGCGATCCAGTTTCTGCTGGATTTAGAAAGCAATGTAATAGAATATATAATGAAAACAATTCTGGTGATCAAGCTCCTATACGCTGGTATCCCGAAGCATTTTTCGTTTCAAATTTAAGTGGTGGAAAAAATGCAGTAGCATTCGACTATATTAAAGAAATTTGGGGAACAGATGTAAAACCTGAAGATAAATTTATTACTGGTGTTAGATCAGAAGTTGGCAAAGCTCGCTGTATGTTTTATTCTTTAAATTTTGATATCGTAAGTGGCGCACATTTGATACATTTTAGAAATTCATTAGTTCGTGGTATGCGTTGGGCTGTTAGAGATCTTCCTCATCCCGAAGGCTTTCTTGCTGTTGAAGATGAAACACTTGATTTTGGTATTATTGAACCTAAACAAAAAGGTTATCTTGTTGCTTCAATTCAAAATAATGGTCGGGATAAAGTTAAAATATCTGGTTTTAAAATTGCTGGAGACGAGCCTGAAGGTTCATTTTATATTACAGATGGTAATCAGGCGGTTGAATTAGGTCCTGGTGATATTCATCAATTAAATATTGTTTTTGCACCTACTGAAGAAAGAAACTACGAAGATTATCTAACAATTGAAAGTAATGCGATAAATGGAAATATCGAAATAATTTTAAAAGGTACAGGTGGCGAGCAGGTTTTCAACGGTCCAAAGCTTAGTTTGACTGAAATTCCAATTGATTTTGGAACTGTACCTTATGGATTATTTTCTGAAAAAAATATTCCAATTACTAATGCGGGTAATGTTTCATTAGTTGTTGAAAAGGTTAAACTAACAGACGATGGAGAAAAACATTTTTCTTTTGCTGAAATTGTTAAAACTCCTATTACAATTCCACCGGGAAAATCTGTAAATGTAAAAGTTCGTTATACTTCTTCTGATGAGGAATATGCTAATTTCACGGGTAGATTAGATGTAGAAAGTAATGGTTTAGGTTCAAATCAAGGGCGTGGTTTTGTCGTATTAAAAGGTGGTTCACAAGGTAAAAATGCAAATTCAGGAGTATCTTTATCATCAACAAGTATAGATT
This sequence comes from Bacteroidota bacterium, assembly GCA_029974985.1. Taxonomy (GTDB): domain Bacteria; phylum Bacteroidota; class Ignavibacteria; order Kapaibacteriales; family UBA2268; genus JANJTB01. The sequence continues at coordinate 12,437 of JARKQC010000221.1, read as the reverse complement.
TTGGTCAAGTTGAGATTGACAAACCTACTATGCAAATCCTAAAAATTACAAATATTGGTAGTACTAACCTTAAATTATTTAAAATTCAATGGGATAAAAGCTACGGTGGTGAAAATTTAGACCAATTTGCATTTCTTGATGGAACAGATAAAAATTTACCTACTTTAAGTCCGGGGGAATCACACGAATTGAAAATTCAATTTAGCCCTAAAAAAGCAAAAGATTATGCATCTAAGATTCAAATGCTTACAAATAACCCTGTAAATGATGGAATAATAGAAGTTCCATTATCAGGTTCTGGTTATGATCCATCATCAGTAAAATATGGAATTGCATATATGAATGGTCTAACAGTTAGCGTTAATCCAAATCCAGTGAAGGATATATCAAAAATTGAGCTTAAACTCGAAAAATCTGGAAATATCAAAATGGATTTAATTGATTTAACAGGTAGAAAAATTACTAATTTAATGAATAATTATCTAAATAGTGGTGTTACTTATTCAGATTTTGATGCACAGAAATATATAAATGGTATGTATTTTATTCTCGTTGATTTTAATGGTGAACAAGTTCAATTACCGTTTATAATTACTAAATAAATTAATATTTTATATTTATACAAGGAATGGGCTAATTATTTACATAAGCCCATTCTTTTTTTTATTTTTTGAGTGATGATTTTAGTTCTGGCTTAAGATATTTGCCAGTCAAGCTTTTCTTTGATTTGATAATTTCTTCGGGACTGCCTTCGGCAATTATTTCACCACCAAATTTTCCTCCTTCGGGTCCCATATCAATTATATAATCAGCATATTTTATTACATCAAGATTATGCTCTATTACCAGAACAGTATTGCCCTTTTCTACTAATTTATCAAGAAGTTGTAGTAATAAATTCACATCTTCAAAATGTAATCCCGTTGTAGGTTCATCAAGTAAATATAAAGTTTTGCCAGTGCTTATTTTAGATAATTCAGTTGCAAGTTTTACTCTTTGGGCTTCCCCACCTGATAAAGTTGGTGCTTGTTGTCCAAGTTTAATATACCCTAAACCCACCTCATAAAGTGTAGATATTTTTTTCTTTAATTTTGGAATATCTTTAAAAAATTCATTTGCTTCTTCTACTGTCATATCGAGAACATCTGCAATTGATTTATTTTTGTATAAAACTGTCAAAGTTTCATTATTATATCTTTTTCCATTGCAAATATCACAAGTTACGTAAACATCTGGCAAAAAATTCATTTCAATTTTTTTTATTCCAGCACCTTGACACTCTTCACAACGCCCACCTTGAACATTAAAAGAAAATCTTCCCGATTTATAAGCTCTAATTTTTGATTCTGGTAATAATGCGTAAAAATCTCGTATTAGCGTAAATATTCCCGTATAAGTTGCAGGATTAGAACGCGGGGTACGCCCAATAGGCTGTTGGTCTATTTCAATTACTTTGTCAATATTTTCAATTCCAATCGCTTTTTTGTATTCGAGTGGAGAGTAAATTGAATTTTTATTAAAATGATTAGATAAAATTGGAAAAAGTGTATCGTTGATTAACGAACTTTTACCCGAGCCACTCATACCTGTAACACAAATAAAAGTTCCTAATGGCAATTTTAAATTAACGTTTTTTAAATTATTACCTTTAGCACCAATTACTTCTATTGTTTTTCCGTTCCCAATTCTTCTATTATTTGAATACTCAATTATTTTATCCCCTGTAAGATATTGAGCAGTCAAAGATTTAGAATATCCAAAAAATTTCTTCTTATTATTAATAATATCTTGTGGATTACCAGTAAGAATAATCTCACCACCATGAATGCCCGCTCCTGGACCTATATCAATTAAATAATCTGCAAGTTCAATCATTGCTTTATCGTGTTCTACAACGATAATTGTATTGCCAATATCTCTTAATTTTTTTAAAGATGAAATCAATTTATTATTATCGTGTTGGTGTAATCCAATACTTGGCTCATCGAGAACATACATAATTCCTACAAGTTGTGAGCCAATTTGAGATGCCAAACGTATTCTTTGGGATTCGCCACCAGAAAGTGTTCTTACGCTGCGATTTAGTGATATATAAGATAAGCCAACATCTTTTAAAAAATCTAACCTTGTATTAATTTCTTTAAAAATTAGATTAGAAATTTGTTTTTGCCTTGCACTAATTTTTTTTTCAATTTTTTTCAATAAATCAAGTAAATCGAGTATATCAATAGTACATATATCATTAATATTATAATTTTGTATTTTAATTGCAAGCGATTCTTTTTTCAATCTACTGCCTTCGCATTCAGAGCAAATTTGCTCCTTCATACAAGATTCAATTAATTGTTTTTGAGACTTATTAGTTGGAATTTCTGATAATCTTCTTAAAAAATCAATTATACCATAAAATTCTGATGAATCGTTTCTATCGTAATTATGATAATTTTCTTGTCCATAAAGCAATAAATCTAATTCTTCTTTTGATAATTTCAATATTGGAGTTTTTAAATTTATATTATGATTTTGAGCAAAAGATTTAATTAAATTCCAATACCAAGCAGTTGACACTTTTCCCAATGGAATAATTGCCCCATCATAAATACTTATGCTATTATCGGGAATTAAAAGATTAATATCAAAATCCAAATATGAGCCTAATCCTTGACATTGAGGACACATTCCATAAGGGCTATTAAACGAAAAATTATTTGGTGCGGGCATTTCATAAGATATACCGCAACTTGGACAAGAATAATTTATTGAATATAGTTCGGTTAAAGCATTTTTATCTTTAGTATTAGTAGAAGAAATCATAACATTACCTTCTGCTTTATCTAATGCAAGCTCGATTGATTGATATAAACGATTTTCAGATTTGTCGTTTACTAAGATTTTATCAATAACTAATTCAATATCGTGAATAGCATATCTATCAATTTTCAAATCTGATTCAAGTTGAGTAAACCTTTTATCAATTCTTACTCTTGTAAATCCTTGCCTCATTAATGTTTCAAATAACTCTCTATAATGTCCCTTACGCCCTTTTACTAATGGTGCGAGAATTACAATTTCCTCATCATAATATTTTGATTTTATCTCACTTATTATTTGGTCTAATGTACGTTTTACAACAGGTAAATCACAATCAACACAATATTGAGTACCAATTTTAGCAAAAAGCAATCTTATATAATCATATATTTCAGTTGTTGTTCCGACAGTTGAACGGGGATTATGACTTATTGATTTCTGTTCTATTGATATTGCAGGCGATAATCCTTCTATTGTATCAATATCGGGTTTTTTCATCATTCCTAAAAATTGCTTTGCATAAGGAGATAAACACTCTACATATCTACGTTGCCCCTCTGCAAATAAAGTATCAAATGCTAAAGAGGATTTACCCGAACCAGATAGTCCCGAAATAACTACAAAGTTATCACGTGGAATATTTACATTTATATTTTTAAGATTATGCTCTCTTGCGCCAGTAATCTTAATTTCCGTTAGTTCTGTATCAATTTCTGATAGATTATTTATTTTATAAGCAGAATCTTGCATTATTGCATTATTTCAACATTAATTTATGAAAAACTTACTAAAATAGTAAAAAAAATGAATACCTATTCAATTAATTATATAAAATTAAGTAAAAAGGTATTTTTTTAGAAAATAATTTACTTTTTACTTTGTTCACCCGTAGCAACTGCAAGAGCAACAGCAGAATCACCGGTGATATTATTGATTGTTCGAGCCATATCGAGCAGTCTATCAACCCCTATAATTAATGCAATACCTTCAGGTGGGATATGAACGGATTGAAGAATCATAACGAGCATAATTATTCCAACTCCCGGTACGGGTGCAGTGCCAATAGAAGCGAGCACAGCAGTAAATACGATTGTAAGTTGTTCTCCTAAACCAAGATCAATGCCATACACTTGGGCAATAAACACAGCCGCAACCCCTTGATAAAGAGCTGTTCCATCCATATTTATAGTTGCACCGAGTGGTAAAACAAATCCCGAAATATTTTTAGGAACATTTAAATTTCTTTCTACACAATCCATCGTAACAGGCAATGTAGCAGCACTTGAACTTGTAGAAAATGCAATAGCCATTGCATTTTTCATACCCGAATAAAATTTTGAAATGTCATATTTGCCCATAAATTTAATTATTGGCATATATACAAATACTGCATGAAAAAACAATCCTAATAAAACTGCAAATATGTACCAAATTAATGTTGATATAATTTCAAAACCAAAATCTGCAACTGTTGCGGCAATTAGTGCAAAAACACCATAAGGTGCAAGTTCCATTACAAAGCCAACCATTTTTATCAATGTATCCGACGCCGAAGAAAAAACATTAATTAATAATTCTCGTTTCTCGATACTTATAAATGTAATTGAAACTCCAAAAAATACACTGAAAAATACGATTTGTAGCATATTCCCTGTTGATAGAGCATTAAACGGATTTTTAGGTACAATATCAACAACAAAATCAATTAAACTAAAATCAATATTTTGCATAGCATCGCTTGCTGGATTAAGCGATTGAGTTGAATTTATTAATTGCTGTTTAGATGTTTCTGATAATTTTTCACCAGGCCTGATGATATTTGCTACTAAAATTCCAATTGTAATTGCTATCGCAGTAGTAACCATAAATAATGTAAATGTTTTTAAACCAATTCTACCAAGTTTTTTTATATCGCCAAGGCTGGCGGCACCGACAATAAGAGAAGCAATTACTAAAGGAATTGCTAAAAAACTAAGTAATCTAATAAACATATCACCTAATGGTCTTATTGCTGTTGCAATAGTTGTTTTTTTTGATATATTAATAATATTTGAGATAGTATTATACTCATTATTAATTTTATATGTAATTTTTAGTTCTTGATATTTAGAGTTTTTTTCAAAAAACTTAATTATTGAATTTTGTTCCTTAGATTGGAATTTTTTAATTGTAGAGTCGTTTAAAATATAAGTAAATTCAGTCCAGTTTTTAATTACTATTTTTTTCTCTGTTTGCTTAGTTTTATAATTTATTACTAATGTATTAGTATCAACACTAAATAATGAACCAAATATAGCTCCAAGAATGAGAGCTAACATAATTTTTAAATGAAGAGGGATTTTTTTCATAAAGTACTACATTAGTTATAAATATCAATTATTTATATTATTTATAATAAATAATTATTATTTCCACCAAATTGATTTTTCTTCTTTTAGCGCCTTATTTTTTATAGAACTTTTTACACCTTCAGTATAAGCGTCAAAATAAGATTTCCAATTTTTATCAATTATATTTTCATCAATTTGCTTATTTCTTGTAATTTCATAATAAAATGTTTCTAATTCTTCGACAAGATAATTCTCGCCCCATAGAACGGGTAGATTTAGATTTTTGTTTTTTGCTTTCCAATTGCCAGCAAAAGTATAATTTTGAAGATAGCGTGGTGTAGCCTTTGGATATCTAATATCTTCAGCAATTTTTGATAAAATTAAATAATAATAGCCAATAAATGTGCCAAGATTTGAAGAATTTCCCGTTTCGTTAAGTTCAGCTTTGAACTCACAAATCACTAATCCATGTCTTGTAATTTTTTCTTGAAATGAATAAATATTTTCTAATGAAATATTACCGTTAAAAACAGTAATTTTTTCAGCGATTTTAGTTTTTCCAGATATTTTAAAAGTAGTTTTTGTATTTTGAACCTGCTCAACAGATAAAACTTTAACTTTTATTCTTTCTAATTCATTTCCAATAAATCCATAAATTTTTTCGGAATTCATATTGCCAAAAAATTTACTAAGATTATATTTTTTCGAAAAATGATTAATATCTAAATTTTCATATTTATTTTCTTTTAAATTATTTAAAAGTTTTCTATTAAATTCTTTTGCAAACTCTGAATTTATATTAGATTGTGAATATAAATCATTAATAAATAGAACACTTATTATTGCAAACAGCAATAATATTTTCATTTTAGACATAATAAAAATCCTAATATATATTATTTTTATTTATTAAACAAATCATATAAAATATCAATATTTGGAGTTAAAATAACTTCTGTTCTACGATTTTTTGCTCGTGCTTCTGGCGCATCACCTCCTTCTATTGGGGAAAACTCACTACGCCCCGAAGCTATAATTCTTTTAGGGTCAACTTTTCCCTCATTTGTAATAAAACGTACTACCTCCGTAGCACGCATAACGCTTAAATCCCAATTATCTTTATATTTTCCTGATTGAGCAGTAATTGGCTGATTATCAGTATGCCCTTCAACTAATACATTAATATCTGGCTGTTGATTTAATACATTTGCTAATTGTAATAGTGCTTCTAAACCTTTTTGGTCAATTATAGTAGAGCCAGTTTTAAATAATAATTTATTAGATAATGAAACATAGAGTTTACTATCTTTAATATAAACTGAAAGTCCACCTTCTTCAACCCCCTCCATAGCTTTTGTAATTCTTTCGCGAAGTGAATTTAAAAATCTATCGCGCTCGTCGAGTTTTCTTTTAATTTCTTCAATTCGTTTTTCTCTTTCAACAATATCTTTTTGCAATTCTTCTAATTTACTAATCATATTTAATGCACCCGAACTTGCATTTTCTTTCAATGATTCGTAATTTTCTTTTAGAGTTTTGAATTCATTTTGAAGATTATTTATTTCAAGATTTTTATTTAAAATTGTACTATTCAAATTTCTAATTATACTATTAAGAGAATCATTTTTTTGTAAAGTAATATTACGCTCACCAACCATTTCATCATAAGTACCTTGCGATACACAAGAAATCATTAAAACTACAATCAAAAAAAGTATTATTCTATTAATTATTCTCATAAAATTCCTAATATTTATATTCATAATTTCTAAGAAAAACATAATGACGTTATTTATTTATTAATAATTTCATTTTGATAAAAATTAATAAAAAAAATCCTCATATTGATTCTTTAAATGAGGATTTTCTTAGATTATTTAAATAATTTTATATTATTTGAATTTAGTTAAAATATCTTTAACTGCATCTTTATGAACCATAAAAGTTGTCATTTTTAATTTTACATAATCACTATGGAAAAAATAATAACCTTTATGTAGTCCATTTCTTGCACCCGAACCAGAATCTTTTATTAAAAACCAATCTCCAGAAGAATTTGTAGTCTTGCCAACTAAATGAATTGCATGGTCATCAGTTGTTGTTTTATTAGAAAATCTAAATTGTTTTGCATAATCATCAATATATTGAGAAGGTATATCAAATGTTGGAACAACTGCCGCATCTTTATATGAGTACATTCCAGCTTCGGACACATCACCACCAATTGCAACGGAAAAACCGTTTTTCACAGCATTATTCAAAGCTTTCATAAAATCATCTGCGGGGACATTATAATAATCTTCGGATTTCCACCAATTATCGGGTACATCATATATTGTTTTAGTCCAGAAACCACCTTCGAGTAATGACATTATATCAACATAATCATCGGGGTTAATTTTAAGATTTTCATTTGCAAAAGTTTTTGGTGTATAATTCTTACCTTCATAAACAAATTCTTTTGGAGGCTCTTTCATATAATAATTTAAAATAGATTTTACATTTTTTATAACTAATTCTTCGTCCCAAAATGAATTTTCTTTGCAATAATTAAGATATTTATTTATTTCATTAACCATTTTACCATGTGAGTGATGTTTTTGTCCGTCAAGCATACCTGAATATGCTGATAGTGGAACTGCACCATATTGCTTTAAAACATTTAAAATTGCATTTGTTTGCGAGCCTTCACTTACTAATGAATTTCCATGTTCACGAACAAATCTTTCAGCTCGGCGAATATATTCATAATAAACAGTAAACATTTCTGATAATTTTACTTCTTTTTTACTCATTCGATAAACTTCTGATTCCATCATCGAAGTTGCCGCGAATGCCCAACAAGTACCTGTGGAGCTTTGCATAACAGGTTTATTATGCCATAAAGTATTAAATTCCTCTAATTTCGCTGGAATATTGATAGTTGAAAAGTCGAGTATAAAATTTTTACGTTTGGGCTGTTCCTTGTTTTCGTATTCATTAATTTCTTTTTGAATAGTTTCCCAAGTTTCATTTTTATATTCTATAAAAACGCCTTTATCACGTCTATCTACTTGAGATTTAAGCAAAATAGGTGATACTAATGATATTACAAATATCATAATTATTAAATTTTTCATTTATTTTATCCGATTTGTCAAAAAAATATTTTTAAAAATATTAAATTTTTCACAATTTTTTTGAATGTTATTAAAATTTTAGCTAAATAAAATAGATAAAGCTTTTGAAATTTTTTCAACTGCTACTAATTCAATATTATATTTCTTATTTAATCTTTCATAATTTAATTTTGGTAAAATTATTCGATTAAAACCGAGCTTTTCAGCTTCTGAAATTCTTTGTTCGATATTTGTAACAGAACGCACTTCTCCAGTAAGACCAATTTCTCCTATTAGGACTGTTCTAGTATCAATAGGGGTTTCTCTAAACGAGCTTGTAATCGCCGCTGCTATACCTAAATCAACAGAAATATCATTCAAATAAATTCCGCCAGCAATATTAACAAATACATCATTTTGCCGTAGCATTAGACCCAATTTTTTCTCTAAAACTGCTAAAATCATTTGCAAACGTTTGTAATCAAAGCCATTTGACGTTCTTTGAGGCACATTATATCCCGTAGGACTAACTAATGATTGAACTTCGAGAAGTATTGGTCTTGTTCCTTCGATTGCAGATACTACCGAAACCCCCGATTCATTTTCATTACGTCCCGCAAGAAATATTTCTGATGGATTTACTACTTCTTTTAAGCCGCTTTCAACCATTTCGAAAATGCCAATTTCATTTGTCGAACCGAAACGATTTTTGTTTGCTCTTAAAATTCTAAACGCATAATTTTTTTCACCTTCGAATTGCAAAACTGTATCAACTGTATGCTCTAAAATTTTTGGGCCAGCTATCATTCCGTCTTTTGTAACATGACCAACGATAAAAATTGCTTTTCCTGTTTGCTTAGATAAATTCATACAAATATTGGCGCATTCTCTAATTTGAGATATACTTCCGGGGCTTGAATCAACTTCTTGTAAATAGACAGATTGAATTGAATCAATTATAATAACTGATGATTTGCTTTGCATAATTGCATTAGTAATAGTATCCATATTGACCTCGCTCATCAAAAGCATATCCTCGTTTATACCAATTAATCTATTTGAGCGATATTTTATTTGTTTTAAAGACTCCTCACCAGTTATATATAATGGTTTATATTCCGCTAAACCAATACACATTTGAAGCATAAGAGTTGATTTACCAATACCCGGATCACCACCTAGTAAAATTAATGAACCCGGTATTATTCCACCACCCAAAACTCTATCAAATTCTTCGATATTTGTTTTTATACGAAAATCTTTTTCTGTTGATATTTCTGATAATTTTTTTATTTCAAAATTTGAAGTACTTTTTGCTATCTTTACTCTACTAGTTTCGTTTGAAATTTCAACGATAGAATTCCATGCATCACAATTTGGGCATTTTCCCAACCATTTAGGAAATGTCGCGTCGCATTGGCTACATTTATAAGTTATTTTATTTTTCAAATCAATTCAAAAAAATTAAGAATAATTATTTTACTAAAAACGTTTATACTAAAATAATTCTTTTATTTTTATTTGGAGTTAAAAAAATGTATCATACTATTGATGAATTTTTATCGGATTGGGCTTTTGAAAGCCAAAATACTTTAAAACTTTTTAATGCTTTAACTGACGAATCCCTTAAAACAGAAGTTATTCCAAATGACCGCACACTTGGCTCTATCGCTTGGCATATTACAAACACAATTGGCGAAATGATGAGTCATACAGGGATTGATATTAAACCCGATGAAGATAAGGATAAAGAGCCGAAATCAGTTAAACAAATAATTGATGTTTATACAAAACTTTCTGAACAAATGACTCACTCTCTTAATGAAAAATGGACAAATGAAAGTTTAGAAAAAGTATTTAATATGTATGGTGAAAATTGGAAAGGTCGAGATGTTCTTACAAGTCTTATAAGACACGAAATTCACCACAGGGCGCAAATGACAATATTAATGCGTCAAGCGGGATTGAAAATTCCCGGTATTTACGGACCATCAAAAGAAGAGTGGGAAGAAATTAAAAAACAGTTTTCTTGAACTAAAACAATTAATTTGAAAAATAATAATATATATTTTATATGTTATTTCTATCATATCAACATTCTGAACGAAGTGAAAAATCTATCTAAAATATAAATGGATTCTTCATTTCGAGCAGAATGGCTATTATTTTACTATAATCATATAAATATTAAATATTTTCTTTTTAAAAAATTTGCCTTATATATGAGTTCCATATAAATCATATTCTTCGGCTTTTGTTATATTGACATTAACAAAATCACCGGGCTTTAAATTCTCGTTAGAATTAAAATGAACTAAATTATCTACATCAGGAGCGTCTTGCTCTGTTCTACCAAAATATGTTTTTCTTTCAATTCCATCAACCACTACTTTAAGAGTATCGCCGACTTTTTTTCGATTTTTTTCAAGAGAAATTTTTTGTTGAATTAGCATTATTTCTTCTCTTCTTTGATTTTTTACTTCTTCTGGAATTGGGTCGCCAAGTGGATATGCACTTGTTCCCTCTTCTTGTGAATAAGTAAACACTCCTACCCTATCTAATTGTTGTTTTTTAATAAAATTTAATAAGTGTTGAAAATCTTTTTCAGTTTCGTTTGGATATCCGACAATAAATGTAGAGCGTAGCGTTACATTCGGAATTTTCTTGCGAATTGTATCTAACAATTCTTCAATTTTTCTAAGAGAAATTCCGCGTTTCATAGAGCGTAATACTTTGTCCGAGCTGTGCTGTAAAGGTATATCAATATAATTGCATAATTTAGTATTTTCCGAAATTACATCGAGAATTTCTATTGGAAACTGCCTTGGATAGGCATACATCATTCTAATCCACTCTAATTTTTCTATTGCTGCTAATCTTTTTAATAGATTTGCAATTTCACGTTTATTAGATTTATCTTTATTATAATATGTGCTATCTTGAGCAATTAAAATTAATTCTTTTGTACCATTTTCTGCAAGACTCGAAGCTTCGTTAAATAATTTATCTTCGGATGTACTTTCATATTTTCCTCGAATCATTGGAATAGCACAAAAAGAGCATTTTTGATTACAGCCTTCGGAAATTTTTAAATATGCGTAGTGTTTAGGAGTAAAAAGCATTCTTTCACCTATGAGAGAATGTTTGTTTTCACCTGCTAAAATTTTTAAAATTTTTAAATCTGAATTTGTTCCTAAAAAATGATCAACATTAGGTATTTGTTCACTTAATTCATTTCCATATCTTTGAGAAAGACAGCCCGCAACGATTAATTTTTTTAATTTCCCTTTTCTTCTTTGTTCTGCGGCTTCGAGAATCAATTGAATGTTTTCTTCTTTTGCAGATTTAATAAATCCACAAGTATTAATTATCATTGCATCTGCATTATTAGCATCAGTAAATTTAAAACCATTTGCATTCAACAGACCGCTAAAACGCTCGGAATCCACAAGATTTTTCGAACATCCGAGAGTAATAACAGATATATTTTTTATTTCTTTATTTTTAGATTTACTCATATTTTTATAATGATTAAATTATTAGGATTATTAAATAAAAAATATTAAGCAAAAATATTTTGCTTAAATATTTTAACATATATAAAAAAAATTAAAATCCGGGATGAAAAAATTGAACTATCCAAAAACACACCGCGGCAACAAGTGCAGACAAAGGTATTGTAACAAACCAAGCTATAATTATTCGCCCAGCAATACTCCACTTAATTCCTGATAAATTTGTAGTAGCTCCAACCCCAACAATAGAACCTGAAATTGTGTGAGTAGTTGATACAGGAATACCAAGAGTTGTTGCAAGAAAAAGTGTTAATGCACCTGCTGTTTCCGCTGCAAAACCGTGTATAGGTTTTAATTTTGTAATTTTCATACCCATAGTTTTAACAATTCGCCAGCCACCCATCGCCGTTCCAATACTCATTGCAAGTTGGCAAGATACTATAATCCATAAAGTAGATAAATCAGTTAAACTCAAAACAACATCTTTTGAATAATATCCAGTAGAAACTAATATTGCTATTATTATACCCATTGTTTTTTGTGCATCATTTCCACCGTGTCCAAGAGAATATAATGCGGCAGATACTAATTGACCTTTTCGAAATAATTTGTCCACTTTGTAAGGCTTCCATCGTCTAAAAATCCAATATAATGCTATCATAAAAATAAATCCACCAACTGCT
>JARKQC010000198.1 GCA_029974985.1 Bacteroidota bacterium | reverse complement strand
ATGCCCACCGATATTTTGTCTGCTTATATTAATGATTTGTTTGAGTGGTGGGGTTATAGTTTAGCTGAAGGAACATCTTATGATGGTGTTTATGAACGTGTTGATGAATTGTCTGTAGATTTTTTATTACTTTTACTATGTTTGGTTTTTTTATTTTTAATAGGTTGTTTGATTTATTTGCTTTTAATAGGTTTGATCAATTTTTTAAAAATAAAAAGACATTTATATAATGTAAAAATCAATGAAGATGATGGTAGAACTTATTTGATAATTTCTATAGGAAATATTGGTTCTTTAAGTAGAATATATAATTATGGGTTTGGTACTTTTGACAAAGAATTCCACAGAATAATAAATGAAATTAAATACCCATACAATCCTGATGGGGGTTATCTTGTTTGTGATAACTGTTTAAATTATTACGAGTTACAACCTGGTGAAACTCCTGATGATTTCTCTGATGAATGTGAGTGTGGTGGGAAGTTAAGGTACTATAATAACATTGACTGGATTTTACCCAGAGATGATGTTAAATAGAATAAATTATTCATTAAAAATCTAGAAAAAATAGAATTATAGTCTGCGACATTGAAAATTTAATAAATTTTTTTTATAAATTTTTTTATCCATCCTTTGTAAAATGTTTCGTTTTTGACTATTTCTTCGTAAATTGATTTGAATTTTTGAATTAGGAATGTTTTATCTTTTATATAGATTTTAGAAAGTTCACGTTTTATTGTTCTCCATACTTGTTCTATAGGGTTTAGTTTTGGAGAGTAGGGCGGTAAAGGAATTAGTTGAATATTAAGGATTTCACAAGCTTTTTTAGCTAATTGGGCTTTATGGACGGGATAATTATCTAAAATTATCACGATTTTTGGTTCTTTTTTTAATTTACCTTTAATTTCACTATTTTTTAAGTTTTTTACAATATTTTCTCTTTTTAATCTATCAATTCTGTTTTGATTCTTTTTATTTTCATTTTCTAAGATAATTCTTAATTTTTTCTTGATTTGTTCGATACTTAATTTTTTTTGAGGAGTAAAAAAATCGTCTATAATATCTTTAATCCTATTTTATCGTGATAATCCGCTTCTAAAAGTGTTTTTAGATGCGTTTCATTTATATTATCATTATTTAAAACATGGCTTAATTCCTTTGTTATATGGGGGTTGTTTATATTTTTTATTCTGATTTTAACTAAGAAATTAATAAAATCAAAGGTTTTAGACGTATTGGGAAAGTCTATTATTGATTTGCCGTTAATAGCCTGGAATCCTATTCCTGTAACTGAGAATTTATATGGATTTTTCTTTAAAATGTTTTTAATTCCTTTTTTATACCAAACACGACTGGAATTACCGATATTTTGACAGGCAGTCTGATCTAAAAATCCAATTATGCTATTTTCAAGAGTTATTCCTTGGAGTTTTTTTTAAGTAATTCTTCAGCATCTTCTGGCATTTTTGAATATATTGTATAAGGTTTAGCATATCCAAATTTTAAATCTCTTAAAATTCTTTCTACTTGTCTAATGCTGTATTCAACATCAAATCTTTCTTTTATCAATTCTAAAACCTTTTTAGAACTATAAATTTTGTTTTCAACGATAATTTTCGATAATTCCTCTTTTTGCCCAGGAGTGAGTTTAGATTGACCACTACTACCCTTTTTTCTACTTAAAAAATTAAATCCACCTTTATTCCACTGTTTTAACCAATTATGCCCCGTAACATTCGTAATCCCCAACTTTTTACAAGATTCTGTAATAGAAACATCATGATAAAGATCATTTATAAAATATAACTTGTTTAAAACCTTAACATCATGTTCCAACTTCTTTATTCTAATTTGAAGCTCTTCAACACTCGCAAAATCCTTATTTATACTCGGTTTTCTTCCCATAACAAACAATATAAACACACTAATATATAAAATTTTCCATGTCGTATACTATAATTCACTTTTTTTAAATTTTTCACTAAAAATATAGTTCCAAAATAAAAAAGAAGAAGAGATAAATTTATTATCTATTTTTTATCTCTTTTCCTTTTAGCGTAGCCTGCTTTTGCAGAAAACATAACCCCTTTGGCATCACCAGCAGGTTTAGGTGTTACTGGTTTTCTTTTTGGTGTATCTTCTTCCTTAGTCATATTAATCACTTATATGGTCTTATAAATAAGTAAGATAATTAAACCTATAAATAAGTATCCATTTGCTATGAAATAATATTTTAAACAAGTTTTAAAGGTTTTTATGTCTTGATCATATATCTTCTTGTTATAATCGTAGGCATCATTCAAATGGAACAAAAAATCTGAAAATAACTCTTTCTTACTGAAAGTACACAATTCCTGAAATCGTTCCTTTTCAAAAATATTCATATCCTTATAATCCTTTACCTTAAATACTTCATATAATTTAATGCCAGAATATATCATTATAAGTGTGAAAGGAAGTATTAATACAAAAAAAGCCTCGTATGGGAGGGTTGGATTATTTTGAAATAATATTTGTACTAATGTTATTTCAACAGAGATAGTAGAAATAAGTAAGCCAAAAAATGTTGAAACACGATTTTTTAATAAAGCAGTGTTATTTTCAAGCCGACTAAATAGGAGATTAGATTGTTCTAGGATAATTCTGGTTCGTTCAATTAAATCCTCATCTTCTGTTAAATCCTTTTTATTTACTAAAATACCCCCACAAGATCATAAAATTATCTATCTTACCATTATTCAGTTTTACTATGAAAATATATATGACACATCAGGGTCCTAAACATAATTTAATTTTTTGGATCTCTTGGATTACATAAAAAATTAAAAAATTGGATTTATTTGTATTCTATTAACAAAATCGTGGTAGACTTCCTAAGTTATCTTCTGGCCTATTATCAGGATCGGTACGTAGATAGTAATTTCCATTGGGATGTCTGAAGGTTCTCACCCTAGCGCCTTGTCTACCGTTCACTTCGGTATAAATTACATAACCACGGTTTATAAGATCCACTACTTCATTTTTAAGTTTTGTAGATGCACTATAAGGCCCTCTCGCATTATAATATATCCTTACGCTATATATGTAGGCTGGATCCCTACTATAACAGACTTCTGTAATCCAATAATCTACCATATTATTCCCTCCTTCCCTCTTTTTCATTTTTTTTATCCCAATTAGGATATTTTCTTCCTTTCGCATTTCTCATACGTACAGAGTAAGGTTGACCTTTATTAACAAATTCGTTAGTAGTTACGGCCATTTTTAAAGCCCTCCTTTTGTTTGATAAACTAAACCTAAAAAAAATAAAAGGGTTTGAAATTATTTTAGATGTGTCTATGTTTAGCAGGTGAACTTTGGAAGGTTGCCTAAATTGTCTACTGGTGTTTTATCAGGATCACTTCGTATGTAATCCACCCCATTTCGTTTGAATGTCCTCACTTTGGCTGTTTTACCATTTGCCCTTGTTTTAACTTCTCCGCCCCCTTTTATGGTGGTTACGACCTTCTGTTTGGTCCATATTGCACCGGTGGAGAGTTCAACCTTTTTAATAGGGCTTTTTTTAGGACATACTTTAGTAATGTAATAAACCATATTACATCCTCCTTTTAAACTTTAATACTCCCTTAATTAAGGAATTCTGTTGTACATTAATTTTGCATAGCTTACGCTGATTTAAATTAGAATCAGCATAAAACATTAGTTCCTACATTATAAACAATACATTCCCAACACGTACCGCCTCCATTAATTATTCATAAACTAAGGCGGCAAACAAAAAAATTAGGATTTGTTACGAATCTATTTTATTTGGAGCTACCTTTATTTTATGACCTTGAAATTAATTTTTGTGATTCATATTTTTACAGTGCCTATCTGTTTAACGACCAGGGTTACCAAATGATACCCCATTTAATTATAGCTAAGTAGTAGTATTTGATATGATGATATAAAAACTTTTGTATTTAATATTTTTATCACAAAATATAGAGTATTGTTTTAAAAAAATATAGAAAAACTTAAATATGGAGTTAAGAGCTATCAATATATGTTACGTATCTATTATTTGGAGCCATCTATTACTAAAATAGATGACCTTCATCCTTTTTTTAAAAATTAACCATATGATTAAACATTCAATACCATAAGAATGATAAAAATATTAATCTATTATTAGATAAGATATTCTCTTTTTTATTATCAAGAAGATTTAACCCTTTGATGGACTTTCTAAAGTCTGTTGAGGGTCTTTTTTTAGGTCTATGAACAAAAGCTATTTAAGCGATAGAAAAATCTTAAGATATTGAAGGAGGGTTGTTTATGTTTAATGAAGAGTATAATGAAAAGGGATTCAAGAAATCTTGTTATATGTGTGTTCATTTAGGGGAACTTAATAAGAAAAATGGACGTTGTTTTTGTAATATTAAGGAGGAAGTTGAAATATATGCTTATTGCCCAAGTTATAAAGAAAAGGTAAAGAATAATATTTCTAATTATCCTCTACTTGAAAATCCGTATCTCTGCATTCTCAGGAAGAACTTTTAAAAAGCTTAATTTCAAAAAATATAATTAAAGACTTAATTTTTTTGAATTTTATAATCAGTGTAGACGTTTTCATTATTCTATTTTCCCATCAAGTATCAACTTATATTGTCTTATAATTGGTAAATTTGGTTTAAAAAGACCTATAACCTTTTATAGTTTAACAGTCAAAGTAAAATTGTCTATTTTTAATTTTAAGCAAACGGATACTTACCAAATTATAAAAGTGTGTTGCCTGCGTACTAACTCACTGGTTCACTGGTAGTTTACCCTTTCCTCCCCGAGCAACCCTCGCAGCAGGCAGTCTGTCCGGTGCTGGGTTTCTCCTAGTCAT
>JARKQC010000184.1 GCA_029974985.1 Bacteroidota bacterium | reverse complement strand
TTGTATGCTATCATCACCAATACCGTTATATGTTCCTATTTTATGCCATGTAGGATTAGAACTAATATTTTTAATAGTATTATCATTGTTGCTTATTTCATTAATATTATTATTAGTATTTTGTGGGTGGAAGATTATGTTTCCTATTATAATACCACCAATTAGCCCTACTATTAGTAAAATAACTATTAGTGGTATGTATATTTTTTTCATGTTGGATCTTACCTTTAATAATCGTATAAATAGCTATCTGGGTATTTAACTATTATTCCATTGCCTTTTTCTAAATCCCATTGTACCATGTATTCACCGTCTTTAGTTTCACTGTACATGGCTTTTTCATCAATTTGTGTTACATAGGTGTCTAAGGTTAGATTTGTATTATAAGCCTTAAAATTAATATAATCTCCAACTTTATATGTTTCTCCACCAATTTCAGCAGTTGGACCAGCAGTCATAGCACTAATTAAAATTCCAATACCAACAACAGCAATAACCGCTATTACAATTCCTATAATAATTTTTTTATTTTTCTCCATAAAATTTAACCTCATATAAATTTTTTATAAACTTTTTTATAAAATATAATTATAAATTATTTTTAAAATTATATTATGAATTCTAATATTTATAATTATGGTCTTATTTTGTTTTTATTTTGGTCTTAAAAAGTTTATTTATTATGAAATACTAAATATATATGGACGAAGAAACTATTGAATTATTGTCTTTTATAAAAGGGAGTAAACATAGAATTAATATTTTATTATATTTAGGAGAAAATATTAAAATCACATCACAAATAGCTGAAAATGTAGGCTTAAGAGTTACACATACATCTAGAACTCTTAAAGAATTGAAAGAAAAGGATTTAGTAACTGTGTTAAATCCTGAAGCTAAAAGGTCTAGATTATACCAATTAACTCCAAAAGCTAAAGAACTATTACAATATTTACCATAATATATCGAATAATTAAAATAACTTATATTTTTCTTATTTTCATTAATTAAATCATTTCATGTTATCTTAATTTTTTATATTTTCAATAATTTGATATTATTAATTTTTATAATAGTTGTTAATAAATATTTGTATACTTGTCAAATGATTAAAGAATAGTAGTCAGATGATAAGTTTAATCATGAAATCAAATCTTTCAATAATGGAAAGCAAATATATTGATGAAATAGGGTTTGTGAAAATAAGTGAACAACGCCAAAAAATAATGAAAGACTTAGAAGATAAGCTAAAAATCCCTACCGAA
This sequence comes from Bacteroidota bacterium, assembly GCA_029974985.1. GTDB lineage: Bacteria > Bacteroidota > Ignavibacteria > Kapaibacteriales > UBA2268 > JANJTB01. The sequence goes on along the minus strand of JARKQC010000184.1, from coordinate 2,924 downwards.
ATAGCTAAATCAACTAATATGAGTGTTTCAGAAGTTAGTCGTTCACTAAGAACTTTAAAAGATAAAAAACTTGTTATTTGTCTTAATGAAGATAAAAGAGTGGGTAGAGTTTATACTTTAACTGAAAAAGGAAAAGAAGTTTTAAAATATATAGAATAAATTGTTTAACCAAATTTACACAAACATTAAAGTAATTAGTATTATGTCTAATTATGAAGTTAAACAAAGAATTTATCAAATTAACATATGATGAAAAGAAGATTTGAATAATAAAAATAATTAAATATTTAATTATCAAGTGAATTCAGTGTTTTATATGCATCATTAACCATTTTTCTAATATTATTAAAGTTTTTAATTAGATTTTGACTTGATTGGACTAATCTATTTTTTGATTTATTAAATTTTGTAGTTATTGGAGGAATATTATCAATATTTTCTATAAGGCCTTTTTTAATAGATATTATAGCCTTTTTAATTTCATTATCCAGTTCTTCAAGAGTACTTTTGGTTTCTTCAAATTGTTCATCATTCGCAAATATATTACTTTTATAGTTTTCAGAGAGATTTATAAAAGAATCTAGAGCTTTAAAAAAATGATTTTTAGTTTGTGAAGAATAATAATCAGTTGTTTCAGAGAATTTATCCATATGATCTGAAATCAAATTAACAGTTTTTTTCACGGAATCTAAATCATTAGGATTGAATTCTGACCCCAAAGTTATATTTTCACTAAATTTTTTCACCTCTACTGTGTATTCTTTTAAATCATTAGCACCTAATTCTACATTTTCATTAAAATTTTCAAACAAATCTAATATTCCTATGGACATTTCTTCTGGTTTTTTTTCATTATAATTAGAAGATTCACTGTCTTTTGATTGTTTATTTTTATTATTTTTTTCAGTAATCAATAAACTTAAATCTTTTCTAATGAGTTCTTCAAATTCAATATTATTTGAATAATTAAAATACAATCCTTTTTCTTTCAAATCATTTTTAAAATTTTTAATAAGTCCTAACTGTTCTGGAGAAATATCATCTAAAAATTCAGGGGCTTTATTACAAAAATAAAACATGATATCAATGCTTTCAGGATCATCTTCAAGCTTTCTCAAAGCATTTCTAAATTCTTGTTCAGTTCCTGACATGGATTTAGTTGTAGGGGTTCCAAAATTTTTCCATAAAATTCCGATGAAGATGTCATATTTATTAAGCATTTGCTCATCAATAATTTCTTGTCCATCGTCTCTTCCAGTAATCTTAGATCTAACATCACTATCTAGACCAACCACTTGCAATGTTATTCCTGTGATATTTTTTGTAGAAACATTAACTTCATCAATTACTTTATATACAATCTCTCTCTCTTCATTAACATCATTGGGTGCAGCTACAAAAACTTTTAATATATTATTTGACAAAATTTAACCTCCTATTCATTAAAATTCTTTTTTTTAATCTGATCATATCTTTTTTTAAGTTGTATTGATAAATGATGAAATAGCAAATACTTAAAATCTTCTATTGAATTATATTTTGAATAAAGACCTTTTTTTCTCACTTTGAATTTGAAATCATCCACTAATTTTAATTGATCAGGATCTATTTCTCCTGTTGGATGGGGTATATTTGAAAAATAAAACATTATGTCTGTGTTATGTTCAACTACTCCATTTAAATAATCTTTTTGTTTTTTTCTAGCAATTTCAAATTCTTCTTTTGTCCCAGAAGTTTCATTTTCTCCGGAAGTTCCGAAATATTTCCATAAAATCCCCACATAAATATCATAATCGCCAATGTTATCATTAATTGTAGTTTGTCCAGGATTTCCAGTGATTTCAGGATGGATTTGTCTTTCCCATTTTATAGATTCAAAACGCATTCCCAAACATTCTCCCCATATCCCATTTAAATCTAGAATAACTTCATCAAATTTTATTCTCTCTTCTGCTACATCATCAGGGGATGAAACAAAAATTTTTATCATTGTTGATTCTGTAGGCATTATATTCACCAAATATTAATTAGACATTTTCCTCTAACTATATTATTATTATAATTTTCAGTATATAATTTAAAAATAACAATATATAAATTATACTATATGTATATTAATGTCATACTTTTACATATATAATAATTTCAAATAGTTGATATTTTAATTTATAAAAATATATTAGTAACACTTTAAAATTTTAAGAAACTTTTACCATAAATCTTAATTTTTAATCTTTTGAGATTATAATAATAATTAATTTTAAAACTACAAAAGAAATTTTATTTAAAATATTAATAACCTAAGCGCAATAATGTATATAAAAAGAAAAAGTTTTGAAAATTTAAAACATTAACCTTAAGATGAAATTATAGCTCAAAAATTGTTACTATTTTGATAGTGGATAATTGATATTTTATTATACATTCTTTATTTTAATTATAGTATTTCTTATAAAAATATACATTTACAAATACTCAAATAACAAACCAACAAATCAATCTTAAAAAACTCAATATTTAATTCCAAATTTAATAATTTAAAATATAATAATAAGAAAAGTAAAATTAATTTAATTGTTATCTAAGTAAGCAAGAAACAACTCTCTATTAAAAAAATAAAACAAAACTAAATTTCTAATTATTAAAAACGGACTTGGCGAGATTTGAACTCGCGCTCTAACGATTAGGAGTCGTTCGCCTTATCCAAACTAGGCCACAAGCCATTATATTAATATTATATTAAAATTAGTATTTTTAAAAATAAAAAGTAGTTAACGGGCCGGGAGGGATTTGAACCCTCGATCTACGGATTAGGACATCCGATGACATTTAATTTTAGTTTTAATAGTTTTTAAACGGTTTTATATTTAAATATTGTTTTTTATAAGTTTTTTTCAATATATTTATTTTTTAATAATGATGTA
>JARKQC010000155.1 GCA_029974985.1 Bacteroidota bacterium | reverse complement strand
TTTAATTTCTTTTGTTTTATTTATTTGATGTGTTATTTTTAATTCATTAATATTTGATATTTCGATGGTTATTTTATCATAAATATCATTATTATCCTCATTATAAGACTTAAAAGAAAATCCCCTATATATCACTATTCTATTCCAAATAAAATCATTATCTCTTTCTTTCCATGCATTCCAATATAATTTAGTGTTTGAATTTTTTAATAAACCATAAGCTCTTTCAACTATGTATTTTTTAGGAATATGTTGAAAAAGTTTCCATTTGTGAGTTTTAATATAATAATCTTTTGGGCTTAATTTTGTTTTCACATAAGTTACATTTTTATTTTTAAAAGGATTTCGATTTTTATAATCAGAGATATTTAATGAATTCAAATATCCATCAGAATATAATATTTTTGAAAACGCAGCGACTCCTACTTTAGTAGTTATTTTTAATCTATTTTTTCCATGTTTTTCAATTAAAGTAGTTTTATTGATATGACCATATAAATTGTTACTCCTATCATTAATAATGACCTTTTTACCATGATAAATATGAGCTTTCCATTTTATCTCCCCATGAGGTCCATTATAATAAGGTTCCTTACCTTTTTCAAAAGTTTCTGTTTTTATTAAATTTTTAACCATTTTAGGTTTATAAATTTTATAATAGTAAGAAGTATGATTTAATTTAGACTTAAATGTATAATTTTTATTTATAACATTTCCTTTGTAAGAATAAAGAATAGAAATTTTTAATTTATTATTTTTGACTTTTTTAATCAGAATCTTTTTGTTATAACCAAGAGAATTTCTTTTTAATTGCTTACTGTAAATTTTTAACTGTTTATCTGAAGAATACACCTCCCAATTCAATTTAGTTATATTAGAATTCTTATAATTAGCTAAACCTTCATCAATAAGAATAGATTTATCAGCATTAACTGTCTGAACACTAATAATAATAAAAATAAATGAAACAAATAATAATAAACCTATAAAATGCTTTTTCTTAACCATGAAATCAACCCATAGAAAACATTCTCTTTAATTTTATATTATTAAATATCATACAGATAATAAGAGAAAATAAGATTATTATAAATATTAATAATAGTATAACCTAATTCCTAAAGGTTTTAAATCTTCAATAAACTCATATGATACTGCAACCCATTCATTCGCATCTCTAGGTACAACATCGATATTTTGTTTCATTTTAGAAGTGGTATTAAGTCCCATAAATCTAATTAATTTTATTTTATAATTCTTACTTTTTGTATAAATTTTAATTTTTTGATATGTAGGAACATAAATAATTTTTCCATTATTGGCTTTATTATAGCCTTTCTCTAAAACATCTGCTTTAGATCTTTTAGATTGAAGATATAATTTTTGTTTAAAAGAACTTCTCATATAAAAATTAGTTGATTCTTTTTTCAAATTAGATTTTGTTTTATAATTGACAGTTAATTTAGCAATCGAAGAATATTTAGGAATTTTTATTAAAATACTATTCTTATTTTTTCCATTATAATCTTTATAAATACTTTTTTGAAAAACACCTTTTTTATCATAGACAAAAAACTTAGTATTAACTGATTTTATCTTATATTTATTTTGGTAATCTTTTTTAACCTTAATATTAAGATTAGCATTATCTTTTTTATCCTTAAAAACATATTTATAATCAATAGACGAAATTTTCTTATCATAACTAATATATTGGCTACCTTGATAAGTTAATAAATCTTCACTAACTGCAAAACTTGCATTAACTGTAAAAATACCAACAATAGCGATTATGCCTAATATTAACAAAAATTTACTAAATTTCATTATACTCATCCCATAGAAAACATTCACTATAATTATATAATAGTATTCAACATATAAATATATTGGTATAAACTATTGCAAAAATGAAATAATGTATCAAGTTATATTAAAATAATCTTAAATAAATATAAAAGCCATGTGTATATTAAATCCGATTTATAACTCTTAATATTTTAAATCTTTTAAATATATTAATTATTACACATTATTTCATTGAAAATTTCATGAAAAAATGAATAATTAATTCAGATGTGAAACAAATGAAAAATAAAACAGTAATATTAGCGATAACATTAATACTAATTTTTGGAATTAGTAAATATATCATAACATCAGAAACTCCAAATGATTCAACTAAAAGACTCCAAAACAAATCAATCATGAAGAATATAACTATAAATCAAAATAACCTAACAAACCAATCAAGTGATTTAAAAGAAACTATTAAAATTAAAGATGATCTTAATTTCCCAACAACGAAAAAAATAGGAAAAGAAGATACAATCTATGTATTTTACAATAGTGGATACAATGGACAAGCAGATATCCACAGAGGACTGTTAATATATTTATTAAATAGTTCTAACCACTTTGAAGGGAAAACATACTTTAAAATAACCCAAGTAGTAGTTAAATTTAAAAATAACAACAATGAAACAATCTACAAAAAATATACCCAAAATAGCGGAGAGAGTATAAGAATAAAAGTTCCAAAGAATCTAACACCAGTAACAGCAACAATATATTACAAAGCCATATAATAACTAAAAAATGATTTTTTTAAGGCCCAAGAAATGAAAAAACTTAAAATAATAATTTATTAAAAAATAATAAAAATAATAATATAAAAACAATAATTATAAATTATATACTTAAATTACTATATTATTTTTTTACTTTTTTATAGTAAACTATGCTATAATAAGGCCTATAATTGTTTTTTGGTTTATAATAAACCCATGATTTATTAAATGTTTTTGTAGAATAATAAGTTTTGCCGTTTACTTTCTTTTTAAATTTAATTATTATTTTAGTTGCCTTATAATCTGAATCATCCAAAGATTTTCCAGAAATTCCTACCATCACACTATTTGGAGCATTTTGAGCATCATAATTCTTTGGATAAACATAAACTCCATCGATAGAGTTTACACGATCTATTTTTTTAGTAAATGAAGAATATTTATCTTTTGAATGTGATTTAAAATATAATTTATCTGTTTTATGGGTTTTAGTAGCTGCACTAGCAGATCCTAATGCAAGTCCAGCAACAGCTACAAAAAGTATTCCCAATATTATTATTTTCTTTTTATTCATTCTCACCAACCCCTTAACAAAATTATTCATCTAGTTATTTATTAAAATTTTAAAATTCAAACTTTTAAAATTCATTAAACTTTAGAGAATTCTAAAATCATGAAAAATAAAATTTTTTAAAAAACTTAATTTATGATGTTTAAATATATACTTGTATATATGTTATATGACTGTTTAAATTTTTCTATTGAATAAAAATTCTTTTAAAACATTCCATCTCTAGTCTTGTATTATATTCTTAAAAAAGTTTAATATCAAACATATTTAATAGGATAGTATTCGAAAATAGAAATGTGAAAATATAAATTAAAGATATAAATTAAAGATATAACTACATGAATTTAAAACATGCCAATTTTATTAATAATGTAAGAAAATAAAATCTTAAGAAAATAGAATTTCAATAATTTAATGATTAATCTGATAAAAAATATAAATAACTTAATGTAAATAATAATCAGTTAATAATTTAATATAATGAATTAAATGAGTATAAGGTGATTTTTTGAGTTTATCGAAACATAGATTTGAATTTTTTAGTGATGGAGTTATGGCAATTATCATTACTATTATGGTTCTTGAGATCCCATTGCCAGTAAGCTTTGATTATTCAGGAATATTAAGTTTTTTATACTCTATTCTTATATTCATTATCAGTTTTTTTATAGTTGGATCCTTTTGGAACAAGCATCATGTATTAATTGATCAAGTAGAAACTATAACAAACAAAATTATGTGGAAAAACATGATTTTTTTGCTTTCACTAGCATTACTCCCCATATTTACAAAATGGGTTCTTGAAAATCCAACAGAGTTAATTCCTGTTATTTTTTATGATTTTCTATTTGTGGTTGTTAATTTAAGCTATTTTATAATAGTCAGAGAAGTTTATGGTGAAAAAATCCCTGAAAGGAGAAATAAAACAAAAAAAGACAGAAAAATTGGACCAATAATATATATGATAATATTATTAGGTGTTTTCCTATCCTTGGCAATATATTACCCTAAAATAACAATTATATTACTTATTGCATTCCCAATAATATCTTCTATAATGAATATCTTTTTAGATGATAGAAATATAATTAGACGATCAAATTAAGATAAAATGCAAGTAAATGTATTATAACGATAAAATAAAGTGAATATATTATAGTGATAAAATAAAGTGAATAAGTAGTTAAATTTAGGGAAATAAACTAAGAATAAGAAAGTAAATTTGGAATTAGGGAAAATATGAATATTATAATAGAAACTTTAATTGTTTTTTTAGCTTCAATATTAGAATTATGGTTTTCTATACCCATAGGACTTGGATTCAAACTTAATCCTGTTTTAATAATTATTGCCTCTAGTTTAAGCTCAATATTATCAGCCGTAATAATAGCTTACTTTGGAGAATCTATAAGAAATTGGATTATTAAAAAGAAGTCTAAAAAAGGAGGTATTAAAAAAGGAAGAATATACAATATATGGGAGAAATATGGTGATGTGAGTTTAGGACTATTATCTCCCCTATTTTTTGGAGCTCCAATTGGTGCAACCATAGGAATAGCTCTTGGAATTCCTAAAAATAGTTTAATAAAGTGGATGTCCATAGGAATAATATTATGGAGTATTCTACTAACATTAGCTGGACATTTTGGAATAATAATCTTTCAAAAAGCATTCAGCTAAAAATATAGCTATTAAAATTAATAAAATAAATTTAATAAATAACATTTCGAAATAAATAATTTAAAAAATAATTAATATAAAAAAACTATTATTCTAAAAAATAATTAATATAAAAAAACTATTATTCTAAAAGATTACTAATATAAAAAATTAACATGAAAATTATTATTTAATTATTTATTAGCTGATTTAACAATGTTTATACCAATTTCAAAAGCTTTTTTACAGTCAATTGGAAACTGTTCATTTTTGCTTATTATTTTTTCTTCCTTTGAAAACATAGAAGACTCATATTTATCATAATCTTTGAATTGATAAGTGTTATATGCATATAATAATTCAGATTTCTTCCCTAATATTCTATAAATATAATATTGGAATATTTTTAATTTTTCTTCCATACCATATTCTTTCATTTGTTCTTTAGTTATATTCATTGTATATATAAAAGCTGAAGGAATCTTTTTTGGAAAAACTGTTGGTATTTCATTACTATAAATCATGTTTGAAAATAAAAAACGCTCTAAAAATGCACTCATGCCAGAACTAACAGCTGAAAAATAAATAGGAGATCCAAAAATAATAGCATCTACTTCTTTTAATTTTTCAAGGATTGGAGTTAAATCATCTTTCATAGCACATTTTCCATGTTTTTTATCCTTTCTCTTACAGTGAAAACAACTAACACATCCTTGATATTCTAAATCATAAAGATTTACTAATTCTAATTCTGCATTTTCTGATTTTGCGCCTTCAAGAACTTTATCTAACAATTTTCCAGTATTCCAATTATTTCTAGGACTTCCATTAATAGCTATCAATTTCATAATATCTCCTTTAAAAAAACATGGGCTTTTATTTTTAATTTTAATAACCCATATATTCTGGACCACATCCACAAGGATGGGCTTTTTTAAGTTCTCCCTCATCTAAAATAAAAACATCTGTAATATCGAAATTTTTTATTAGGACTTCTAATATTAAATATGCTAAAAAGCTAGTATCGACTATTACATTTAAAAAATCTTTTTTATTTAATATATCTTCAATAATTTTATTAATATTACTATAAACTTCTTCCATACCTTTTTCCATGTCAATTTTAGACTTATTCACTTTTATATTCCCAAAATTCCATTTTTGTTCTATTCTCTTTTCATTAAGATAATATATTTCACTTATTTCATTTTCTTTAACTTCATGTTCAGTGTTGAGTTTAGTTAAACTTTCTTTTATAATATCATGATTTAAGATATTCTCAGTAATATTTGTAAGTAATATAATCATTTTTACCACATAGAAAATTATTATTAATTTTAATCAGTTAGTTGAGTATTTAAAATTAATTACTTAAAATTAATTGTTTATTATTACTTATTTATTGATTTATTAAAAATTAAATTAAAAGCCAATTATATTAAAAAAATTTAAAATATTTGCATGCATATAGTAACATTTTATATTCGATTTTTGACCACTTACTAACACTACCTTGATCTCTTTCAACTTCAAATGTTAATGTACTTATATTATTAAGTTTGCTGTAATATCTAGTATACCCTTTTTTAGGATTATTATATTTGACCATAGGTTTTATAGCTTTTTTAATATAATTAAGC
>JARKQC010000374.1 GCA_029974985.1 Bacteroidota bacterium | reverse complement strand
ATTCTTATTTGTTTTAACTGACATAAATTAGCCCTGATCATAATTTCATTATCTTCCCCACCCCAACCAAGGAAATATTCATTTTTCATACCAATATCAATGAAAGAACGTTTATTCCAAAAAACAATACCCCCATCTGCCCAATCTCTGTATTGCGGTGGTGTCTTTACCTCTTGAAAATCAAAATTATTCCGGAAACTTTCTTTATCAATAATGTCTCTAATCACTCTATTAAAAGGATGAACAACTTCAAAACCATTCTTCAACAAATAAATTGCCAGATCGAAATTTTTCTTCTCAGTCAAACAATCCATATCCACTATAGCAAAATAAGGAGTTTTAGATGCAATGACTCCTTGATTAATAGCGTGGGCTTTATTAAACAATTTATCATTGGAATAACTAAAAATAACTTGAAATAAATCAAATAAATTCTTGGATTTGTCCATGAAAAACTTTTGGGAAGTTTTAGTGGCATGTTCCGATATTATTAAGTTTTTAATTCCAATTTTACTCAAATAACTCAAAGTTATATCTAGATTCTCTTCCCGTTCAGGATCGTTGGTTTTACGATAAGGGATTATGATTGTTAGGTCACTATAATCTTTAAAAGATTCAATTTCTATTTCCGAACCAATAATTTCCAAATATGCACTTTTAACACTCTTATTTTCAGCCTTCAAATTGTTTATTAAATGTTTTAGATTTTGTTTTTCTCTTTTCAAATTATTAACTACATTTTCAAGATTATTCTTTTCTGCCTCTAAAGAACGACACACTCCGGTTTTCAGAATCAAAAATTTTATAAAATTCTTTGCCCTTTTTTTAATCATATGCTCCCCTAAATAACCCATAATATTTAAATTTAGAAGTATTTGGGTTTAATTCAATTTTTGTATTTTTACCTGGAATCTATAATCTTTAAAATATGTTCTGCCCTTTTTTTATAAATGGAATTATTAATAGTGATTTCCTTAATAGCTTCAGATTTCTTCTCTCTTTCAGCATTATTATTCAGATAACTATTTAATAATACTTCTAAGTCATCCACATCATTATAAGTTGCTAAAAAGTTTCTAAAAACATCCTCTACCCCCCTAACTTTATCCGAAATAATAAAAGC
>JARKQC010000129.1 GCA_029974985.1 Bacteroidota bacterium | reverse complement strand
AAAATTAAAATATTCGATCTAGTTGTTCAGCACCATGGAGAATTGCTCCCCGAGTAATCGAATTTGCTTCTTCTTTAATATTTGTTGTGCTTTTAGCCAAATAAAAATAATCCTCTAAAGGAACATTATCGAGTTTAGGTTCTTCTAAAAGGAATTTTATAAATTTTTCGTCATTAAAAATATTTTCTATGTATTTATATTTCTTTAAATGTTCATCTTTGGCTTCTTGACTGCCAGAGTAGATCTTCCTAAATATTTTTATTAGGTTCATATTATTTTCAAGACACATCTCAACAAGAGCACTGTGGAATTCAGGATGAATAAATTGAATTACGTTAAGTTTTGCCATTATTTCGCTATCAACACTAATTTTCTGTTTTTTAGCTAATAAGCTTTGAAGTTCAAATTGATTTATAAGTCTTTTAATAGTTCTTGGATTACTTCCTACTTCGGCGATGATACCTTTGTATTCCTTTATTTCATCGGAAATCTTTAACCCGGGTATGAACTCATCGATGATAATTTCTGCTCTTAATGGTGGCAAAAAGAAAGGTATTTGTATAATCTTGTCCAAATATTTTTTACCCCAATCTTCATACATTTTGGGATATTTCTGAAGTATTCCTGTCTCTATAACCTTTTTGTCGGCTCCAATTATAAATACTGAGTGTTCTACGTTTAGAAATAGTTTTATGGCTTCTAATGTGTCAACTGTGTTTTGTGGTATGCATCTATCTAGATCATCTATGAAAACTACTAGTTTTCCATTTTCGCCTACATACTCTTCGATGATTTTTAAGAATTTTTTCTCAAAATCGCCAATTAGTTCTAATGTCTCTTCAGGAAATAAAGGTTCATTTGTTTCGGCGGAAGTTATTGGTCTTGGTAAAACTTGATTAATAATAATCATTCCTAATCCACGTTTGTTTATACCATTAAAAAGTTCTTTAATCATATTAAGGACTGATTGTTTAACAGTTTTATCCTTTCCCATTTTGTTTAAAATAGATTGTATAAGAGCCACTCGTAAATCGTAGCTTTTATCAAATTTCCAAGCATCAAACCAGATAGTTTTAACTGTATTATCATTATATAATGATTCTTGGGTCATTCGCATTAAGCTTGTCTTCCCTGAACCCCACTCCCCATATAATCCAATTGTAAGTGGAGTACTAGAGCCTATTATTACTTCATTCAAAGTGTCTGACAAAGCATTGAATTGTAATAAATCTTCAACTTTGTTTTTAATCTCATTATCAGTCAACAAATAAA
>JARKQC010000128.1 GCA_029974985.1 Bacteroidota bacterium | reverse complement strand
TTAATAGCTACCACCCATACAGATTTTTTAGTAGAAGCTAAAAAAAAGGGAATTGAAACAGAAGTAATTCATGGATCATCTATTTTATCATCAGCTCCTGGAATTTCTGGACTGCAGGCTTATAAATTTGGAAAAGTTACAACAATCCCATTTCCAGATGAGAACTTTTTCCCACAATCTCCTTATATGGCAATAGCTAATAACTTAGTAAATGATGCTCATACTCTTGTTTTACTTGATATTCAAGCACACAACGATAGATATATGACTGTAAATCAAGGACTTGAATATTTAATGAAAGTTAAAGATGATTTAATTTCCAATGGTAAATATAATGAAGCTATTATTGATGAAGATACCTTAGCTATAGGAATAGCTAGAGTAGGCTCAAAAGATGTTGTTGTTAGAGCAGATAAAATTGGTGAATTGATTGATTTTGATTTTGGAGGACCATTGCATTGTATAGCTATTCCATCTAAGCTACATATAGTTGAAGCAGAGTATTTGGTAGAAGTATGTGGGGCTCCTCGTGAGATTTTAGATGAAATTTAGTTTTAAGATGTGTTTTATTATATAAGATTACATATTCATAAATTCTATATCACTTAATAATATTTATAAATAAATTCTATATTTTTGTCATATCATAATTTTGAAATTCAAAAAATTAGTATATCCAATTGAGATGAGTATTATAATAACTATTTTTAAGCATATTTATATAAAAAAATGCGATTTGCTCAAAATCATATAGAAAAAAATATAAGCTAAACAAAATAGACGAAAATATATGATAAAAGGGTGATATGATGGGCAATGAAACAACCAGTATTTTTTGTTCTAAATGTGGGATAAAAATTAAAAATAGAGAAAATAAATTCTGTTCCTATTGTGGAAATGAATTGAATATTTCAAAAGAAAAAGTAGCTGAAGAAAAGAACATCAATGATGATAAAGATATGTATCAAAACAATGTTGTAGTTAGATATGACAAAAATCCTTCTGTAGCAGCAATTTTGACATTCTTTCTTTTTTGTTTGGGGCAATTTTATAATGGACAAATACTGAAAGGTATAATATTTGTGGTAATATTAATCATTTTAATATATATCAACATAATTTTGGCTCTGTTATTCCTTATTTATGCAACATATGATGCATATAAAAATGCAAAATACATAAAAAAGAATCATGGAAATTATTTTTATAATGAGGGGATATAATGGGAATTAAAGAACTAAGGGAAAAATTCCATGATCAAGATAAAAATTTTAGTTCACATTTCCATAGTAATGATCAAAATGGGGTTAAGAAACCTTCATGGGGAAAAATTATTATTGCATGGCTTATAACGATTATAGTTATGTCAATTATTGTTGGTGCTATTTCTAGTGCAATATTTTATGAACCAGAAACAAATTTATATTTGAATTCAGTTGATGCTACTATTGGTGCTAATGAAACAGATTATATAATTAGTGGAAATACTGACATAAATTCGACAGTGCACTTGTCTTCTAATGAACTTAATTTAAATAATGTTTCTGTTGATGTAGATCCTAATGGTAATTTTAAATATAAGATTAATATACCTCAAAATGTTACAGAGGTTAATATTGCTGTAAGTTCTATAGTCACTGGAAAATTAGAAAATAGTAATAATGTCTATATAGACAGACCAACTACTTACGTATCTTTAGATAATGTAAATTTCACAGATAATGATACTTATTTGACAGTTTCTGGTAAAACTGATCCTAATGCTAATATAACTATTTTATCATCTGATTTAAACATTGAAAATATAAGATTAACTGCAGATAATAATGGATTATTTAAATATCAATTGTCTATTCCAAATGATAAAAATGATTTTGAAATAAAAGCAGAATCTCAAGTTCTTGGTAAAAAGATAGGCATTGATTCATTATCAATTGTTAGAATATTAACCCCGGAACCAGAACCAACAGTTGAAACAAACACTTCAACCTATGCATCAGATAATTCAGATACATCAGCTGGAGGAGAAGTAATAATAACAAAATATGGGGAAAAATATCACAACCATGTACATGGTAATATGAAACATATTGAGTATGTATCATTATCATATGCTAAACAACATTATGAACCATGTAAAATATGTTATTAATACCCTATTTAATATTCATATATTGAAATATAATAATTTAGAAGCATGAATAATCAAATTTATTATTATTTTGAATAAACTTTATTAAGTATTAAATGTAGACTTTAAAGTGATTTTTATGGATAAAGATATAATTAATAAAATCATTGAATTTAGAGATGAAAGAAACTGGAAACAATTTCACACTCCTGAAAATTTGGTTAAATCTATATCTATTGAATCAGCTGAATTACTCGAGTGTTTTCAATGGAATAATGATTTTAATGAAAAAAAAGTTACTGAAGAACTTGCAGATATATTAATCTATTGTATTTATCTCGCTGATGTATTAGATATTAATATTGATGATATTATTAATTATAAAATTGATTTAAATAATGAAAAATATCCTCTTGATAACTCTAAAGGAAATTCTAAAAAATATAATAAATTATAATAAGGTTTGTATTATGATTATCTATGACTCAACTAAAGAAGGATTCATGAAAGATGTTGAATCTGGAGAAATTGCAGATAGAATTTCAGACAGATGTCAAACACGTTTTGGAAAGCCAAGTCCGTCTGAATATAGGTCTTGGGAAAATTCAATGGAATATATGTATAAAGTATTGAATTATAATAACCTTCCAAATAATACTGGAGTAGCAATTGAATATAACATTCCTTTAACTTCTAAAAGAATAGATTTTATTTTAAGTGGTTGTAGTAGTAATCATAAAGCTGCTGTCATAATAGAATTAAAGCAATGGGAAAAAATTGAAAAAGTATCTGAAAAAGATGGCATCGTAAAAACTTATCTTGGAAGAGGAGTAAGAGAAACTACTCACCCATCTTACCAAGCATTGTCATATAAACATTTGATAGAAGACTTTATTGAATCAGTAGAAACAGAAAATATTGGTTTATATCCATGTGCATTTTTACATAATTATAAACTCACTCCTAATGATCCAATTAATGATACTGATGTGTATGGAGAATATGTTAAATATGCTCCAATATTTGGAAAAACAGATGTAGAAAAATTAAGATCATTTATTAATCAATATATAAAATATGGAGATAATAGAGATATAATTTATCATATTCAAAATGGTAAAATTCGGCCTTCAAAGAGACTACAAGATACTTTATTAAATATGTTAAAAGGAAATAAAGAATTTATGATGATTGATGAACAAAAAATTGTTTATGAATCTGCTAAAAATATGGCTTTATCATCTGTAAAAGACAATAATAAAAAAGTTTTAGTTGTAAAAGGAGGTCCAGGAACTGGAAAATCTGTAGTAGCTATTAATCTATTAGTTGAGTTTATTAATAATAAAATGGTTTCCCAATACGTTACAAAAAATTCAGCTCCTCGAGATGTTTTCTTTAAAAAACTTAAAGGAGAATATACTCAAGAATATGTTAAAAATTTATTTAAATCATCTGGAACCTATATGAATTCTGAAAAAGATACTTTTGATTCTTTAGTTGTAGATGAAGCCCATAGATTAAATGAAAAAAGTGGATTCTATGGAAATCAAGGCGAACATCAAATTAAAGAGATAATAAACGCTTCTAAATGTTCAATTTTCTTTATTGATGAATATCAAAGAGTAACAATGAAAGACATTGGTGATATTCAAACAATAAAACATTTTGCAAAAGAATTTAATGCAGAATATAAAGAAATGAAACTAGAATCACAATTCAGATGTAATGGATCAGATGGTTATCTTTCTTGGTTAAATAATGTATTGGAAATCGAAAAAACAGCTAATTTTGATTGGGAAGATAATTTTGATTATGAATTTAAAGTAGTAGATAGTCCTTTAGAATTAAAAAAGATAATATATAACAAAAACAAACGAAACAATAAATCAAGACTTCTTGCAGGATATTGTTGGAATTGGGATGGTAAAGGTAAAAATGATCCAGATGTTCATGATATATCAATTCCGGAAGAAAACTTTGAAATGAGTTGGAATTTGAATAATGAGCTGTGGGCAATAGGGGAAACATCTGTTGATCAAGTGGGATGTATTCATACATCTCAAGGTCTTGAATTTGATTATGTTGGAGTAATCATAGGAGAAGACATGAGATATGAAGATGGGGAAATAATAACTGATTTTTTTAAAAGAGCTAGAACAGATCAATCTTTAAAAGGGATCAAGACATTATATAAAAAAGAACCAGAAAAGGCTGTTAAAATAGCTGATGAAATTATAAAAAATACTTATAGGACATTAATGACACGAGGAATGAAAGGCTGTTATATTTATTGTGTTGATGAAAATTTACAGGAGTATTTTAATAATAAGTTAGTTTAAATTCTTTAAAAAATCTTTTTAACGATTTATATTAGTAAAACAAAAAAAAATAAAAATCTAGCTTATCATAATGGGTTGTAAAAAATTCTGAGTAATTATATAAATCAAATATATTAATCATTTCATCATATACTATGGTGTGTGAAAAATTTTAGATTTAAAAGAAAATACTATTTATTTTGTTAATGAAAAAGGTAAAAAACCAATACCTATAAATAAAATTTATTCTGTTTATGCATATTGTCAAATAACAATATCTTCTCAAGTAATCAGCCTTTTTGCTAAATCAGGAATCCCAATCCATTTTTTTAACTATTATGGTTTTTATAATGGCAGTTTTTATCCTCGAGAAACGCTTTTATCAGGAGATTTGGTTGTTAAACAGGCTGAAATATATTTAGATAGTGAAAAAAGAATTGAATTAGCTAAACTTTTTATTGAAGGGTCTGCAAAAAATATAATGAAAGTTTTAGCTTATTACAAAATAGAAAATTCAATAAATGAAACTTTGTATAGTTTAAATTCATGTAAGTTGATAACTGAAATTATGAATGTTGAAGGAAGAATCCGGGCAGAATATTATGAAAAATTTGATGAAATACTTCCAGAAGAATTTAAAATGGAAGGTAGAAGTAGACAACCTCCTAAAAACATGATTAATTCATTAATAAGTTTTGGAAATTCATTGATGTATTCAACAACATTAACCGAGATTTATAACACTCAACTAAATCCAACAATTTCTTTTCTTCATGAACCTTCTGAGAGAAGATTCTCTTTATCCCTAGATTTAAGCGAAATATTCAAACCTATTTTTGTAGATAGATTGATTTTTTATTTAGTGAATAAGAATATGATATCTGAAGAAGATTTTGATCAAGATTTAAATTGTTGTCTTTTGAATGATAAAGGAAGGGTTAAATTTGTCCAAGAGTATAATAAAAGGCTTGAAAAAACTATTAAACATCGTGATCTAAATAAAAAAGTTTCTTATCGTAGATTAATAAGATTAGAATCATATAAACTTGTTAAACATATTTTAGGAAATAAAAAATACAATCCTTTTGTAATATGGTGGTAATTTATTATACAATAAAAAGTGATATTATGTATTTAATTATTGTTTATGATATTAAAGTTGAAAGAGTTAATAAGGTTAAAAGTTTTCTCAGACAATATTTATACTGGATTCAAAATTCTGTTTTTGAAGGGGAAGCTACTAAAAGTGAATATAATCTTATTGCATCTGGATTAAATGATATAATAAATATTAATGAAGATTCAATAATTATTTATAAATTAAGATTGGAAGAAGCAATGCAAAGAGAAATATTGGGTATTGAGAAATCTCCCATTGAAGGGATTCTCTGAATTAGTCTTTTATAATTTATTATCGATTCATTCTGAATTAATTTTTATATTTTATTGATATTTCATGCTTCGTTTTTGCTGATTTTTTTAGTATTATTTTAAGATATAATTTTATTACTATAATTTTTATTAATCAAAAGAATAAATTTGATTACTTTTTCATATTTTACCAGATTATTATATCTTGAAATTTGTTTTTATCAATTTATTCATATTATTCTACTCCAACATTTAATATTTTTTAGTCGTTAAAGCATTTAAAATATTAACTCTATTCTTGATAGAAAAATATAAATGTTTCATACGAGAAATTAGAATCACTTATAGGGAATTTAGAAAAATTTTTTGCCCTATTAAAATCAGACTATATTAGGATTGAAATTATGAAACTGGAATAGTTATAAACAAAATGAATATTAAAATCAGACTATATTAGGATTGAAATTATAATAGATGGAACATACAGGATTGCTCCTGATTAAAATCAGACTATATTAGGATTGAAATATAGTAACCCGACCTGTCAATTTTACTATAAACAATAATTAAAATCAGACTATATTAGGATTGAAATACAAGATATTTAAAACAATTACATCAATCAGCAGATATTAAAATCAGACTATATTAGGATTGAAATACTTCTACTTCTCCTAACTGACTTAGTTTACTCCCATTAAAATCAGACTATATTAGGATTGAAATTTTAATGCATCTTTTACTCTATGTCCCATGTTAATAATTAAAATCAGACTATATTAGGATTGAAATTGCTCAATATCTTCAAGCTTAAAATTAGTATTTTATTAAAATCAGACTATATTAGGATTGAAATTTAATACAATTTTATAATATTATCACATATTTAAATTAAAATCAGACTATATTAGGATTGAAATGAACCAACGCAAAATGGTTTAACAGAAGATTTTCCATTAAAATCAGACTATATTAGGATTGAAATTCTTTATTATAAGCTCGATCATGGTTGTAATCTTTATTAAAATCAGACTATATTAGGATTGAAATGAATTTCCACATCTAAAACTAGAAGATAAATCAGGATTAAAATCAGACTATATTAGGATTGAAATTTATTAAGGTTATTACTAACCATATTAAAGTGTTTAATTAAAATCAGACTATATTAGGATTGAAATGCAGGTTCATTAACAAGTATTGGGAAAGTGGACTGAATTAAAATCAGACTATAGGATTGAAATCTTGAAATATGTTATTTTGTAGGAAGTATGAATTATAATTAAAATCAGACTATATTAGGATTGAAATCTAATCGTGTTGATTGTATTTTCTGTGTCAACTCCTGATTAAAATCAGACTATATTAGGATTGAAATAGCTTTAGCAAACTGAGTAGTTGCGCTTTTACTTTATTAAAATCAGACTATATTAGGATTGAAATACAATCATGTCTTTTGTTACATAGCCTTTATCAGATTAAAATCAGACTATATTAGGATTGAAATACTGAATTTAAAGTTCTTCGTGAAATATATAAATCAGATTAAAATCAGACTATATTAGGATTGAAATCTAATCGTGTTGATTGTATTTTCTGTGTCAACTCCTGATTAAAATCAGACTATATTAGGATTGAAATTGTTAAAAAAGCTACACATCAAAAACTAACTTATCAATTAAAATCAGACTATATTAGGATTGAAATGTAAAAGCTTCAGGGTTAATAACTTCTAAATCATCTAATTAAAATCAGACTATATTAGGATTGAAATAAAATTTTATATGCTTACATTTATACTGCTCTACCTTTATTAAAATCAGACTATATTAGGATTAAAATTAAGGAGGATCTGTTAGGATCATATCAATATTATATTAAAATCAGGCTATATTAAGGATTGAAATACATTTAAATATTAATATAATATATTTTTATAAAAATAATTAATTTAAATAAAAACTTGAATTCAATTGAAGCTAAATTATTTTAATACTTATAATATCATCTTTAGCTAGTTTTGCATTTTAAAATTGATAATATATTATTATATTTGAGAGAAATTAGAACAATATTTTCCTTGAATTTGATTAGTATGATTTTTTAAAATAAAATGTAAAGTTTAAATAGGAATTAGAAGATCAATTTGATTAATATATCTTATATTTCAATATTTGTAAGTTCTTCAGGATGTCTTAAAAAATAAGGAGACACATTAATACTATTTATAATATCTCTTATTTTTTTTTGTGCAGGTTTCCATATTTCAGGATCTTCATCTATGGCTTTTTGAAAAAGATTATAATATTCCTCTTCACCTAATATTATTGTTATTATAATTGTACCTAAATCATTTAATAAATTTTGACCAGTTTCTGGATCAACAGCAACTAATTTTAATTTTGGAAGTGCATATTCTTTATATCTATATAATTCTCCCATAGCACCATTGGCTATTTCGTGTTTTTCAGCTTTTCTAGCATTTTTTAATATTTCAATTAATTCATCTATTTTATTATCTCTCATTATTTCATCTAATTGTATCAATGATTCTTCAATTAGATTTTTATCATCGGAAAATCTTTTAGAAATTAAATCAATAGCTTTTTCAGGAAGCATATTCATGTATATTGGAAGCAATATAAATTCTTGGGATAATATGTCATTTTCATTAAGATTATTCATTTTATAATCATGTTTGACTTTTACAATTTCTCCATAAGATATTATTTTTAATAAAATATCTT
>JARKQC010000115.1 GCA_029974985.1 Bacteroidota bacterium | reverse complement strand
TGGAACAGAGATTGGATATTCTTCATTTACTAATGAATTTTTAACCTTTTCAAGAGAATGTAATTTCATAGTTTTACAAATAGCCTCATCTAAAAGAGGATAGGATTTTTTCTCTGGAATCTCCCTTTTTAATCTTGTAATTAAATCAACTTCTGTTCCAATTATAAATTCATTATCAGAAGATTCTTTAACATAACTAATCATACCACCAGTGCTCAAAACAGCATCTGCAAAATCTTGAACTTCAATATCACACTCTGGATGAACAATTATCTGAGCATTAGGATATTTTTCCTTTGCAAATGCTATGTCTCCTTTATGGAACATTTTATGGACATAACAATGGCCTCCTTCAGGAATCAATATAATTTCCTTATCAGTCTGTCTAGCTACAAATTTTCCTAAGTTATTATCTGGACCAAATAATATTTTATCTTCTTTTAAACTTTCTACAACTTTTAAAGCATTAGCAGATGTACATAATATATCAGCTTCAGCTTTTGCTTCAGCTAAAGAATTCACATAAAGAACAACAGCAGCATCAGGATGTTTTTCTTTTGCTTCTTTTACTTCATAAGAACTTAACATATGTGCCATTGGACATTCTGCATCTTTATCAGGGATAAGAATTTTCTTATCAGGATTTAAAATAAAAGCTGTTTCAGCCATGAAATCTACACCGCAGAATACAACTAAATCTTTATCATCAATTTCAGAAGCTTTAATACATAATTCCAATGAATCTCCAAGAAAATCAGCTACCTCTTGAATTTCTTTTGGTTGATAATTGTGAGCAAGGATTATTGCATTTTTTTCATCTTTCAAATCGATGATTTCTTTTTGTAAATCTGTTAACATGAAAATTACCTATAAAATTTAGATATATATTAAATATATTATATTAAGTATATTATATTAAATATATTAATATATTTTAATAAGCTAAATATAATTTTAATAAGTTAAATATATTAATAAAATATAAAAAGCTTTTTAATAGCTTATAAGTAGCTAATAAATAGCTAATTAAATTAATATTACAATAATATCAATAATATAGTTATAAAATTAATATTGATAATATAGTTATAAAAATAATATTGATAATAAGTATGAATAATAATCGTAAAAATATCAAATGTAATAATATTGATAATATTATATATTATAAATATTATTATAAATATAACAAGTTTAAATTATAAGAATATTGATAATATATAATAAGTTCATATCTAATAAATTTATTTTTATAATATTTCTATAAATATCTATACTTTTTTGTTATTTTTTGTAAGTTCTCTTATAAAAAATTATATTATATTAGGAGAATAAATAAAATGATAATGAAGAAAGAAGATGTTGAAATTTTAGATAAAATCTCAGAAACACAGACAAATTGGAAGTTTAATACACGGCAGGCTTATAATAGTGCAGTAAATAAATATACTGAGTTTCATGGGAAATCTTTGTCAGAATTAATAAAAGAAGCTGAAAAAGAAGAAGATGAAGGTTTGCCATGGAGAAAAAGGCAATTAAAAACTCGTCTATCATCATTCAGAACGTATGTATATAAAGAAAAATTGTTGAATACTGCAAAATCGTATTTCACAAAAGTTAGAGCTATTTATAGGTATTTGGATATAGAAGTTCATAAATTACCTTCAATTAGTGAAAAAGCTGGAAATCATCCTATTCCTATTTATTATGAAGATTTACCAACGAATGAAAAAATTAGGTTGGCTTGTGATGTTTCTGACCCTTTGATGACTGCAATATTAATTTTTATGTCAAGTAGTGGACAAGCAGCAAAAGAAACATTAAATCTCACAGTAAGAGATTTTATAAAAGCAACACGAGAATATCATACTATTAAGATTGAAACAGGACATGATAATAGATATGAAGGAGAAATATCTACTGACAATCAGGAACTTCAAATTATAAAAGATGATATAATAATAACAGAACCCAAAATGATACTTAATAAGGTTATTAAGGATTTAATTGGTGTAGATGAAAAAATGTATCCTGATTTTCAAATACAAAGAGATAAAACTAAAAAATATTATAGGACGTCATGTTCCGATGAAGCAACAAGAGCTATAGTCAATTATCTTTTAACACGACCAGATAAAATAGATTTTGATGAGAAATTATTCAAAATAAATGAGAATTATTTTTATGAAAGATTTAATGAAATAAATAACACACTAGAACTGGGAAAAATAGGTAGTAGAAATAAATTCACAAGCCATATGCTAAGAAAATTCCATGCTTCAAACCTTGAAAAGTCAGTTAAAAAAGAAGATGGTACAGTAGAAAAGGGAATGGGTGAAAAAGAAATTGATGCATTACAAGGGAAAGTTAAATATGGCACTAGAAAGAGTTATTTTTTCAATGATTATGATAGTTTAAGAGAACTATACATTCAGTTTGTTGATAGATTAAAAATTTATGGAAATAAAGATGATGATTTTAGAACCGAAGAATACAAAGAACTTGAGGAAAAATTAAAAGAGGAAATCGCAGCGAAAGATAAAATTATTAACGATGTAGTTGGTGAAAATCTTAAAATAAAAAAAGACACTGAAGAATTTAAAAATGAAATAAATAAAGAGATGAAAAAAGTTAATGAAAAATTGGAAAAACATGATCCCCTTATTAAAAAAGCAGAAGCAGAGGCAGAAAAGGAAGAACTAATAAATCAAATATTGGATGATGTTAATCTTATAGAAATTCTTAATAGTATTCATCGTGAGAGAGAAGTTATTGATGTTAAAAATATCTATTTCTTAAGAGAAATAGTTAAATTAATGAGTGAAAAAGATTTATCAAAATGGAAAGAAGAGGAAATAAAAAAAGCTATTGATGAAATTATTGATAAAGTTAAACCAATTGATGAAATGAGGATAACTACTAAATCACTTGAAAAAAGTAACTCTGGGATGAAACTTTTACAGAATGATAAAAATTTATTTGAAAAAGCTGTAAAAGATATATTCGAACAAATGAACACGCCATTTATAAAAAAAGAAAAGAAATAAGCAGTATAATCATTTTTTGATAGTTGAGAAACCATATCCTTTTGTAAAAAAAATCACCCTTTATTAAACTCTGGGCTGTCTGTGATTTAATGAAGAGAAATTATTATTTTTTTTATACCCTTCATTAAATCTTAAGCGACAGCTCTCCGTAGAGGGTGATTTTTTTTAAACCTATCGGGCAATTCCGCCAAATAGAAATTATTATTTTTATATTATACTATTTTGGTTCATTGAAAAAATTTAATAACATAGGTTAAAGGGGCTATGATTAATTTAAGTTTATTTTTAGATATTAATTTTCACTAGGGGGTATCAAAAAGGCTAATAGTATATTAAATTATATCCTTTATTTTTTATTCTTATTTTCTTGTGTGGAAACTCTGTTTAATGTTCTTTGTGGAATTTTTGAATTTTTTTTTTGAAAGAAAAGTTTATTTTATATTTGATCTTATAACTGTCATTATTATTGATTTTAGCTGCAAGTACTCGATAGCTTTTATGTTTTCCATGAATTTATATTGGTCATTATTTTCATTTAATTAATAGTGTATTTTTTTATCATATTGAATAGATATTAAGATGTCTAACGGACTACATTTTTCAATAAAAATATTTTTTTAGCTTTCTATATAGTTTGCTATTTTTTTTCCTTTTTCTGTAATTTCGTAGAGTTTTCCTCTTTTTACATCAGGGTTTGGGCAACAAGCTAATTCTTTATCTGTTAATTCTTTTAGTGTTGCCCCAATATGTGTTATTCTTATATCTATTATTTTAGACAATTCTGAAGCTAATACCAACTTTTTTTGTTTATTTAAAGCTAATAATACTTTCACTCTGTATGTAGATAATTTTACATAAGATAATAGCTCTATCATTTTTGTATCTTTCATATATTATAATAAAATAGTTGTTAATGTATTAATTTTAAGACTAAATTATTAGAATATGTACAAATAGCTACATTTATATATAATTTTAATACAATATAATTACAAAAAAGAACAATGTACTACAATGTGAAAAAGATAAAGATTGCTAATTATGGTTATGAAATATGATAAAAATAGGTATAATATAGATTTATTATGATTAAATAAAAAGTAATTAATCAAGATTTTTCAATACTTCAAGTCCAAGCGTAGTAATCTTATATAATCTGCCTTGTTTAGCTTCAGGGTTTAAAACTTCAACTAATTGTTTCTCTTTTAATCCAATTAATGATCGAGATACATGGGAAGTTCTTATTCCTATACTTTTTGCTATCTTTGAAGGGATTTTTACTTTATCCTTAAGATCTTTCAATGTTAATTCTCTGTAAGGACTCATTTGAACATAGCTTATTGCATCAATTAATTCTTTTTCCATATGAAAATAATAAGAATCACAAAAGTTTATATTTATAAATACCTAAAAAACTATTAAGTATTTTTATTAAAACCAATCTTATACCTAGACAACATAAAGATAAAAAAAGTTATTTTTCAAATATTAAAAATTAGGTGAAAAAAATATGCGTTACGAAGATGTTAATTCTGAGGAAGAATTAAACCAAAAAGTCACAGATTATATAGCTTTTGGCTATAAAGTAGAAAACAGAACTCCCAAATATGCTCGGTTAATTAAAAACGATTTTAGTTGGGGAATATTTATAATATTATTATTCCTCCTTATTATTGGAGCTCTTATATACTGGGCCGTGAAAAGTGGAAATAAAGACGAAATAATAATTAGAGTGAAAGAAAGTAATTCTAATAATGATATAAGCACTAATAATGATTTTAGTCCTAGTGCTGTTAAATACTGTACTAAATGTGGAGGGGCTATTGATTCTGAAGAAACTAAATTTTGCCCTATTTTTGGTGCTGAAACTAATTAGGTGATTTTGTATGTCGAAAATAAAAAAATGTAATAATTGTGGGGGAAAGTTATTAGAGGACGATAACTTTTGTCAGAATTGTGGAAGTTTTTTGAGTAATGAAAAAAAGAAAATCAATGAAAATAATAATGGTGATAATATGGATAATGGTGTATTAGGAAAAATAAATACTGGATTGGCGACAGTATTTTCTGCAATTTTTATAGGTTTAGGGCAGCTTTATAATGGTCAAATTGTGAAAGGTATTTGTCTTTTTATTATAGGTCTTATATTAGTATTTATTGAATTTTTTTTTAATACTATGCTAATGAGTGCTCCTTATTGGGCACAAGAAAGCATTTTAGTTTTAATGATAATTGTTTTAATAGTATATGTCTTCATATGGATTTTAAATGTTAGAGATGCTTATGAAAATTCTAAAAAATAAAAAATTAAGGATGTTTTTTATATGGTTGGTAATAAAATGATAGTATTAGTTGTTGGATTATTCCTATTAGTGGGTGTAAGTGTTTTGATTTATACGAACATTATATCAGAACCCCAAAATGGAACATTGTATAGTGATGTATATATCCCCGAAACAATTAATGCTTCAAATAGTGTTGATTCTTCAAATGATAGTGTTGAGGACGCTTCAAGTAGTAGTAATGGTGATTATAGTGGCACAGAGGATATATTTACTAAGAATGTTTTAGAAAGTTATGATTTGGATGGTGATGGGAGAATTTCAAGAAGTGAGTGGAGTACATGGTGTTCATATGAAGGATATGACTCTATGAGTAATGCTGATACTAATGGTGATGGATATTGTAGTAAAAGTGAATTAAATACATATTCACATAAATATGGATATTAACTACATTCTGATTAAGTTGTAGATTGTTTTATAGATTTTCAAGTATTGAAAAAATATAATAAGTTGTCAAAAAAAGAATTAGTTGGAGTAAAAAAAAGATTTATGTTCAAACTGGACGTTCTAAAAAACGTATTCATTATCCTTATTCAACTATGGGAATATTAAGGTTAAGACATGAAAAAAATGATGTTGTTGATGAAAATTTAAAGAGGAGTTTTGATATAAGATGAATAATTTAATATTAGTTGGTGTTGTTATTTTAGTTGTTGGTGGTGTTGCTGGTGGTTTTGTAGCTAATAATTATTTAGCAGATCAAAATCAGGGAGATGGTCTGAGTTTTAATTCAAACAGTGGATTGGGAAAAGATGGATTTAACACTGATGAGGGTGATAAAACTCAGAATAACAATTTGAATATAAATACTCAAATTACTGTTATCAATGTAGCTTTAGTTGAGGTTTGGTATCAGTATATTGAAATAATTAATGTGGAAGTTAATAGTATTGGTTTTAGTAATTTAGATAGTGAATCTGTTAGTGTAGGAGGTCATACATTTAGTATTCCTATTGGTACTATGATGTCTAATGGTTATGCAAGTAGTAGTGGTGATTTTTATTCTTCTGAAATTTATCAAACTAGTGATGGTTGTTCTTTTGGGATAATGGTTATAACTAATCCTAATGGGACTGCTGAAGAATTAGCTAATGAATTATCAAAAGAAAAAAATCTTCAAGTAAGTAAAGACACACTAAAGAAAATAGACTCTTCAGGAAGCATAAATGTCTACAAATTTGAATCTGAAGGAATAACACACTACATTTATAATGATGGGAATGATATTATAATCATTGTAATGGATCAAGCAAATGATCATTTATTCATGTACATGACAAACTCATCAACAACTGGAACAATTGATGAATCAAACCCATACTATGAGAGTACTGAGTCAACAGATGCTTCAAATGATACTGAATATCAATCTGAAGATGGAAATAGCTATCAAGATACATCATATGGATCTAATTCTTATGAAGATAGTTCCTCTGGAGATTCATATTATTATGATGAAAGATCAAATAATGAAGAATATTATTATTGAAAACTGTGCATAAGGTGAATGAATTATGAATAAAAAGAAAAATATTAATCCTATTGCTTGTTCTAATAATAGCTATGGGTTTTGTAGTAAATAGTGTTAGTAGTACTAATTAAATTATACAAGAAAAGATATGTATTATTAAGTTTTTTTGTTGGGTTGCATATGGAATTTAATTTAATTTTTATAATATTATTACTTTTGATTGCAGGGATTTCTTTTATTTATTATTATGTAAATCAAATTTCAGAAAAATTTAAAAGAGATATAAGAAAAAAAGGAGAAAGACTGGAAAAAGAAAAGTTGGAAAAGGAAAGATTAGAGAAAGAAAGACTGGAAAAAGAAAAGTTGGAAAAGGAAAGATTAGAAAAAGAATTAGAAATTGAAATGAAAAATATTCAAAATTCTTTTTTGGATGATATAAATGAGTTTTTAAATGAAATAAAAAAATTAAAAGAGAATTATATTAGAAATTCCCATATAAAAGAATTGGAGTCTAAATATAATGATAATATTCATAGAACTTTACTTAGTATAAGTGAAGAGTACTTACTTGATGAGTCAAAAGAGTTTATTAAACAATGGAAAGAATTTGAAAATGGGTTTAAGTCTTATAATAAATCTTATATTGAAAATGAACTGAAAAAATCAGATGATTTATTTTCTGATATTAATGGTAAATCTCTTGATTATCAGCAGAGATATGCTTCTGTGATGGATGAGGATAATAATCTCATAATAGCTGGTGCAGGATCTGGAAAAACATTGACTATTGAAGGTAAAGTAACATATTTAATCAAAGAAAAAAATATTAAGCCTAATGAGATCCTTTTACTCACATTCACAAAAGCAGCTGCTGGTGAAATGGAAGAAAGAATAAATAACTCATTACAGTTGAATATTTTTGTAAGTACTTTCCATGCATTAGGATTAAACTTTATAAGACGATTTAAAGATGATGATGTTGAAGAATATCCTGTAAATATCATTGAAAGATATTTTAGAGAAAGCACTAAAGATGAAAATATTGCAAAAAATTTGATGGAATTTTTTTCATTATATCTTAATTTTCCAAAAGATTATAGTAAATATGAAACAATTGAAGAATATCTCTTAAATAATACTCCTTCAAGCTATCAAACACTAAAAGGCATGATTAATTTAGAAAGTGAAAAGCTGGAGAATAACAAAATAGAACATCCTGATGAATATTTTGAAGAAGATAAAAGAATCACATATAAAGGCGAAAATGTTAAAAGTATAGAAGAGCTTTTAATTGCTAACTTTCTTTTTATAAATGGAATAGAATATGAATATGAAAAAAGGTACTATGATAAATTCAAAAACTTCAACCGATATAATCCAGACTTTTGCATAAAAACTAGCACAGGCAAAGAAATTTATTTAGAACATTTCGCAATTGATAAAAATGGTGAAACACCTTCTTTCTTTTCAAAAATAGAATCTAAAAAATATAAAATGTATATTAATAAAAAAAGAAAGCTTCACAAAGATAATGGCACAAAATTAATTGAAACATATTCTTACTATCAATTTGAAGGAATATTATTAGACAAATTAAACGATCTTCTCATTAAAAATGATATTAAATTCAATCCTTTATCAAATGAAGAAATACTATCTCATTTAAATTTAATTAAAAATAGATTTGAATTTAAAAAATCTATCAAGATTTTTTCAACATTTTTAAGCTTATTTAAATCAAACAATTACAATATAGACACTTTAAATGAATTTAAGAAAGAATCTTCTAAAAATCATAATCCATCTATAAGTAAACGTGAAAATTTATTTTTCAAAATATTCGAACCATTATATTTATATTATCAAAATGAGCTAAAAATGTCAGAAAAGATTGATTTTGATGATATGATTAATTTAGCTATTAAAGCTGTTCCTGATATAGATATTAATTATAAGCATATTATAATTGATGAATATCAGGACACAACTTATTCAAAATATAAACTTGTTAAGGAAATAAGAGATAAAACTAATGCCTCACTAACTGTTGTTGGTGATGATTGGCAATCTATTTATAGATTTTTAGGTTCAGACATATCTTTGTTCACTGATTTTGAAAATTTCTTTGGCACAACTGAAAAAATGAAAATTGAAAAAACTTACAGAAATACCCAAGAACTAATAGATATAGCTGGAAAATTTGTAATGAAGAACCCTAAACAGATTCCTAAGTATTTAAAATCAAACAACTTAATCCAAAAATCGAGTATCAACCCTGAAGAAACAAACATTGAATATAAGAAAAATCCTATTCTAATTTTTGGATATAGTAATGATAAAGATAAAGCATTGATAAAATCTTTAAAGATAATATATGATGATTATAAAAAGCTTGTAATGCTTTTAGGTAGAAATAAAAATGATGCAATATTCATCGAAGAAAGTGATTATTTTGAAATTGATGATAAAAAGCATTATCAAGATTACAGAAAAGTTCATTCAAAACTTTTTCCTAATTTTGAAATCAGATTTTACACAGTTCATAAATCAAAGGGACTTGAAGCTGATGAGGTCATTATTGTTAATAATGAGAATGCTACTTTAGGATTTCCAAATCAGATTGGAGATGATGATGAAATTCTTAGATATGTTTTAACAAAACCAGATGATTTCCTACATTCTGAAGAGAGAAGATTGTTTTATGTAGCTTTAACAAGAACTAAAAATCATTGTATACTACTAACAGACATTATGAATCATTCTACTTTTGTAAATGAATTTAAAGAATTAGGAGTATATTATGAAGAATTTGAAGCTTTAGATAAAGTAAACTGTCCTAAATGCAAAACAGGCTTAATAAAAATCAAAGAAGGAAAAATTAAAGAAGGGTTTAAAGAGCAATATTTGAAATGCACAAATAATCCTCCTTGTGATTTTACTGATAAACTAATTGAAAATAAGCAAATTATTAAAAAGAAAATTAAATGTCCTATATGTGGTAGTTTTATGGTGAAACGAATGAATAGGAAAACCAAAGAACCTTTTTTAGGATGTTTAGGATTTCCATATTGTAGAAAAACTCAAAAAATCAGCTATTTAGAAAAGACAATTAAAAAGAGTATGATTAAAAAAGCTAAAGATTAGTTAATTATAATATTAGAGGTGAATACACAATGTCAAATGATAAAAAGAATAATAAGCTACCATTATTCATTGGAATTTTTTGTTTATTGTTGGTTGCAGTAGTAGCTATTGTGATGGTTTTACCTTCAACAGATAACAATCCAAATAACATTCCAGCACCTTCAAATAATAATACTTCTGTGGAGGTAGCTCCAAGTTTAAATGATAGTGATACTAATGATTCTGTGGAAGAGGGTAAGGTCGTTGCTAAATATGCTGGCAACAGTCGTTCATTAACATTTCATTATCCAAGTTGTGAGTGGGCTAAAAAAATAGGTTCGAATAACTTAGTTGAGTTTAAAAATAGACAAGAAGCTATCAATCAAGGATATGATCCATGTAAAGTATGTAAACCTTAACATAGAAACTTAGAATATTATTGTTACAACATTTCTTTTGAGTTTTTATTAAAAAATCTATAAAAAATAGGATTTGATATAAAAACAGTGGGTGATGAGTAGCATATTAAATATCACTTTGGAATAATTTTTAGAGTTTATTCTGGCACAAATCTCTCACAAAAGTCTTGGTCCCCTTTTAACTCTCCTGTTAGAGTACAACCATTACTCCATCGACCTAACCTATAATAATCATCTACTAAACCATAATATTTGCAGTCTTTACAGAAACCCATAATGAATCACTAATAATGTATTAGTTTTTAGATTATTTATATTTTTTGTCAATTAATACATATAGAATGTTCTATTATAATTATGTCTTGTTATATCGGTGATAAAAAGTCAATTAACTACTAAATAAGCTTTAAAGTAAATTAAAAGACTTTAAAAATTCAAGTAAATATAATAGTAACTTTAAATAAAATATAAATAATTTTAAGAGATATAAATAGTATATAAAATAAATATACA
>JARKQC010000098.1 GCA_029974985.1 Bacteroidota bacterium | reverse complement strand
TGGAACGTAAAACAGGCCTTAGCAAAGTCGCAAAACTACCTAACAGAACGGCCCGCCTCACCACTGCCGCTCTTTCTAAAATCATTGCTGCCCAACCAGATAGCTTTAAATCTATCACCTTTGATAATGGTACTGAATTCCTCTCTTATAAAACGCTTGAAGATAAATTTCCTCTTATCTGCTATTTCGCTTATCCTCATCATCCGTGAGAACGAGGTTGTGTTGAAAACTTCAATGGCCTTTTCCGCCAATATGTTTCCAAAGGCTCTTCTCTTTCTAATTTATCGCCACAAAAGCTTAATGCTATTTGTTACCGTTTAAACGCTAGACCAAGAAAACGTCTTGGGTTTATATCTCCTAAGGAGGTCTCTAATGCCCTTCTCTAATCGTTGCACTTGCTGGTTGAATCTACCTTCCATATTTCTTCAAATGGAATTCTTACAATTTCTATATTATAAGCTAGTTTTTTTAATGCTCTAATATTCTGACGAAGACTAATCTTGCTAAAGAATGGAAGAGAATCTGCGATAGGACCATCATTTTCGATTCCAATTCCATATACAAATGTTATTTCTGATCGTTCTATATTATCTACATTTATAAAGTTATCTCCAAATTTTGATTTTACAGATTCGTTTACCTTGCTCCGATAATTTCTGACTTCATACAGCATATCTGCTGAAACAAATCCTTGCATAAATAAATGGCTTAGCGTTGCTGATGAATGCTTATATATTTTGTTACATATAAACTTCTTATTTTTTGTGATAATATCACATATTTCTATTTGATCTTTTGATCTGTCTGGAAAATCTCTGAAATTGTCTTTATCAAGATTTACAAGCTCTGGATATTGTAAAACCACGCGCGAATTATATTCACCTTCAGCCTCAACTTTCTTTGATATTTTACCATTTGAATCTGTATAGTAACAATAATGAACAGGTGGTAATATTAGGCCATCTATATTCGGAACTTCACATTGTTCAATTTCTTTTTTAATTGATGAATAAAAATCACCATCTATTTCTAGAATTAGATTTTTAGTATGAATATATTTTTTCCCACTATCAACAAATTCAAATACTAAATAGTCTGATAGTGAATATATTTTATTTTTCTCATCATCGCTAATTTTTACTTTAAATTTCTCTAAACAGAATTTTTCTAAGCCAATTTTCTTTTCAGTAATGAAATCTAAAATATTCTCTACCGAGATATCATTGTAGTCCTTATACTTTTTTTCATATATAAATCTATAATTGAAATATCCAAACTCATCTATATTAGGATATAAAAACTGGATACGTTCTTTTTCATTATTCTTAATAGCCTCAGTAATCGCTACAATAAATTTCTCATACACCATTTCATCTTTATTAATTCGCAACTTGTCATAAAATGGAAACTTTTTGACATAGTCTTTCTTATCATATACTCTTAATAAGTCTTTGCAATATTCCTCTATATCCTCCATATTTATTTTAACATTAACATGAAGCGACTCTCTCCCGGTAATTGATGAACCAAATTCCTCATCATTTGATTTACCAGTAATTGAATCAATATACTCTTCATCAAAGTCAAAATCATACTCATAAAGATTAGAGCCCTTTGATGATATCTCTCTTCGTTGATGCGTTGAAAGAGATATTTTACGTGTATCCAGTCCTCTTATTTCATTACCAGAGAGAACATTTAATGCCACCTTTATTCCAAAGTCCCATTCTATTTTTGTATAATCAATTACTGAGTTGGCATACCCGTTTGTAAATGCTAATATTCTATTTTGTGTCTTAACAAAGAATATCAACGAATTTGAAATATTCTCAATGTCGTCAATAACAAACAATTCTCGTACAGAATTAAGCCAAGCTGGCTTATTCTTGTTATCCTTTTTCAAATACCCTGAAATCTTATCTTTAGAGACATCTCCGACTGTATCAACAGGTTTGTAATGCTCTTCATTAAACATCTTCGTCTTCAATAAAACGCTTTCAATATCTTGATATATTCCTTTATAGAGGTAGCAACATAATTTTTGTAATTTTTTCTCAGCCATAATGAACTCCTAATATTTTTTTACCAATAATCCCTGTAAACATAACATTGGCTTGACCTGCGAGGCGTTAAACTGGCACGCTTTTTGCATCTACTTGGATTATTTTACTTGCAGTTCCCAGCAAAAACCATGACAATAGGCATTGTCAGGTCTAAGCATGTGTTAGACGTTTAGACTATTTTAATCTATGTCCTTATATATTATATATTAATGTACTTTTTAGTTCTTATAAATATCTACTTGACTTATCATTATATTATCATTATCCTACTATTAAGGAGCATGGTATGCCAATCATTCGTCCTATCTCTGATCTTAGAAATAACTTCTCTTCAATATCTGAAATAGCTCACTCTGATAATGAACCTGTCTTTCTCACAAAAAATGGTATTGGCGATCTCGTGGTAATGTCACT
>JARKQC010000073.1 GCA_029974985.1 Bacteroidota bacterium | reverse complement strand
GCTCTAAGCCAACTGTTAATACAGTTGAATACTTTAGAGTCTATTTTAACATACTTTTTAATAGTTGAGTATTAATTATTTTTTTAATAATAACCGAAACATTTATATAGTATGTGATACATAGTATAGTACAACAAGTAGGAGATAAGATAAAATGAAAATTACTGAAGAAATAAAAAATAATGAAAGATACCAAAAAATATTGAAAAGAGCTGAAAAAAAAGGACTTGTTGAAAAATTCCATGAAGAAATCGAAAAAATAGATATACGGAGTTTCGAAACAACTGATTTCATTTCAAAAAACAATAAAGAAGAACAAATTACATATGCTCTTACTGACGCATGGGGACAAGCAAAAATGAATGGATAAATATGACCATAAGAAGTGAAAATATGAAAATAACAATTGATAATGCAGAAGAAAGCATTATAAAAACAGTTAAACCGTCTGGAAATGGGGGATATGTTTATATTCCATCTAAATGGATAGGTCGTGAAGTGCAAATAATATTATTAAAAAAGGATGATAAAATGGATAAAGAAAGTTTTGAATTAAAAATAGTCGATGAAAATTATGAAATAAGCATAATTGCTGAATTTGATGAGGATAATGAGTTTGTATATTTCCAAAACCCATTAACTGGAAATATGGTAGAAAGTTTAAGTCACGTTTTTAGTAATTGGAGTGAACAAAACGAAACAGACGAAGAGAATAGGCAAAATTTTATTCAAAAAGTAGAATCCTTTTTTGATGATGATATGTCTATGCACTGGATTTATGATTTTTGTACCTCTAGTGCATCAGAATGGAAATTAGACCAATACAGTTTGAAGCTTCAGAAATAACTATTCTTTTTTTTATATGTTTCCATAATAATTATCAATATTTTTTTTAGCTTATCATCATATCAAAGGTTTTTTTAACTTCATTACTTTGGTATTGTGGTTCAACTAATAATATTTTATCCTTAGCTATTAATTTTATTTCATGATTAATGCCCGTATCATGATAACAAGTTACACTATCCTCATCTTCATTTAGGTAGTATAGGTTTTGCAAGACCACTCCTTCAAGTAAATGAATGGTTAGGTAACATTTGGTTAAAAGTGTATTATCTTCGTATTGGTCTAGTAGTGCAAGTTTAAGGTTTTCAGCAATATTCATTTTTATCACTTTTCCCAATCGATTAAATCGGAATGATACTCCTTACCATTCAAACCGCCGTTAGGATATATTTCATATTCTATAAATCCTTTTGGTATCTCTCTTAAATTCATTTCTTTTGCATACCCATTATAATTAAGTGCCGAACCAGTAAAACCAAAGAAACGCCGATAATTTACACCATCGCCTGTTATGAAATCGCTGAAAGTGTCCGTATCATGATTATGCCCTTCCAAGAACAAATCAGCCGATAAATGATGAGTGTCTCTTATAAATGCTCCTTCTCTTAAATGTTGGTGTTTATTACTGTGTTTCCCATGATTAAGATGTATTTTTAACTCTTTACCATTAATTATTATTGTATCGTATAAGGTAGTGCCATAATTTGGAATGTCTAATATTTCAGCAATACTTTCATTTAAATTATAATCAAATTCCAATAATCTTTTAT
The DNA here is from genome assembly GCA_029974985.1 of Bacteroidota bacterium. Taxonomy (GTDB): domain Bacteria; phylum Bacteroidota; class Ignavibacteria; order Kapaibacteriales; family UBA2268; genus JANJTB01. The sequence continues at coordinate 1,062 of JARKQC010000073.1, read as the reverse complement.
CATGATTCCCACCAACAGATGCTCTAAATGGATTATATTTTAATATTTTTTTAAGTCTATCAGCTTTTTCTTTAAATATTTTTAATTGTTCATTAACATTAAATCTTTGTCTAAAAGCACTATCCCCAACTTTTTTACTAGCTACTTCTAATATATCCCCCATTAGATAGATTATTACATAGTTTTTAGATTTAGCTATAACACTAAACCAATAATCAAGCCAATCTTCATTAAATTCAGATGAACCAATATGCAAATCACCCATTGGAAATATAGAAGCTTTTAACCCTTTAGGAATATATAATACTAATTTTTTAGCCGTATTACTTATGACTTCTATTTTATCTTTTAAATTTGATTGAATTCCATGTCCTATGGTATCGTCTTCAAGATTATCTAAGTCTAAAACTGTTTCATCTTCAAATGTGTTGCATACTGGTTCTATTGGAGGATTAAGGTAATCTTGTAATTTATATTTATCATATGAGGACTTTACTATGCTTCCGTCTTGTATTATACTATATCTCTGTTTTCCTTGAACAAACCCACTTTTAACTATGTTCATAATAACTCCTCTTTTATTATTTCTCTTGAAACTAAATCATGCACTATCTCACAACTTAACATGTCTGGAAATGTCCCTAAATATATTGTATTGCCTTTATATTTAATTTGAGATTGCCAATACTTCTTGTATTTTAAATTAACACCTGTAAAACCAAATAATCCCCTACATCTTTGTGCATCACTTATTTTTTGTCTAGTTTTTTCACTTTTTTTGTGTAAACTAAGATGTTTTCTTTTTTCAATAATTTGTAAATTGTTAAAATTATTATTGAGCTTATTTCCATCTTTATGGTGTATATCAAATTTTAGTTCAGGGTATTTATAATTCATATAATCAAGAAGAGGTTTCATGATTAACCTATGTAAAAATTTTCCTTTATTTTTTTCTTTACGACTTGTAATTTGATAATACCCATAATGATTTATATTACAACTCCCAAAAATTGTTTGGATAGATTTGCTTTCTTTTACAATGTTCATAGTGTTTTATGCTCC
>JARKQC010000067.1 GCA_029974985.1 Bacteroidota bacterium | reverse complement strand
CTATATAAAAGATAAAACATTCCTAATTCAAAAATTCAAATCAATTTATGAAGAAATAGTCAAAAACGAAACATTTTACAAAGGATGGATAAAAAAATTTATAAAAAAAATTTATTAAATTTTCAATGTCGTAGACTATACATTTTATTTATTCAGATTTATACCTAAATTGTTCTCGAAAAACTATATACATCGAGTGTTTAAACTCAGGACTGAAAGGAATTTTTTATTCAATTAGTACTTATTTTTCCAAATTTTTCTTCCACATCATCAATTAATTTATTGATTTCCTCTAATTCTTCTTTTGTTAAATATTCGTCAATAAATGGTAAACTGAATTGTTTCCTAAAAGCATCTATCAATTTTTCATGACCATCCAAATAATCTTCTAGAAGTTTTTCTTTAACTGTAGGGTTATTTATAGAACTGTTCAATTCATCTACAACAGTTTGAGAGTAATCAACCCTAATAATATATTTTTGTATAGTTGATTGAATGACTTCCAAATTAGCTTCAATGATATAATTTTTTAAATCAGTAGCATTTGCTATCCCTCTAATTTCATCAATCAATGATTGTAGGTAGTTCCTTATACTATTAAATATAAACTTACTGGTTTCAGCTATTGGATCTAAAGGATAAATAGAAACTAATCCTGAGTTATCTTCAAATAATATCTTTTCTTCATTAGATATTTGACTAAATGCCTTTTCCCGATGACTATAATAATTTGTTACCATTCCAATTAAACATGATTTGACTTGTGGTTTTGTACCTTGAATAGATTGTTTTTCAAATTTTAAAATAACTGGTCCTCCACTATTCCCTGGAAAAATAAGGGAATCAATAATAAATTCATTACTTTCGGCTTTTAATAAAGGTTCTAGATTAGCTATTATTCCACTTCTGGCTATAAATTTAGCAACATCGTTATTATTAGCATCTTTAAAGACATTAGGATATCCCAAAATGAATACAGAATCTCCTTCAGACACTCCTAGATCTTTAATTAATTCAGTCGATGCAATTTGGGTATCACTTCTAAAATAGTCAGCGTTGGGAATTTTTGATTTGATATGGGGAAAATTTATGGGAATTACTGCTAAGTCATAATCTTCGTTTGAAGGGTGTTCATGCCAAACATTAAATGTCTTAGAATAAATTCCCTCTTTATATTTTACAATATCAAGCTCTATTTCTTCGTTTCCATGACCTATTGTTATAAATATCTTATCAGAACCTTCAATAACGTGTTTACATGTCACAAGGAGATACGTGTATATATTCTGGTTTTGAGATGCATCCAAAACCCTAACAAAATCAGCATAAATAAATCCAGTACCTAAAATTACTTTTTTACCTTCAACAGTTTTTGTGCTAATTGAAACAGTTGAATTAATGTAGGGTTCATATAGTAAAGCCATTAAAATCACCTAACAAAATTTATTTATCCTCATTTTTAGGATAATGCATTTCTAGATATTCTGAAATTGCTTCCCTAATATAATGGCTTACAGGATTACCACCTTTTTTATCCGCATATTCTTTTAGACGATTAAGGTCATCAACCTTTAACTTGATTGTTATTTGTCTCATTCGTTTAGTTTCATCATATGTTGACATTTTTACACCAACTTTAACAATTTGATGTATATGTATCGAACTATATTTATATGTTATTGAAATTTAAAATAATTATTTGAAGTTTATTTAAGTTTTTTATACATTTTTTGAACTTCGTTATATCCATATATTACGCAGTTAATTTTTCATAAAATATACAAAGAAATGACTTCAAATATTAAAATCTATGCGTAAAGAAGTAATATATTATAAAGCAATTATTCTTTTATAGGTTCATTTATATTTTTGGAAGTCTGTAATTGGTTATAATAATCTATATAATCGCCATCATATTCTAAAAGTTTTAAAATTGCTCTGTTAAATAAGGTTCTGTATGCTATCTCATATCTTTTTAATTTTGCAAATTCATTAACATTTAGTATATTACCATGAGCAGGTTCATTTCTACATTCAATTGCTTTTTCTTCAATTTCTCCAATATTTAAATTAATTTCCCTGAAAAAATTTGTTATACTTGCTTTAGTACCCATATCATTTAATTTAAAAACATTTTGATAAATTCTATCTTTATTTTTATCAAAATTATTACAGTCATCATCTTCACATTTCAGGTCATTTAATTTTTTTTGAATAGCCACCAATTCATCCTTAAACAGTTTATTAAACTCATTTTTAGGTAAGAATTTTCCATGGCTTTTTGACTCATTTGATCCATGCCAACATCCACTTAATAATTCAAGACCACCTGCTAAAATTATCAATCGAGCATAAGAAGGTAAAGACATCGATAGCCAATATCTGCGAAAAACTTCATCTAAATGTAATTTATCTCGTTTTTTTAAATATGCAGGTATCAATTTATTTAAATGTGTTTCTATCGTGTTTGATGTTGAAGCCTGTGTGAAGAAAAGATATTTAAATAGGATTCAAATCAGGTTTGTGTGAAAGATTCTTTAAGTTAATTTCGTAGTCAATTTCAGGAGTTACAAGGTTTTCTTTAACAGGTTCACCTATTTTATCAAATTCTGTATAACCTAAATATATTAATTGCCTACCAAATAGAAAACTTATTATTTCACTTATTTTTTCTCTATCCTCTTTATTGGGAATATTCCACTCAGTTCTATATTCTATTCCCATTTTTTGGGACCATTTAGGATGATAAAACTCAGGGACATGATGTATAACAAATTTCACATCATTATCTTTTTCATCTTTAAATTCTACAAAAATATAATCAGGACCAGTTATTTCTTTGGATTTGGCTTTAAAAATCATCTCTTGATCAAAAGATTTTTTATTTCCTAAATCATGTCTATTCTTTTTGTATGTGAATTCCAAAGATCTAGATGTCCATCTCTTATAAAAATATATGGGGGCATTGATATACCATTCAGTAAGCCAACTAACAGGGTTAAGAGAAAAAATCCGATTCGAAGAAGAGACAGTAAGTGATAAGTTAATGTCGATAAAATTCCCAGAACGATGAGATAATTTACAATTTTTTAATAACAATTGTTGCTTAGGATAATTGTAAAGATCCAAATCAAAACTTTCATTAAATTTAATTAAATTATCAAAATCGGAATTGCTTAAATCTTTAAAATCTATTTTACAGTTTATTATACAATTTTCGTCTCTATAAATTTTTATTTCTGAATTATCAATATTATCAGGAAAAAAATCAGGAAGATTATCTACACCAAAACCATTCTTTTTTATTTCTTTTTGCAATCCTTCCCATTCAATCTTGTTATAATATGGAATTTTATTATCCCCTAAATATTTTCTTCAATAATCTTTATTTCATCCTCAGTCAAACCATATAACTCATATCTGATCGATTTCATTATCAGTTTCCTCAATCTCCTGAGTAGGGTTTATAATCGATAGTTCATAATCAAAAATAGGGTTTCATAATATTAAGCTTTATTATTATGAACCATTAGAAGAACCATGAAAATAGGAGAGGAAGCAAGCCATTTATTAAATTTTTAAAAACCTTGACACTTGATAATCTCTGTAATTGAGTGCATATGTCACGTAAACGTTTAGATGTTTTTAATATTGAAACTATTAATCATTATAAACTTTATTTGCGGTATTATAATTTGAACTGTTTTTTAGGGAGATTATTGGAGTTCATATTAC
>JARKQC010000037.1 GCA_029974985.1 Bacteroidota bacterium | reverse complement strand
TTTTCATATATGATAAATTTGATGATGAGTTTGATGAATCATCTATTACAAATGAACCTAAAGAATACTGGTTTAATTATAAAACTTGGGGGATGAAGCCAGTGCGCTGGCAAGGATGGGCTTTATATGGTATTATCTTTTTATCTTTATCCATAGCATTAATTTTTGTAAGAGACGCAACTATTTTCGTTGTTATTGCAACAGCAATTATCATAGTTGGTATCAGTATTGCCATGATAAAAAGTGATTATAAAGAAATAATCAGGGAATTTAGAAAAAATCTGTATAACCAAAGAAAATAATCAAATTAAAAGAATTATTGCCTGGACACCTATACAATCTAGTTAGTTTTTTATACTAAAACTGATAGTAAAATAACATTTTTTTTGTTTTAAATTACACCAAAAACATAAAATTAGATATTTACCAATAAATCCACATTAAATTTGCATTTTTACATATTCATTCCATCTTACATTGAACATATCGGTCATTGAAGATGCAACTACATGATTGGGAATCCATAAAGCTGTTACTTTATCCAAATCCAGAATATTTTCATTTATTTTCGGGAATATAATCATCAATTCTTTTTCGTCGACGATTACATATTTTATGGGCGGTTTACCTGAAATAATCATCTCTGGTTGAACATCTTCAAACGATTTTATAAGATTTATTTCACCTTCACTTGTTTTTACCGAATTTCCGGTAATAATCCGAAAGCTGATTTGGTTTCTTTTTGCTTTTAAGATGATTGATTTTAGAGCTTCAATCTCTTCAGGAAAATATAAATCACCAGTCATCATCACACTTTTACTGGCTCTTGAAACCATATCCAATGATTTTGTTATGATATTTCTTTTACCATGAATCAACCATACATTAGGCATTTCTTTTTTAATCTGTTGATCATACATCAAAGAAAGTTCACTTGAAACTGAATCAACTTCAGAAATAAGATCTAACTTGCGTTCATCAATTATACCTCTTGGATCTTGAGCAGTGAATAATCTTGGTCTTCCTTGTTCCATGTTTATCCACCCTTTCTCTTTTAACTTATTTAATACCTCATAAATTTTTGTTCTTGGGATATTTGCTTCTGTAGCAATATTTGCAGCATCTATAGGGCCTAAATTTGTTATGACAATGTAAGTTCTTGCACCATAATTTGATAATCCCAATTTTTGAAGTGAAGACAACATCTTTTCATCAAACATCATATTTTTGTCACCTATTCACCTATTAAAGTTACATAATATTTATATGTGTTTTTCTTTTTATTAGAAATAGGAATACGAAAATGTGGGGGAAAAGATGGAAGATATATCTGTTAAAGATAAAAAACTAAATAAAACAGTTATTTTGCTGATTGTTACCTTGACCTCATTTTTAACTACATTTGTAGGTCCTTCAGTAAATGTTGCACTCCCTACAATTTCAAACGAATTAGCAATCAATGCAATCCTGTTAAGCTGGATTTCAACATCATATCTTTTAACGTCCGCAATGCTTGCAGTTCCTTTTGGTAGAATTGCTGATATTTATGGAATGAAAAAGATTTTTACCTATGGTATTGTAATTCTGACCATCGCTTCTTTTTTGGCAGCTGTATCTCCTTCAGCCGAATTACTTATTATATCTAGAGCTATTCAAGGTATTGGAAGTGCAATGATATTTGTTACAGGATTAGCCATTATAACATCCCTATTTCCACCCAAAGAAAGAGGAAAAGCAATAGGAATTAATATCACCGCGACTTATATGGGGCTTGTTCTGAGTCCCATCTTAGGGGGCTTTTTAACTACATATATGGGTTGGAGAAGTATTTTTTATTTAATAATCCCCTTTGGCTTACTTGTAATCGCAATTACATTTTGGAAAATGAGGGGACAAGAGTGGGCAGAATGTAAAGGTGAAAAACTGGACTATTGGGGATCTTTACTTTATATTCTGATGCTTTTACTGACTTTAATAGGATTTTCTTTCATTACAAGCACCATTGGAATGTTAATGGTCATTTCAGGTATTGTAGGGTTTATATGTTTTGTTATATGGGAATTAAGGGTTGAACAACCAGTTTTAGAGATGAAGTTATTTTTTGAAAATAGAATGTTCGCTTTCTCTAATCTGGCAGCGCTTATAAATTATATGAGTATATTCGCCGTTGTTTTTCTATTGAGTCTATACTTACAGTTCATAAAGGGATTTGATCCTAGTGTAGCTGGATTAATTCTGGTTGTTCAAACGGTTTTTATGGTGATCATGTCTCCAATTGCGGGTAGACTCTCTGATAAGTTCGAACCTAGAAAGATTGCTTCTCTGGGAATGGGAATAGCAACTATTGGACTTTTGATCTTTGCATTAATAACAGCAGAAACCAGTTTATATGTTTTAGTATTAGGTCTAGCTATTTTAGGGATTGGAATCGGACTATTTTCAGCTCCCAACACACATGCTATCATGGGATCAGTGCAAAAAAGATATTTCGGAGTAGCGTCTGCAACAGTAAGTACAATGAGGCTAACAGGCCAAACTTTGGGTATGGGAATGATTTTAGTAATATTTGCAGTTAATGTAGGGGCAGTTCAATTTACTCCACAAAATTATCCAGAACTCTTAACAAGTATACAACTAGCCTTCTTTATCTCAGTAATATTAAGTATAATAGCAATTTTTGCATCTCTAGCTAGAAAATAAAGAGTAAATTATAAAAATTACTGATTAATGAATAAAATTAAAGGAAAATATTGCCTGGAGACTTATACAATCTGGTTAGTTTCTATAACTAAACGGATTCTGAAAAATTACTATTTTTAAATGAATTTTGAAGTTAAAGATTTATTTATTTTTTTTGATTCAAGGTTATAACCCTCATAAAAGATTGCTTATTACTAACAGGATATTCTGTGAAAGCCGATTTAATGTTTAATACAAAACCGGCCTGTTAACACCTAAATTTTGGTGAAAATTAAAATAGAACTGATAATAACTATTATTTTCCTATCTGGTTTAGTAACTATATTTAATAAATCCGTACAGTAAGTAAATAAGAATTATTCCTATGATAATTATCATACGAAGCCAGTTTATCAATGGGTAATAGTATATGAGAATCACTAGTAAAATTGAGGTGATTAAAACCCATATCCCAAATTGTTTGGCCTTTTTTTTCTTTACAAATGTATTTAACGATTCTTTCGATTCAAATATGTCAAAATCATACCAAATGGTATTTTTAATTATATCCCATCGGGATCTCTTTCCTTCCTTAAAGGATGTCCCATCATCCTGAATATTTTGTCGGTTTTCAAGTATTCCAATCAGTGTTTCTGTAGAATCTATTACATTCTCTGTTTTTCCAAGTTTACTTAGCAGTGCTATTTTCTTAAAAGTAAGATCTTGATCGTTGGGATATGAATTCAAATCATCCTCAATTCTTTCAAGTAAGGAAAGGTTTTTTAGATAATTTCTAATGTCCCAAAAATGAAATCCTGCAAGGGCAAAGGATGTGAGGCACGCTCCTAAAGAAGATCTTAGATCGTTTCCGGTTATTAAAAATAAAACCCCATATCCAATTAGTACTCCCACTAATAGAATTTGAATGACCCATCTTTTAATGGTAAATTGGCAAATAACTAAAGATGCTCCAATAAACAAGAATAATTCAGATTTCAGTATTACAAATAACACTAATGATATTATTAAAACAACTAATGCTGTAGTAACCTGCGTTTTAAGATTTTTTTTAAAAAATTCTTTCGTGCCTTTAGAATCACCAAATAATAAATTCAAATCCATAATACCAATAATCCACTATGAAATATAATAAATTATGGTTTGCCATATAACTTAAATAACTACTGGTTTTATAGTCTTAAACGGATAGAAAAATGATAAAAAACGCATTCTAACCTATAAAAAGCAATTATTGCCTGTGTACTAACTCGTCTGGTTCACTGGTAGTTTATCCTTCCTCCCCGAGTAACCCCAAGAGCAGGCATTCTGTCCAGTGCTGGGTTCTCCTAGTCATTGAAGGTTCTACCGTAGGCAGTAAAAACGTAATAGATAAGGGTCGTGGAATATGTCTAATTAAATTTTCTTTGGATGGTTTATACACATATTTTTAGGTAAGAGCGGACATTAATTGGTCCCAATTAATTATTTTCATTTTATTTCATTTTCGAGAAATAATTCAAGTTCAATGAGGTCACGATGGATAAAAGAATATTGCCAATAACACAGTCATATCCGAAACCTGATGTTTTAAATGAAATTTCGAGAAAACTGAAATTTTTATATGTTACTTATATAAAACAGTACAAACATCTCAAACATCTAAAAAAAAAGATGTTTATCATGTTAATTGATTTTATGAATCCCTTCAAAAAAAAGGATTCTTGTAATCGCGCCCTTATTTCGAGTTTGTTTTTTTTGATATCCTCACATCAAATCAACTTCTTTCATTTTACTCAGTAATTTCTTTTTACCCTTGTTACGAGCAGCGAAATCATGAATATACATTCTGAATTCTGCATCATTCATTATTTTTCTAAGGAGTCTTAAAACACCTATTGCATTTTCATAGTAAACATGGGAATGATTTACAGTTTGAGATATCCACGCTTTACAGAGTTTAATTGCATATTCTGCTCTTAACTGCTTTGAATAATTTTTTATCTCTTCTTCCTCCAGATTTTTAAGTAATCTTAAGAGCAATCTCAAAGCATATTCCTGGTTTCTTCTAAGAAGAGCAGTGGCCAGTATTTTAGCCGTGGAAATATTCCTTACCTGATTTATAGCTTTTTCCAGTTCCTCATCCTCTGAATTCTCCACCAGTAACTCTATTAATCCAATAAAGTTTTCATCGATATTTATCTGCCAATTCTGTTTCAGGGCTTTAAAGGTTAATTTCATCGCATCTTTTGTTTTTCCATTATCCCTGGCAACCGTGGCAACTTTTATTATCAGGGCTGTATTTAATGAATCGGGTGAAACAGCAAGTTCTATAGCATCATCAACGTGACCATCATGTAAAAGTAATGGTATTGCAGCATCAACTCTGCATTTAGTCTTTATAGCTTTAATAAGTTCATCATATCTTCCCATCTTTATAAAAACACTTTTTATGGGCGGATAAGCTTTAGTATTATAACGAGAATTCAACAAACCAAGTGCGATTTCCATAACTTCGTCTTCTTTCACATCGGCCCATTTATCTATGGGTAGTTGGTTCAGAAAGCTGAAAAACAGCTCGTCAAGTTGGTGACTTCCTTTCTCTTCAAGTCTCACTCCCTCTTTTACATACGCAAATGCTTCACCATCTCTATCATCCTTCATCAGAGCTTCTGCAATCCTCAAATAATCGTTTTTATTCTTAAATCCCAATTTCACCGTCACTTTTAATGCGTCTGCATGTAAATCAAGACCCTCGTAAAGATAATACAGCAGGTCAATGAGTTTTTTCCTTTGATACCCACAGTGATGGTCAGTGCCTTCCGGAATTCTTTTAAGCATTTCTTCTTCTATAAGGTGCATGTTGTTCTTGGTAGCCACAGCGAAGAGCATATTTTCAGTGTCCAGGCCATAATCCTCTTCTTCTACTACTTTTATTATTCTGGGTATGAAAGTCAGTTTTTCATCATCATCCACAACTTTCACACCGTCTGTGAAATCTTCGACGCATTCTATGATTAAATCTCCCAGTTCTCCACTGGAGTCATCGGTATTTCCATAAATCTCTGCTCCCTTCTCTATCAATAAAAAATAAACTTCTAACGCTTCCTTGAAATTTCCATCTGTTTTAAGAGTATCGGCGATACTTTTCACTCTGTACAGCTCATGAGACATTCCAGATACGGAATAGTAATCGATAAATTCATGTGTTGAATGGTAATCTGTTGAATAGTCGATTCTTCTGGAAATAGCCTCAATATTAACTTTATTCTCTTTGATTTCAATAGAAGATACTAACTTTGAGATTAAGAAAGGATCTTCATCTAACATTGTCTTAATAATATTTAGAAGTTCATTTTTACTTTTCTCTTCCAATGAAGCCATAATTTCATGGGCATCCAAAAATAAATTCTTATTGTTTATCCATTGAAGAATCAGCGCTACACCATGTTTACACATTCTTCCAACAGGACAGGTGCATTTAGAGTGGATTTCATCATCTAAGATTTCAACCGTCACCTTATAGGGAGAAGGAGCTGCACCACGAACGGTTCCCACAAGTTTATTCTCCATTCTAACTCCCATTTCAACGTATTCATTCTCGAAATATCCCATTCCTCTAGCGAATGTTATTTCACTGAACGATTGTTGGATTTGGTGTATCTGAACATCTTTCATATTTTAGCCCTTTGAATTTTTGAGGTAACCGATATATCCACGTCAATATGTCCTTTAATTGTCCGATTTAATATCTTATTGTCCGATATTTTGTAGGTTAAAAAATGTCCGTTAAATGTCCTATATTTACCGTTATGTCTATATATTTGTTGAAAATATAATATTATTCAAGGTGAGTAAGTCCTTCCGGAAGAATGATGCCTGCGGATGTGGGATGGGACAAATAGAAAACGGTTTCACCTCTATTTTAATTTAATGCCCTTTTTTTTGAAATAATTTCACGTTAATCGATAGATAATCAATTTTATTGGATATTATATCAGAGAGCGGCAATTCCTCATTCTGAAAATCGTCAAATATGTTTCAAATCATTGATCTGCAGATGTTCTAACCTGAATCAGCATGAGATCATGATGATCCGAAAATGATCCAGAAATAATCTTTATGATCCACATTTCTTTCTCTTCTGGATCAAGTTGATCCAGAAATGATCCAGAAATTATCATTCATGATCCAAATTTTTTATAAGCTCATATCTTCTGGTTTTCTGAGATCCAACAGGTTTAACGAGGCCTTTGTCTACAAGATCTGATAGATCTCTTTTAAGAGTGCCTCGAGATTTTTCTGGAACCAACTCAGAATATTCCTTGATTGATATGCTTCCAGTTTTAGATACGTGGGCCATAGCTTTAATTTGTCTTTCATTTAGACCCATTTCCTGTAGCATGTCTTCAGTGTAATTTTTAAACATGTAAACAGAAAATCCACCAAATTCTTCCTTAAATTCGGGTTCAGGAAGTCCAGCAGCTCTAAAAGATTTTAACATTCGATTTATACCTGATCCTTGTACTTCGACCATTCCTGTCCTAAAAAACATGTCAGCGATTAATGGATTTCGATTTGCTGAAGGGTGAGGTTTTTTAAGTTTTTCAATAGTCATCCCTCCAAATAGATCTCCCGTATTGAAAAACCAGATTTTATCCTCATATATTTTGATTTGAGTCTGAATTCCATATTTAAAGTAATCTCGATGGATGATGGAGTTTAGAAGTGCTTCACGTATAGCTTCAAGAGGGTATTCCCAGATTTCCTCTCTCTGTAATTTATCTTTAATTTCATATTCCACATTAATCAAATTTCTAATGGCCTGTTCTGCTTCTTCTGCCTGTTTAAATAAATTTCCCGTTATTGTTCTGTCTGAAACACTGATATCATCTTTGAGCTTCAATACTCTAACCAGTGCATTAGTGAAATAATTTTTTGGATTTTTTCCAAAAAGCATTATAGCAGCATTGGTAATTTTACCGTCAACTAATAAATTCAGTCTAAGCAGTATTTCTGAAAGATCATCGGTATCGTAATCAAGTAACCTCTCCCTCTTTACAGCAATTCTTAAGAACTTATTTACAGCTGCTTCATCTATTTCTTCTAAGC
>JARKQC010000372.1 GCA_029974985.1 Bacteroidota bacterium | reverse complement strand
AGTATCGAAGTATCGAAGTATCGAAGTATCGAAGTATATAGTTTAGAGGTCAAATTGGCTAATTTAAAATTCATTTCTTTTTTTCTCTAAAATATTTTTCTTTAAAATAAAACTTTCTCAGTTATTTACCAAATTTTTTTTTAAAAATAAAAAAAATTCTTATCACTCTCAAAAAAAATTGAAATTAATCTAAATATAAAAGACTATTATAATTATATTTCTTTACATTATTTATAATCCAAAAGATTAATATATGCAGATTTTTCAGATGTAATATTTTTTGATAAATGAACTAATTTATTTTGTTTAATAACAAAGAGAGCTGGCAACATATTAAGTTTAAAAACTGCTGCTAAATTTTCGGGATTTCTATGAACTTCAACATTATCTCCATATAGCTCATTTAATTCTTTCCTATCTGACTGCGAAGATATTATAATTTTAAATTTATAGTTAGTCACAGCTTTTAGAGTATCAATTGCCTCATTTAACCCTAAATTACAAGAGGGGCACGAGTCATCTAGTAAAAAGAGAAATATTGTTGAATCGCTAGCATTAATATTTATTGAATTAATATTTATAGCATCTATTTCATTTTTTGTTAGAAACCTTGATTTTGCTTTTATATTATCTGAAATCATAAATGTGTCTATATTTAGAAAATTCATTTTTTTCTTAAACTCTTTAAATTTATCATCTAAATAAGGACTTGAATACTTAGCTGCATAATTAAGAGCAAATTTAGATATTTCAAAATCATTTTGAGCAAAAGCCAAATCAAAAAGTTTGATTGACATCAAAGATAAAGAACCTCTATTAAATTCTGTGATTTTATTAGTTGATTTAATATAATTTAAAATAGTAGAAATAGCTTTGGTTGTATCTTTTATTTTAATGTATGCGTCATTTAATTTTTCAATTAAAATACCTATTTGTCCCTCACTTGGACCAATTGCAGGTTCAACATTAAATTTTTTCCAAAAATCACTTTTGGAATATTGAATTAAATTATTAAAAAATTTATTATTAATGTTAATAATTGTGTTGTAATTTTTATTATGATAATCAATTATATATAGTGCATATAAGGTACTAAATATTTCAATAAACTCATCACCTTTTGTGATTTCTTTATTAATAGCAAATAATTTTTCGATTGTATTATTTATTATATTTATATCTATAAAATCACTTCCAAAATCAATTAAATTTCTAAAATATAAATTATTAAAATATAGTGATTTATCTGATAGAATTAATTCTTTTAATTTGAGAGACAATTTATTATTTAACTCATTCTGGATAATTTCTTTAGATATATTTGAAATACAATTATATAAGAACATATTATTATAATCATATTTATATTTTTTATTATCCAAAATTATTTCTAATAAATCAATACATTTATCCCAATCTTTTAATCCCGAATAAATATCAAGACAAGCTATTAGAGTACTATAATAATCTAAAGTATCAGTAATATTATTTGTTTTTATAATTCTATATAATGAATCAGCGCTATGTAAAATAGAATCGCTATTCATATAGCTAACAAATATCATTTTAGAAAGTGAGCTAAGTCTCAAATTATTATTTGGATATAATTTTGTATCTACCACGTAATATTCTTGTGCTTCATCGTAAGACTTGCTATATAAAATTTGCTCTGCTAAGGCTCCTTTCGCAGGATTACCATCCGTATTTAATACCAAACTTGTAAGTATTTCATTGGTCTTATAAATATATTTAGGTGTAATAGATAATGTAAAATAGTAAGCGTCAGAAGGAACAATCACATTTCCTTTAAACACTTTACCGTCTTTTTCGAGCATTAGTCTATATTTGATATTTTCGTATAGTCCATTAAATTCAATATTACCGTAAAGTGTATCTTGATTCTGAAAAACAGCACTACTATCATTTGTATTATAATATATTGTAAGATTTTCGCCTATGATTGGATTAGTAGGTTCTAAAAATATTTTGGGCTTGTTTGCAAATTCAACATCTTTATTACTATTACACGATAATAATATTAAAAATAGATATGTATAAATAAAGAATTTCATAGGAGTTCCTAAACGACCCTCTTAAATATAAAAAAATATCTAAGAGGGTATTATGAATTAAATATTATTTTAAATTAATACCAAGTTACTTGATATAAAGACTGTCCTAAGTTACTTGGTAGAACATATCCTTGTAATTGCGCAGCTTTACGTACTAATTGATCACCATATTGGCTATTACAAGTATTTGCTGGTGTTGGATTGTTATAATCAGGTAAGTGATATACAGCTTTCTAATCCCAATTACCACATTCATTGCCAGTGCCTACACACCAATAATTAACCCCACCCCATTCATCTGTGTATTGTGGTACCCAACCTTTTTTTGTTGAATGACCATAGCTCCAAATCTTTACTAGAGTAGCTGAATTTGATTCAATGTTATATAAAAATAAAAATGAAAATACAATTCCACTTATAATTAAAAATTTCTTCATCATTTTTTAACCTCTTATATTTAAAATTAATAAAAAATAAACTCTAAAATAAATACTTCAAAATATTCAAAACTTCGATGTATTTATATTATTGCTGGACCGCGAGCCCGCCTTCGGTACTTATGTACTTGTTTAGATTTATTAAAATATAATAAGAATTGATGCGTCTCTCCGAAGTATCGAAGTATCGAAGTATCGAAGTATCGAAGTATCGAAGTATCGAAGTATCGAAGTATCGAAGTATCGAAGTATCGAAGTATCGAAGTATCGAAGTATCGAAGTATATAGTTTAGAGGTCAAATTGGCTAATTTAAAATTCATTTCTTTTTTTCTCTAAAATATTTTTCTTTAAAATAAAACTTTCTCAGT
>JARKQC010000359.1 GCA_029974985.1 Bacteroidota bacterium | reverse complement strand
AAAAAGTAGTTAACGGGCCGGGAGGGATTTGAACCCTCGATCTACGGATTAGGACATTCAAAGCTATTTTTAATTAATTTAAAGTAATTATAATTGGGGAATATGAATAACAAGCACAGTTGTCTTAATTTTTATACCAGTATCCCCATCCATATGGAATATATAATTAAACCATGATTCATTTTCATTGTTTACATATTCAACAAAATTTGGGTGATTTGGAGTGTATTCTTCAATATTATTTAGTACAGAAGATATATTTTTATTTTTAACAAATAAAATGATTGCAGTTTTTGAATCTCTCCATGTTAAATATCCTATTAATTGAGTGATTGCATCTAGATAATATTGTTTCCCTTTCCAAATTTTACATTCGGCTATAAATATATTTTCGTTTTCATGTTTAAGTAATATGTCAGTTTTTCCTTTTTTATTAAAAGTTTCTCCTGTCGTTGATCCTTCTATTCTTGTCTGCATTCCACTTAAAATATAGTCTCTCAGATGTTCTTCGCTTTTTTCAACATAATTGTGAGGATATTTTTCAAAGGACTTACCTACATCATTTATTATCTCAATAATTTTTTGGTAGCTTGAATCATCTAATGTTGGATCTTGTTTTGAAGTATTTTTGTTAATTTCAGTCTTAGGTTTTATTTTTAATTTGCTTTTTATTTTTGGTGAAGGAATAGTATATGTTTCAGAAGAATTATTCTTTTTTATAGGTATATTCAATGAATTTAAACCTTCATTTTTAGATATTATTGATTTTTTTCTAGATTTAAAAGCTGATTTTATAATATTATAAAGATTTTGGTTATGTTTTTGGATTTGGTTATAGCAATTTTTATTTTGGTCTTCCATATGTCTAATTTCTGTTTCGGACTCTCTTTTAACTTCTTCATAATCATTATTAAAATTCACTATCTCAAAACACACATAATTACCACGAATAAAAACTTCTCTGACCCACATTATCCAATGATCTGGTTTACATTTTAATAATACTTTATTTCCTGTAAATGGTATATGATATATAATAGTTGATCGCTCATAAGTTTTATTTTCATGAAAAAATCCATTATGAAGGTATTTTCCTGGGACATCTTTTTTACCTTCAGTACCATATATATTTTCAAAATCAAATTCAAGAGGATTTATCTGAAACTTATCAACTAAAAATTCTATATATTCATCTTCATTAACATTCAATATATAATCTTCCGATTCATTTAATATTTTATTTCTTACTTTTTTTTCATTATTACCAAGATAATCTCTTAAATCTTCTTCATAAAAAATATGAAATGTCCCATACATAAATTGCACCTATAAAAATGATAATCTTATTATTAATTATTAATATTTTTATATTTTATTTATATTACATTATACTTATCTATAATGAAATAATAATTAATTTTTGTAATGATTTTCGATATATTATTCTTTCTTCATTTTTTTTATTTTGTAATTTGTTAATGTTATTTTTTTTGTTATATTGGGGGTTACTCTTAAGTTTTTTTATTATTTAGGGCCTTTCCGTAAGTTTTTATATGAGTAGAATGAATATATTATTATGATTTCGAGTGATATTAAACTTAAGCAGATGTTTTTGAGAAAGAATTTGTCTGAGTCTAGGGAGCATCATTATATTAAGACTTTGACTGAAGTGTATGGGATTACGGGTAAAACTCCGTCTGAGCTTATTGTTGAAGCTAAAGAAGAAGAACAGCCATACTTAGTTAATGGTGTGCCTCGTATTAGGGATATTGATGATAGGAAAATTACTTCTTATCTTTATAATTATTATGAGTCTTTATTGAAG
>JARKQC010000354.1 GCA_029974985.1 Bacteroidota bacterium | reverse complement strand
TGGAATCATCAGATCGTTTTTTGAGAGCTCAAATTCTCAATTAATCCAAAATAAGACTATACAATTAGACAATACAAATACTACAGCAGTTTTGTTCACATATATGGATCCAAATTTTGGGAAAAGGGAAATGATGGAAATAAATCTTGTAAAAAAAGGTTATCAGTATTTATTGTTATTTGAAACTTCAGAATCGGATTTTGATAAAGAAAAACCGAATTTTGATATGATACTTAACAGTTTCAAAACTAGCTGAATCATATAAAAAGATATCTACTTTACTGACATCCTTGGATACAGATTCTATAAGTAGTAAACTGGAGAAAAAGTCAGAAACAAACAAAATGACGATTTTTATATAATATAAAATATATAATATTTATGTTTGATTTAAGTGATTACCTTTACTTAGCAGCTGGTTTGAGTTTTTTACTCGCCAGTTTTTTAAATTTACGTCAATACAAGAAAAATCCCATAAAGTATAAGAATGGACGTTCAGCGGCTATTTTATTATTTATAGCAGGAGTTCTTTCTCTTTCTAGTGTTGCCTTAGCATATTTTTATGGAGTGTAAACAAGACTCCAATAATGAAATTTTAGTAATAAAAAATTTAGCTAAAATTTTCTTTTGTATAAACATCAAATTATTAAATCTAATTAACTTCTAATTTTATAATGAAAAACTTAGATTATATTTGAATTCATGAAATTATGTAACGGTGATTTTATAAAAGTTGAGAAAACTAGGCAATTTATAGTTTACGTAGGCATTGATGATACCGATTCCAGTAGGGGAATGTGCACTACCTATGTAAGTGCCGTGTTACTGGATGAACTGAAAAGTTACGGTTATCCAGTCATTGGTTATCCCCGTTTGATCCGATTAAACCCCTTTGCCAGGTATAAAACCCGGGGGAACGGAGCTGTTTCATTCAAAGTACTGGTTAAATCCGAAAAGGAATACGGGGAAGTTAAAAATATTATCTTAGACCGGGTGGAAGAGTTATCACACCTCCAAGAAGAAAACACCAACCCGGGAG
>JARKQC010000297.1 GCA_029974985.1 Bacteroidota bacterium | reverse complement strand
TGGAACAATGGGAATAGTTCTTCCTCATGGGGTGCTTTTTAGAGGAGCTGCAGAAGGAGTAATAAGAAAATATTTAATTGATGAAAAAAATTATTTAGATGCAGTAATAGGCCTGCCTGCAAATATATTTTATGGGACAAGTATACCAACAGTAGTTTTAATATTTAAAAAATGTCGAACTGATGATGCCGATATACTTTTTATAGATGCAAGTAAAGAGTTTGAAAAAGTAAAAAACCAGAATAAACTAAGAAAAGAAGATATAGATAAAATAGTTAACACTTACAAAAACAGAGAAGAAATAGAAAAGTATTCTCATAAAGCAACATTAAAAGAAATAAAAGAAAATGATTACAATTTGAATATTCCAAGATATGTAGATACTTTTGAAGAAGAAGAATCAATAGACTTAGATGAAGTAATAGAAAAATTAAAAAAGAATAAAGAAGAAATGGAAAAAGTAGATAGGGAAATAGAAAAATACTGTAAAGAATTAGGGATAAAAGCTCCAGTGTTTTAGGTGAAAAGATGACAAAAAGTAAAAACACACCTAAGCTACGGTTTCCAGAATTTAGTATTAAATGGGATAATATTTCTTTAGCTGAAATTTCTTCTGATATAATGTATGGTATGAATTCTGCTGCGACAGATTTTGATGGAACTAACAAATATATTCGTATAACAGATATAGATGAAAATTCTCATAGTTTTGACCCATCCCCCTTATCTTCTCCAAAGGGAAAGTTAGAAAATAGATTTTTAGTCAAAAATAATGATTTATTACTTGCAAGAACTGGTGTTAGTGTTGGAAAGAGTTATTTATATGATAAAAATGATGGAAAACTTTATTTTGCAGGTTTTTTAATTAAAATAAACATCAATAAAGCTAATTCTAAATTTGTTTATTATCAAACTTTAACTGAGAATTATAATAATTGGATTAGAATTTTTTCAATTAGATCAGGCCAACCAGGGATAAATGCAGAAGAATATAAAAAATATTCTTTTAATATTCCTTTATTCAAAGAACAAACAAAAATAGCTAATTTTCTTTCAAAAGTGGATGAAAAAATAGATATTCTTGAAGAGAATTTGAATTAGTTTGAAATATCAAAGTTTTTTTGAAGAAAACATAGCACTTTGGAAAAATTATAAAAAAGGAATCATGCAACAATTGTTCACACAAAAATTAAGATTTAAAGATAATAATGGTAATATTTATATTAATTGGGAAAAAGTAAAATTGAATCAATTTGTTGATAGAATTACTAGAAAAAATAAAGATTTAGCAACCGAACTTCCTTTAACTATTTCTGCACAATATGGCCTTGTTGACCAAGAAACTTTTTTTAATAATAAAGTAGCTAGTAAAAATCTAAGAGGATATTATTTAATTTTTAATGGCGAATTTGCATATAACAAAAGTTATTCTAATGGATATCCTTTTGGAACTATAAAAAGATTAGATAACTATGATAAAGGTGCATTATCAACATTATATATTTGTTTCAAGCCTCTTGATATCGATTCTGATTTTTTAGTTCAATATTTTGAATCAGATAGATGGTATAAAGAAATATATATGATTGCAGTTGAAGGTGCAAGAAATCATGGTTTATTAAATATTAGCGTGGCAGATTTTTTTGATACTGTACATAAAATCCCTTCATTAGAAGAACAAAAGAAAATAGCTGCATTTTTAATATGGATTGATAAAAAAATCGATCAAGTAGCTATTGAACTAAAATATATAAAAAAATTCAAAAAAGGTTTATTACAACAAATGTTTTGTTAGTATTATTAAATCAATACTCACTTTACATTATTAATAACTCTTTTAACTTTTTTATAGTTTCTAAAATCTCATTTTTATCATTATTAGTTGTAAAGTACGTATTTGTATTTTTATTATTATCTGAATTTTCTATGTAATTGTATTTATTGATAGTTAATTTGTTCAAATTTTGAGTATATTCTTCTTTAAGGTTTTCAAAATCATCAAAAAAGTAAGAATTTCGAGTAGTTGTTTTGCCTCTACCTTGCAATGCATCAACATTGCTTAAACTCATTCCAGGTATTTTTTTCCCATTTTCTTTATCAGTTGAGGATTTAGCTAATCTACTTGCATGATATTTTCTAAGCATATGGCTTCTAAATCTATTTTTGCCCCCTACTTTTCCCAAATTAAGAATTTTATTTATTTCTGCAAATTTTTTAAAAAAATAGCTAGAATTTATCTTAAATAATTTTTTATCTAATTTTAGAGTATCTTGCCGAACTAATAAATATGTTAAAATAGCTTCTGCTGCTTCAGGTGAACAAAAAGTATAGTAAAATTTGTCTGTTTTCTGCCTTCTGATTTTAAATGAAGGAATTATATCTTTTTGAATAAGAATTGTCTCTATGAATTTTTTTATAATTTCTTCTTCATTTGGATTTTCAAGATTAATAGAATGATAATCAGAACAGCTAATAATAAAATCGTTTATTGTTAAATTCAAAGTTTCGGTTCTTGCACATCCTGAACTGGATATAAATAGTATTATAGCTTTTAAATCATGGGAACTAATATTAATTGCTTTTTTTATTATTTCTTTATCTGGTAAATCTTTAAAACATATAGGCTCAGTTTTTTTAGCACCTTTTTCACTAATATAAGGTAAATTTAAGACAGTAATATCAAAAGATCTATAGAAAGTCATTACTCTTGTTAGATATAATTTTGCAGTTGAAATATTATATTTTCCATATAAGTAACTTCTAAAATTTATTAACCTTTCACGAAGTTTTGATTTTTTCCAAGCTATTTTTCCTTCTTCAAACTCAGCTTCATTCAATAATTTAATTGTAGAAAGATTATTCAGTCTACAATAATGAGTTAAAGCTGTTTTATATGAAATTTGAGTTGATTTATTCCAATTTCGATCTATTGCTAAATTTTTTAATAATTCATTGTTTTTTTTATTCATTATATTTCTCCTATTTTTCAATCGAGATATAATGAATATTAAGTAAAATAAGTTTAAAAATGTATTAAAATTCTGAATAATATCTAAAAAGTTTAAATTAATTGTTATTTTTTGCCTAAATTTTAGAAATTAATAATTCTTAACTTTATAATAATCAAACAAACATTTGCTGGAGTAAACCTTTTTTAAATTCATTTATATATTTTAGTTCAATAGTTACTTGATCTATTTTTTTATCAAGATTTGTTAGGAAGTTGGCTATTTGTGTTTGTTCTTCTAAGCAAGGAGCATTAACTTTTTCCTTTGAGTAATCTTTAAAATATATATGAGGGATAGTGCTTCCAATTATGTATTTTTCAAATTTTAAATAAGATAATAAATAATAAATAAATTTTAGATTATTTCCTTCAGTATTGCTTAGATACTGCAAAGTTCCAATGATTGAAGAATATGGTGTACAATAAAATGTTCTTCCAACTCCTGCACCATCTTTAACAATAGCTATATAATCTTCCTCTTTTTCATAAAAATCAATCTTTTTTATAATTCCTGTTGCACCATACAGAGGATAATCTCCAAAATTGTTTTCTAAAGTATTAATAGATAAATTTGATGATGATTGTTTTAATAAATTTTTTATTCTTTTTTCTTCCCATTTGATGTGGTCTTTTTGTTTAAATCTTAATTTTTGTGTGAACAATTGTTGCATGATTCCTTTTTTATAATTTTTCCAAAGTGCTATGTTTTCTTCAAAAAAACTTTGATATTTAAAACTAATTAAAATTCTCTTCAAGAATAACTATTTTTTAATACAAATTAGAAATAAAAATATATATTCTTGAAGAGAATTTGAATTAGTTTTAAATATCAAAGTTTTTTTGAAGAGAATTTGAATTAGTTTGAAATATCAAAGTTTTTTTGAAGAAAACACATCACTTTGGAAAAATTATAAAAAAGGAATCATGCAACAATTGTTCACACAAAAATTAAGATTTAAAGATAATAATGGTAATATTTATATTAATTGGGAAAAAGTAAAATTGAATCAATTTGTTGATAGAATTACTAGAAAA
>JARKQC010000272.1 GCA_029974985.1 Bacteroidota bacterium | reverse complement strand
AAATTTATGGAGAAAAATAAAAAAATTATTTTAGGGATTTTATTAATTGTTATAATTGGAATAGGAGGTTATTTTGCATATAATATTTACATGGATAATCAATATGACGAGAATATGAAGTTAGCCATGTATTATTCCAATTCCTCAAGTGAAAATTATAAATTATTCAATGAAGAAATAAATAAAACTTATTATAACGAAAATGAATTTAACAATATTAAAAAAGAAAGCCTGAATTATCTTAATAAATCAATAGAAGACCTAAATAAATCTGTTTACTATAGGCAAAAAATGATAAATACTGCAACAGATCCTATAGAAAAAGAATATGCGACTTTAATGTTAAAAATTAATGAAAAATTTCTTGAAGTAGAATATTTATTTAAAAATGTTGTTAGTAATATGACTGCCTACGAAGATGAAGATAAATATAAAAACACAACTGATAAAATAGAAAATATTATTAAGGAAAGAGATAATCTAGTAAAACAAAAAGATGAACTTAAGTTAAAAAATCTCGAGTTTAATAACAGAATAAAAAAATTAGATAATGAAACGAGAGTATAATTTATTTAACAAGCAAAATTGACAAAAGTTAATGATTATTTAATTCAACATCCTGATTTTAAAAACAGGCTAGAAAATTTAGGATTAGATGGATTTTACATTGGAGATTCAAAAGGTTAAAATGAAGATAAAACTAGTAAAGAATATATTCTCAATACGTCTGAAAAAAATATTAAAACCATGAATCCTATCTAATGAAGTAAATTAACAGAAAAATCTTCTATTTAACATATTCACCATATAATATTTCTTTTTTTTCTTTTTTAATACAAATTTATAATTTATATTCAACCATACTCGAGGTTTATCATGTCATTTGAGGAAAAAATTAAAAAATTTACAGAAAATATACCAGAAAAGATGAAACATATAAAAAGTGAAGATGGAACAATAAATGCTTTAATCAACCCTTTTCTCAAGTTATTAGGTTATAATGTTGCAGAACCTAAAGAAGTAGAATACCAATATGACCTATCTATCAAATTAGGCGTTAATAAATTAAATAAAAAAGGAAAAATAGACATTGCTATACTAAATAATGATAAAAAACCTGAAATAATAATCGAATGTAAAGCAGTAGATAAAAAACTTAATAAACAACATCAAGAACAATTAAAAAGCTATTATAACATCACCCCCAACTGTAGACTAGGCATACTAACCAACGGCATTATCTACAAATTTTTCACTAATACAGATAAATTGATGGATAGAACTCCTTTTCTCGAAATTGATTTAAGGAATCTATCAAAAATTGATATTCAAGAGTTAGAAATGTTTACAAAAGAGAAATATAACTCAAAAAATCTTGAAAACCTTGTAATAAATAATAAAATAAGAAATATACTAAATAAAGAGTTTGAACATCCAAGCGATGATTTTGTAAAAGCAATCGCCAAGCAACTTGACAAGGGAGTAATGAATAAAAACAAAATTATAAAATATAGAAGAATTATTAAAAATAATCTTAAAATAATTTTAAACAAAAAATCTGAACCCAATTATGAATTTGAAATGAAATTTAGAGGATTTAATGAAGAAGAGGAAAATAAATTTATAAAATTATATAATAAATTACCTGAAAAATTTAAGGACAATGAATTTGTTGAGAACACTACTATTATCAAGATAAATAAAGGAGAAAAAATACCTAAAAATAGTTTATATATTTATAATAGTGCAACTAACCCTGTTGAAGAGATAATGATAAAATATCTCAGAAAATATGCTAAAGGATATGAAACTGATTTTATTAAAATTAAGTCTGTTAAATCTAACGATAGTATGAGGATATATAAAATCTGTAGAAGATTTGTTGCCTATTTAAATAATAGAAAATTAACAAATGAAGAAAAAAATCTTTTAGATAAAATATTTTCAGAATAACAAAAAAATTAAACAAAAACAATTGAAGAAACTTAATTAAAAAAAAATTCATTCAACCACTATTTTTCATTATTATAAATAAATTTAAAAATTCTTATTTTCAATATAATAATTTTTCAATTCTTAAAAAAGGGGTTTATCATTTCATCATAAATAACCTAATAACAACCAGTTATAGCCATAATATTATTTTTCAAATATAACAGCTCTTAGAAGCTAGTAAAACAGCTATGAAAGATGTTATACTATGCTATAAATGGGTCAAGTTGCCAGATGTTCTCCGTTTGGTATAGATAAAACGGAACATAAAAGATAAATTTGTGGCATAAGTATATATTATTTTCTAATAAATTTCTTATAATATATATTTACTAGATTATATAGCTTTTAAATAGTTAAATAATTAGTTGAAAAAGTTTAATATGTATTTAAATATTTTTGAATCATTTTAATATCAATATAATAATAATATTTTATCTTATTTACAATTAAAAAAGCTATGATAAATAAAACTTAATAATAAATATATTATTCATAAAAAACGAGCTAATATTAGAAATATAATAGGTTTTTTAGGTAGTATAGATATCAATGATTGAAAATACATTTTAAAATATTAATTTAGATAAAATACGGGTAACTAGAATAATATAAAAATAAAAAAAAATTATAGTATCCATTTTTTAGGATACCTAAACTAGTTAGTTATGTTTTTATGACTGATATAAACTCATCAATTGGACCTTTAGAATATATATCAATACTGTCGTGCATTACAAAAAAATACTCTGACTTAATTACTCCTATACCAATATTTTCCATATTTAAAAAGTCAAAGGACCTTAATCTAAAATCAAGCTGAATAATGCAATTTTCTAATTCATCTAAAAAACAAATATTGTCCTTATTAATTTTGTCTACATTATCTTTATATAACTTATTATCTGTTATTAGTTTTTTTAAATTTTTATCAGCTATTATAACAGCTTCAGGAACATCTATAATGAGTTTTATCATTTCATTAATAGTATCTTCCTCAATATTTTTTACAAAATTATTCTCCTCTGCATAATCAATTAAAAAATCAGTGATAAACTTATTTTCATTATAAATTACATTTTTTATTAATAAATTTATCTTTTCCACTAATTCCCGTTCATTTAAATTAAACATAACAAATTTATCACCAACATACTCACTCTTTATTTCTTCATCAATATCAAATTCATGAAAATTATAAGCAAAGTTAATCACTTTTCTAATAGGAGTAATTTCATTTACATAATCGCAAAACTTACTAGTAATTTCATTTTTTGAATCCCAAGTAAAATTTTTCCAATTTTCTATCATTCTACATACAATATCTTCTAAAAATTTTTCATGCTTAATATTATTCATCTTATTTCATCTCCTAATAGAAGAAAACAATTTATAAATATAATAAGATAATAAAATATTAAATGCGAATTGAAGAAATATATTGGCTAACCAATAAACCTTTTATTAGTCAATATATACTTCTAATATCCTATTTCTTTATATATTCGTATTATTATCTATTTTTTCTATTATTTTCTACCGAAAAGAATAATTTTCTTATTATTTATTAAATACAAAAAAATAGTACATATTTTCGGCCGTAACTAGTAACACATACTTATTTTTTAAAACAGATCAGCGAAACTCATTCTACTCAGTAAATTAGTGTATGTTGCACCTAGTATATAAAGATACCTTCATAAAAATTATAAAAACCATTTCATACCAATATTAAACTTTAACAATCATAACCGTAACTAATATCAACTATAAACCAACATTATAACCATTATCCATAACCATAAGATAAAAAAAAATTAGTATATAAAATTACTATAATTATTAAAAATAAAAAATAATTTAATCTATTTACTAAATACTATTAGTAAAAATATTTATTAAATAAAAAAATAATAAAAGCTAATGAAAAACATTACCAAAAAAAATTTCTAGTATAGGTTTATAATTTTCCTTTTTTACAACATTCCTACTTTTTCATAATTTAAATTTTATACTTAAATATTTTTTTTATAGAAAAAAATATTTAAAAATTAATAAATTTATATAAATTAAAAAAAACTACCAATCTTCTAAAAAAAATATAATTATAAAAACCTAATAATATATAATTATAATATAAATTAACGATTTAGAAATAAAGAAAATTAATAAATAAACGCAATTAAGAAAATTAAAAGATTATTAGTTGAAAATAAAGATTTAATCTGAAAAATACTTTATTTTATTAAAATTTTGTTTCAAAAATCAAAAACTTATATATATTAATATATTATAATAACTTTTGGAAAAATAAAACAAAAATCTATTTAAATCGATTATTTTTTATATTTTTTATTATATAAACTTCTAAATTTTGATAAAGAGTCTAATTCGGCATTTTTCATCAAACTACTATTGTTTCTATTTAAATAATTAAAAATATTGGGTAACTTACAGTTATATTTATGTTGGTATCTTTTAGACATATATTTCCTTGCTAATTTAAGAGCTTTATCTAGGGATTTTTTCTTGTTAATCTCTAAAATTCTCTTTTCAATTTCTTTTTCAATTTCTTCTTCTGTTTTAAGACTAAGATCATATAGTCTATTAACTTCTTCAAAATCAAAAGGTTTATCTAAAAAAACGGTTTTAAGAAAATGATTAATAACAGTGGGAAAAATGTTTTCTTGGGAATATTCATGCATATTAATCTTACCAACCCTTTTAAAATACTTATTCATATGTTCTGGTAGATCTCCTTCAAGTATTGTTAATCTTTTTTTCATATGAGGCATATTACGGAAAATTACTTGTTCCATCTCACTATCAACTTGATGATTTATTATATCATTAAAAAGCTCATCATTAAAAGTTAACCTAGAATAACCTCCTTTTAGCTTTTTAAGATCATAAAAAGACTTTTTTCCCCCTAAATATCTGTAAAGATCATACTTAGATGATGAAGGATGCCTATCAGTTCCAACAATATATAACATATCACAATCATTTAACTCAGATCTACCACGAACATTACCAAAATAAAGCGTATGAATATTGCCTAATCGCTTTTTCAAAAGATCAATAATAGGAATAGGATCTTTAATACCTTCTATCTCAAGTGATTGGTAAGATACAACACCTAATTCTACATTTTTCAATTTTTTAAACTCTTGAAGATACTGACTAGTTTCAATTACAGGAGTATAAGCCACATCATCAAGAATATCATCAAGACCATCATCATGATATCTATCTTGTAATGTGGATCTTGAAGCATTAACAGCTCTACCTCCCCTACATATTCTAAGTAATGAAGAATCATTATCCAATAGATCATTATCTAATGTTATATCTTTAAAACCTTTTTTTTCTTTAATTTTTTCAACTATAGGTTTAAGTGGTGTGGCATCAAGTAAAATTATCTTATGTTCACTCATTCGTTCAAATAAAATATCAATATATAATTTCTCATAAGTAAAATGATTTAAATCAAACTGATTATCCTTCATTGGTAAAGGAGCAGGTTTTTCAACTAAATAGTCATAAATTTTTATATTGGCTTTTATTTTATTGAGAAATATTTCAAAATAAATTTTATAATCGAATTCGCCAAATAAACTAAAATCAAAATCCAATCTCTTCAAAAAAGAATAATTATAAATATCCTCTTTTAAAATATTTTTAATAAATTCTATATGATGAATAAAATCCTGATTATCAACAATAGTAACGTCTGCTGATGGTTCTTTTAATTTAATTATTTTATTAAGTAATTTAAGCTCATTAGGTTTTAATTCTTTAAACTCTATTTTATGTAATTGCTCTAATTTTTCATCATAAACAATATTTCGTGGCTCATCATCATAGTTATCTATATAATGCTTGTGAAATATCTTTAAATGCTCATTTTCATTAGGATTATCTACGGTAGCTGTTTCAATATTCTTCTTATTCATTAAAATTAAATTATTACCTAACAAACTTATTTTCTGATCCTGCCAGTCACAATTATCACGATATTTACAATTTTTACAAATATTAATGCCGTTTTTATATTTAAATTTTGTAAGATTGAAAAATTTCTTACTTTCTTCTTCAACTATTTCCTTTTCATTCTTAAAAATGTAACATAAATCTTGTTTGCTTTCCCAGTAATAAGGAGCTTTGAAATAATCATCAATTTCCCCTAAGTCAGCCATTATATCCTCAGCTTGATTTTCATTATCAACAAAAACAATAACTGGAATATCATTATCAACATGATAAAGAATAGTATTAATAGTCTTACCAGCACGAGGAGGAGCAGTATTCAAAATAATATCATATTCAGGAATATACTTCTTATTAAATTCCATTAATTTATCATTAACTTTTTCCTGGTTTTTACTTCTTTGACTCATATTTATACTCAGTAATTTTATATATGAGTAAAAATAAAGTAATATATAGAACAATTAGTGAAGATTGGTTTATAATACCCCTTAAACCGATCTTTCCAATATTATACTACTATTTTTTTACCTTTAATTTTTCAACTATACTTATAAATTTTTCCAAAAAAATATATTATATTGAGAAAAAAAATAATTCTCAATACATCTAGCTAAAATGTTTCTAAATTCTAATATTTAAGCTTTCTTTTCTAAAAATAAGCTATTATAAATAAATAAAAAAGGAATTAATAATTTTATAATATTGAAAAAATAAAGCATTATTTAGCTAAACTTTATTTAATATTTCATTTATCTTATTTTCATTAATTCCTTGCTCACTTAATACATTTCTCAGCTTATCATATTTTAATTTTTCATAGTTTAACTCATCTTCTAAATCTAAATATTCTTTAGACTTAATATCATTTATTTTAGTCTTATTAATACTTAAATGAGGTATTAACTGACAATAAAATTCTTTCATTACACTTTTTCTTATTTCCTCATAGGCTATTTCTAATCTTGTAACAGCATGACCCGATAAAACTTTAGACTTCTTATAATCACTAGTATAATGCTTAACAGTTGAAATAAAGAACTTCCTCAAAGCATGAGCATGAAAGAATCTTTTACCCTCATCATTACGGTAGAACCACCTATCATTAATTTCGCTGAATAGCCAGATAACACCATGTTGAGTTAAAGCTTTTTTATACTGAGATAAGAATAGAGGTTGGTCTTCTTTTATATTTTCTCTGGTTTTTAGGTAGTTTATTATGTATTCGGTTGCTTCTGGTGTGTTGAATGTCAT
>JARKQC010000257.1 GCA_029974985.1 Bacteroidota bacterium | reverse complement strand
TTATATGAAAAAGGAATTAATTGAGGGAATTTCAATAATAGAAATGTCTACACATAGAGAAAAAGTTTTGAAAGATTTAAAAAACAAAGTAAAAACTCCATCTAAAATAGGAAAATCAATTAATATAAGTACTAGTAATGTAAGTCGTGCATTACAAGAATTACAAAACAAAAAGCTTGTAATTTGTCTTAACCCTGAAAAGAAAGTAGGAAGACTATATAAAATAACTGATTTAGGAAAAGAAGTTTTAGAACATATATATTGATATTAATTTCTATTAAATTAATTAAAACAAATTATTAAATAATTAAACTAAATTATCATTTATATTTTACTAAAAAAGTTATTTTAAAGACTTAAAATTCATTAATTAGGTATATTATAACCTATTTTAATTATTAAAGATAAATTTGAAGAATGTATGTTTGGAAGATAAAATGTTAAATATAGAAAACTTAATTGAAGAAAATATAACTATTAAAAAATACTTTGGGACAGACAAATATGATGAAGTTAAAAGATTAGCTAACAACATAGGGACTGAAAAACGTCCAAGATATGAAGCAATTCCATTAACAAATGAACAAAAGAAGGTTGTAAAAAAAATTAAATTAGTAAAAAATGTTAATGAACTAGTACAAATCATTGATGAATATGATGAATTAGATAATAATTATAATTATTTTTTCATTGTGAAACATTTAAATTCAGCATTGAAAAATGTAAAAAAACCTGAAAAAGTTAAAGAAAATTTAAATATAGTTAATAGATGGATCAGACGATTATCAGCCCAAATACCTGAAAAAAATGAAGAAGAAATAATATTGGATAAAAAGGATAATTCTTTAGAAAATTCTTCTTTAAGAGATTTGGAAATTGAATCAATTAATAATACTCATAAAAGCAATATTGAGGAATACATAACCAACCTTGATAAAAAATATAGTGGAACACCAGAATTTGAAGAAAAAATAATAAAAGATATTAAAAGACCTTCTACATTATCAAATGCATTAAAAGAAAAATATGGTTATGAATGTATGATTTGTGGCTATCCTGGATTTGAAAAAAAGAATGGTAATAAATATGCAGAAGCTCATCATATGTGGGAATTACATAAAAAAGCCCTTAAAACATTACAAAGTTGGAATATTTTAATTTTATGTCCAACATGCCATAGAAAACTCCATTATGCAGATGTAAAATATAAACAAATTGATAAAGGGTGGAAAATAAATTTAGAAGGAAATGAATATATTATAAATAATGAAAAATATTTTTTAGCTAAAATATAAGTTATTATTCATATTAAAACAATTAAAAGAAAAAAATTTAGTTATATGTTTAAATGATGATTATAAACAAGGAAGACTATATAAAATAACAGAACTTGGAAAAGAAGTATTAAAACACATTTAAATAAAAAAATTATCCTTGAAAATATAAATTACTAAATTCTTATAATTCTTCTAAGTTATCTATATTTAAACTAGTAAAACTATAAGAACTTTATATGCTATTAAGATTTTTGAAGTAATGCTTTATTAAATAGGTAGTATTTTATATTCCTTGTTTTATTTTATCGTATTAAAGTTATTTATGGTTCTTTTTTGTTTTATCATTTTTAATTTTTTTTAATAGGTTATTCATTTGTTAATCTGTGTTGTTGTATGATTAATATAGAAAATTATAATAATAAATAATACCTATAATTGTATAGGATAATTATTAAATGATGAATTTAACAAGGAATTTATCAAATTAAGAGATAAAAAGAAAAAGAAGTTTTTGAAATATATTGGGTGAATTTTTAGATATAAGGACGAATAAATTGACTAATATAAAACCATTTAAGTTAAGTGCTTTAGAAAAATTAGCTGAGATAATTGGAGATAGATATACTGGTTCTCAAATTACAGAACTATTTAATAAATCAGGATTTCAACATATAGTTCATGATGGTACTACTAAGTGGAGGTTTGTCTATGCTATTTTTAAAAGTATGCAAAAAGAACAATATGGAGATTATAATATTTTAAAAGTAGTGGAAACATTATGCGATCCTCAAGAATATTTTTCTGATCCTGAAGAACAAATATTTGTCCTATCAAGAGTTAATAAAATACTCTCTTTTTATGGATTAAAA
This sequence comes from Bacteroidota bacterium, assembly GCA_029974985.1. GTDB lineage: Bacteria > Bacteroidota > Ignavibacteria > Kapaibacteriales > UBA2268 > JANJTB01. The sequence goes on along the minus strand of JARKQC010000257.1, from coordinate 2,862 downwards.
GTCAGAAAAGATGGAAAGATTATCAAAACTGAAGAAGAACAAAAAGAATTTCCTAAAATTAACCATAATTCTGAAACTAGGGAATTATTTGAAAGCATGAATTTTCATTCGGAAGTTAGAAGAAATGGAAAAGATTTATTTTCAGAAGAAAGGTATTTTCATGCAGTATTTGAATGTTCTAAAGCTTTGGAAAAATATATTCAACAAAAATCAAAATCTCATTTAACTGGAACTAAATTAATGAATAATGTTTTATCTCTCAGGGGATCTCTTAAAATTAATTTACAGCAAACTCAAACAGAAAAAGACGAACAGGATGGTGTAAGATATTTATGTATGGGGTTAATGATGAAGGTTAGAAATTTTACATCTCACGAACTAGCATTAGAAAAGCCCATACCGAAAAAAGATGCATTAGACGTATTATCTTTAATAAGTTATTTGTATCGAAAAATTGATGATGCAGTATACTTTAAAAATAAAAATCATTGAAATTTGTAATATGCTAATAATAATTATGGTGTAATAATGACAGAAATAAGACCGAAAGTACCTAATATTCCTTTTTTAAACATAGGATTTCATAATTTAAATTTAAATGAAGGAAAACTAATTTTTCAAAATGGTGAAAAACATGAAATTTATGATGTTACTATAAAAATAAATAAAATTATTGAGGTTTTTTTCAAAATTAAAAACACTAATACTCAGAGAACACTTTATGAAATGCTTCGTTCTGACCAAATTGAATATTTTGATTTAAAATTTCTATATGAGGATTATAAAATTTTTATTAAAGATTTTCATCTTAATAATAATAATTTTAGTTTAAATGCTGATGGTATTGAAAATATTTTCAGTGGCTTAGGTAAAAAAAGCACATTTACAAAAAATATTTTTGATGAAAGTGAGAAAGTTAATGTTTGGACATTAATAGAAAATATAAGTGTATCTCAAAATATAATAAAAGATTTTACAAGCCTAAATAATTTTTATCTAAAATCAAAATATACGCATGATCCCACATTTTCTGAAGTTCATAAACTGATTTGTGGAGAAAATGAGAGATGTGATGATTTTGAAGAGGGTATTTGTATTTTTAATTGTGACAAAGCGGGACAGCTCACTGAAAAAATTATTAATCAACAAAATATGAGAAGAGATAGTTTCAACCAATTTAAAGATGTAGAAGGATATTTTTTTTATGATGATTATTATTCTGAAATAAGAAATAAATGGGATAAAATAATTGATGATCTTTTTGTATTATTATCTTTCTACTCATCAAAAATTGTTCATCAAAGAATTTGCATTATTAAACAAAATGATTTTTTAGAAATTAGAATTGAACCATCAAATTATACAAATTTAAATGGAGATTGTATTTTTAGTGAAAATGCTTGTGATTTATATGAATTTATTGAATCTTCTTATCCTAATTATCATGATTTAGATTGTTGTGATTTTGATATTAGGCTGTTAATACACTATTTTGTATGGATTAAAAATCAGTTTTATACCGAAACAAAGATTCTTTTAGGTTCAACTTTTATCGAAGCACTTAAAGCACAATATTATGGAGTTGAATGGGCAGAACTTTTTAAAAAATTGGATAGAATATATAATTCAGAAGAAGTAAATTCTAGAAATGCTTTAAACATCGATACTGAGAAGATTTTTAAACATTTTCAATATAAAATTTTTAAACTATTTAATGAAATAGAATCTCAACATATTGATAATTTTCACGGGGATGAAAAATATAAAGTAAGAATGATTTTTGAAGATTTTAGAAAAAAATTTTTTCTTCATACAGTGGTTTATTACAGAAATAAAATTGTACATAGAGGAAACATAACTGCTGAAAGAGATGACCTAATTGAAATACTTGATGAAGTAAAAAATCTTTTAGATAGAGAGTATAATGGTTTAAGAAATACTTTATTGCATAATTTATATGAAAATTATTTAAAACCTGAATTTCAAAATAATTCTGTCGATTGGGACGATATAGATCAATCAATATTGTTAGAAAGATTGATTGAACTTACTTTGTTAGAATTGTTGAAAGTTGATTGTCTTTTAGCCAATTATCCTAAATTCCATATTAATAAGACAAATGAATATATTAATCTGTTCAAATAATATTTAAATAGTATTTAAGTATTATGATATTATTTTTAAAGTCCTAAAAATCAGAAAAATAATATTAAAAAAAATCTAAATTTCAAACCAAAAATTAAAATTTAATACACTTTTACATTTTAAAACCAACAAATAATAAAAATAATTTCACTTAATTTTTTATTTTAATGTTAGAATTATACAAACAGACTTGGAGGGATTTGAATCCCTCGATCTTAAGATTAGGATTATTTTTTAAACTCATTAATTATATTTATTTTTGATATACTTTTTTATATATCATTATTTAAAATTAGGAATGTGAATTATAATTTTTTCCAATAGCTAATTTCTAATATTCTTCTTCCAATAGCTTATTCTTATATTTCCATTACCTTAAATTAATAGTTACTTTAAATCTAGCATTCTTATTAATAAGTTTTCTAAAAATAATTGGATTATTCTGAAAATTAGTAATTTATTAAGTGTTTAATCTATATCTCTTTATCTTAAATTGTATTAAACGGACTTGGCGAGATTTGAACTCGCGCTCTAACGATTAGGAGTCGTTCGCCTTATCCAAACTAGGCCACAAGCCCTTTATATTACTATTATGTAAAAATTAGTATTTTTTAAAAATAAAATGTGGTTAACGGGCCGGGAGGGATTTGAACCCTCGATCTACGGATTAGGACATTTTATGTTATTTAATTTTAGTTTTAAGCTTTTTTATTTCTT
>JARKQC010000254.1 GCA_029974985.1 Bacteroidota bacterium | reverse complement strand
TATATTTTAACAAAGTGTTACTTCTTCAATGGGGAGGGGATTTTTAGTGGGTTATTTAAAGTGCGAAAAATGTGGTGGGTATTACGAGTTACAAGAAGGAGAATCTCCTGATGATTTTGAGGACACTTGTGAGTGTGGTGGCAAATTAAAATATGTTGAAAGCTTGGATTCATTTTCAGACGAACCAGAAGATAAAACCCCAACGATTGATGATGTGCCTTTATCTAAGGATAAATCAATTAATGAACCTATTACTTCTAAAGACATTTCTCAAGGTCGTTTTTGCCCAAAATGTGGTAAGCAGAATACCCTAACTGCAACATTCTGTAAAAAATGTGGATATGATTTCAAAACAGGATCCATACCACCCACAAGTATTCGTGACCTTAATAAGGCTAAAAACTCACCCAATGATGATAAAAAATCGTTGCAAAGTAAATTTACCAATAAAAAAGTTTTAATACCGATAGTAGTAGTTCTATTAGTTTTAGTTGCATTAGGTGGTTATTCATTATATCAAAACTACCGAATGCAACAAATGGATGCAAATATGGTTCAATATCAAGCTGCAATGGCGAAATATTGGTCAAAAAGTGCTGAAACAGAAGTACTAACAAATTCTACTCCAATTAATTATGACCAAATCTACAGCAATATTGATACAATGAATGCCAATTTAAAAGAGGCCAAATCTTATGGTGAAACAGCGTATCAATATGCTGATGGACCCTACAAAGATTTCATTAACCAACAGATAAAACTAGACGATATGTTACTGTCTGAAAACAGTTTTTGGAAACAGAGAGTACAATATGTGCAACAGAATAATTTTGTTCAAGCTGGGGATACTAAAAAATTAGAGGAAAACGTCGCTAATCAGGTGACAAACCTTAGTAATGATATGTCAACATTTTTATCGACTCACCCTGAAGTCAAGCAACATGCAAATCAGTATTGGAACTTTAATATACAGTAAATGAATGGATGGGATAAAAAAGGAAGGAAACTTATGCAATGCCAAAATTGCGGATATGACAATGATGAAGACGCTTTATTTTGCGAAAAATGTGGTTCAAATTTAAAACAACAATCTTTTGGGAGATTCAACCAAACAAAATCTGAGAAAGAAGGAATGCGCACATCAACAAAAGTGTTAATAGTTGTTTGCATAGTTTTAGTTGTTGCTTTAGGAATTACAGCTGGAGCATTATTCCTAAATAAAGGTACATCAAATAATAATCCAGTTTCGGTTAATCAATCCTCAGAACAAGTTACCGCTACAGCTGATTGGCATCAATTAACCAGTTTTTCAGGGTCTGGCGATGATTTCCGTACATTCCAAACAAAAGGGCAACGTTTTAAAGTAGTTATGTCAGCAACACCTCAATTGAATTACAACACAAATTTCATGAATGTTGATATAAGTGGGAATGGCCAAATATTGGCTTCTGGAAACTTAAATTGGAATTCAACAGACGCATTAACTACCAAAGAAAAAACAATAGAAGTTACGGGTTCACCCGGAACGTATACTTCTCACGTGACCACTAAGGACCTTCAAAGTTGGACCGTCACGATATATGACTATTATTAAAAAATAGCAACAAAATAATTAAAACGCAATAATTAATTGAAACATGCTTATTTTTTTAAATTGTTTCATAAATCCTTATTTTTTTCTTTTTTAAAATAAACACAATATTCATCCTAAACTAACCATAAGAACGCCGGAACCGGTTTCTATATTCACTTCGTCATAGCTGCAAATAACGAAATAATTCAATATGAAAAATATCAATTCATAATTCAAATCAAATTATAAATTTAAAAGAAACTTGAAAATTAATAATTTAAAAAATAAATTTAGATTTTAAAAAAACCAATTCTATGATGCTCATTTTCTCTTAGTCGCTTAACTTTTGCTTTAAAGACTTTAGGATTAGTAGGCATCATTGTAGAATATTGGCTTATTCTTCTACCAATCGAATATAGAAATTCTTCATCCCTCATCAATTTAAACACCTTCTGATTATTCTTAATAAAGATGAATATCGTTTTATTTAGTTAATTTGCATCCCTAATAAATAGTTTACTATTGTTGAAAATGGATTTAATACTAAATTGAAATTTAGATTACTATATATTAAATTTAACATAGTATATATTGTTTGTCCTTTCAAACTGTCAATATCGGCAAATAAAATGCTCATCACGAATATTAAACCAATAAGAATAAAGATTATTATTATTTCAAGAAGAACTATTCGATAATATGGAATCTCATATGATTCAAGAACTGACAACGTTGAAAAAAGCCCAGTATACGAAATAGCAACTATTAAGAAACTTAAAGGCACAGTAACAGCAAATTTATCAAAACTAGTAAATAATAAATAGATAAAAAGCACAAATAGTAAAGAAAATCCCAATACTGGAAAACTAAGAAAATACCACTTGTTTTTTACTGTATACCCAATTTCAATCTTAATACGACATTTTTGAGGACTTTTAACTATCTTATCGTAACTTTCCCTACGAATAATAAAGTTATATATTTCACCTTTAGAATCATGTTTAATGTAAGGATTACTTATTTCAAGAAGTTCTTCGTTTGTTTTTAATCCCAAATTAATACAGTAACTAGATTCAGAATCATAATCTTCAAAATTTTCAATAATTCGATAATAAAAAATATCTTCTAAACTTGATTCATTCTCATTAGAGTATATTTCCCTTTCTTTTAATTCATAAGGATCATAAATCTCATTAGAAATTTCAAATTTATTATCTTGCAAAAACCCTATTTTAATTTCAGATTTTTGAGTTAATATTGCATCTAAATACCCATAGTCTTGTTTTTTAATATTAAGTCCTTTAGAAACACTTATACTGAATTCTGGTTGTATAGGACCTTCAAATTCATAAGATGTGTCATATCCTGTAGTTAAACTGTGTCTATCAAATTTAGGCTTAGTAATAATGTATTCCACTTGAATTTTCAAATGTCGAATTTCGTCATCTTTATCTTTAAAGCCAGGAAATCTTTTTAAGTCTCCGAAATTCGCATAAAAGTGACCATTTTTGTCTAAAAAGGCAAATTCGTCATTTGAATTTCGACCAAAAACTCTTAATTCAACAAAACTGGTAGGTAATTCCATATAAAACTTCGATTCATCAGTAGCTAAATCTGAAACTTGTTTAACGTATCGACCCTCACCACCTTTGTTTTTGATACGATCCGAGATATGAAACCAAGTTTGAAGTATTTTTAACATGAAATAACCTTTAAACTGAATTAATGATATTCAAATTGAGATATTTATGTATTATTATTCCATATTATATATAATATTTTTAATCATTTAATTTTGAAGCTGTGATCGCCTTGAAACTACGAATGATCCAAATTTTGATGATTTAAATGTAATTTTTACCCACAATAAGAAAAATCTTTTTTATACTTTAAGAACCAATTCTAAAACCCTATTTTAAATTTCATTTTTGTATTAAGAAAATTTAAAAGAATTAGATAAATTTTTAACGGGTTAAAGAGATACGACCAAAATTAATTAATCTGATAATTTCTAAAATAAATACTAATAACATCCTAAACTAACCATATGAACGCAGGAGCCGGTTTTTATAATTATCATTAATTGTCACTCATGTTTATATAAAGATTTGGATTATTACTCCTTAATTTTAAGGATATAACAAGGAAAATTAGTATGATAAGTTAATACTTAAGTATTTTCCATCAGAATTTTGTTGGAGAAGTAATAAATTGTTAGGGACGGGCTAAGTTTTTGTTTGTATTTTATTCGGAGAATAAAATGATTAGAAGGAGTTTTGAGTTTGGGGTTTTTATTTAGGATTGTTATAATTTAACATATTCTAAGATTGACTTAATTAAAATTAAATATAAATCAAATATATTAAATATCAACATCTATATCAAACAATTTAGTATTTCCTTTGTCTTTAGGGAACCAAGTAGGGGATTCATCACCCATAGGTTCATCCATTACTTTTTTTATCAGATTAGATATAAAAAATGAAAAAGAAAAATCTTTGGCATGATAAACCTGAAATTTGTCTTCAAGAGAAGGATATTTAATAAATATATCCTTATTTAAAGTTATACAATCTATGTAACATTGATTTTTTATTCCGTTGATTATTCTATCTTTAATATTACTTTCAAGAGAGGGAATACTATGATGCCCTTCATATGAGAATATACCTATGAAAGGGTCATATTTTCCTAACATACGGGTTTCTTCTAAAAATGAACCTATTTCATTAATTTTTTCAACAACTTCTGTTAAATCGCCAGATCTAAGTCTTGTTTTAACTTCAATCACTGCTTTAACACTATTAGGGGTTACAATATAAAAATCACCTTCTGAAAATAATATAGGATAATTAGAATCAAAAATTAAAATATCTATCTGAGTAGTACATCTAATCTTCCCGTTAACATTTTTTACGATAAAACCAGTACCAACAATATATCTCGGAGATATAAATCTTTTTATCAAATTTCGTAAAATAGCTTCTTTATATCTACCTTCCTCTCCCCAATTTTTATTTCCAATAAGGTTTCTTACCCTATTTCTTGCAGATACAAGTTCACCAGTAATAGATTTATGAAATTCCTCCAAATTGAATATGCTATCCATATACTAACCCCACCAATATTTTATATAATATATTTTATATAATTGATATTAATATTTTAAACCTCACTTCAACTCATTTAGCTCTTTTTCCAAGTCCGATACCATGTCACAAAAACGCTTATTTTGTCTTTATAGTTCTTGATCTCAAGGGTATGGTGTCAAAATAGCACCTATTTTAATGACTCTAAATAGCAAAAGGAGTACTCCTAATACAACTATAACAAGAAAAATTAAAAATAACTGCTTTGTACTAATTCTAATCACCTACTTCCCCATTAATAAAATATTATTATAATATTCCGTTTGTAATCATATAAATGAATGGCGTGTTTTTAGTCTATCAAAGAAAAGAATAGATGAATAAGTTTTAGTATGTTTCTTTTGGAGTTATGAAGTGGGGAGAAGTAATTTTGAGTTGGGGGATTATTTCAGGAGAAATACTGCATTAGAATTGTTTTGGGCCAAATATAAGCCTTTATCATAACTCAACAGTTTCACCTTAGCTAACTATACAAAATATTGATAGACTATAATTGTGTCTTTATTTAAATAAAGCTCCTTCAATTCATTTTCCAATTCTGAGCTTTGAATAATTATGTTGTTCCTCTTGATAGCATCGCTAAAAGAATTATAATGTTTTTGAGTATGTTTATCAAGTATTATTAATTTTCCACGTGATTTAAGGGCATCTTCTAAGTACTGGAGAGCAAAATTACATAATTTAATCAACATTTCATTATATTTTTTCCGAAGCAAAAAAAAATTTTCAAAAATACCTCGATCACCATGTTTAACTTTGATTAAGGGACTTTTGAGGATATCATTCCTTAATTCGACCATTTCGTTGAATCTATGCGACTGAAAAACAAAAGCCTCAAGTTTAACAATGTCTATTCCTAAAAAATCCAAAGACATATTTTGTTTTAATGAATACCAAATATCAAATTGGATATGATAAATAGGCTCTAATTCAAATGTAGCATTATCAATTTTATGGTTTTCGTTTTCTAGTTTTTCTATATTAAAACGCATTATTGTAATGTTGTTTTCAACTTCTTTCATTAGTGCTCGCAAATATACATCCTCTCTATTCCGGGATTTATTATTCTCCCAGAGTATCAAAAATAGCAAAGTTAATAAAGAAGCTGACAGAAGTCCTGCTAATCCACTTAAATAATTAAAATGAGTAGTTACAATAACATAAATCAATAAAATCAAAGTTATAAAGAAAAAAATAGCCGGAACATTCTATATAGTAAAAAATCGGTTCTTGATTTACGAGATTCATCACAAGAACTAATAAATCTAATTGCACTCATATTAACACACTTATGTTTTGTTACTTCCCCCTTAATAAAGTAAATCCTAAACTAATTCAAAAAAAATAACTCTAAGCCTCACCCTTCAACTCTTTTAACTCTTTTTTCATCCCTGCAACAAGTTGTTGCAGTTCCCTGATCTCGTCTGAAGAATAATTAACTGGGGAACTTTTGACATTTAAGTAGTCAATATACCTCAGGTAAGTTTTTCTAAGGTCATCAGGGTCGGCCAGATAGTATGCATCCCTTACCCTGTCCTTAAACTTGTGGCCCATCATGTGTTCCCGGATTTCCTCGGCCATTCCTGCATTTATTAGTTGGGTGTTGAAGAATTTCCTGAGCATGTGACTGGTTGCTCTGTAAAAGCCGTCCTCATCAGGTTCCCAGTTAAGGAATTTATTTATGTCACGGTAGGACTGCTGGATGGCCATTGGGGTCATATGGTCTCCACCAGATTTATACCTTGAGAAGAGTGCGTCATCTGTTTTGATGTCTTCCCGTTCAAACTCAAGGTACATTTCAATGGCCCTGACAGCTTCTTCATTAAAGAAAGTAGTGAATTTAACGTGTGTTTTCTTCCGCTCCAAGCTCAACTGGCAAATACGCTTGAGTCACCATTATCATCGTAAACTTCCTTAATGCCATCCTTGAAGTGTGAGATTTTTAGATTGAAAAGATCTGACCCTGCCAGTCCTGAGGAGGCTTGTGCTAGGAGTACTGCCTTCATTTTAAAAGTCCGGCAAACCTCTAACATCTGACAAATATCCTCTTTTGTAAGATTTACACGTATCTTAGGTTCTTTAAGCCCCTTTACTTTCCTTCTACACCCCCTCTGAGAAAAGTGACTTGTAAACCCCTTTTACTTCATCAATAAATGCAAATAACGAAACGAATAGGGAGCCTAATTCTGCACTGCGAATTCGTAGAATGTAGCGATACTTAAACGTGGTGATAGTATATATAACTCGTTTTACAAACTCCACTTAAAACATAATTCTATGGAGATAAAATGGATAACAAAAAAACTGGAATTCTATCATTTATCATAGGCGCGCCTATTGGCTGCTTAGGTGGCTTAATAGGTCTTGGCGGGGCTGAGTTTAGACTACCCTTTTTATTAAAAACATTTAGCAAACCTGCTAAGAAAGCCGTGGCTCTGAATATGTTAATTAGTTTAATTACTGTTGTTTCCGCAGCTTATTTTAGGATAAACAACTTCGACATTTCTCTTATTTATCCTCAAGTAATTTTAATGGTTG
>JARKQC010000249.1 GCA_029974985.1 Bacteroidota bacterium | reverse complement strand
TGTTAAAATTAAAATAATTTCTGTTGTGGGTAAGAAAGATACTGGTAAAACTTCATTAACTGTTAAAATAATAAAAGAATTGAGAAAAAGGAGTTTTAAAGTTGCTACCATCAAACATTCTCATCATATGCTTGAAATGGACCGGGAAAATACTGATACATGGAAACATAAAGAGGCTGGTTCTGAAACAGTGGTTGGAATAGGTAGTCGAACTTTTTTCAACATAAATAAAGATTTATCTTTAGAGAGACTTCTATTTTTGATAAAGCTGATTGATGAGCCGGATTTTGTTGTGATTGAAGGTTTCAAAAATTACAATTATGCAAAAATTTCAACATCAAAGGAAATTAATGATGAATTTACATTAAAGAATGTGGATGCATTAAATATTAAAGATTCTGAAATACCAAAACTTGTTGATCTAATTGAAGATTATAGTTATGATATTTTAGATACATTATACATTGACAATTGTGGTCTTAATGATGCTGAATCCATTGGAAAAGCTATAGTAAATCAATCTCAAGAAAGAAAAGATAATGAAAAAGAAAAGATAAAAGAAAGTAAAGAATATATAGGGAAAAATAAACAAGATAGTAAAGAAGAGAATAAAGAAGAAACTGAAAAGAAGGAAATTCAAAAACAATTGAAAGAACTTGAAGTTGAAGATATTGATGTTCTTCTTTCTATTAATGAAAAAGTAATTGGTGTGAACTCTTTTGTAAGTAGTTTCATGAAAAATAGTATCCTTGGAATGTTAAATTCTCTCAAAACTGAGGAATATGGGATAAAAGACTTTGATAAAGTGGAACTTGTGATTAATAATGGAAACAAAAAATAATATAGAAGAGAGACTATTTCCTTTTTTAGAGGATAATTTTGATAATAATTCTTTAAAAAATCTTTCAAAAAAAGTTGAAGATAGATATAATCGCCCAATAATTTCTCTTAGACTTTCTATAACTAATAGGTGTAATATAAATTGTTTATATTGTCATCA
>JARKQC010000237.1 GCA_029974985.1 Bacteroidota bacterium | reverse complement strand
TAAGCTAATTTTGGATTTTGATATAAATTCCACTGAGAAGATTTATGTTGAAGAATTAAGAGTTTTATTGAGAAAACTAGCTAGTGTTGAAGGAATTGAGCTATCTTATAATTGTGATGGTGATATTGATGGTAGGTTGATTTCTAAAGCAATTAAATCAACTTTTGATTTAGAAGATTTTAAAATAAATAATAAATCTTATGGTACAAAGATTGATTCTAAGAAAACTAAGAGATATTATCCTTTTTTATGTAAAAATTCAGCTTTATGGTATTTTTTAGATAATGATTAGCTTTTTTAGTGATTTGATTGTATAGAAGAAATATTTGGAGTATTTTTTAATATTTGTTTATAGGAAGATACATGATTAATATAGAAAGTTATAATAATAAAAAATACAGATTAGTGTATAGAATGAATATTCAATGATGAGGTTAAACAAGGAATTTATCAAATTAACTAATGGAAAAGAAGTTTAAAATATATTGAATAATATTATTATAATTTGAATTATTATGTGTAGATATACTTAATTTATTTCATAGTGGGTTAAAATGGAGGCTTATTTTTTTTAAATTAATTTTATTAATTATTTTTATTTTAATTATAATATTTAATAATGATCTAAGAAAGCAGTTTATAGAACAAATGAAAACAAATATGATAATAAAATATATGGTATTCCCTATATTATTATATGTTATATTTGTAATTGCATTATTAAGTATTAATGTAAAAATAGAACCTCCACAATTAGTAACGGTTGGTTTATTTGTAGTACTGATTTCAGGAGGTATTCTTGGTTGTATTAAAGATAGAAAAAAGAAAAAATAGGATAATAATAGATAATTTATAAAAAATAGATAAAACTAGCACATAACTAAAAAAACTTGTAATTTCTCTTAATCCTTAAAAGAAACAAGGTAGAATATATAAGATTACAAAATTAGGAAAAAAAGTTTTAGAACACATTTAAATAAAAAAGATTATTATTGCAAATATTATAAAAAATACTAAATTCTTATATAATTGTCCTAGTTATCTATCTAAACTAGTAAAACTATAAGAACTTTATATGCTATTAATATTTTTGAAGTAATGGTTTATTAAACAGATAGTATTCTCAATTTTCTCTTTTATTTTGTCATATTTAATTGTTATTATAGTTATTATTTGATTCATTGTTTTTAATTTTTCAAAAGAAAACTTTTTATTTTCAATTGTACAAATTATTAATACTTTGTTTGGTTTTTGTTTTGACATTAATTTTTCTTATTTGTTTTAATATTTATTTGAGATTTTTATTTCAAAATAATATTTTTTTTCGCATGTCTAAAAGATAAAATATCCTAATATTCTATCTTTATATTATTAGAGAATATATTTTTTTTCTTAATTTTATAATTTTTTTTGAATTATTATTTAGTTTTGTATATTTTTTATTAATATAACTTAGAAAAATATTTAATAAAAAAGTATCAAAACATAAAATTAAGAAAATAATATTTTTAATGATTGGTGGGTGTTAGTTATTAGAGAAGCTCCAAGTAACATAAAAAAATTAGTTGAGAAATTTAATGAAAATATTGAATCTTACAAAAGTAGCTCATATAATGAAACAACAGTAAGACAAGAGTTTATAGATCCATTATTCATAGCATTAGGATGGGATGTAAATAATGAACAAGACACTGCACCACAGTATAGAGATGTTATTCTTGAAGATAGTATAAAAGTAGGAGGTAAAACAAAAGCTCCCGATTACAGTTTCACTTTACATGGAAGGAGAATGTTTTTTGTAGAAGCGAAAAAACCCTCTGTAAACATTGCTAAAGATAAAAACCCTGCTCATCAATTAAGAAGATATGCCTGGAGTGCAAAATTAGCATTATCTGTATTAACCGACTTTGAAGAATTAGCAATATATGAATCAAAAACAAGACCTTCAAACAAAGACAATGTTTCAACAGGAAGAGTAGCATTATACAAATATACGGATTATGTAGAAAAATGGGATGAAATATATAATATACTATCAAAAGAAGCGGTTCTTAAAGGGAGCTTCGATAAATATGCTAAAAGCACAGTTAAAAAAGGAACAAGCGAAGTTGATGATGAATTCTTAAAAGAAATAGAAAATTGGAGGTTATTATTAGCAAGAAATATAGCAATTAGAAATGAGGATCTAACAGTTGAAGATTTAAACTATGCGGTACAGCAAACAATAGATAGAATAATATTTTTAAGAATGGCTGAAGATAGAGGAGTTGAACCTTACCAAAGATTATTTAAAATACTTGAAAAACCAAATATTTATGAAGAATTTGGAAAACTATGCATAAAAGCAGATGAAAAATACAATTCTGGACTATTCCATTTTAAAGAAGAAAAAAATATAAGTCAACCCGCAGACACATTTACATTAAAATTAAAAATTGATGATGGTGTTTTTAAAGAAATAATAAAAAACTTATACTACCCATTATCACCATATGAATTCAGTGTTTTATCTCCAGAGATACTTGGAAATGTATATGAACAATTTTTAGGGAAAATAATAAGATTAACTCCTTCACATAAAGCTAAAATTGAAGAAAAACCAGAAGTGAAAAAAGCAGGAGGAGTATATTACACTCCACAATACATCGTGGATTATATAGTAGAAAACACACTTGGGAAAATATGTAAAGATAAAACACCAAAACAAATATCTAAAATAAGAATATTGGATCCTGCATGTGGAAGTGGATCATTCCTGCTTGGAGCATATAATTATCTTTTAAAATGGCATTTAGATTATTATTCGAAACTAACCAAACACCCTAAAAACACAATATATCAAGGAAAAGGAGGAGAATATTTCCTAACAATACAAAAGAAAAAAGAAATATTATTAAACAATATTTATGGTGTAGATATTGATACACAAGCAGTTGAAGTAACTAAACTCAGCTTACTGTTGAAAGTATTGGAGAATGAAAATAAAGATGCTCTTGAACAACAAAAGAAATTAATACAAGAAAGGGTATTGCCATATCTTGGAGATAATATAAAATGTGGAAATAGTCTTATAGGAACAGATATATTAGAAAATAATGATTTAACACAAGAAGAAATAAAAAAGATAAATCCTTTTGATTGGAAAGAAGAATTCTTTAATATAGTATCTAATGGAGGGTTTGATGCAGTAATAGGAAACCCACCATATATAACTCCTTCATTAGGAAGAGGGCAAAAAACACTAAATCAAATTCAAAAAGACTATTTAAAAAAATTTGATTCATATGAATACAAAGGTAGTACTTATGCAATATTCATAGAAATAGGTAAAAAAATTCTTAAAAAAAATGGACTATTGGGATATATAACTCCAAATACAATACTCACAAACTACTATTTTAAAAACATTAGAAATCTTCTTTTAAATTTCACAAAAATATCTTTATTAATTAATATTAAAGGTAGAGTTTTTGATAAAGCTGAAACTGGAGGGAATTTAATATTAATATTTGAAAAAAACGATCATATTAATGATAATTATTATTTTAAATATTTAAATGTTTTAGATCCTAAATCAATATTTTCTTCTAAGCTTAAATCTTTTAACCAAAACAAAATTAAAGAATTACCAGATTCTAAAATTATTTTAGATAAAGATAAATTATCTCTTATTTCTAAAATAAATAAAAATTCAGAACATCTAGAAAAATATTGTAATTTTTATAATGGTATTAAAACAGGAAATAATAAAAAATTTTTATCAAGTTCAAAGGATACTAATAAACATATTAAAGTATTAAGAGGTAGAGATATTTTTAGATATTTTTATAAATTTAATAATAATTATGTTCTCTTTGATAAAGAAAAATTATGGAGTAATTATAATGAAGAAAAATATAATGTTCCAGAAAAAATAGTAATAAGACAAACAGCAGATAAAATAATTGGTGCTTATGATAATACACAATTTTTTACTCTAGATTCAACACATTTAATACTTCCAAAAGAGGGAATAAATATAAAATACATACTGGCACTTATAAACTCTGAATTAATTAGATTTTATTATAGTATAATAGTTCCAGAAAAAGGAAGGACATTTGCAGAGGTTAAAATTATAAATATTAAAAAGATACCTATTATTATTAATCCAGATCAAGAGAAAATAATTGTTAAATATGTAGATAAAAATATTGAATTAACTAAAAAACTTTACAACACTAATAATCCTCATGATAAAAAATTATTAGAAACACAAATAAAAACAACAGATGATAACATAAACAACTTGATTTATAAAATATATAATTTAAATAATAGTGAGATTAATATAATTAAGAATTCATTAGAATAATAATGTGAATATTAAATAAGTAGAAAATTAGTCTATGCTTAAATGAGGATATAAACAAGTAAGACTATATAAAATAACTGATTTAGGAAAAGAAGTTTTAGAACATATTTAATTTATAAATTTATAAATAACACAAAAACAAAAGAATTATTAATAATTTAAGCGAAGACTTGCTTATTTGAATTAATATAAAGAAAGATTATAGTTAAAATAACAGAATTTGAAAAAGAAGTTTTGGAATATATCGAATAATATTACTTTTCATTAGCTAGGAAAAATAATATGTGTATTACAATATAATCTAGAAGTATAAATTTTATATTTAGGAGGTTTTTCATGTCGGAAAAAAATTTGGGAATTCCTATTTATCTAGATACTAATACATTATTAGATTTATTAGCATCAATGGAAAATGGGTTTTCAAAAGCAAACAAAACTACAACTAAAAATATTGAATCAAATACATCTGGAACCGAAAAAGGAGGTAATTTTGGCATAAATGTTTCTTCTATCATACAACTTGGACTTAAAGGAACAAAAAATGATCAAAATAATAATGAAAAGGGAAAAGAGTATGAGGAAGAAAGATTTCATACTTATGGTTCATTGATGAATCGTTTAATAAAAAATCTAAATGATGAAAATTTAATAAAAAAACTTGATGAAGAAAATTGGGATAACATTAAGGAGTCTGATTTTGTTGAAATAAGGGGTGAATTCATATCTAATCCATTAGAATCTTCCTTAAATCAAACATCAAATCTTTTTGATTTTTTTATAGAAATTTCAAGTAATGAACTTGTTTCTCAAAATAATAATGAAAATACTATCAAAGATCTCAAAGGCAAAGAAAGAAATAAGGCATTAAAAGAACTAAAAAAGCAAAATAAAAAACAAATTGAAGAATTTAAAGTATATAAAGACATGGTTGATAAACTTACTAAAGAATTAAGTGATGAAGATTTTCAAAAATATGTGATTAGGTTAAATGATGGTAAACATGAAGTGGTATGTTATCTCTTTAACGAGTTTATGAGAGATAAAGCAGGAATTGAATTGCCTTTTGGTGAATTTAAAGTTTTAGGCAAAGTTACTAGAAAAATTTCTGAAAATCAATCAATAGACCTACTAGAAGGAACTACAATTGGTTCAAATGTTGAAATTATAAAAAGTATCACTGATGTATTTAAAAATATGGAAGATTTTGATTTTCCAGAAATTTTCACAAAAGTGGAAGCTCCAGCTATTCAAATAATTCCTATTGCTGTTTATATATGATTTAATTTAATAAAATATTTATTACATTTATATTTAATAATAGTAATTATAATTAAATAAATTATAAATAATGGTTGTAAATTGGGACTTCAAATATCAATCCTTTATAATATACATTATATAAACGGACTAGAAGGGATTTAAACCATTCTATCTTAAGATTAAAATTCTTTTACTATCCAAATAGACTACATATCATAATATATAGAAGAAAACATCATGATAAATACTTTATTTTTAAAAAATAACCTTTAAAATCAATAAACGGACTTGGAGGGATTTGAACCCTCGATCTTAAGATTAGCATTCTCTGTAACTTTTAAATCTAATTTTAAGCTTTTTAGTTCATTTTTTTAATTTTATAATATTATAGTTCGATGAATTTTTTTATAATTATAATTATTGTGTATTATTAATTATGGCATTAAAAGTATCGGGTTGTGGCTATACTCAGATTAGCGGATCTTTTCACAGATTTTAAGTTGTTTTATCTATAAATATTATTCTTTGTTTTTATTTATACAATTATCATTTTCAAGGCAAATATTGATTTCTTTCTCTAAATTTTTTAATTTATCAACATTAATAGTATTATCATTTAAATTGTTAAGGTTAATATTTATTGATTTAGGTAGCTCATAGTACATCGATTCATTATAAAATTTTGCTGTTTTTAGGCATATTTCTCCTAATTCGCCTTTTTTAGCTTTAGAATCGTTTTTAATTTTTATTTTATTAAATTGACTTTCGTAAGTGTTTATTAAATTTTCATGATACTTAATACTTCTTGTATTTTTAACTATTTTTTTAATTACCCAGCTACTTAAATCATATTCATATTCTTGTTTATTTTTTTCATACTTCTCTTTAATATTTGATTCTAACATTATTAATTGTATAATTATCGATTTTAATGTAATCAATGCTGATTTTCTATATCTATGATTTAATTGCTTATCAAGATGTTCTTCTTGTTTATCTAACTGAATTTGATTTCTATATTGACTAACCATTATAGATATAATAGTCCCCGTAAATGCCGCTAGCGCAGTTCCCATAGCTAAATAATTTCCCATCTCTTTCCAAGGATGTAAACAGCAATATAACCATAAAAGAGGAATCCAAATTACTAAAAGAATTATTACTAATAAAATATATAATTCCTTATTTTTTATTGTCATGATACTCTCCAAAATATTTGATTATTATTTTTAAATTTATGAATCAGATTTAGCTAAAAGGTAATTTGTGAAAGCAGAACATGAAACTAATAAAAGTTTTGCTAAACTGTAATCTAAATCTTTATCATCAAATGAATCTTGATGATTCCTATATTCTATTTTCAGTTTTATATTATATCTTTTGAAAATTTAATGCATTAAAATTATTAATAGATACTATAATTGTTATATAATAGTTTATTAATCTTTTTCCAATATTTTCATTAATTTTTTTAATGTAGGGGTTATTATATATGCTCCCCCACCATAGCCCCAATAATTTCCAGTTATTTCTTTTATTAAACCAGTTTTTTCAGCTCTTTTCAATAAAAAAGGGAGGGATGATTTATCTAGGTCATATTTTTCATTCATTTTATCATATAGTTCATCCCATCCTTTATCTCCAACTTCTAATAATTCACTACCTTCTTCTCTATCTTCGGCTATCGTAGTATCATGTAACTGTAAATTAATATTTTTTTGATCATTGTACATTTCTATTATTATTAACATTTCTTCGTGAGATAATTCTGCTATTGATCTCATATATTCTATATGGTAACTGACTTCTTTTTCAACAATTGCATTAACAAATATTTTTGAAAAATATCTTAATTTTTCATCATCACTTGTTTTAAAAGCTAATTCTATTGATTCTCTTATCAAATCATAAAATTCTTCAGATTTAAGGTATTCAAAATCTATTTTTGATTTATCTATATTTTTAATTTCTTCACTAATTGAATTAAATAGAGTTTGCCATCTTTTTTGAGCTATTTGTTGTCCAGTTGCAGTGATCATAGTATCTATACTACTTCCAATTATTGGAATAGCTACTATTGCAGCTCTTAATGGTATTGAAGCATCAGAATTTGAATATTTATCTATTGCATTTTCAACAGATTCATTAAATTGTTCTTCAAATTTTTTCATGAATATTCTCCTATGTTTTTTTATTTATCTTTATAAAATCATTTTTTCATACCAAAATATAACAAAACTTAATTTATTTTCAACGATTTCAAGATATTATTGGTTTAATCCTCAACTAGCACTTAAACAATTTTTTTTGGAATTTAGAGCATATTTATTTTCCTTTTCGATTTTTAAAATTTTATCATAATATTTGATGGCTTCTTTATATTTTCCAAGCTCGAATAAAGAATCTCCTATTCCAAAATAAGCAAATATTTCACTGGAATTTAATTTTAAAGCTTTTTTGTGAACTTTAATGGCTTTTTCATATTTTTTAAGACCGTATAATCCATAACCTTTAGTATTGAGGGCAATGGTATTGTCAGGGTCAATATTTAAAACTTTGTCACAACAGATAATGCCTTCATCATATTTTTTAAGCTTATTTAAAGCAGATCCTTTGTTGATAAGAGCATAATCATTATCAGGGTCAATATCTAGAACTTTATCGAAAAATACGATAGCTTCTCTATATTTTTTAAGTCTATCCAAATTAGTTCCTTTCATGGTGAGAGCATCTTTATATTTATAATTAATTTCAGGACCAATTTTCAATGATTTATCAAGATATTTAATAGCTTCTTTATAATTTTTTATAGTATATGAAAAAGTTCCTCTGTTGAAATAAGTTTCTGCAATCAAATCAGAATCTTTATAATATTTTTTAAGTAATCTGTCTAGCCTGTTTATAAAGGAGTATATTTCTTTTTCAATTTTTTCATTATTTGCTGTTTTTTTGTCATTTTGCGCTTCTTTAAACTTTTTTTCACTATTATTCAAAATCTTACATAAATCTTGTATTTTTGATAATTCTGCAATTAATCCAGAATCGATATCCAACTTTAAAATAAATTCATGCACATTATCCCATATTTTATAATTAAATTCTGTATCTTCACGTTTATTAAGTTTCCAATATTCAATATGTCTTTCACATTGTTTTAAGTTTATATTAATAGCATGATGAATATATTTATGTCCTTTATCAAGTTCTATTTGTTTCTTCTGCTCTTTTTGAACTTCTTTAAAATATAATTGTAATGTAAAAACAATTGTTGAAGAAAATAGAATAAAAATAGCATTAGCTATTTCAGGTATTTCATCACCGAAATATGCAAATATAATAAGAGCTATATATGTAGCATCAATAGATAATATGAGTAGGCTTCTATAGGCATTGTCTGCATTATTAACTTTTCTTTTACTTTCGTAGCTATCTATTATTTTTTGTAATGTAATGGTAATCAATATAGTGCCTACTATTATGAATAACAATATTGGAATAAAATTATCGGATATTAAATGTGTAATAGCTGTAATGTTCATTGTTTTAGTATTGTTATTTATATATAACTCCTTTTTATTCAATTTATTATATTTTATTTAGTATTCATTTTTTTATTTTTATAATATAATATCGCTGTGTGTATGTTTAATATTTCATATTACTATATTTTATATACTTATCTTAACTAATTTAATAATAACTTAAATAAAGATTTTATCAATTAACAGATAATGGAAAAGAAGTTTTAAAATATATTAATAGATAACCATGACTAATAAATCTAAACAACATTATGTGCCTCAATTTTATTTGAAAAATTTCGCACTAAGAAAAACAAAAAGAGGAAAAAAACAATTTAGTTTGCATTGTTTTGATAAAGATTTATCAAAATATTACATCACAAATATTAAAAATATTGCACAAGAAAAAGAATTTTATGATTTTGGCGACTTGAGTTTGGAAAAATCGCTAAGTGCGATGGAATCCATACATAGTTCATCTATCAGAAAGATTATTGAGAATCCAAGTGATAAAATTTTAATAAATCTTGAATTTAGACACCATTTATCAGAATTTTTATCATTACAATTAATGAGAACAAAAGAAACTAGAGAATCAATCAATGAGATGCTTTTTAAATTAAGTAAGGACTTATATGAGCTTAATGGAAAAAATATGGATTCAAACCTCGAAAAAGATATGGATACTATGATAGCTAAAAGTTTATTAAAACCATTTCATTTAGATTTAATATCAGGCACTATAGAAAAATTTTCTTCTGCATTTACTCTTAAAAAGTGGTGTTTACTCGAAAATAAGACTAAAATTCCTTTTTGGACATCTGATAATCCTTTAGTCCAATATAATACTAAAACCAAGCATGTATCTAGAGGAATAATAGTTCCTTATTCTAAAATTTTTTTTCCAATCAGCTCAAATTTATGTTTATGTTTTTTAGATCCTGAAAACTTTTCTTCTTTTAAAATAGAAGAGAAATTCACAAATATTGAAGACATTATGTATAATATAAAAACTCCAGAATATTGTGTAATTGATGATGTAAATGATATAAAATTTTTGAATATTTTACAAGCTAAAGGTTCCACGAGGCATATATTTTCTAAAAGCCCAGAAAATTTTTCAACAATAGACAAACTAATAAAAGAGGGAAAAGTTTTAAAAAATAAAGATAAACAAAGAGTTTTCACAGGTAAAGATCTTTTTTCTAATTTAAATAATAAAAAAAGTAAGAACTAAATTTATATTTAAAAAATAAACTTAAAATATTATATTCCTGTAGAAACAAAACTAATTAGAAGTTCTGAACTTTTAATAAATAGTATATTAGTTTAAAATCTAATATTGTATATTGAAGAAATTAAACAAAGGATTTTATCAAATTAATAAGATAAAAAAAGGGAAAAGAAGTCTTAAAATATATAGAATAGTTTGTATATAAAATATATAAACATTATAATTAGTTATTTATTTAAATGAAGATTATAAACAAGGAAAGCTATATAAAATAACAGATTTAGGAAAAGAAGTTTTAGAGCATATATAAATTAAATGAAAAATTATTGAAGATATTATAATATTAGTGAAAATTTTATTTAATTAACTATTTTTTTTGAATATTTAAATATCTATTAAACAATTTTTATTATTTTTTTACTTTTTTTAAATATTATTCATTTATTACTTGTATAATTGAAAGATTAATATGGAAAATTATAATAATAAAAAATACTTATAATGGTATAGGATAAATATATGGATAAAATTAATGGGGCAAAAAATGTTAGAAGAAGTAAGGAGAAAAATAGATAATGAAATTAAAGAAGCTAAAAACGATTTCACTGCTGAAAGATTAGATATGTCAATTGGAGAAATGTTAAATTTATATAAAAATAAAGAATTATTCATAGCTCCTGAGTTTCAACGTTTATTTAGATGGAATAATTATCAAAGAACAAGATTAATAGAATCTCTTTTATTAGGAATTCCTATTCCTCCAATTTTTGTTGTGCAAAATGATACTGGAGAATGGGAGCTTGTTGATGGATTGCAAAGATTATCTACTCTTTTTTCATTTATGGGTGAATTAAGTGATAGTGATAAGAATAATTGGAAATTAGATGAAGGAGATATTCTAAAAACAATTAAAGATTTATCCTTTGATGAATTATCTATGCGGGCAAAATTAGATATAAAAAGATATGTATGTCGTGTGGAGATAATAAGTAGTTATAGTGATTATAATGTTAGATTTGAGTTATTTAATAGGTTAAACACTGGAGGCACAAAATTATCTCAACAAGAAATAAGAAATGTTCTTTATAGAGATGTATCAACTCATTTTAATAGGTTTTTAAGGGATAGAGGGACAGATAATGAAGAGTTTTTAGCATTAATAAATATTTCTGAAACTAAAAAAGAATCTCTTTTTGCTGATGAATTAGTTCTAAGATTTTGTTCTATTTATGGAACTAAAAAAATAACTAAGGTTTTATCACAGCATATGGATAATTTTATGAAGAGGACAGTTAATGAAACAACTGAAGATATGTCAAAGATTAATGAATATGGATATATATTTAATCAAGTTGTAAGTTTATTATACGAATTAGATGATATAGAAATTTTTGTTCCAATATCTAAAAGAGGAGGGTTTTCAACAAGCATTTATGATGGAATAATGCAGGGATTAGCTAATAATCTCCATTTGTATGTGAATAATAAAGAAGTCCTTTCTGAAAAAATAGAAGAACTTAAAAAAGAGTTTGCTAACAAAGGAGTTCTTGGTTCACAGGCACATAATCCAAAAAAGGTCATGGAAAGGGTAAAATTAGCAAATAGTATCTTTGGCACTGATGATTAAGATGGATGACTTAATAAATTCTGTTGATTATGAAAAACAGTGGCGTGATGAGGAATTAGCTATTATATTAAAAATTATTGGTACTGAAAAAAGTGATGAAATTTTAAAGATTTTGACTAAATATTTAGTTCCTGCAATCTATGCTATATGGGAGGGATTTATTAAAGAAACTTTAGTTCATTATTCATCTTTTATAAATAGGAATCCAAATTTTGAGAAAGATATTGTATTAATTACTCAAATAATTGATCATAAAGAAATTTTAAAAACAAGGTATAAAAGCTTTAATGATAAAAAAGATACATTAAATAACATTAATCGTATATTTAAGAGTCCTTTAATGCCTGAAGAAAGACCAGAAAGTAAAATATTAAACTTTAAGAATTCAAATGATCTTCTTGAAAAATATAATTTAAAAAATATAGATAGAAAACACCATTCTAAATTAAATAAATTAGAAACAGTCCGTAATTCTATTGCACATGGTGAAATAACAGTAGTTTCTTCTAAAAAAGATATTAATGAATATGTTTCATTAGTTAGAGAATTAATGGATGAAATTTATTTAAATATTATAAGTATCAAAGAACAAGAATAATTGTTTAACTTTATAATTATTTAGTTTAATCTATAAGTTAATATGTATATATTTTTTTAAAATGAAATTATTAAAAATCTTTAAAATTAGTTAATTTAGGTAAAAATCAGTAAACGGACTTGGAGGGATTTGAACCCTCGATCTTAAGATTAGGAATATTTAGTTTTTTTTTGGGATATGTTTTTGTGTTTTTTATTTTAGTGTGTGAGTATTATTAATTTTTTTTATATTTTATGAGGTTAATTGTTAGAATGATTTAGTGTTTTTTTAGGTTATAGCATGGTTATTAGTTGATTATTTTTTTTTGGAAGATTTTTGTGTTTTTTTCTTTTTTGTTGTAGCTTGCTGTATGCAGCCAGAGCAACACCATAGTCTGTTCCTGTGATATTGTTAGGCTTTGGTTATATGTGGTATTTTTGCTGCTGGATGCATCCAGACCAACACCATAGCCTGATGTTCCTGTGATGTTATTGGCTTGTTTATATGGTGTTGTTATCGCTGTATGCATCCAGATAAACACCATAGCTTGATGTTCCTGTGATGTTATTGGCTTGTTTATATTTAGTGTTGTTATCGCTGTATGCATACAGAGAAACACCTCGTGATGTTCCTGTGATGTCATTGGCTGTGGTTATATGTGGCGTTGTTGCTGCTGGATGCAGACAGATAAACACCATATGTTCCTGTGAATTGTTGTATTGTCTTGTTTATATGGTGTTGTTATCGCTGTATGCATCCAGATAAACACCATAGCTTGATGTTCCTGTGATGTTATTGGCTTGTTTATATTTAGTGTTGTTATCGCTGTATGCATCCAGATAAACACCTCGTGATGTTCCTGTGATGTTGTTGTGTTTTGGTTATATGTGGTATTTTTGCTGCTGGATGCATACAGCTCAACACCAGAGTATGTTCCTGTGATGTCGTTGGCTTGT
>JARKQC010000216.1 GCA_029974985.1 Bacteroidota bacterium | reverse complement strand
CCCACAAAATTGAATTAAAAGGAGAGTCGTTAAGAAAAAAAATCTAATCCCAAAATTTTGCTATTTTTACCACCTCTTCTGTCACTGAATTAGTGGCCTACTTTGCTCCGGAATAGTGGCCTACTTTCACCGGAATATTCAAATTTCATACTGACACCATAATCTGACCCGGAAGAATGCACCCGGAACCCGATCGGAAAATATATGCCAAACATTAAATCCCCATGTCTGCACTGAGCGGTATCGAAGTGGAGGTAATCCGGAGCAGGTCGGTAAAGTTCAACACTTACTTAAATCCTTTTTTAGTCCCGCAATTTCTGCGGGGGCAGTCGCAGAAAGGTCACGGCTGCGATTTTTGCTTTTTACTCAGCGACTGCGTTTAAGTCTTATTTGTTGGCAACTGGTGTTCATTTATTTCTGTCTGTTTGTCAATCATTTAGCTTTATTTTCTTGTCATTATCAAACCGCACCAACCTATCCACGAAGCACAAATTTATTTTGTTTTTTTGAGCGTGGGCAATCCTAAAACCGTCCTGAAAGGCGGTTACTCGGGCTGGGTTTGCAAGCTCTTTGACAAAGCTTAGGTTGAAGCGTTGGCTTGTGTAGCTTTGGCAATGTGCTTGCAAATGCGCTGGCATATTAAAATAATTTTTCTTGTTTGTAATTCATTGCAAAATCGAACGCTTTTTGTAAAGTTTTCTCACCAATACCATCATAACTAACAAGTGTCACCATTGAGTAAACTTCTGGATTTTCCAATACTTCATTTATTTTTCTAATATATTGAGGCTGAATCCCTGTCGCTACTTTTATTTCTTGTGGAGAAAGTTTCTTCCAATTCTTTTTAAATGTTTCAAATAAATCATCTGGTGCAGAAGGGTCATAATCATAAACTTCTATTGGAATATCACATTTTGATAGGTACTTAATCATTAGCATCTTTACTTCTTCTCTTTCTAAGCCTCCATTGTGAGTTCCCAGTAAAGGGAATGCTATTGATGTTATACACTTTTCTTTATAAGTTTCAGAAAATTTAATAAGACCCTTTTCAATATATTCCAGTTTGCTCGGATATTTCCAATGATATTTAGTTGGAAAGTTTAATACCCATGGAGTGTTTGGTTGTTGGTTGTATAACCATAGTTTTCCTATTCCTATGTGTTTTTCATCGCAATACCTTTTATAAATATCAAACATTAAAGGGTATCGAAGTTTAAAGACAAGTGCAATTCCCTTTCCCATTACACCTACGCAATTAATGGTATTTACGATTGTTTGTGCTTTAGAATTAAAAATATTCCCAGTAATAAAATTTAAATTTGATGAAATAGTCATCTCTTCTGATTTTTTTTCGACTACGATAATCCCAGTAATTTTATTTAATAAAGCACTATACTTCGTTTGAAAATTTGAAGAAAATTTCAATAATTTTGAACTCTCATCATAGATTTTCAAACCATTCTGATATTTAAATAAATACTCAAGGAATTTTAAGCCACCAGCATCTTTTGTATAACTTGCCACATCACATTGATAATATACTGATAGTAAATAGAAAAATGATTTTGTATCGATTTTTGCGAGATTACTCTGCTCTTTTATGTTAAACCATGTATCATCTAAAGATGTTTTGTTCTGCATATACAATCCCAAAGAATCAACATTCAATAATGCTTTAAATAAAAAGAAATCATTATCAGATAAATTTAGCTCTTGTTTATTCTCAGAAATAATTTTTATTGTTTCTGAATATTGATTATCACGATTACCTTTTTTATGAGCAATTGGTTTACCAATGTCATGCAATAACAAAAATAATCTAAACATTTCTATTTCAATTTCAGAAAATTGACTTGCAAAATACTTTTCAAATTGATTTAAAACATTAATTGTATGCTCTGTAATTGTATAATGACGCACTTGTGAATCATATAATTCTTTTAATGCGGGTATTTTCTTGCAGATATTTAATATTCTATCCTGTGTAGTCATAAAGTCAATTTTTATAAACTAACCAATCTCTTGTTCCTATCGCATTATCGACAAAATGCACTTCGATTGGTTGTTCCGTTTTTGTAAATTTAATTTCCGGATAAGCAATAATCTCGCTTGTTGTTTCTTTTTGAATTCTTTCCGGATTAAGAATTTCAATATTTTTTAAACCTTCTCCTTTAATCGATAAATAAGCACTATCCCGATATTCAGAAGTGATAGAAATCACAGATTCTGTTTCATAAATAATTAGTTCTCGGTTGCCTCGGTGAAAAATATACCACCCGTCTGAATTTATCTTTTTACATATGGGGTCATTGCCTAATTGTGATTTAAGCAAATTAGCATATTCGTCACTATAACATATGATTTCAAATGATTCCAATTTTGAAAAATCAAATTCTTCAAGAACAAGAAATTCCTGTTGAGAATATTGCTTGTAATTCTCATAATCTCTTATATCTGAATAAAGATGGATTGTATTGATTGAGTTGGGATTTTCCGATACCTTTTCAACTCTTGCCCAGTTGGTTTGCATATTACCAGTACTATAAAAGCATTTATCAGCAATTTTCATTAAAACCTCTTTTAAATCAAATTTAAAAAACACAGGAATAGGACATTTGGGCAAACCAAGGTTTCTTGCTTGTGGATAGTAGGTTTTCCACTTCCTATGTTCTCCATAATAATACCAGGTTTTCCAATAACCTGATTCGGAATCCATACCCAAACATTCATTATAAAATTGAGTTGGTGTTTGAGGACGGAAATAAAAACGTGCGTAGTCGTGTGCAGTGCCTCGTCTTGCAACAAGATTTCCAGCGGCATTGGAGAATTTACCTTCTGCTTCGTTACGGCTCAAAATTTTCCGACTTTTAATAATATCAATTGCATTAAATAAATGAGTAAAATGATAAATAAATGGTGTTTGGTGAAATTGTTCTAAAAATTCAACACAATTAAATTCAGCCCGATACTTGCTCAATGTAGTACCAAGTTTATCAATTATTTGAGGGTTTTTCCTTAATGATTGCCAATCCCATTTGTTCCTGTACTTTTCAATAAGGTCTTCTGTAAATTGAATTTCCATTGATTCTGAAATATTTGACCAATTTAAAACATCTGAGAATGGTTCGAGAAGCTCAGTTGAAATCTTCAAATCCTTTCTTGAGTTTATTACTGTCCAATTCAATTTATCTTTAAATAACTTCAGAGATTCAATGGTAATTAGGAATTTGTCAGATTGAGAAACAAAATTCCAATCGACATAATTTTGATATTTGCTTAAAAATGAAGTATCAGAAATATCAACAACTTGATTTCTAGTTAAAAGTAGCCAATCTAAACTATCCTTATAGTCCCAAAGAATTTCGGGCGAAAGATTTGTGTTTTTAGAAACAGCATTCCAATCAAGATTATGAATTTTAAGTTTAGATAAGGTTTTAGCATTTGGGACAAAAGTTTTGTTTTGGGAAATTAAATACCAATTAAGAGGCTTATCCAACAGGCTAACTATTAGTTCTTCTGTAAAAGCAATATCTGTTCTATTTGATATGGCCTCCCAATCCCAATTTTGATTTGAAAGTTCTAGAAAGATTTCGTTTTCAAACTTTATGTCATTTCTTTCTGAAAGAGCTGCCCAATTCCACGATTTATCTTTATTTTCTTTGATAAATGCTAAAGAAATTTTAACTGATCCATTTTGTGATAAATATGCCCAGTCCCAGTCATTATTGATTGTTTCAGTTAGTAGTTTTTCAGTAATATCAGAATCTGTTCTCTTTGAGAATGCGTTAAAATTTATGTATTTCAAGAATTTGCGGAAACGCTTTGTAAATTCTTTTTCTTTTTTGAAGCAACTACTAAATTCTGATAAATATTCCCAATCCCAGTTTTCAGATTTAATGCTTAGTACTGAATCATTCCAATTAATACTATCTAATCTTGACAATGCCTTGAAATCCCATTGATAGGTTTGGTTTTTCAATAACTTGAAAATATTTTTCAACCATACTTCATAGCTAAACAAAGATTTATCCCAAATAAACGATTTATTGAGTGTTCTCGAACCTGAAAATGTTTCCCAATCAATAAACTCAATGTTTTCATTCAGATATTGTCTTGGATTAAAGCTTGGTAAATCATAAAAATAGCTATAATCCCACAGAAAAACATCTTGATTATAAGTTTGCAAAATCAAATCGTCTAATTCATCATAATCAAATTTGCTGGTAATTATTCTCCAGAGTTGTAGTTTTAATTCTCCATCAAAAACAGAAATACATGCTGCAACTACAGCTAAATGTTTTGAAAGTTGCAAATCTGATTTTTCAAATCGTTTAGTTAAAAGTATATCCCAATTCCAGTAATCATTATAATCGGGGAGATTTTTTACAACAAACTCTTTATCTAATTGAATTGAGAGGTAATCCCAATCCCAGTATTCGAGATACAAATCTAATTTATCTTCAATGATAGATAAATCAATATTTTTTGTAAGATAGTGCCAATCCCATTTGTTAATCCATTTTGGATTGCCAATTGAATCAATTTTTATTGTTGAACAGAACCGCTTTGTGAGAATTGACCAATCCCAATTATAATCAATGTGTTTTAAAATAAATTCTTTTGAAGATTTTTCAGTAACATCTATCCAAGATTCTAAGTTTGCTTCCAAGTAAGCCAAAACATTTGCAGCATCAAAAATATCCTCTAATGTTTGTTCAGATATCCCTTTAAGTAGAATGCTAAAATTAAGTTTGCTTTTAAAGGATAGTAAGAACTCCGAATTATTTATCAGATTAGTATTTTCGGAAAGGATATCCCAATTCCAGTTGAATTCTGGAAATTCAACAATAATTTGACTATCTGAAATGCGTGTAGAAACAAAATCAAACCCCTTTTGCGTTTCAATTTTTGAATGGTATTTATTGAAAAAGTCAGCACTCCATTCAATGAATGGATTACATTCAAATCCCGAAATATAACTGCCACTTTCCCAATTTAAATAACCTGTCTTTTCTAACAAGTCAATAAGTTGTTCCGTCCAAAAATAATTTGCTTGATTGGGCTGATAATTTCTTAATGTGGATTCTTTGGCCCCAGAAAGCAATTTGACAAAGTCAGACGATTGACAAAATAATTTTATATCATTTTCGGAAATAAAAGCACGATTGATTACATTCTTGAGGTTTAGAGAATTACTGAAGTTAAGTATATTTTCTAAAATGTAAGGTAAATCATAGTCAGTTGAAATGAATAACCAATTCCATCGTTTTGTTGGATATTGAACAAGCAATGGTTTGATATCATCAATATTGGTTTTAGTTAGGTCGGACAACTCAAAATCTATCGTGTCTATATTGGCTTTGATAAACTCGAAATCCAATTGGGGCATTATTCTATCCCAATCCCATTCCTGCTCTTTCAGTTCGGGAATAAGCAATAAAATTTTAATAACTTCAATGCTAATATCCTCCTTGGCTGATACTACTTCAAAATTCCAAGGATATTTAGTTGCATTTTGGATTAAGAAATCATCGTCAATCCTTAATGATAAAGAAGTCCAATCAAGTTTATCACAATATGTCTGTAAATACTGTTTTAATACATCTATTGGACAATAATTTGAAATGCTGAACCATTGGTTTGCGTTTGCATTTTCGGCAATGAAAGAGAATAATTGTTTATCGTTCCAACTCAAACGGTTGTCTTTTACAAGAGAATCCAATTCCAGTAAATCTTCATAAGGAATTATAGATTCATAATCCAACAGAGCATTTGGGTCTTTGATAAGTTTTAAGTACAATCCCCAATCTTTTTTCTTCTCTTTCGCATCAGCATTATCAATACTATTCAGCAATTCGGTTGCTTCTATGCAAATTTGATTGTTGTGGAATATAATTGGATAGTACTCAGTTCTTTGTTTGAAAAGCCGAATATCTACCGGATTACTTGTAAATTCAAAGTAATTTGTCGGTTCTGATTTATAGATTTGATAATGTTCTTTTGATTGTAATTTATGACGTTTTATTAACTCGGTTTCTTCAATATCAAAGACTTCAATGATCTTAACTTGTTCGTATTTAATTTGTGTTTTTCCTGTAATTTCTGAATACTCCCCCAATGCAGAATAAAACGGAAAAAATAAATTTTCATTTAATTCTGGTGGTTTGATATTGGGATTTTCTAGTAATTCCTTCTGGCCAGAATAGAATATATATTTTTCTTCTAACGAAAGGGCTCTATACCCAAAATCAGTTAATTTTAAAGTAGCAGGTTGGTCTTTTTCAACAATGTATTCAACTAAACCCCAATTTATAACGGGTTTAATAATTTCTTTGAAAATATCAAGTTCAGCTTTGTCTGCGTATCGTTTATGAGTTATTTCAAAATCATCAAGCACATTGAAGCCCAACATTGTTGCAATTTTGTTTTCTTCAATAAAACCATTATTTGATTCAAGAATGCCACAAAGAACTCTATCGATATCTTCAATAGGATGGGTTTCATAAAACGAAACGTTGCAAGTAGTTTTTTTCAAACTCCAAGTACGAAACCCTTTATCCTCAATAGTTGAAGCATAAACAAGTTCAGAATTATTTACTATATCTTGCCAATTCATTTTGCTTCGTACTTTATAATTCTACCATTCGGATTGCTTGCAATTGTTTTATAAACATTATCGTAAATTTCCTTTTGCCTAAATAATTCACTATTACCAACAATTATAAGTAATCGTTTTGCACGAGATAATGCAACATTTAGCCGATTTGGTGATTGAGCAAAACCTAAGTCTTTTTGTTCAGTGTAACCCAATTCACCATAGAGATTTATATCTGGCTTTTGATTTTTGTCAGATGCAATTCTATTACTACGCACCATAGAAACAATTATAATATTTCTTTCCATGCCTTGAAATCGGTCTACAGTACTAACCCTTATTGGAATATCTCTGAACTCGTTACGTAGATTTTTTAATAACCGAATTTGCTTTCCATAAAAACTAATCAACCCAATTTGTTGGTCTTCGGGATTCTTCCAAAACGACTGGTAGGAATGAAAACTCTCGGATTGTTGAAGTTTTGTCAATACTTCCCTTATTACATCAATTTCCCCGTGATTAATTCTTGAAGTACCGTCTAATAATTCAGGTGTATTTGTATCAACCCAAATTACATGATTATCTTTTGAAATAAAATCATCTATCTCAATACCATGAAAACGGGAAGCCCAATTTGTCATATCTGGGTCATTCACTCCCAAATCATCAGGCGAAATTAAGCCACAATCCAAACCACCATCTATAATATAAAACTGTCTAATTACTTCGTTTATATCAGGATGCATTCGATATTGCAAATTAAATTTTCCTTTTAAACTATCGTCAATTTTATCAAATAATCGTTCAAAATGTGATATTTCCATTTCTTTAAAATGCTTATTTACAAAAGATTTTAAATGCAAAATCTTTTTTCTATCGGCATCATTTTCCGTTCTATCTAATAGGAAATCGAACGAGAGCATAAACTCCTCCTTATCCAATAATGGCGGTAATTGTCGATGGTCGCCAATGACTATATTTTTTTTGCCATAAACTAAGGGCAAGGAAAGTTCAGCGGGAGTTGCCTTACTTGATTCGTCTTGTATTACAGTTGTGAAAACTAAATTTCCTTTATAATCCGAGTACTGCGAGCCATTCTTATTTGTTTGTTTATTTATATTTCCAAATACCTCGCAATAACTTTTAAAAAAAGAAGTAGGATTATTACGGGTATTCCTTTCGCCTATCGAGCTACAGGTTGCACCTATTACATTGCAGTTTTTGATATAATTTTCAAAGAAAATATTCCGAATTTGTTTTGGTGGATTATTCAATAAATTCTTCCATAACTCAAATCTGACATCATCAATCTCATTTCTGTCAATTCTACGTTGAATATTTTCAATCCAATTTTGCAATATCAATTTTTGTGGTAATAATTCTTCGTCTTGCTCATCATTCTCAATTTCAACATTGCCATTTTCAACCCATCGTTTCATTACATCGAGTGAGAATTGCCGTCCTTCCATTTCCAACTTTTCCTCATCACCAATTCGAATTGGTTTTACCAAATTATGCCATTTATTTACAATACGGTCAATAGCATTATCAACGGCTAAATTTGTTTCAGAAGTAAGCAAAATCCGTTCTTTAGGATTCTTTCTAATATGTTGCCAAATGATTTCAGCAATTGCAGTAGATTTTCCTGTTCCTGGTGGACCTTGAATCAAAGCTAAATCTTTTGCCAAAAGAGTTTTTATAATTGCCTGTTTCTGTGAGGCATTAATGTTTTTGTTTAATAAATGACAATCTAAATCTTGGTAAGTTCCACTTGATACATTTGTATGGTAATCTATATCATCAATCTTTGTTGCTTTTTCAGCATCGAAGATAAAATCCTTTAAATTGGGATTTTGAAGATTCTTGCCACTTAAAATATTGCCAAGAGATTTTTTCAATCTGTTGATTTTTTCAATATCTCCTGTAAGATTTGGCTCTATTGAACTGATAATTTTAGATTCAAAAACTTGTTTAGTTTGCTCAAAATTATCGCCTGAAATATCAAAAATCATTTCAGGATAATTCACTCGAAATAGTTTTCCAAAGTCATTTTTCCCAATGCAAAAATTTGCCCCTCTTAATTCTTTAACAGCAGCAACCAATGACTCTCTTTTTGATTGATTATCAATAGTTATTATATACTTTTCCTTGTTATTAGGAATTTCATATAAACCAAAATCAAAGGCATTGATATCAAACTCGTCCAATTCTGAATTTATCATATCTCGAATAATAATCGATTGTTCTTGAGTCTGGTATTCTTGATAAAAATAAAGATTCCCTTCTCTATCGTTTCTTCGGGTTTGTATTGATGGGAATTTCTCTCGCAATAAATTTTCAACTTCGTCTAATGATAAATCCTTTATTTTAAAATCTATATTGCATCTGTGGTTTTTATAAAAGGAAAAATTTATAAACGGACATTTATTAATAATGCGAGAAATAGCACTTTCGATTTCTTCATTTTGCCAATTAAAATCTATACCAATACTATCAGTATTTTCACTGATAGTCATATTTTCATCCACAAAAGATGTATATATTTTCTCCCAAAACTCATCTTTTGAATAATTCTGATTCGGAAGAAATTCGTTATCGTACTTCATCAAATCATATGAGTATATAAACTTCATCTCAGACCGTATATTTTCAGCACCAAAAAAAGAATCGAAAAACTTTTTTAAACGAGAATATTTTAGACTAAAATCCCATCGTTCCTCATTGTAGGAACTCAACATTGTATCCTCACTTAACTTATCTGATTCTCTAAGATTAGTATGAAATGTAAATGAATTACTTTCAACATCTTGTTTAGGTAAAATGTAAGGAGAGGTTTTACGGTCGTATTTTTTTATTATTTCAGATTCTACGAAAAAAGTATAGTCATAACCAATAAGCGATAATCCAAATTCTTGATTTAATTGATTAATGATTTTATCATTAAAGTAGCCTCCAATAACTTCTATTGTTCGATTCCAGTTTATGAGACCTGTTGCACGGTTTATATAACTCTGTGTTTTATGGTTAACTATTATTTCTGGAAATATTTTTTTTATAAAAAACAATGGATTGGGGCGGATTGATAGAATTACGCTTGCAGTTTCTGGTATTTCAATATTGAATTTTTCAAAGTTAAAAAGCTTGTTTAACTTCTTTAATTCAGAAATAGATAATTGCAATCTCCCCTTAATATCAAAAGAGTAATCTAACCCAGTTTTATCTAAAAGGTCTATCAAGTTACTAATAGGAGAGCTTTTCTTTTTAATATATCCATCAATAACTGGTTCAGGTTGAAATTTTATAAAATTAGCCGCTGCTCTTTCTAATAGTTGTTTTTTTTGTTCTTTTTTTAAATTTTGTGAAACAAAAGAGTCAGCATATAAATACCCCTTTTCTAAATCAATTTCACCCACAGTTATTTGAAAAAATGATGCAATTTCATCAATAATTTTTTCTGTTTTGTCATTCTCATCTGCGGTTAAATATAATTTCTCGCCAACAATTCTCGCCGATTCAGGAATAATACTTACGGGTGCGGAACGCAACCGTAGCATTTGTTCTTGAACATCAGTATGAATTTGCCATATATCTTGCAGAAAATTATCTTTCATCCGTATTTTTTATTACTTCAATTTGATTGTGTAATCAATTGTCTTTTCTTCGTGTGTCGGCAAGATTGCACTCTTTGACAAAGCTTAGCCTTCAGCGTTGGCTCGTGGGGCTATGGCAATGTGTGCAATGTGGGTGGGGTTTCCTTCTTCTTTTTTTCGGGTGGGAAGAAAAAAACAAAATAAATTTCCATCAAATTTGCCCTGTCCTGCCAAAAGCTAAATCCTTTCTATTTTCAATTTATTACTATCGTATCTGTCTGTCGTCTGTCTTTTTACACTTGTTGCCAACAGCAAAAATATATTTAGTGCAGACTTGTGATCCAAAGTTACTCATATTGCTCATTCTTCACACCTGCATTGAATATATTTTTATGTTGAACTAAATCCCGCATGCGCGGGATAGCTTGATCAAAAATACCCTATTCTTTCCGTTATACAGGAATTATTCACAACAAAAATTCTTGATATGAGAAAGAAATCGGGTTTTACCATTGTTGAACAGGCCATTGAGCT
>JARKQC010000189.1 GCA_029974985.1 Bacteroidota bacterium | reverse complement strand
ACAATATCGGTGAAACGGCCAACATATACTATGCAAAGGTAAAACTGCTGATAACCATCTGTGGTAGGTAAGGTAGTCTGCGTAGATGAATACTGTATAACACAGAAACTGCGTTACTTTTAGTATGCTATAAATACTCATTATTTCTATTTTTCTGTATTTTATTTTTTCTTTTATATATAAATATTATTTTATAATATAATTAGGTGATGAATCATTATAGAGTAAATAATTTTATGATACAAGTATATATTTCATTTATTATTAGAATATTTAATTATTAATTGTTATACATTAATTAAGTTTATTAATGATGAGGTAATTATGATATTATAGTAATAACTATTGTTATATATAGATATAATATGCTTTACATAATATTTTTTTTGGGAGGTATGTTGAAAATGTTGGATTTGAAAGGAACAAAGACAGAGAAGAATTTAATGGGTTCTTTTTCAGGAGAGTCACGGTCTAGGAATAAATATACTTTTTATGCAGCTAAAGCAAAAGAGGAAGGTTATGAGCAAATTGCTGCTTTATTTCTTGAAACAGCGGAAAAAGAAAGGGAGCATGCGAAAATATGGTTTAAATTTTTACATGATGAGAAAATTCCTGATACAGTAGCTAATTTAGAGGATGCTGCTGATGTTGAACATTATGGATGGACTATGTATGATAAATTTGCAAAAGAAGCAGAAGAAGAAGGTTTTGATGAAATCGCTTATGTTTTTGAAATGGTAGGTCAAATTGAAAAAGAGCATGAAGCAAAGTATAAAAAATTATTAGCTAATTTAAAGAATGATGAAGTATTTAAAAAAGAAAACACTGTAGTTTGGGAATGTAGGAATTGTGAGTATATTGTTGAAGGAAAATCTGCCCCAGAAATTTGTCCAGTATGTAAATATCCAAAAGCATATTTTCAAATAAAAGCAAAAAACTATTAAAAATTTATTTATAATATAGAATATTAGGATTATATTAAGTGTTGAAAGTTTTCAATTTATGATTAGATCATTGATTATGGATATTTTTTGAGGAAGAAGTTTAATAATATTTGTTTGTTGTAAAAAGTAATAAATTAAGCAAAAAAGAATAAAAACAATTAATTTAAAAATTTGCTAATAAACATCATATTAATGTGGTTAAAACATCTAATGGGTTAACTATTGGAAATCCCATGGAAGAAATTTTTACAAAAAGTACTTATATGAAAGCTGATAAAATTATCTTTAAAAGCCGTAATCTCTTCCTAAATTAAGAAATAAAGGTAGAAATTAAGTAGACAAGGTAGTCCGTCTAAGTGTATGCTGTAGAAACAGAAGGTGGGTTAATCTTAGCATGTTAGTTTTTTGTCTAAATTTCTGAATCTCTTTTTAATTTTTATTATTATAGTAATATCTTTTTTGATTTGAAACTTATTATTTATTTAAAGATAAAAAATCATAGATTATCTTAGATCCAGTTACTGCTGTTGGATCTCCAAGTTTGCTAGTAGCTACTTCTACTAAGTCAAAACCAATTACATTCTTACTAACTAATATTTTCAATATATTTTCAATTATCTCTGGTGAAATTCCATTTGGAATTGGATTTCCTACCTCTGGAGCATATAATGGGTCTAAAACATCCATATCAATACTTAGGTAAATTGGTTCATCTTCATTAATTTTATTGATTTTATCTTCAATATTTCCAAATTTTTCTTTTGTATCGTTTGCAGTGAAAATAGTTACATTTTCTGTTCTATCAACAAACTCTTTTTCTTCAAGACTAGCTGATCTAATTCCTATTTCAATTATTTCTTTTGGTTTTAAATCATACACTCTTTTCATTATTGTAGCATGAGAACATTTTTCACCCTGATATTCATCTATAATATCCATGTGTGCATCAAGATGTATGATAATCATATCTTCAATATTATACTTTTTTGAAAGTGCTTTAATTGGAGCTAAACTAACACTATGTTCTCCTCCAATCGTTATTGGTTTTATATTATGTTCAACAAGGTCAGATATTGTGTCTTCAAGAATTTTAATGGTTTCCTTGCAATTTCCAT
>JARKQC010000163.1 GCA_029974985.1 Bacteroidota bacterium | reverse complement strand
TTTTCTGCTCCTCTTAAGTCTGCTCCTTCTAAGTCTGCTCCTCTTAAGTCTGCTCCTTCTAAGTCTGCTCCTTCTAAGTCTGCTCCTCTTAAGTATGCTCCTCTTAAGTCTGCTCCTCTTAAGTATGCTCCTCTTAAGTCTGCTCCTCTTAAGTCTGCTCCTCTTAAGTATGCTCCTCCTAAGTATGCTCCTCATAAGTATGCTCCTCTTAAGTATGCTCCTCATAAGTCTGCTCCTCTTAAGTATGCTCCTACTAAGTCTGCTCCTCTTAAGTCTGCTCCTTCTAAGTCTGCTCCTCTTAAGTCTGCTCCTTCTAAGTCTGCTCCTTCTAAGTATGCTCCTCTTAAGTATGCTCCTCTTAAGTCTGCTCGTTTTCCGTCTGCTTCATCATTTACCCATTTATGATGTTTTTCAAGGATAATATCTAATTCTTTTCTATCCATATTAATAATCCTCCTTATGTAAATTACCTCGTGGCTTGTTTAATTTTTCAGCATGTCTTATTGGACGGATTAACTCCCTTTCCACATAAGATAAAACCTTAAAAACAGTATTCATTGTTTTATTCCCCCATTTGTGGTATAATATTATAACCTTCATTCCGATAATGCTCCAAATACCAGCCATTACGGAAAGTATCATCCACGACAGCTACTAAGTTATCGTCTTGGTCTTTAACATGAAACATCATATTATAATGCCTCCAAGTGTCTAAAAAAAACAGTAGG
Organism: Bacteroidota bacterium; assembly: GCA_029974985.1. Lineage (GTDB taxonomy): Bacteria > Bacteroidota > Ignavibacteria > Kapaibacteriales > UBA2268 > JANJTB01. The sequence continues at coordinate 1,822 of JARKQC010000163.1, read as the reverse complement.
TTCATCAAAAATAAGAACAGAATCAGTATGTTTATGGAAACTGACTTCTGCACCAATATTACGAAGTTCATTGAAAAGGGATAATGCGAATGGTGATTCAACAGTAACAGCATTGAGTTTAGTGTTAATCCCTACCCGTGTTGGCATATATCCTTTACTTGCGAGTGTTTCCCTCACTTTAGTGAAAAGGCTCATAATTTACACACTCCTAAACTGTATAGGAAGTGTTGTATGTTAAAATAAATGCCTTGTTCGGAATTATCAATTAAATCATTAAATAATTCAAGTTCAGGGTCAAAAATAGTAGGATTACTCATTTATGGCAACCCCTTGTTCAGAATTAGTCTCAGTACTAATTACTTTAATATCCCTTAATGCTTCCCTATAAAGCATTATGGTTTCACGATTGTATTCGAGAGCTGAAAGAAGCTCACGAATAGACTCTTCGGTGTAGTTTACACCATCAACAACAATAGTATTAATCATTTTTATCAAATCCGTTGGGTTTTTTTAGTAGAAAAATTCATGAAAACTACAATTTTCAAATAATTTTTCTCTATTATTCTGTTGTACACCATGGTATATAAATGTTTTGATTATAAGGTATAGAAAAATTTAAATACCATACTACACAATATATTATATACTAATTACATAAGGAGGTATATGAAATTGGTTGAAACAAGTAAAGTCTATAATAATTCAAGAGCAATAATTACATCAATCCCATTAGTAATTCGTAAAAACATGGGAATTGAAAGAGGAGATTCTTTAGAATGGCATTATAATACTAAAACTGATGAATTAACTGTTAAAGTTAAAAAACCAGTTGATTAATCTTTTTTTTATTTACTCTTTTTCATAATAAAATTTATATACTACACATAACATAATACATAATTGGCTATGTCCTAATTTTAGTCAAAATGTTTGCTAAAACTAAAATGATTAAAAAACAAAAAAATAATCATTTAAAGTTTGTGTTGAACCAGGAAAGAAATAATATCAATAGATACGATTTCTTTTCAAACTGCTTGATGTCTGCACAAGGATTAGTACTTTTTAAGGGAAAACTATAAAAGTACTTGCAGACAAAAGCAGATACTTTTTTTAATGATAACTTTTTTTAAACTTCATTTAATAATCGCTAATTTTATAAACTATTATAATAATAAATAATATGTTAGGAATGAATATTTCCCAAACCAACCACCAAACAATAGGGGTCGAAACACAGAGCAAATGACTTTTAATAGGACGTAGTGTCATTTTGCTACTCAGCAACGGAGGTTTGGTAGTTATGTGGGAGTTAATCCTTGTTCTCATAGCACTCATCGATTGCATTTTTAACATTATGCGATATTTTGGAAAATAAGATAACCGATGATAATAGTTTAAATGGCTAAGTTTTTTAGTTTTGTAGTTGTACTGTTGCTTTCAACTTGGATTATTCATTTCCTAACATTCACATTATTTTTGTGAATTTGACTATTAATTTTTCATTTTCAACAATATTTTTAAATCCCTCTGTTGATGTTGGGATAACAGCTACATCTTCTTTTAAGTAAAGAATGTATGTGCCATTTTCATATATTTTTAATAATGGATATGTTTCTTCATTCATTGTTTTTTTAACCCCTTATAACCCTTTTAATTATTTTAAGATACAATTCAACAATTATTATATATCAGTTCAATCAAATCTTTTATATGCATACTAAGTATGTAGGAGGTGATGATTGTGGGCGGTAAAAAGAATCAAATACATATTGTTGAAAATGATGATGGATGGTGTACTAAAAAAGCTAATGCTGAAAGGGCA
>JARKQC010000153.1 GCA_029974985.1 Bacteroidota bacterium | reverse complement strand
ACTTGTAAATAAAATAAAATTTTCAGAAAAAGATATAAATTAATGCAATTATTGTATAGAAGAAAGTATTCTAATCATGGATAAGACAATACAATCTAGCTTTTAAAGAAATATATGAATTACTTGGAAAAACATCTTCACAAAATAAAAAAATATAAGAATAACAATTAAAATAAGTTAAAAATCATTATAAATACTAAATATGCTAAAAATAGAATAATAAGTATAGTAAATATACTAAAAATAGATAAAAAACAAAAAATAGATAAAATAACAGATTAGTTTTTCTTAGAAAGATTTTGTATTTTCTTTATTGTAACTTAATTAATAATGTCTTTTTATTCATCGAATGTATCTATCCATCGAATGTTATATTTATCTTGTTTTTTATGTTTTTTGAACTAATCCTTATTTTTCAATTTTATTCTTAGATTTTTTAAGAGATTATTAGGATATTTCATTTTAAAATTATATTTTCATATTATATTTTTTAATCATTCTTTATTCATTATTTAATATTTGTTCACATTTTAGGAATAAAAATTCTCAAAAAGTAAAGTTTATATATTTTGAAATATAATATATTTTTATGTGAGTGTATAAAATATTAAATTTTTTAGATCTTAATTAGCTAATATATAATTTATAAATATATTATATAGTTTAAAAAAGAGTTTAAAAAGAATTTTAAAAAAATTTGATTAATTTATAATTATAAATGTGATATCTAAAATCCTTAATTAAATTTTAATGTTATAGGGGACTAAAAAATTTGGCCTATGAATGCTTGGAATATAATAAAATAATTAGACTATAATATAAAATAATTAGAATATTTTAAATTAAAAATTATTTAATTATAAAATTATTTAATCATAATTATTTAATCATAATCATTTTAATCATATATTCTAATAATAGATATTCTAATAAAGCAAGAGGTCAAAGTCTTTAGTTTTGATTAAAAACAAAGATAACTTCTAAACTGTCTAATTAGCTACCTATGCTAATATTAAAATATAGGCTACCGACATGAACAAAACAACTACATTATTTATAGTGCTTTTGTTCCTATATTTACTCTGTAGCTTTGAACCGATTTCATCCGTAGAAAAAAGCCTTTCAAATGAGCTAATGGAACACAATGAGCATTATGAAAACCCTGAAAGACCAAAAGAATCTAAAAAAACAAAAAATTCAATTAAGTCAAAAATATTTAGTGATATTAAAAAGATAAATAAAATTTTAGGACATGATGGATTGCTTTTAAAATTATTGAAAATACAGAATAATAATTTTAAAGAATAGATAAATTTATAAAGGGAAAATCATTAAATAAAAAAGTTTATTATATGAATTTACTGTTAGATAATTTTAATATTAGATAAATTTAATATTAAATGAATTTTAGAGTAATATTTATTGTTAAGTTCTTTTTATAATAATATCTTTTTGTTGTATGAAAGTATTTATCTATTGAAAGTAACCTTGTTCTTTTTAATTAATCAATAATTTATTGATTATATTAAACAATCTTTTTAATTCCATTTATTAGTTTTTTAAATCTTATCATATCCTTATTTTATATCCTTATTTATAATTTTCATAATAATAAAAATATTACTCTTTAAATAAATATAATCATTATTTTGATAAAGCTTTAGAATTGAAGGAAGAATTAGAAACAAAATAGCTAAGATAATTAAAATAGGGTTTAATTCAGTATAAAAATTTAATATCTCTTATTTATTCATTAAACCTATTATTTTGATTTATTTAATCTAAATAAGATTTTAAGTTTTTAATAGCTGGACCATGAATCGAATTGCCTTTATAATCAAAAAGAGAACCGTGTTGTGGACAATCCCAAGTTTTTTCTGCTGAATTCCAGCTTAGTCTGCATCCATAATGAGTACAGTTTGCTTGGAGTGCAAAAAAATTGGATTTCAAATCTTTATAGATAGATATACCTCTTTTAGGAAGTTCAATTATTTTAGCTTCTCCAGGATTTAAATCTAATATTGCATCTTTTACTATTTTTAATTCTTCTGTGTTCAAATCTTTTGTATTGAAGCTACTTTGACATTTTTTCTTTATTGATTTTTGTTTTTTAAATCTTTTTGGTGAGAAAGCTTCAGTATAAATATTTTTTTTATTTGATATTAAGTCTGTTAGCATCATTCCTGCTAACGTTGCTTTTACAATTCCCCAGCTACCAAACCCAGTGGCTATATAAATTCCCTTTTGAGAAGTCTCTCCAATAACTGGCAACCTGTCGGTAGTTTTATTATCTTGATTAGACCAGTAATATTCGATGGAATTAACATTAAACTTTTTCTTTGTATATTCTATTAATTTTTTGAAGTTTGCACTAGTGTCTTTACTTTTACCTGTATGATGATGTTCTCCTGCAATGATTAATAAATCTCCTTTTTCAGTTGGAGTCTTTCTATAAGTATGGAAAGGATTTATATCAACAAACATAGCATCAGGTATTTTTTCTTTTACATATACTCCTAACATGTAGGATTTGATTGGGGACATATATGATAAAGTTGAATCTGGATCATATATTGGTGAATTTGTAGCTATGATAATAGAATCAGCAAAAATATCTCCTTTATCAGTATTTATTTTACCTTCTTTAATATCTATTACTTTATTATTTTCAAATACATGAGATCCTTCTCCAGGTATTAGCTTTACTAATGAATTACTATACTTTTTGGGATGAAATATAGCTTGATTATTATATCTTATAGCTTTATTCATACCAATATTATTCTCACTGTCCTTGCTTTTCGCATTGTTTTCCTTGAATGATTCTTCATTAAAAGGCATTTGAAAATCATCAGTTAAATCAGCATCTATATCTAATTTTTGCAATGCTTTATATTCTTTTTCAATATCTTTATAATTATTCTGATCTGTTGAATAGATATATAATGGAATCTTTTCATAATCACAATCGATTTTATATTCATTGATTATTTCAGATATTTTATCAAAAGCTAATATGTTTGCATCTCTGAATTTTAAAGCGACTTCCAAACCAGAATCAGATAATATCTCATCATAGACTAAATTTGATGATATAGTTATTTTAGCTGTTGTCGATCCTGTTACATCAGAGGCTATCTTTTTTGATTCTATTATGCCTACCTTAAAACCTTGTTTTTTAAGCATTAATCCTGTTGTAATTCCTACTATTCCTCCTCCAACAATAGCTACATCAACTTTTGTTTTATCTTTAACAGTAGGAAATTCTAATGTTTCTTCTTTATCTAACCAAAATGGTAAGTGTTTTTCTCTAATAAAAATCAACACCTTATATATTAATTA
>JARKQC010000118.1 GCA_029974985.1 Bacteroidota bacterium | reverse complement strand
GGAAGAAAGAGAAACGAAGCCGGCGCTAGGGCCAAAAGGACCTCCGGATACCATGAGCGGCATCTACGGCGCAGTCGAGACTGCTGGTCCATGTGTTCCAACATCGAACCGTGAGGACATCACCGAAGTGATCTCGGTCAGGGTTCAACCTTAGAAAGGAGGTGATCCAGCCGCAGGTTCCCCTACGGCTACCTTGTTACGACTTCACCCCAGTCGCTGACCCTACCGTGGTCGCCTGCCTCCCTTGCGGGTTAGCGCAGCGCCTTCGGGTAAAACCAACTCCCATGGTGTGACGGGCGGTGTGTACAAGGCCCGGGAACGTATTCACCGTGGCGTGCTGATCCACGATTACTAGCAATTCCAACTTCATAGAGTCGAGTTTCAGACTCCAATCCGAACTGAGGATGCTTTTAAAGGATTGGCTCCACCTTGCGGCTTAGCAACCCATTGTAACACCCATTGTAGCACGTGTGTAGCCCTAGGCGTAAGGGCCATGCGGACTTGACGTCATCCCCACCTTCCTCACTACTTGCGTAGGCAGTCCTATTAGAGTGCTCAGCATAACCTGGTGGCAACTAATAGTAGGGGTTGCGCTCGTTGCGGGTCTTAACCCAACACCTCACGGCACGAGCTGACGACAGCCATGCAGCACCTATACAGATGTCCCGAAGGAAAGCCCCCTTTCAGGGACAGTCATCTGCACTTCGAGCCCGGGTAAGGTTCTTCGCGTTGCATCGAATTAAACCACATAATCCACCGCTTGTGCGGGACCCCGTCAAAACCTTTGAGTTTCAACCTAGCGATCGTACTCCCCAGGTGGTATGCTTAACAAATTTTCTACGGCACTAAGATTAAAATCCTAACACCAAGCATACATCGTTTAGGGCGTGGACTACCAGGGTATCTAATCCTGTTTGATCCCCACGCTTTCGTGCCTAAGCGTCAGTTACGAGCCAGATAGCCGCCTTCGCCACTGGTATTCCTCCTGATATCTACGCATTTCACCGCTACACCAGGAATTCTACTATCCTCTCTCGTACTCAAGACCCGCCGTATCGAGGGCATTTCCCGAGTTAAGCTCGGGTATTTAACCCTCGACGCACAGACCCGCCTGCGCACCCTTTATACCCAGTAATTCCGGACAACGCTTGGACCCTACGTATTACCGCGGCTGCTGGCACGTAGTTAGCCGGTCCTTCCTTTGGTGGTACAATCCCAGTTCCCCGAGGGAACTTTTTTTCCCACCCGACAGCGGTTTACAAGGCAAAGCCCCTTCATCCCGCACGCGGCGTCGCTGCATCAGAGTTTCCTCCATTGTGCAAAATTCCTCACTGCTGCCTCCCGTAGGAGTCTGGACCGTGTCTCAGTTCCAGTGTGGCTGATCGTCCTCTCAAACCAGCTACTGATCGCAGCCTTGGTGAGCCATTACCTCACCAACAAGCTAATCAGACGCAGACTCATCCCTATCCGTTACCTTTGACACATTGTGCCTCATCCGTTTTTAGTGCCAATTTCTTGACGTTATCCCGGAGATAGGGGCAGATAATCTACGTGTTACTCACCCGTTCGCCAGTGGTATTGCTACCCCTTGACTTGCATGTGTTAAGCACGCCGCAAGCGTTCGTCCTGAGCCAGGATCAAACTCTCCGTTGTATTTAAGTTTGATCTTTATTTTCAATTTTAGTTGAATAGGCATTGGAATTGACAGTTAGCTCTTTTATTTTGCTACTGTCTACTTGTTAATTTTCTTGTACTTCCTGTTTTCAATGAACTTTCATAATTGCAAGTTTAAAAAAACTCTTTTTCATTTCTGCATTTTTGCAGGGACTCAAAAGTAATACTTTTTTTTATTCTACGCAAATTATTTTTTCAAATATTTTTTTCTGTTTGCAAAAATTTACATTTTTGTTTTTTGCAGAACTTTAAAAGTAATACTTTTTTTTATTCTACACAAATTATTTTTTCGATTATTGAAAAATAATTTGAAAAAAATATTTTTTCGTCTTCAAAGAACATTTCTGAAAAACTGTGATTGTTTACAATCGTGTTTGACAGAGCTTACAAAAGTATGACTTTTTTTTATTCTGTGCAAATTATTTTTTCAAATTTTAAAAATAATTTGAAAAATTTGTATTTATAAGTTAAAATTTTATAAAAGCAAGTCCACTAAATTCTTTATCATAATGTGTTTATACAATATTTTACATTACAAACTATATTAAAAGATTTTTCAATATATTTATATATAAAAATTTATTATCAATCTTTGTTATCGTTTATAATGAATTTAACAGAATATCAAGCAAGATTGATTATCCAACTAATAATCCTCTATTAATATTTGAATATCTATTATGAACTTAATTATTCATATATTATCCATTAAAAAAAAATTATTCTTTTTTATTTTAACAAATATTATTAAATTTAAGATTATTTTTTTTACAATTATTTAATTATTAATTGGAGTGGTATTAATATTATGATGTTATCTAAATCGTTATATACTTTTTTAAGTATTTGTTTAATTTTAATTAGTTCAAATAATATGCTTTTTTCTCAACCTGAACTTCCAACTCGCGATAAAATTGCCGATAAGTACAAATGGAATCTACAAGATTTTTATAATTCACCTAATGACTGGCAAAATGATTATTCCACATTAGATAATAAGATTAAAAAAATAGGAAAATTTAAAACTAAGATTTTAGAATCTGGTAAAAATCTTTATGATTATTTACAATTTACTAATGATGTTGGCAAGGTTTTAACGCGCGCTTATTTATATGCTTCGCTTGGTAAAGATATGGATTTGAATAATTCTGAGTTTCAGATTATGGATGATAAAATGGAAACTATTTATGCTCAATATGTTGAGGCAAATTCATTTTTTAATCCAACACTCCTTACATTAAGTCAAAAGCAATTTGATGATATGATAAATAGTGAGCCAAAACTTAAAGAGTACGAGCATTATTTGCGAGGTATTTTTAAAATGAAAAAACATTCTTTAAGCGCTGAAGAAGAATCTTTGCTTGCTAAAATTTCGCCAATTTTCCAAATTCCAAATAATACTTATTCTATATTAAATGATGCCGAATTACCTTTTCCAACGATAAAACTTAAAGATGGTTCTGATGTTAAATTATCTCATGGAAGATATCGCGCTGCTTTATATTCATTAGATAGAGATTATCGTAAAGCCGTATATAAAGGTACTTACGTTCCTTATGAAATGTTAAAGGGAACTTATGCTACTTTATATAACGGAAGGCTGAAAACTCGTTTGATTAATGCAGGTATAAGAAATTATGCAAATCCAATCGAAGCCGCTTTGTACGAAAATGATATACCCGTATCTGTTTACGATAATTTAATTAACGTTGTAAATGAAAATTTAAAATCTTTACATCGTTGGGCTTCAATTAAAAAGCGTGCTTTAAAATTAGACGAACTTCACCCTTATGATACTTATGTAACTCTTTTTCCCAGCACTCAAAAATCATATACTTATGATGAAGCTATGGAAATTGCTTTAAAAGCTCTGGCGCCACTAGGAAAAGAATATATCGAAGCACTTAAATTTAGCTTTGATAATCGTTGGATTGACGTTTACGAGACTAAGGGCAAGCGTAGTGGTGCGTATTCAAATAGTTCGGGTTGCGGACCTCACCCATTTATTTTATTAAATTGGAATAATACTCTTGATGATGTATTTACACTTGTTCACGAGATTGGACACAATATGCACTCTTATTTCTCCGAAAAAAATCAACCTTTTCAATATTCGGGTTACTCCACATTTGTTGCTGAAGTCGCTTCTATTACTAACGAAGCTTTACTGCTAGACTATTTAGTTGAAAATGCAAAATCTAAAGATGAAAAAATGGCTTTAATAGAAAAATTCTTAATCGGAGCGCAAACAACATTTTTCCGCCAAACAAGATTTGCTGAATTTGAGAAAATTACTCACGACAAAGGAAAAGCAGGCGAGGTTTTGACAAGTGAATCTTTAACTAAGTTATTTGCCGAAGGTTATCAAAAATATTGGGGACCAGAAATGGTTACTGATTATGAGGAAGGCTTATCTTGGGCAAGAGTTCACCACCTTGTTAATTATAATTTTTATGTTTTCCAATATTCTACTGGTTTTGCGGCGGCTCAAGCTCTCGCTGGACAAATAAAATCTGAAGGAAAACCAGCTATTGATAGATATTTGAAATTTTTAAGTTCTGGAAGTTCGGACTATCCAATTAATGTTCTTAAAAAAGCTGGCGTTGATATGGCAAGCAAAAAGCCAATCGAGCAAACTATTGCACGTATTAATAAATATCTCGATGAACTTGAAGAACTTATGAAAAATTAAATTTTCTATTTTATACTAAAAGAGCATTAATAGAAATTATTAATGCTTTTTTTTTGACTTTGACAGTTGAAAAACTTAAGACAATAGTATATAAGAACATAATTTTTTAAACAGGCACAACAGTATTAGCTAAGGTATTGATTTATAAGTTCTTGTGACATTAGATATTTAAATGGTACAATTTTTATACCTCATAGTATATTGTGTTAATTCTCGTCCATTTGTAAACGAAAATAGATGATATTTTAGGATTTTTTATCTTCTACTTCTCTTACTTCTTGCTTTTGATATACTTTTATCGAGCGTGGGAGTATTATCTACCTTTACTACGAGTTTTTTATCCTCAAAATAGAGCTTATTCAAACTATTGATAATTTTATTATAATTATCTTTGTCAATTCCGAATAAAGTATAAGATTTATAAATATCAATTTCACCAATTCTAAATTTTAGCCTTTTATTAGCCATATTTAGTCTCGAAATTAGTTCGGCTGCATAAAATCCATCTGACTTACCTAAATTAATATATAATGTTACAAAATCGCTATTTTCTCCATTAACACTTTTATTCTTAGATTTATTCACCATAGATGATTTTGGGTTGTAACTATCAATATTTTCATTTAGATCAATGGCATTTTCGTAATATTTGAGAATCTGATTAAATTCTGATGATAACAATCGCTTAATAATTTCATCTTTACTAAGATAAGATAATTTTCCATAAAGAGCTGTTAAATATGGAATTATATCATTATTGTTATCTTCTATATTTTCAATTTTATTCACAAAATTTAATAATTTATTCTCGCATACCATATCGCCTGTTGGTACTTTTTCAGATGATATTTCTATACCTAATCTTTTTTCTATTTGTCGAATTTTAAATATTTCTTTCGGATTAGTTATAGCTATTGATAGACCGCGTTTGCCAGCACGCCCTGTTCTGCCACTACGGTGATTATAAGCATCATTTTCATCAGGTAAACTATAATGAATGATATGTGTTAAATCATCAACATCAATTCCGCGTGCCGCAATATCAGTAGCAACTAACAAGTTTACTGAACCATTGCGGAATTTTTTCATCACTACATCTCTTTGGGCTTGCGATAAATCGCCGTGCAGCGGCTCTGCATTGAAGCCATCTTTGGTAAGCTCATCTGCTAAGTGCTGTGTATCTAATTTAGTCCTGCAAAAGATGATACCATAAATATCAATATAATAATCTAAAAGTCTTTTTAATGCAAGATACTTATCTTTATGATTTACAGTATAATAAATATGTTTTACATTTGCAGAAGCTGAATTTTTGTTTCCTACTGTGATTTCAACGGGATTATTCATATATTTACGTGCAATATTGATAATCTCATTAGGCATCGTTGCTGAAAAAAGTAGATTTTTTCTATTATTTGGCAAAGTATCTAAAATTGTATTTATACTTTCCGAAAAACCCATATTTAGCATTTCGTCTGCTTCATCAAGTATTAAAGTGCTTATGCTACTTAGCTTTACTACCTTTCTTTTCATTAAGTCAATCAATCTGCCAGGAGTGGCTACAATGATATGAACGCCACTCTTGATACTCTTAATCTGTTGTTCGATACTCGCGCCGCCATATACGGGTATAATCTTTATATTGCTAATATACTTTGCATAATCTATAAGATCTTCTGATATTTGCATACAAAGCTCTCTTGTAGGGCTTAGTATCAATACCTGAGGAGTGTGCAATTCGATATCTATACCTTGCAATAGCGGAAGACCATACGCGGCAGTCTTGCCTGTGCCTGTTTGCGATAATGCTATAACATCTTTGTCAGTATTAAGTACGAGTGGAATTACTTTTGACTGTATAAGAGTTGGTGTTTTATAATTCAAGTCTGAAATAGACTTCATTATAGATGGGTATAAACCCATTTCTTGGAATGTCATCAAATAACTACTTTTTCAAAATTTATATTTTAGAAGATTACAAAAGTACATAATTTATTCTTAATAACACTATTATTTTTTATGATATAGAAAAATAGAGTAGTGAAAAAATAATTTGGAAATTCTATAAGTTTTAGTTAATTTAGCAAAAGTAATAATATTACTGTTAAATATTTTAATTTACTGCTATATAACTCTTTAAGATGTCCTACACTTCAAAAGTGTAGGACATCTGGAGAAGAATGCGAATTAAAGGAAAAATATTATGTTGAATAAGCAAAATGTAGGGCATCTGAATACACCCGTAGAGACGCAAAATTTTGTGTCTCTACATATCAATAGATGTAATATACTCAATATATTAGAAAGCGATCCATTTTCTGGATTAGGTAAGAGAGCTTTGCCAACTGCACCAACAAGCCAAATATCTATTAATAATGAATGCCAATTACTAACGTATCTAAATAGTAACGCACTACATTGTATTTTCGATAGCGATGTAAATAGCAATAATTTTAATATTTTTATATATTCAATTACTGGGCAATTATTACTAAAAGAGAATAAGAATGTTATAAAAGGTAATAATGAGTTTAGTATAAATATAAATAATTTAAATACAGGAATTTATATAATTCAAGCAGAACTAAACGGTATTTGTAGTAAAACAGATAAATTAATTATAGTGAAGTAAAGGGAATAAAAAATATGAGACGCACAATATATATAATTTTTTTATTGATTTCATTTCCCTTATACTCACAAAACGTATGGGAATTAACGCATAGCGTTTATGGTCAACATCCAATAAAAATAGAAGTTGTTGATTCAAATTATGTAAATATATTGTTTAGTACTGGTTCTAATTTCAAATATATATATAATACTCGGGACAAGGGAAAAACATGGGAATTGATCTATGCTACAAATGTTTTTTTAATTGAATTTGATATGAGTTGTCCTGATACCAATTCGTTTTATATTACGTTCATAAAGAAGATATATAAATCAGTAAATAAAGGACAAGATGTAATAGTAATAAATTTAGATACTACTGCAATTTATGATATATCACATATAGAGATGTTAAATCAGAATGTAGGAGTAGCTTGTAATTTATCATTTTTGGTTACAAAAGATGGTTGGCAAACTTATACTGATGGAAAATATTGGAAGAAAAATGACAGTATAAGCTATATTTGTTATTATCCACGCTTCAAGAATGACAGTATAGTTACTTGTTTAGTAGTAAATGCAAATGGAGTTCGCGGAACTTATTTTGGTGAATTTAATATAAATACTTATGAACATGTGCTATATTGGCGAGATAAACAAATTGGTGCTTATGATATGTATTATTTAGATGATAAAAATATATTTACCTGCGGTAAAAGTAACACTTTAAACGGTGGCTCTGGTAATGATGCAATCTCCAAAAGCACAGATGGAGGCAAAACATGGCGTAGGGTGTTAGATTTGTATTCTGA
>JARKQC010000116.1 GCA_029974985.1 Bacteroidota bacterium | reverse complement strand
CTTTTCATCCAAACTGGCAGGAAACAAAACAACTTGTCCTTGTTCGTTCGATTTAAATACTGCTCTCGACATAATTCATGTTATTGATTGACAGCTATAAAGATACTAAATAATATCCAATTACACAAATCTTTTATCCTGTTTTTTTCCCTTGTTTTTATGATATTTTCCAAATAAAAAATGAAGCTGTCCCTACTTTTGAGACAGCCCCTTTTAAATTTTTTTTATGGAAAAGAAATATATTATCAATCCTAGATATATTCTAAGGAATGAGTCGGACAAAATTGTCCTTTTAATGAAACCTGATCCAGTTTCTCCAACATCGATTTGCGTATTGCATCCTATCTACGCTATGATTTTATGTTTTGTTGATGGATGTCCTATTAAGGAGGCAGGTGTAAAAGCTTCAAACTATTTAGGAATTGGCAAAAAGGAAATTATGAATATAATACTTCCTCTTATTGAAAATAAAAAAATAATAAAAGGATATGAATCGATATTTCCTAAAGACTTTTTGATCGAATATAAGTCAGGGATGGAAAGGCGTAAATACAATCCCGATGATTTTCATTGTTCTAATTTAAATTTAAAATTATCAAGGTTAAAAGCTCCAGCTGATATCATTTGTAATATCACAATGAAGTGTTATACTGATTGCGTGTATTGTTATGCTGATAGACATGGACATTTAAATTATAAAATGTCCCCTGATAAAATTTGTAATATTATTGATGAAGCATATAATTTGGGTGTAGTAAGTTTCAAACTAATGGGCGGAGATATTTTTCAGTATAAAGAATGGGAAATTATATTGGAGAAATTAAAATCTTATGGCTATAATCCATGCTTATCAACAAAATATCCACTAAAGGAAAAAGATGTATGCAAACTTAAAGAAATTTTAGACGACAAAATACCTTTGCAAATTTCTTTAGATACTCTTATTCCTAAAAATGTCAAAAGCATCCTACATGTAAGGGGGGAACAATATAAAGATAACATTGTATCTTTCATAGAACTTTTAGAAAAATATGAAGTTAACTATATAATTCACACTGTACTAAATTTGTATAATGATAGTCTTGAAGATATTAAATCTATTGAAGATCATATAATTAATAGAAAATTTCTTCGAGAATGGTTCGTTGATTCAGCAAAATGTTCTATGTATTTACCTTATGATTATTCTTATTATAAACCTTCAAAGGAGAATGTTATAAAAATAGCTTCATATTTAGAAAATCTATCAAAGAGCATTGATTCTTTTAAAATTCACATTCCCAAAATCGTGAAAAATCACAATAAAATAGATCAAGAAAAGAAAAGTAAAATTTTCAATAGCCGCGTTTCTTGTTCAGGAAATGTTAGTTCAATGTATATTTTACCAGATGGAAAAGTAACAATTTGTGAAGAATTATATTGGCATCCTCATTTTATTATAGGGGATTTAAATTTAAATTGTATCTGTCTAGTCCTGAAATAGGTTTACAAAAAAGTAAAGAGAATTCAGGATTATGAAAACAAAGGTAAAGAAATACACGGACGATTTTAAATTAATGGTTGTCCAGGATTATTTAAGTAGTGATATAAGTCAGTCAGCGTTAA
>JARKQC010000103.1 GCA_029974985.1 Bacteroidota bacterium | reverse complement strand
ACTTCAGGTTTACCATAAGTCAAAGTTCCAGTTTTATCAAAAAGAATATTTTTAATTTTTGATAAACGTTCAAGAGCATCTCCTTCTTTAATTAATACTCCATATCTAGTTAAATTTCCAATAGCTGCTACAATAGCTGTTGGAGTAGCTAAAACAAGAGCACATGGACAAAATACAACCAACACAGTAACAGACCTAATTATTTCACCTGTAAGGAAATAAGTACCAATTGCAGCTGAAAGTGCAATTACAACAATCCAAGTAGCCCATTTATCAGTAAGTCTGACAATTTTAGATTTATCAGCATCAGCTGATTCAACTAAGTCAATCATTCTTTGAAGAGAGCTATCTTTTCCAATTTTAGTTGCTTTCATAATAAAGGAACCAAATTGATTTACAGTTCCACTGAAAACTTCATCTCCCTTAATTTTATCTATTGGAACTGGTTCTCCAGTCATAACAGATTGATCAATTGAAGTTTCTCCACTACCAAGTTCCCCATCAACCGGAATAGTTTCTCCAGGTAAAACTTGGATCAAGTCACCAATTTCAACTTTTTTAGCATCGATAATTTCTTCATTAGTGAATCCATTTTTATTAGAAACTCGTCTAGCTGTTCTTGGTGTTAAATGAACTAATTTTTCAATTCCTGCTCTAGATCTAGCTACAGTAAACTCTTCTAAAAGTCCACCTATAGCCATGATAAAAGCAATTTCGCCTGCAGCAAATATTTCACCAATAATAATAGAAGCTATAAGTGCAATAGAAACAAGAAGGTCTGCTTTTATATCAAACTCTGTAACTAAGCCAATAATTGCATCTTTGATAATTGGTAATCCACAAAGTAAAATAGCTATCAAAGATAGATCAATTGGGCCAATGGTGAATACTTTAAAAAAAATTAATATCAAAGCTATAGCTGAAACAATAAGAAAAATTACTGATTTTTTTTCTTCATATATAAAGCTAATTTCATCTTCCATTTTAAAAAACTCCAATAATTAT
>JARKQC010000102.1 GCA_029974985.1 Bacteroidota bacterium | reverse complement strand
GGTTACACTATGACCCCTGATACTAAAAAATATCGGTTTAAATTTATTTTAAAAAGCCAAGGGTGAGATTTGAACTCACGTGTAATGGATCTGCAGTCCACCGCTTCGCCTCTAAGCTACCTTGGCATAGTAGTAAAATTTGCACCTTGTTGATATTTAAACCTTACTATCAGATTAAATAATCTTAAAAAAAAACCAATAATCCAATCAAAGCCTGATAAAGGGATAACCTATCTTAAATCGTATAAAATGATTATATCACTGGCATTAATCTGTGGAGGATATGTCTGTAACATAGGTCCAGTAAATCTGACTTCAATCTTCTGGCCAGGGTGAAGATCATCTAAAGATGCCTTTACCAGGTTCTTTCCATATTTATGATATACCGTGGTATTTTTATTGATTATAATGGAGACATTCTGGGGATAGGAAGCACCACTTTGATATCCTTCCACCAATAAGGAATCAATTACATTAGTATCTCCCTGTGAATTATCATTGCACAGACCAACGATTACACCACTCATATCAACTCGATCACTACCGGTAGCTGTAAAAGTACCGTAAACAACACCTAAAAATAATACAAAAAGCAGTACCATTACAGTTATAACCCTCATTTTATCCCTTCCATGATAATGGTGAAAATTGTTTTCGTGGTTGTTTTATATAATATTTTGTTCATGCATTAATAGTTTTCGCTAAAATGATTACCTTTTCTCAAATAATTTGGAATTATAAGATACAACAAATATCAATAAAAAAATTGGATAACCAACACATTGACATTCCAAAAACAGGGATATTTTGGAAAAATTATGAAAAATTTATAAGGATTAATAATTACGAAAAACATCCCCTTACAGTTAAAAAAAAAAGATTGATCTCTTTTTAAAACTGGCAAAAATAAAAATTTAATTAATGCAGGAGTGTTACTTAATTCCAGTACCTTTAAAAAAATTGTAAAAAAACACAACATCTGGTTCAGTAGTCTAATATAAATCATTTATGCCTTTCTGCCAGGATTCAACGTCCACCATATCCAATTCAATAGCTTGTTCTTTAACTCCTTCAACCATAGCTATGATAGTCTTTTTATTGAACCCTTCCACTAAATCAGGCTTGCTTGAATCAACGTAAACTACTTTCGGTTGAACCTGAACTTCTTTAAACCCTGAATCCACTATCAATGGATATATTTCTCTTCCTATCATAGGGTTACATCCAAAACTCTTTTGACACTCAACTAAACATTCCCATACCTTTACAGCTTCTTTTGTCTCTGGATAAAAATAGCAGGACCCATGATCACCTTCTATAACTGTGATTGAACCACCATCTTTAAGAACCCTCCTCAA
>JARKQC010000057.1 GCA_029974985.1 Bacteroidota bacterium | reverse complement strand
TTGTTTCAGTTATTATGGTAAAGTTATCCATGATATAGTTAAAAACGAATTTACAGGCTTCAACACCTATTTTTTTGTTTTATTACAGTTATTGTTTCGCTTAAAGCTAGATTTGAAATGAATAATTCATCTTTGGTGTCAACATACTGGGATAACTTTAAAGCATCGTCATGCCACTGGTCATTTTCTACAAATAAGCCTATTATATGCTACTGTCTAAAAATATCAATGGTCAGCACTGTCTTCTATTTTTTTTACTAGTTTAAACATTATCAAATGATTCTTTTGCTTTAAAAAGTCCTGCTACCAGAGATAATGGCTGTCTAACTTTATTTTCAGGTTTTTGAATGTTCAATAAATTCTTTTTTAAGAGCTTCGTTAATAATTTCTGTCTGAGTTTTTTTTCTTCCTCAGTTGCAGCTAATTTAATAGCTTTCATTAAATCTTTCTCAATGTTTAAAGTAGTTCTAACCTTCTCTGAACTCATAGTAACCACTCCCATAAATAATGATATGTTTCTACATATCTTATATGCTTATACATATTTATATATTGCTCTGTATACATTATTGCGTTATCGAAAATAAATGATGAAAAGTCTAAACAAAAGTTTTTAGAGATTTCATTTATGAACGGGCACACAGGAATGATATTAAACAGCGTTCAAGATTTTATATAATATTAAAGAAAGATCAGCGCACAGGAAAACGACCTTAGAATAGTTAAAGATATATTAACAAGCTCATCACATCATCCGCATGGAATTAAAGTAAGACTGGAAGATGGACGAGTAGGTAGAGTACAAGAGATAATAAATAAATAATTTTTAGTTCACTTTTGGCATTGTTTTTTTGAATAAATTAATATTCTAAAAATAAATAATCCCTCTCATATGGTGTCTAAGGACCTCTTACGAGACACAGATTGAACCTTCAATGAATAGGAGAAACCCAGCACCGGACAGACTGCTGCTTTTGAATTGCTCGGAGAGGGGAAGGTAATCTACAACGAACCAGTGAATTAGTACGCAGGCAAAATCAATTTTTATTAGATTATAGAACCAATTAGATTTAAAAAAAAATTTAAGTAGTTTTTCTATATTTTCCCATTTCTCCTCATCTGTATCAGTGTTGGTACATACATCACTGCAAAACCGATGATAATGGACAGTAGGATGTCTAAAGTGCTTAATAGTCCGGATGCCAAGAAAT
>JARKQC010000056.1 GCA_029974985.1 Bacteroidota bacterium | reverse complement strand
GCACCGAATAATGAGCTGAGAGCATAAATTGATCCAGTTCGGGTTGAGCCAATTTCCCGGATGGCGAAGTAGATTAAAACCAGGGAAAGACTTAAACACCCAATGCTTACCATAAGCAGAAGTGGTAACTGATTTAAAGGTAGTGTGAAGTTCAAACCCAGGTATAGTGATATAATTAATAGTATAACTCCACCAATTGCACATTTAATTCCGGTTATAAAGACAATATCCCTCTTTTTGCTCAGGAATTTACTGAGACTGGTATCTAAACTCCAGAAAAATGCAGCCCCTATTACAAAGAGATTTCCATATAAGTTGGGGTTTAGGTTTAAGTCCTGGAAGTTGTTGGTGCTTAAAGAAATAGTGCCCAGAATAATAAATAGGAAAGCCAAAAAATCGTATCTTTTCACATTTTCCTTTAAAAAAATTATCCCAATTATTATTATGAAAAACATCTCTGTATTGGAAAGTAAAGCAGCATTCACAGCAGTTATTTGTTTCAAACCGTAAAGAGAAAGACCAGGCGCTATAACAGCACCAAATATCGCCGTTAAAAACAGAATAGCATATTCTTTTCTAGTGATGGATTTCTCAACATTGGTGCTACCATGAAGTATGCGCAGTACTTTCGGGTGCAGGGGGGAGAAACTGATAGCTAAAAGAGTTGCACTGGCAATCAGGTAAGTTAGAGTTGCCAGTGCAAAGGGGTGGAGGTTGCCTAATAGGATTTTATCCAGAGTGAACCACACTCCAAAAAGTAAAGCAACGGTCAAAGCCGCCCAGTAACCCCATATCCTGTCCATTGTACCGACTACTCCAAAAATATTTTTTTATTATTTTCAATACGGGCTAAATATAAAAAACTATCTAGGTAAGTAAGTTGCAAACAATATATTTCTTATATAATTTGTTAAATATCCAATTAGTGATAGAATACAGTAATTTTCATTATCTGATTTTTTTAAATCAATATTCTTTTTTTTAAATTCATCGGTGCAAACATTTTACTTTTGTTTATTATACCATCATTAAAGATATATCATATTAATGATCTACTTGTTAGTGATAGAATATTTAAAAAACACGATGAATAAATGAAAAATTCACTAAATAAGGAAAATAATGAATATTTTTAAATTATCTTAGAATAAGGGGGTGGTATTTATCCTGGAATTACCTATTGCTCCGGTTGGAAGAATAATAAAAAATGCCGGTGCTCCCAGAATAAGTAAAGATGCGAAAGTAGCTTTAGCTAAAATTTTAGAAGATAAAGGCTTAGAAATTGCTACAGACGCGATTAGGTTAGCTAAACACTCTGGTAGGAAAACAGTTATGAAAAGAGATGTGGATTCCGCTGTCAATAACATCTACCATACGTATCATTTTCTATGAGTAAATCCATCAAAACTTCCCCATAATTGAACTAATTTCATGTATTTTTGAGGTTGGGGGCCTTTATAATATGTTTTATGATGAAAATATCTTAAACTGGTTTTAAAGTTTCTAGTTCATTTTTAATATTCATTTCAGTATTTAACATATCATGGACCAAAATTTCGAGTATATCCCAATTATAAAGAATATCAGCATATTCTTTATTTTTCATGAAGTTCACGGCTTTATACATGATATTAAGAACAGAATCATTATATATTATGATTAAATCTCTAACAGATTCTGAATATGATTTTACATCATATAAATTTGAATAAAATTTCTTTAAAACTACAGAATCGAATTTAGCCTTTTGTAGTAGATTAGTCACACCATTTTTTTCAAATAATGTATTGTATAAAACTTGTGAAAAGAAAGTTTCCAATAATTCTATTCTTTTATCAAGGTATCTGTAATCAGGAGATTCAGGGGGACCTATTAGTCTTCCCTCTTTTTTAAGTTGTAAGAATAAGGACGTTCCAACATAAGGAAACATTTTAGTGAAATGTACAGGTACTTTTCCATTCTTACAAAGGATCTTCAAGAAATCAATATCCTTCATTATAGTATCAAAAGTGCAATCAGGTTCGAAAAGCATGAATCCATATTCAAAATCCATGGATATCTCATCTAGAGTATTTAAGGCCCTATAAATATCTTCAGGTTGGTAATGTTTGTTAAATACATTTAACCCTGTCTTGTTACCAGATTCAATTCCAAGATATACAAAACTTAAACCTACATTTTTTAATTCTAATAATAAATTTTTATTAACCTCATCCACGCGACATGAAATTCTCCAAAGAATTTTACTAGCAAAATCTCTTTTCCTTAGTTCATAGGCAAAATTTTTAATCCATTCTTTTTGTTCAGTGGTTTTTGTTCCCAGATCTTCATCTTTAAAACTGAAGATTTTAACACCTTTTTTATAGAGGTTTTCCATCTCTAAAACTACATTAAGTGGGGTACGGCTTCTTTTTTTGGAACCAGGAGCATCTTTATAAAATTTATGCACACTACAAAAGCTACAATTGTAATAGCATCCCCTGCTTGCTAATATGGAACCTACCCCTAATCCTCGATATTTTTCAGGTTCTTTATTCCTCATAATAAAAGGCAAAGAATCTAAATTTTTAATAAGAGGTCTCGGAGGTGTAGCTTTTAACTCTTTCCCGTTTCTAAATGCCATACCTTTAATTTTAAACCATAAATCAGGATCATTTAAAAATTTATATAACTCTAAAAAGGTTTCTTCACCTTCATGACGTATTACGGTATTTATTTGTGGTATGGCTTCCAAAGTGCCTTTATATTCTATGGTGGGATAATGACCACCTATAGTAAAATGTGATTTCACTTCATTTTCTCTTAGATATTTAATTAAATTTGCAAAATCAGGAAGCATCCTCTGAAACATTAAAGAAAACCCAACAATAGCAGGCTGATCTTCTAAAATTCGTTGAAGTATATTATCCTTAAAATTATCTAAATAGGGTTCTACATC
This sequence comes from Bacteroidota bacterium, assembly GCA_029974985.1. Lineage (GTDB taxonomy): Bacteria > Bacteroidota > Ignavibacteria > Kapaibacteriales > UBA2268 > JANJTB01. The sequence goes on along the minus strand of JARKQC010000056.1, from coordinate 3,012 downwards.
CGTTTTAACTCCATTATGGTTAAGAAAAGCAGCTACAGAACGGATTCCAAGATTTTCTTCTTCCTCATAACCTACCAGAAGAACATCAAGTTTGCTATTTGTTTTGTTCATATTTTTATTTCAAAAAAAATCCAATGAGATAATGAATCTCATTGGTTATAATAGTGCGTTCAATTTATCCTAACATTTCATTTACCATTTCTAGTGTTTTTTGGGCTTCTGTCATTCTTTGAATCTGTAAATCCAATGCACGTTGAGCTATAATCCTTATTTGTTTTTCATCCAATAACCTCATTATCCATGGGGGTACAGGATCTCCGGGATCAGGCCAAGGAAATTTTGGCCATAATTCCTTTTCCATGTGCATTTTCTTCATATCCATATTTATCACCTCATTTTTTACTTGATTATAATAACATCCTAATGATATTTAAATGTTCTTATGTACTAACTAACATTTGTGAATTCAATTTTAGAAGCATATTAATGAAGCAAAATTAGCACCTTAAATTAGTGGAGAAACCCAGCACCGGACAGATTGCATACTCTGAGAGGGTGCTCAGGGAAAAAGGGTAAACTACAGTGAACCAGTGAGTTATTACGCAGGCAATTCTTTACTTTGAGATTGTAATGTTTCGCGAAGTGAGATGGTGTAACTTTAGATGATCATGTAAATGAAGCATTTAATGTCAATTAGAATTCGTTTCTAACAATTATTGGGATATATTTGAACGTTAAAAAATGTATAAAAATAATTTTATATTAAGGACAGATTTATTTGTTATTACTTTAAAATATAAACATTAAGATTAAGTTTGGTTTTGTGGGTTTTATGAAGAAATGCAAATATGAATTCATATATACTCCTAATAAAAGATGTAAAGAAAATGCTTTAGAAGATAATGATTTTTGTATATTTCATGCTGATTTTCCTAAAAATGAAAAAAAGCTGGAAATAGAGATTGACAAAAAGTTATCATCAGCTGATTATGATTTTGAAGGTTGTATATTAAATGAAATTGATCTTTCTGACAGAGAAATTAACCAGAAAGTGCTTTTAAATTTTTTTGATGCAACTATTAATGGGGATTTTATTTTTAATGGTAAGTCTAAAGGAAATAAAGGGAAAGTAGAAGGGTTAAATTTTTCTTTAGCAACAGTAAAAGGAAATATTATTATTAGTGATTTAATTATTCAGCATACTTTAAATTTTCAAAATACGAAAATCGATGGAGCCGCAAATTTTTCTAATCTTGAAGTAAACGAAAATGCCTATTTTAATTCATGGGGGACACACAAATTTGAGGTACAAAAGATTGCAAAGTTTAAGAACTTGGAAATTAGACGAAATTCATCATTTAAAGGGAGTTTATTTAAAGAATCTCTCGATCTTTCGGGATCTAAATTCTTCGGTAATTTTAAATTTAAGAAAGTTAAAATTTATGAAACTTTAAAATTCGAAAATGTTTGTATTAGAGGAAAAGCTAATTTTTCTAAGTCTATTTTTAATGGGAAAGTTGTTTTTAGGGGATCTAGGTTTTATAAAATAACTACATTTTATGGAACCAAATTTGTTAAAAATGCTAACTTTCAAAGTATTGGTTTTAAAGGAATGACTAATTTTAAAAACACTATTTTTAAAGAAGAGATTAATTTTAACCGTGCATCTTCTTCTCCTTCAAATAAAGTGATTTTTGACGGTTGTAATTTGGAAAATATACGATTTAAAGACTCAGATTTTAGTAGATGTGAATTTAAATTTTCTAAATTGCCAGATAGAATAATTGAGGATAGAGAATATAAAGAAAAGAAGCAAAATCTAATTAAAGAATTAAAAATTATAAACAATTCTATTCTATTTTCCGGATACATTAAATTCCAGGAATATACTAAATTTCCAGTTTTCTCTCAAATAATAAAAGATGCTGAGATGATTGCAAAAACTTATAAAAAGATTGAAAATTGGTTAAAAGATCAAGATGAGCTTGATAAAGCAAATCAGTTTTATTTTAATGAGATGGAAATGAATAGGGAAATATATGCTTATAAAAATAAACATAAGTGGATTAGGTATAGTATTTGGTGGATCATAAGTGGATATGGGGTAAAGAGGTCAAGGTTATTAATCCTGATTGGATTAATAATGATTATAATACCATTATTTGTCAATTGGCAAACTTACATAGGTTTCATTGTTGGGGGTATTATTGCAATAATGTTGTCCTCATTTTTGTCGATGTTAACGAAAAGGTGATTATATTAGAGAATCAAATTTTATCATAATTATTATATAGAATGAATAATCATATATATGACTGTGCGGGGTTAAAAGGTTAAGACTAAGTCTAAACCACCCTTCACATTTTGAAACTAAAGAAATAACGGTTTGATTTCATATTTGCCAGTGGGTTAGTAGGCAATATTCTTATTATGATTTGGTCAGTATCGCTATTTGAAATGAGACTATCTGGGCTCCTATTTTTTTGATGTCAAAAGATAAAATTATTATAAAACCAAATCATCCATAATTTCATTCTTTAAACGCATACGTGCACATCTTAGATTTTCATCCTCAAAGAAATTCAAACTAATTAATTTACCGTTTATCTTATGTTCATATGCTATATTTGCTGTATCAATAACCACTAAAGGATCATATTCACTGGTATCAGGATCAGTTACATCATATACAATATCAACTTTATCTTCATCAAATTCAATGTGAATAACATTTTCTTGGTCTTTAGTTATTTTTTCTACAAATTCATCTTTATCCATAACGAACCACCCTAAGATTAAAATCTAATAAAAATATTATTCTATAGATATTATTAAATATATGAGCTAAATTATTCTAATAACTATTCTAGATTAAAAAAAAATTTAAGTAGTTTTTCTATATTTTCCCATTTCTCCTCATCTGTATCAGTGTTGGTACATACATCACTGCAAAACCGATGATAATGGACAGTAGGATGTCTAAAGTGCTTAATAGTCCGGATGCCAAGAAAT
>JARKQC010000050.1 GCA_029974985.1 Bacteroidota bacterium | reverse complement strand
TTTGAAATGTTGGAATTTGATAATTTTTATTTATTAATTCTTCAATATAGGTTGTTAATCCTTTATTTGTCGGGAAAATGCGATCCGTGTAATTCATTTCTTCTCCTTTATTGCGCGCGAAGCGCGTCCGTCTAACATTTGCTTAAGCAGTGAGCCGTCATTGGCGCGCGTTCTTGCATAAGCAAGAACCGTGACAATAGGCGAATCTGCTTAAAGCAGTTGTTCTGCGTCTTATATATTTCGAAATATATTTTCTATTCTAACTTTTCCAGGTAATCGGTAAACATCAAAATCTGAATCTATGCTAATTATTTTTTTTATTCCAGATTGTTCTGCAGCTAAAACGAGTGTTGCGTCTGCAAAATCCATAGGACGGTCACTATATTTTTTAGTTAATTCAATTATTTTTCCTAAATCAGTTTGTTTTATTTCATATAGCAAAATACCACCAAGCATTATCCATTCAAGAAAGTTAATTTGTACCTTTACATTAAAATCAAGCATATGTAATACTTCAGTTATTACAGCTGTCGTAGTGTGCAATTTATAATCTTTATTTTTTATGAATTCCTTTATTTTTTCATGATAATTATCGTCTTTATCAAATAAAGCAATTAAAGGACCAGCATCAATGAGTACGTCGTTTAGCATGTATTTTATCCTTTATTTTTTCTTTGTAAGTAACTGAAAGATTTCCTTCGCCACTTCCAAATTTACCAAAAAACTCAATTCCAAGTTCATATGAATTCTTCTGTGATTCTTCAGAATAAAATAGTTTCTCGAGCGCTTCTTTAATTATTTCTGATTTAGATTTATGTTTTTCTTGAGAAATGGCTTCTAATTTTTGTTCAATTTCAATAGGTAACCGAACTGTAGTCATATATTGCTTCCTGTAATACTAAAAGTAATACAATACTATTAATTTGTCAATATATATAAAAATATAAGAAAATCTTTATATTTTTGGGCTATATATTGATGAATGTATATATAAAACTACACTTTTACTACAGGTTTATCAATTTTCTTATTGCGCCTGCAGGGTCCGCAGAACATTCGCTTAACCTGTGAGGCGGGCTTGTCCCGCCGAATCAGGTTGAAGCGATTGTTATACGTTTATTTTTCTAATACTTCATGGTAAATCTACAATTTGGATAATTTGAGCATCCATAAAATTTACCATATTCTCCTTCTCTTAATATCAATTCCGAATTACATCTCGGACAAATTAAGCTTTCCTTTTTTAGTTGTTTTTCAAAAATACTTTGATGAATTTCTTCTACATGCTCTTTTTTAGCACCTTTCTCTGTTATTTTTCTTGATTCTAGTAAAGTCTTAATTTGTAGAACTTCTTCATTTGTTAAGCATTTTTCTGTGCTGTAATTTCTAATTATTTGATTTAATGCAGATTCATAAATTACAGGAACTGACGATTCTATATCTTTCAATGTTGCATTTCCGGAAAAAACAACAATTGGATAATACCTTATTTTCTTATATTCAAATAAAATATCTTTTAGCGCATAAATATGACTCCAATTTTGTTTAACTGGATTTCTAAACTTATGCTTTTCTTTGAAAAGAACCTGTGTCCAGTATTCTGATTTTTCATTTCCAAAAATCCATCCTTTATAATTTTTTGTTTCTATTACAAAAATTCCGTATTCCGATAAAACTAAGTGATCAATTTGGGAAGTTGCTCCTTTTGAATTCCTTATCATCATGTCGTGCAAAGAAATACATTCAAAATTAAGAAAACTTAATATTGTACTTACTTTGAACTCTCCAACAGAACCTTTAATCTTTAAAGAGTTAACTCTAAATATAATTACAATAATTACGATTAAAATTACTAATAATATGCTCATTTATTCTGGTTTATCGGACATGTTTTCAAAGAAAGCAAAATCTTTTTCTGTTATTACCTTTCCCCACCATGTAAAATCATCTTTTCCAGTAATTGTTACCAAAAGAAAAATTACTTCTGTTGCGTAAGCATTATCTGCACATATTACTAGATAGTATTCTCCTTTCTTATAATCCCATTCATTTAAAGCTTTTCTGCATAACCATAAATTGTTTCTTGTTAGTTTCGAGATATTTCGTATATCTTCAGGAAATTTATTCTTAAATTCTTCTATCATTTCATCATCAACTTCAGTTGAATCGCCTAAGAAAATTGCAGCTGCAACTCCTTCGAAATTATTATCATAATCGCCATCTAGAATCGAAGAATAGTACTTTAAATCTGTATTTTGGGCAAAACAGTTTTCCATATAAATTATTAGTAAGAGTGGTAATAAACAAAAAAGCCTTTTCATTCTCTATTCTCCTTTCAGCGCCGGATCGTCCGGCGTCCGTATAACATTTGCTTGACCTGCATTGCGTATATTGGCGCGAAACTTGCCGAGCGAAGCGACTAGCAAGTTTCGTGACAATAGCAATGTCAGGTCGAAGCAGTTGTTCTACGTCTTTTATCTTATTTAGCCTTGTATTGGAAATG
>JARKQC010000376.1 GCA_029974985.1 Bacteroidota bacterium | reverse complement strand
AATGTTTATTTGAATATATTTGTAAATTACAAAAATATTCAAGAACGCAACAAATGTATGTATGTTAAATTTTCATCAATAAATTAAGAATTAATTTTCTTAATTTATTATTTATATAATCAAATTATATTACTGATATTATTTACATTATTACATCGTAAAATTCCGAATTTAACTTTTTCAATTAATATTTACTCCAATCAATGGAAAATTCTCATTTATAAGTTCATAAAATAGATATTATATATTGATTTTAAGTATATTGAATTATGATAGTATTAATTTTATTAAGATGTTAACGATACGCATCCGGGAATTTATTAAAATGAATTTCATATTGTATATTAAATATATATCTGAGAAAAAACTATGGAAAAATCAATTTTGTTTACTTTTGTATTGGTGGATCTTTGTATGTAAATGTATATTTGTTGAATTAGATACAATTGTAAACCATGAGAAAATCTTTTTTTATGCTTTTTTCTTTAAAGACAAGTTCAAACAGGTATAAAAACTAATATCGAGCAAATACGTACGAATATAACGCAAAATAAAACTGTAGATATTATTCCTCTCAGTATCGTTAAATAACACTGTACTATTTCGGTTGAGTTATATAAAAAATCGAATAATAGTTTATCTGATATACTAAAAACAAAATTATAGACTTAAAAAAGTTCCCATAAAAATGTCTTAACAATGAACTAATCATCAACTTTTTCGTTCTAATTACATCGAATTAAAAAATATACAATGAAAAAAATAGTTTTTGCTTCTCTCTTTTTTGCTTTGGCATTGAATTTGAATGCTCAACAAAATCAAAAATCGTTCTACGATTTTACCGTAACAGATATAAACGGAAAATCTTTTAGTACGTCTTCGCTGAAAGGTAAAAAGGTTATGATCGTTAACGTTGCATCTAAATGTGGTTATACTCCTCAATACGAGGAACTTCAAAAATTATATGATAGATACAAAGATAAAAATTTTGTTATAGTGGCATTTCCAGCTAACAATTTTGGGAATCAAGAACCGGGTACATATGCCGAAATTAA
>JARKQC010000352.1 GCA_029974985.1 Bacteroidota bacterium | reverse complement strand
AACTTATCAAGTGGAATGTATTTTATTGAGATGACTGCTGGACCATATAAATCCAATTATGAAAAACTCATAATAAATAAATAATCTTTCTTAATAATAAGAAAATCTAAAAGCCCGAATGAAAATTTCGGGCTTTTTTTTATTCAATATTTATGAATTTAAAGCATATCATTAAAATCATTATATAATTTATTGAAATTTAGATAGTTACTTAAATTTTTTGCAGAAATTAAATATTCGCGTGACTTTTCATTATTAGTTTTTTTCTTTAAAATACCAATATTTGCTAATGTTAATAATCTTAGTTCATAAGGCAAATAATTTAGTAAATTTGTTGCTTTATCTAATGAATAATATGCTTTGGGCAAGTTTTCTATATGCAAATAATATTGAGCACTAATATTATAAATCAGGCATTTAAGTTGTTCGTTATTAAAATTGTCTATTGAATTTTCGAGATAATTAACAATTTTTTCAGCTTCAATAAAATTCGATGTTTCAATATATGATTTCGTTAATAGTAAGTTTATTTGTAATTTTTCAATTTCATTCATTGAAGATTCATATTTTTCGAGTATATGTATTGATTTAGAAATAGCTGAATCTAATTTATCATTAATTATATCATTCTCAATAGATTTTCGGTATAATTTAAAATCAAAAATTTCGCTTACGAATCCTTTAGTAAATTCAGTATCATAAGAGTTTTCAGATGTAAAATGAGGTTCGAAAAGATCATCCCCTAAACTTTCTGTTCCTTCAATTAATTCCAAAAATTCGATTTGGCGAAGGTTATCATTTTCGTTTTGTTGATTATAAATAGAAAATTGATTATATGCGTTTTGAATAATTTCATTATTTCCATATTTTTCGGCATATTGTGCAGTAGCTAAAAGCATTGATTTAGCTGTTTCTTCATCTCCCGACGCCATACTATGAGCTACTAAATATGGTGCAATTTCCTCTTTTAAAATCTCATTATTGCTTTTTTCATATTTTTCTTTAAGTAAATTTGTAATTTGTGTGTGCAGAGCAGCATATTCTTCATATTCTAATGAATTTTCAAAATAACTATGATAGAATTGTTGAGTAAATTTATAAATAGTAGTTTTTACACCATATTTTGTTCTTGCACCCAAGCTTTTTATAATGCCTGTTTTAGTCTGTAATTGTTTAAGTTTTTTAATACAAGTAAGTAAATCTACATTCATTAATTGAGAAACTATCAATGCAGAAAATTCTACGCCTTCGGCACTACATACTGCTAAAATATTTCTTTCTTCTTCGCTTAAAATATCAATATGTTGAGAAAAAACTGACTGAAGGCTTGAAGGTAAAAACTCATTTCCTTCAAAATTTGTAGCAAGCTCACCTTTTGAATCAAATGGTGAATATTTACTAAAATACTTTAAATATTCGTTTGCAATACCCGGCACTCCGAGAGATTTTTCGTAAATCCATTTTTCAAATTCAATATTTTGCTTGTAATTATCAAAATAGTTTGATGATAGTTCAGAAATTTGAGCAAGTGTTAAAGTCTCGATATCTACAAAATTAATACCTTTTGTAGATTTATATTTATATGTAAATGTATTAAACGGCAAATTATTAGTTTCAAGATTGCTTTTTTTATAAGAAATCATTATAAATATTGGATGTTCGCTTATATTTTCAGCTAAAACAGATAACAACTCGACCGACATTGGATCTGCCCAATGTATATCATCTATTAATATAAATAAGGGAACTTGATGTGATAATGATACCAAAGTATCATAATAATCATTAATTACTGCATTAGAATTTTTAATTTTTTCATTTGATTTTTCTTGTTTAAACTGTTTCCAATCTTTACTTATTTCTTTCACAGCATAAAATACGCTATCAATAACTGGAATAGATGCAAGCACTGTTAAACTAAGATTTTTAGCAAATCTTTTTTCTGGTGTTATTTCTTGCCCCTGTAAAATTTTTTCAATTGCTTTTGAAAATGAAAACAATGGCTGAAGATTTCCAAGATTAAAATTGCCTATTGGTGATTGAGTTTCTGTTATTACAGTTTTATAGTTTGATTTTTGTTTATATTTATCATAAATATAATTTAGAATATGAGTTTTTCCAAAACCTGATTCGCCAGAAATCAATAATATACTCCCATTTCCTCGCGACAAATTATTTAGTGAATCATTAATTAGATTACTAATAAATTGATTTCCAATTATTATTGAATTTTCAGCCAAGAATAACTCCTAATCATTAATCTTTTAAATTTAAAAATTTATAGACGTTAATATGATAAATATCATTATTATCATAAGCGGCAATCGTTGGCGAAACAAGCCATTCGCCAATATTTAAATATTTTCCATTTTTATACTCTTTCGAAATTGCAAGGTGGCGATGCCCCATAACGACATAATCAAATCCTTCATCAATTTTTAATTTAGCAAATTCATACATTGAATCAGTATCACCATAATGCTTTTGAGAAGTATATTTTCTACTTTTTCGTGAACTCCCTGAAGCTAAATATATTCCAAAATTTGGATGCAATTTCAAATAAAGCCATAGAGAAAATTTATTTCTCATAATTTTTTTTAACATTAAATATCCTTTATCATTTGGATTTTTACCATCACCATGGGATATATAAAATTTTTTATTATTATGTATTCTAATTATATCGTCATTAAAAACAGGTATATTTAATTCAGTTTCAAAAAAATTATAATGCCCGAAATCGTGATTTCCAATTATAAATTCTATTTTACAAATATTATTATTTACATAATATAATTTTGATAATGTGCGATAAAAATATTTAGGTATTACAGTTTTATAATCAAACCAATAATCAAAAATATCTCCAACAAGATAAATTTTTTCTGCATTAAGCGATATTTTATCAAGTAGCTGAATAAATATATCTTCTCTTAATTTATCATTTTTTCTATCTAAAATGCCAAGATGTACGTCTGATATAAAATAAATCATATACAATTACCAAAAACAAATATAATATTTAATATTTATAATTGTTTAAAAATATCTATTTTTTATGAAAATTTTACAAATAAAATGAATTCTTTTATTGACTTTCTCAAAACTCGTTTAAAATCTCAATTACCAGGGCTTAATTCTCATTTAAAAATGACCCCAAAGATATTAGAAAAAAGTTTCAGAGATCTAACTCCTAAATCAAATGCAAAACATAATGCCGTTTTAATTCCATTGATAATTAACAATAACGATTTAGATATTATATTAACATTAAGAAGTAATAAATTAAAAAGTCATAGTGGGCAAATTAGTTTTCCGGGTGGGAGAATCGAAAAAAATGAGAAGCCAGACAAGGCTTCCTTACGTGAAACTTATGAAGAAATTGGTATTCAGCCCGAAAAAATAAATTTAATAGGCTCTTTAAGTAATTTATATGTTCCTCCGTCAAATAATATAATTCATTCTTTTGTAGGAGTTATCAATGATTTACCTGAATTTAGAATAAATCACAACGAAGTTGAGGATTGTTTTACAATGCCGCTAAATTATTTTCTTATAAGTCAAAATTGTCATTCTAAACAGCAAATTCTCGATGGAAAAGAAGTAGAAGTTCCGTATTGGAATGTGAACAAACCAGCAATTTTATGGGGAGCTACTTCGATGATTTTAAGAGAATTGCTCGATTTATATGAAGAATATAATGGGCTAAACTCTACAAACTCTAATCATTAATCACTGCTATTTTTTGGACTGCTGAATTTTTACTTGTCGAAGAACTTGCAAGCATTAAATATATTCCTGTTGGAACAATATTACCATCTGTGTCTAAGCCATTCCAAAGCGCTTTATCGCTATTTGTAAAAAACTGTTTTACAAGTGTTCCAGATAAGGTAACAATACGTATATCTGAATACTCTTCAAGACCTTCGATAATCATTTCTTTATCTTTTTTAACATTAAAGGGCTGTGGATAGCATTTTATTTCATAATTTGCCGAAGGGCTTACAAACAAACTTTTTGCTTCATAAATACCATATTTTGTACCAAAATAAATTTGTCCCGTCGTTGGATTATTGGCAAGAGAAAGAATTTCATTTGTAGGTAAATACGAATTATTTTTGTTAATTACACCAATAGTATCAGAGCCGTCGAAGTTTACTATCCAAACTCCGCTATTAGTAGCTAACCATTTATTATTCTGGGCATCAATCATTATATAATTAATATTTTGTTCGCCAATTACTCGATTTAGATTTCTGACGTTAATCGAAGGACTATTCTGCAAAGCACTACTTGGATTTGTTATAAGCGCTAAACCACGTGGCGTACCTATCCAAACATATCCATTTTTATCAACTTCTATTGAGCTATGAGTATTATCGGGCATATTGGGATAATCATTTTGAGTAAGAAAACCACTATACACACCATTAGAATTATCCAAATTACCTTTTTCGTTCATATAGAACATTCCAATTCCTTCTACCCTACTACCACCAACCCATTTTGTGCTATTATGGTCAATCGCTAATGAAGAGAAAAATCGTTTATTTGGATTACGAGAATTTTGAAAAGCATAAGAATGATAATCTTTGTCAAATGCAACTAATACAGGTCCTAAAGATTGATTTCCTAAAATTGGCACCCAAATATTACTTTTTGAATCAATTCTTGGCTTTCCGCATACTATATAATCGTTTGCACCGCTCAAACCTAATAATTCGGAATTAGACCTATCAAAATGTTTAAAGTCATAATCATTATTTTTGGGTTCTAGTACGAGTAGTCCTTTTCCATAGTTACTAACTAAAATTCTTCCATCTTTTGCAACTGTAATTTTATGATAATTATCACTTTCTAAAATTGGATATTCTTTAACTGTAAAATTTTTCCAATTTGTGCCATCAAATTTAGAGAAACCACGTCCATTTGGGTCTTCATCAGTGGCTATCCATAAATTACCATAGTTGTCAATATCCATATCGCGAGCAATATTTGACAATGGTGAATTTGGGATAATATTTATATAATTATCTTTATAAAATATTCCAATTCCATTTTTTTGATATTTGATTATGTATAATAATTCCCCAGAATATTCAAATACTTTAACTCCATAAATATAGTCGGGGTGAGGGATATTTATATTTCTATCGTTAGAATCGAGTATTCCAAACAAATTTGAATATATTAAACCCGTAAAATTTGTATAAATTAGCGAAGTGTAAAAATCAGCACTCTGTTTATATTCTTCAAATTTTCCATTTACTAATTTTGTAATAAATTTATCTGACAAAGCATAGCAAACTCCATCGTTATTGATAGCAATATCTTTTATATTTGTTTCAAATAATCCTTCTTTTGCTGGATATGCCGTCCAATTAGATGGGTTTGAAAGAATTGTATTCAAATTTGCTTTAGCGACGCCAGATTTAGTTGCAATCCAAATATCATCATTTTCGATAATTATTTTATTTACAGGTAAATTTACATTAAAAGTTGCAAATCTACGTACTGTCTCGTCAAATACTTTCTTTTTAGTGTCAAAAACAGCAAGCCCGAAACCTCCTCCAAAAAAAGCTTTATTGCCATAAAAAGCAATATCATTAATTATCGGGTCTGAAAAATTTTGATTAATAATATCAGTAATATGAGACCAATTCCCATTTTTGTCGAGAATTTCAATATAACCATTTTTGCTACCGAAATATATTTCTTCAGTTTTAGGGTTAAATTTAATTGAACTAATATCAATATCAAGCATTTGTTTAATATTGTGATAAGTTGTAATACCCGAACCATCAATATTTACAGAATATACTCCGCCCGATGTCGCAACCCAAATTTTTCCATTATTATCAAATTCTATTGCTTGAGTATAAACAAGCGAAGTATGTGCTTTCCAATCTTCTAATTTTATCTGAGAAAACGTAAATGTATAGATAGAAAAGAATATTAAAAATAATATTCCAATTTTCGTGTATTTCATATATTAGTCAATTCAATATTTTATAAGAAAAATTATATTGCCTTTAATAAAGAAGCCATTTCAATCGCAGTAACTGCCGCTTCAAAGCCTTTATTTCCGGATTTCGAGCCAGCTCTTTCGATAGCTTGTTCGATAGTATCAGTTGTTAAAACACCAAAAATACAAGGAATGCCCGTATCAAGATTTACTTTCGCTACTCCTTTTGCAACTTCGGATGCGATATAATCAAAATGCGGAGTCGAGCCGCGAATAACCGCACCGAGTGCTATTACAGCATCGTATTTTTTTGATTCAGCAAATTTTTTAACTACAAGCGGTATTTCGAAAGCTCCTGGGCAATAAGCAATAGTAATACGTGATTCATCAGCGCGATTACGTTTTAGTGCATCGAGACAGCCTTCGAGCATTTTACCAACAATAAATTGATTCCATCTTGAGACTACGATAGCAAATGATTTATCTTGCCCATCAAAAATTCCTTCAATAATTTTTGGCATAATAATCCTTATTTTCTTTATTTACAAAAAAATCATTACTTTTAATTTTCTGATAAACGTATTATTTAAAAAAGTTTTTCAGAAATTATGTTTTTTATTTTTTAATTAGTCGAATTAATTATTGTTTTAACTTATTTGGATTTTTTTTATGACAAAATATTTAATTACCCTATTATCATTAGTGCTTTTTATTAATTCATGTAGTGCAAATGATAAAGAAGGGAAAATGGGTTCTACAAAAGAAGTAAAACTTACTACTACTATGGACTCAATCTCCTATGCACTTGGCGTTAATTTAGGAACTCAACTTAGCCAAGATAGCATTATACCTAATATTGACGCTATTGCTATGGGAATTAGCGATGCTATTAATAGCAAAGTAAAAATGAACGAAGAAGCTCGTCAAATGGTAATTCAAACTTTAATTGCTCAAATTCAAGAAAAAGAGCAAGCAAGACAAGAGGCAGAAATGGCAAAATTAAAAGAAGCGGCACCAAAAAATTTAGCAGATGGTAAAAAATTCTTAGAAGAAAATAAGAAAAAATCTGGAGTTCAGGTTACAGCGTCTGGTTTACAATATAAAATCATTAATCCGGGCAATTCTAAAAAGCCAAAAGCAAGCGATGAGGTTACTGTTCACTATAAAGGCACATTGATTGATAACTCTGTTTTTGATAGCAGTTACGAGCGTAATCAACCCGCTACTTTTCCATTAAATGGTGTTATTCCTGGCTGGACTGAAGGTTTGCAATTAATTGGTGAAGGCGGAAAAATTATTTTATACATTCCATCAGATCTCGGATATGGTGAAAATGGTATGGGAAATGCAATTCCACCTAACTCAGTTTTAATATTTGAAGTAGAACTTCAAAAAGTTGGTAAATAAATTTCTAATATTTGATTTTATTAAAAAAGATTAAATTTTATTTGATAAGACAGTGCGTTTAATTAGCATTGTCTTTTTTTTATTAAAAACCAATTATATTTTTTGATATTAAAATATAATGATAAAAAAATAGTTACTTTGTATTTAGTTTTTCTAATTTAATTATTTTCGATGATAGATTTTGTAATTATCAATTATAATACGCCCGAACTTACTTGTAAATGTATAGAAACTATTTTTTATACATATAATCAAGATTCTAATATAATTGTAGTTGATAATAATTCATCAGATAATTCTTTAGAATATATTAAAGAAAAATTTCCGCAAGTAAATTTAATAGCAAATAATTCAAATTTAGGTTATGCAAAAGCTGTAAATATTGGTGTTAATAGCACAAATTCCAGTTATGTTCTTGTAACAAATTCAGATGTTGAATTTCATAAAAATTCAATTTATTTAATAGAAAAAATGTTGATAGAAAATAATAATATTGGCGTAGCTGGATTTTTACAATTCTATCCAAACAAGTCTCCACAAAGAAGTTATGGCTATTATCCTAGTTTTAAATTAGCAATTTTTGAATTATTTTTTTTAATTTCATTTATTGAAAAATTCAATTTATGGAAAAGGAAATTTGAATATTTTCAATCAAAAAATTTTTCAGTAGATTATATTGATGGTGCGGCTTTACTTATTAGAAAAGATTTATTCCATAAATTAAATGGTTTTGATGAGGATTACTTTTTCTATTCCGAGGAAGCGGATTTTTGCTACCGAGTAAGTAAAAATGGATATAAAAATACAATTAATCCCAAAGCAACGATAACTCATATTCGTGGTGGTAGCAATTCGGAAAACAATAATTTTAATCTAAAATCTATTTTAATGAATGAAAATGCAAATTTTATTTTTTTAAAAAAGAATTGCAATAGATTTATTCAATCTTTTTTTATTTTTTCAAGAAAATTTAGATTTTCTCTTCTAAATAAAATTGCAATTTTTATATCATATTTCAAAAACAATAATGAAAAAGATTTTTGGCAAAAGAAGAGTAGAAATTACTCTGAAATATCTTTTTTTTGGAAAAATATTAATAGATAAATGTTTTAAAAAGGTTATAAATGTCTTATCAAATAGATTCAAATTGCATTATTTGTGGATTATGTGCCCAGCACTGCCCTGTGGGTGCTATACATTTAGGAGTAGATATTTACGAAATTGATAATAAAAAATGTGTTGAATGCAAAGGTCATTACGATGAGTCGCAATGTATGTTAGTTTGTCCCGTTCAAGCAGTTTTTAAAAATAATAGTTTTATAAAAAATGGAAAACGTAAAAATAATAGTAAATAATGGTATTATAATTTCAATTGAAAATTCCCAAGATATTATTCTGCAAATTGATAACAATATAAGAATTTTCAAAAATGCAGAAATTAGACCAAGCTATAGCGATTCACACTGCCACGTTTGGGGTCTTGGTATGATGAACTCAGGGCTTGACCTATCTTCTGCTAAAAGTGCCGAAGAAACTGCTATACTTGCTTATAAAAATAATTTTTCGCGTGGTAATTTTATTGTTGGTCGCGCTTGGAATAATGAAACTTGGCAAGACAAATCTTTTCCTAATAAACGTGTTTTAGATTCATTTTTTCCAAATATTCCCGTTGTATTAACTCGAAATGATGGGCATTCAGTTTGGTGTAATTCAGTAGCACTAAAAATTGCGGAAATAAATAATTTAACTCCCAATCCCGATGGTGGATATATTTTTAAAGATGAAAATAATGAGCCGACGGGGATTTTAATTGACAATGCAATGGATTTAGTTAATAGCCAAATTCCAGATTTTACAAACGAACAAATAAAAGAATTTATTCTTTTAGGGTTAAATATTTGCGAAAAAAACGGTATCACAACTTTACATGATATGGATTTAAGCCGCCAACATATTGAGGTTTATAAAAATTTAGCAAATAACAATTTACTAAAATCAAAAGTTTTTGCATATGCGAGTGCTCAGAATAATCAACTATTAAATGGTGAAATTCAACCTTTTTCGAATAATAATTTTAAAATTCAAGGAATAAAATTATATGCTGACGGCGCATTGGGTTCTTACGGAGCGGCTTTATTAGAAGATTATTCTGATAAAATTGGTGAAAAAGGTTTATTATTGATTAGTCCACATCAAATTTTAGAAAATTGTTTAGCGGCAGATGAATTAGGTTTAGATGTTGCCATTCATGCTATTGGCGACAATGCTGTTCGCACCGTTCTCGACGGATATGAATTATTTAGAAATAAAAAACCAGAAAGTAAAATTAATTTAAGAATTGAGCATTCTCAAATAGTAAATCCAAAAGATTTGGTAAGATACAAAAAATTAAATGTAATAGCTTCTGTGCAAGCAATTCATTTTACAAGCGATGTGGAAATGGCATTTTCAAGATTAGGTTTGGAAAGAATGATAAACTCAGCTTATCCTTGGAAATCATTTCTTGATAATGATATATTGATAATTGCGGGTTCTGATTTCCCTATCGAAACATATAGTGTTGATGAGGGTATAAATTCATTTGTTAATAGAGAAAATCCATTTTTAATTTATCCATTTATTAAAAATCAAAAAATTTCTTTTGATGAGGCGATAAATTGTTATACTAATAAACCATTTATGGCTCTTGGAATAAAAAACAGAGGAAAAATCGAACTTAATTATAAAACTGATTTTAATATTTTTTCTAATAATAAATTAATAGAAACAATAATTATTAATTAGTACTATTGATAAATTTTGTTGAAATTTTTTTTGCTAAATCAAAAATAAAAATTAAAAAAATGAGTAAAAAAAAGAATTTTTTCTCAAAAAAATTTGATTATATTGTAAAAAGATTTTATCTTTGCTATAATTTAAAAGTAAATTTACAGCATAAAGTTGGAAGATACTCCTCGAAATGTCTTCCACAAGAATTAAAGTTTTTAGATAATTTGTAATAGATTGTTTTTTATAGTACTTACATTGTCGTTATAAATTAACAGCAATGATAAAATAATATATTCAAAAAGGTAAAATGATAGATTCTGATATTATAGAAGATAATACAGAAAATAATTTTAAGGAGTCAGATAAATCTCGTCTTCGAATGATTTTATTATTATTTGTCTTATTTATAGGATTTTGGGGTTTATCTTTTATTTCTGATAAATGGTTGGATAATAGAATTATCAAAAGAATTGCAATTTATGGCAATAATATGGCTCAAAAAGAAGATATTTTACCATTAATTAGTGATTCAATTATTAATAAACAAATTAAAAATATAAATAGCAGCGAAATTATAAAAATAGTTAAAACAAATGATTTTGTTTTTGATGTAAATGTTAATGCTCTTTTTAATGGTGAATTTCAAATTTTTATAAGCGAAAGAAAGCCAATAGCAATTACAATAGATAATGATGGTATTATTAAATATACCGATAATTCGGGATTTGTTTTTCCATATTATCATAATGACGAATATATAGATTTGCCATTAGTGCGGGGAAATGAAAATACTAATGAATTTGAAGCAACTGTAAAATTATTAAATAAAATAATAAATGAAGGAACTGAATATTCGGATATAATTTCTGAGATTTTTCCTGGTCGTGGAAAAAATACTTATGAAATTATTAGCTCGGATTATGCTTATCATCTTGTTCTCGATGATAAATCTTCACTTTCTGAACAGTTGTCCAAATATTATACTTTTATGGGTTCGAGTTTGTGCGGAAATGATTTAGCTAAAATTGATTATATTGATTTACGGTGGGAAAAAAGAATAGTAATTGGAAAATCTATTTAAAAATGAAATAAAAAATATTTAAGGTTATAAATAAATGCCAGAGTTTAAAGATAGTACGTTAGCCAATATTAAAGAAAAACAGAATATTACTGTCGGATTAGATATTGGTACAAGTAAAATTTGTGCTTTAGTTGCATCAATTGATGAGGATACTAAAAATTTAAAAATTTTAGGTATCGGTATTGCAGAAAGCGAAGGTCTGAATCGAGGTGTCGTTGTTAATATCGAAAAAACAACAAAAGCAATTAGAAGCGTTATCGAACAAGCTGAGCAACAATCAGGTGTTAAAATTTCCGAAGTTACTATTGGCATCGCAGGCGACCATATCGAATCAATATTGAGTCGCGGAATAATTACTATTTCTAATCCTACGAATGAAATTTCGCAAAGTGATGTGGACCGTTTACTTGATGAATCGCGAAAAATCAATATTTCAGCTGATAGACGCATTCTGCATGTCATTCCACAAGATTTTATTATTGATGGGCAAGACGGTATCGTTGACCCCGTTGGTATGAGTGGAATAAGACTCGAATCTAATGTTCATATTATTACGGGTTTATCAACAGCTATTCAAAATATTACGCGTTGCGTAGATAGAGCTGGATTAACAATTAAAAAATTAGTTTTAGAACCATTAGCAAGTGCGCAAGCAATTTTGTCTGATGAAGAAAAAGAAGTTGGCGTCGCTCTCGTTGATATCGGTGGCGGTACAACAGATATTGCAATTTTCCGCGATAATATCATTAGACACACCTCTGTATTCGGTATTGCTGGTAATCAAGTAACTACTGATTTACAACAAGGGCTCGGAATTACTCTAAATAACGCTGAAAAAGTTAAAAAAGAATACGGACATACTTATCAACCTTCGATAAGACACGACGAAATAATAATGATACCAGGTATTCAAGGAAGAAAACCACACGAAATTAGTAAAAACTTACTATGCCAAATTTTACAACCTCGTATGCAAGAAATTTTTGAAATAATAAAAAGCGAAATACAATATTCCGGTTATTTGAATAAATTAGGAGCTGGCATAGTTATTACAGGAGGCACTACTCTTTTAAGAGGAACTGATGAATTAGCACAAGACGTAATGGGATTGCCTGTTAGAATCGGAATTCCATCTGGAATAACTTACGCAGGGCTTGCTCCCGAAATAGAAAACCCAATTTATTCTACTGCTGTTGGGCTTGCTCTGTTCGGTATTAATGAGAATAATTCAAATACAATTAAAGAAGAACAAACTCAAAATTCTCAAAAGTACGAACAAAAAGATATTCAAAAAGATGATTTAAATAAAAAAGAGGCTCCTTATAAATTACCACCTGAACCACCAACATATAAAAGTCCAAAATTTGATACTCATGTGATAAATAAAGAGGAACAAAAACAAAATAAAACATTGAATAAGATAAAAGATTTTTTAAAACAATTATAAATAATATAATACATTTTTCAATATTATTGGGGGGAATAATATGGCAATTGGAATGGCTACAACTGTTACCGAAGGTGCAAAATTAAAAGTCATCGGAATTGGCGGCGGAGGCGGAAATGCTATTAACAATATGATTAGAGACGGTCTCGAAGGTATTGATTTCATAGCCGCAAACACTGATAAGCAAGCATTAGACCAAAATCTTGCTAAAATCAAAATTCAATTAGGCAAAGAGCTTACGAAAGGGCTTGGTGCTGGTGGTAATCCCGAAGTTGGCAAAGGCGCAGCCGAAGAAAGCATTGCAGAAATCAAAGATATTCTCAAAGATAGCGATATGGTATTTGTTACTGCAGGTATGGGCGGCGGTACAGGTACGGGTGCCTCTGCTGTAATTGCTAAAACTGCTCAAGATATAGGAGCATTAGTTGTTGGCATTGTTACTAAACCTTTTGATTGGGAAGGTAAAAGAAGATTAAATTCTGCTTATGACGGTATCGAGGCTTTACGCAATTCCGTTGATGCTTTAATTGTTATCCCAAATCAAAGACTTTTAGAAATAATTGATAATAAAATGGGTTTCCAAGAAGCATTTCGTAAAGTTGATGATGTGCTTTATAATGCTACAAAAGGTATTTCTCAAATCATTTCTTGCCACGGTACTGTTAATGTTGATTTTGCCGACGTTAAAGCTGTTATGAAAGGAATGGGCGATGCCATTATGGGAATTGGTTATGCTACTGGCGAAAATCGCTCTATAGTCGCTACTCAAAATGCTTTAAACTCTCCACTACTCGACGGTATTTCTATTAAGGGTTCTAAAGGAGTACTTGTTAATGTTGCTGGAGGAAATGGGCTTACTATGCACGAGATTGCATCTGCTGTAGAAGCTGTGCAAAAATCAGCAGGCGAAGAAGCTAATTTAATTCATGGGGTTACAATAAACGAATCACTCGAAGATTCTATTATGGTAACCGTTGTTGCTACTGGTTTCAAAAAAAATGATGATTCATTCTATAAGAAAGAAGTAGTACAAGAGCAAAAATTACCACTTCAGAACGAACAAGAATCAAGTAAAAAAATTATTAAAGAAACTGTCGTTGCCGAAACTACAAATCATCGTGAAAGAATTATAAGTAATACTAAAAAACCAGTTATTAAATCTTATAATCCTTTTGATAATTTTACACGTGCTGCAGCAGATACATTTTTTAATTTTGATAGAGCCCCAAAAGGAGAAGAACAATTAAAGAATTTTGATATACCAACTTATCAACGCATTGGTATTAATCTAAGTCATAAGTCAGAAATTATTTCTGATTAGTTTTCATTTTGCATTTCATACCTTTATGATAGCCCGATATATTTTTAAGTCGGGCTTTTTTTTAAATATAACTTATTAATATATATATAGATGATTTTTTATTATATATAATGAAATTATTTTTTCAATTTAAGTGAAAAATTTATAATTGAAATATGACGAATTTTGCAATTATTACTAAATGTTAATAAATGGGCAAAATTTGCGATTTTTTCTATAAATAAAATTGAAATTTTAACTTATTTTAAGCATTTTTTATTTATTTATTTAAATTAATTTATTATAGTTATAAATCTTTGGTATAATTAAAGGTAAGCCTTCTCTTTATATAAATAAACGATTAATAAAAAATAATAATATGAAATTTTATATAAAAAATAAAAAATATCTCATTTTTTTGATATGTTTTTTGTTTTAAATTGTCTTATATAATAATTATTGCAATTTTAAAAAAAGAAATATATAGCCCAATATTTTGGGGAAATTTTATTAATTATTTTCGAGTTTATTATGTATAATTCAAATTACTATGAGTACAGAGTACAGAGTATAAAACATATTATTAACAATAGGTTTATGAAACTTATGATGCCTATTGTAATAATGCTCTTTGCCTATTTTTCTAATGTAGAAGTAATAGCGCAATGCCACCAGGTTATACACTCAGAACTGATACCATAAGTGTAAATGGGTGTAACTATGCCATTAATATGTGTGTTAAATGTGCTGTTGGACCAGCCCCTGGTGATGTGATACTTATGGAGTTTATTAAATTAGGTGCTGGTTGTTTACAGACATGGAATGCTCAGCAAGTCTTAACTTATATAAATAATCATATTAAGACTAGTAATTATTTATTAATGCATTTGTGTCTTGCCCCAATCCCTTATCCTTGTCCTGCTCAGGGACCAGAATATACTTTTAGATATTGGTTATGCTTTAATATTGAAAAGATTTTGTATTTTGGTGAAGAGCATATAGTTTATCGCCCTTGTGATTATGATAATTGGTGTGAAGAAAAATATACTTATTGCTATAATCCACAAACGCAAAAAATTGAAGGAACACGTACTTCAGGTCCTACGATGGTAGGTAGTATTAATTGTGGTTTAGAAGCTCACATGGTGCCTGAGCCAACAGAATACGATGAGCCAACAGAATGTTTTATTTATCATTCACCTTGTAATCCATGATAGATATGTCTGATGTTTTGATAAATAGGGCTTTAGTTCAATTCAATAATAATAAGCTAAAGCCCTCGTTAAATAACAAATTTTTAATAATAATTTAAGGTTGAAAAGTCATGAAAAAAAATATATTACTTTTTTTATTGATATTCTCATCATTTAATTTTGCATATTCTAATAATTTTGAAATATTTCCTATGATATATAATTTGCATACGGTAAAGACGCTCGGTAATAATGTGGTGGCTTTTGGTAATACGGGATATGCAATGCTCTCTAATGATGAGGGTGAAAATTGGAGCCAAATAAAGGTTAATAATTCAGATTATATAGTTAATATTTTTGCAGAAAATAATACGCTATTATCATTTGGTAATAAAGGTGATATCTGTATTACAAATCTTGCTGATAGTACCACTATTACAGTAAAAAAACTTGATGATTCTATTCTTGCTGTAATTCAATATCCAGACGGCTATTTTGTACGTGCCGCGGATAGAATATTTACATTAAATAATAATTTTGAAATCGAACATAGCTCTGAACTTGTATCTTCTGACTTAAGTGAAGAAGCTGAAGTGGGTGAACTTGCTGATTTTAATAGATCAATAGCATATTTTAAAGAGCATTTTGTATTAGAGTTAGATTCAGCATATTTTGTTAGATATGATAAAAACCTTAACCTTGTAGATACTTTGTCCGTACTATCAGCGGGATTATTTTCAAGAATTACAAAATTTAGTAATTGGATTGAATCAGATGATAATTATCTTTATTTTAGAATAGTAGCTGCTAGTGTAAAAGGTGTGTGGCAGTCATATCTTTTCCAAACTGAAAATTTTGAAGATATTGAAAATGTAAAAACGATTTCTAATGGCAAAGGTGTATATCATATTTATGATAATAAGGCTTATTATTTAGATAAATATAGCAATAGATTAAGAGATAGTATTACCTTCACACAACGAGGGTCTTGGTGGGGTTTACAATTTAAAGACTTTACAGTTGTAAAGAATAAACAAATCATAGTAGGAAATGATAAGACAATAAGGATATTGGATTTGCAAGATAGTACTCTTATAGTAAGATCTGACGCTTATGGTTTTAGTAATATTGAGCTTGGTCCTACTCCTCTTGTGTTACATAATAATGAGATTCTTATACAGGCATATTCAGATTTGCCATATCTTTGGAAAAGTGTAGATGGAGGTATTACTTTCAGACCAACGATTAAACGACTGGAAGATGAGACAGATAATTTAATCTTTATACAAAATAAATTTAAAGCACGATATTATGATACTTTAAATAAGAAAATTTATTTCTTTGGTGCAGGTATTAATAGTAATGAAATCTTTATGACTGATGAATCATGCGAATCATTTACTACTTTACCTAATAAAGTTTCAGTATATATGAGTAATAGGACTTTGATAAATATAAATGATGATTATTTAATAGTTTGCGGAGGTCCTCGTAAAATACCTTGGTTAGATCCCAATAAAATATATAATGATATAAATATTCTTGATAAAGAATTAAACGTTTTGAATTTTATGATTGATTCGAGTGCTGGCGCGATAGATTATATTTATTCTCTCGATACAAATTCCTTTATAGTGCATTGCACAAATATTACTGATGGCACAAGCGAAATAAGATACACATTAGATAAAAGTACAGAAATTTGGGAGACTATCTATAAATATGAGAATAATCAAACATTTTTATTTAATACAGAAATATGGAGCAAAGGCAAGAGATATTTAGCCTTAGTACATAACGAAATAAATACTACTAATAAAGAAAAAACAGCAGTATATTTAGATGTATTAGATCTTGCCTCGAAGGAATTTCATAGAGTTAAGGAGTGGTATCCCGATGAATATTCAAAAGAACATGAATTTGGTGTTTATGATGTAGGCATGGCATTATTTAGTGATGAAAATTATGTATATGTATCATTCCAAGATACCTTATATTATGTTTCAGACATATTAGACAAAAGCTCTTGGGCTTACCATAACTTGCCAAATAAGGATGCTAAAATTTTCGCACATGCTGTAAAATATGGCGATGCGATAATTGGACGATATTTTAATTACCCTCTGAATAATCACTTACATCGAATAAAGCCATTAGACCCTATACCAACAAGTATAGAGAGTAAAATAGAAGCAATGAATTATTTATTTAGCTATCCACCTTACCCAATGCCCGCAACAAACGAGGTACGATCATTAATCTATTGGGATACAAGTATTGATATTGATGAAAAAAATATTGCAGTATATAATATTTATGGTGAGAAAGTATCAACAGAAGAACAAATCAAAATAGACCGACTAACAGGCTATAGTGGTAATTTAGTTTGGGATTGCTCAGGCGTACCCGCAGGCGTCTATCTAATAAATATCAAACACGGTACACAAAATCAAACTATAAAAGCTATAGTTGCAAAATAAATAAAAACACATAATAAACTCCAAAATCCGATAACTTGTAATTGAGCTGTCGGATTTTTTTTAAGTGTAACAAGTATATTCTGTAGAGATGCAAAATTTTGCGTCTCTACACAATCTCCGGATGTCCTACACCTTCGAGGTGTAGGACATCTAAAGCATTGCTTCTTAGTAGCTTATCCACACTGCATGAGTATTTTTCAACAATCAAGATGATTATCCTACCTTTTTTTCATTAATAATTAACCATTTACCATTATTTTGTCATTCTAAGCAAAGCGACCCTTCGACTCCGCTCATGGTACGCTAAAAATTCCGTTCATTGAGCGTAGCCGAAATGAACGAAGTAGGACAGTTGAAATTCCTATAATTCGTGATTATAAATATTAATCATCATTTTCGATTTTAAAATCTACGTAATCGTCGTCGTTATTGGTATCGTTTGATTTAGAATTAACTGCTTGTCTAAAACTATTTAAAATATCTATACCCGTAGCATTTTCTATCATTTCTGCTAAATTTACTATCGAACCGGGTATTTGGTTTACAACTTTCGATAATGGGTTTGCTCCACCCGAGCCAGAATCAATAATGCTAATTCTATCAATTTTAATATCTTTTACGGTACTAACAAGTTGTTCGATAATTTCAGGTAAAATATTGAGCATAAATATTTTATCACCCGAGCCTTTTGCAGATAAATACGCTTCAATTTTTTTATTTAATATTTCGAGAGTAGCCTCGCCATCAGCAATAATTGAGGCGGCATGTCCGCGAGCTTCGAGTTCCATAGCTTCGCGTTTAGCCTTAGCGGGTTCGATAACATCAGCTGTAAGCCTTTTCTTTTGTAAGGTAATACGTTCTTCTTCGAGAGCTTGTTCGAATAATACTCTTGCTTTTTCGCCAGCAACTTCGGCTTCTCTTTCTTTGACGACAGCTTCTTTTTCGAGTTCGGCTTTTTTCATACGATAATTATTTTTTTCAATTTCAATACGTTGGTCAGCTTGGGCTTTTGAAACGAGCACATTACGCTCTGATTCGATTTGAGCCTGCTCGATTTCCTGCTTTGCAAGTGCGCGAGCTTTTTCTGCTCTTTCTCTTGCTATTGCGTCGGCTTCTTCTGTTGCGGCTTTTTTATTTGTATTAGCGATATAAATGCCTTGTTCTGCGGCTATTTGAGCTTGTTCAATTTCTTGTTTTGCACGTGCTTGTGCTTTTGCGGCACGTTCATTAGCAAGTGCCTCGGCTTCGAGTGTTTCAGCCGCTTTCATAGCTTTAGCAACTAATACATTTTGTTCAGCTTCGATTTGAGCTTGTTCGATAGATTGACGTGCCGCCGCTTTTGTTCTTTCTGTTCTTTCTTCTGCTTCTGCTTCAGCCTGTTCAGATTCAGCTCTTTTAGCCGCTTCAATTTTTTTAGCATTTGATATTACTTCAGCAGTTTTACCGCGACCAATGGAGTTAAGATAATCATTATCGTCAGAAATATTTGTAATTTTTAATGTATCAAGTTGAAGACCAAGTTTTTGCAAATCAATATCGGCTTCGTCCATAAGAGTTTCAGCAAATTTCAATCTATCTTCGTTTACTTCTTCGGGGGTAAGCGATGCAAGAACTCCCCTAAGATTTCCCTCGAGAGTATCCTTTGCTATGCCATGAATTTCAGCTTCTTTTCGATTAAGAAATCTTTCTAAAGCATTTCCAAATTCGGGTTCGTTAGAAGCAATTTTAATATTTGCTATAGCTTCCACGCGTAAGGGAATACCACCTTTGGAATAAGCATTATTTACCATTAATTCGATTGGAATTGTTTCTAGCGACATACGAGTTGCTTTTTCTATCAAGGGAACTTTTATAGCTCTGCCACCTCTAATAGTGCGATAACCAACTATATCACCATTTTCGAGCTTTCGTTTGCGTCCAGAAAGGATAATTACCTCATTAGGATGAGCAATTAATAATAATTTACTTATTATAACCATAATAATAATAATCGCAAATGCACCTAATGCAGCTAAGAGTAAAATAAGGTCAATAATATCAGCCACTTGTAAACTCCTATTAGTTATTAATTAAAAATCTAATTTATCAACTACTAAAATATCTTTGTTAATATCTATTACGATAATTTTTTCATTACGTTTCAATTTTTCTTCTTTGCATGATTCTGATAAAGCCGCGCTATATTCTCTACTGAAAGAGCCAATATTTATAATTACTTTTCCAATTCTATTTATTGATATTCCTAATGTTACGGTTCCCGTTTTGCCAATTAAATCTCTTAATTTTATATCTTCACCCGTTTCGCTACTTTTTAGATATTTCATTAATCCATAACCAAAGACATAGCTAAGACTTCCCAAAAAAACAGATGAAAATAATGTAGTAAAAAAACCCATACCAAGAAAAGTCAAAACGGTGCCAGTAAGACCAAAAAATGTAGAGAAAAATATAAAATTACGAAAACTAAAAAAACGTGCCGCTTCGTTTGTAAAACTATGCTTCATAATGCTATGATTTACACTATGAACAATATGATGATCAATACTATTATCAACAGTCGCAATATCATCAATTTGGGATATATCACCACTTGTATCAATAGAATCAACAGATGTGTCTACGTCAACCGAAGTATCCATATCTACAGAAGCATCAATAGTATCGGCGCCGTGTTCAGCGGAGCTAAATAATGAGGCTCCTAATAAAATACTGCCAAAAATTAAACAAGCTAAATATACTGTAAACATTTTTAAATAATTCTTATAAATATTTTTCAATAAAACTAAAATAATAAATTAATTTGAAAAATAATAGTAATTTTATATATAAAACCAAATCGAATGTATTTCCATATAAAAAATTTAATTTATTTGAAAATATATCGAATTATTCCTTCATCATCAACGTTGACAACCGTACCAAATTCCGATGATTTTTGTTCTAAAAATGCCCTTGCTTCGCTTGCTGATAAATTTGTAGCTTTAGCAAATTGAACTAATGTAACGTTACCGTTATTTTTTTCTACTAAATCATAAAAAATTTTATGAAGGAGTTTATTTTGTCTTTTTTTCCGAGATTTACGTTCGTAAATAAAATATCCCATAGAACCCAATACCATTACAAAGCCTATAACGAATAATATTTGCCCTGCTTCATCGCTTAAATCTGTTGCACCTATAATAAAATTAAATAATCCGAACAGAAATATTCCTATAATTATTTTTTGTTCATCTTGCTTATCACTTGTTTTCATAATTATTTAACCCAAATTTAAACATTTTTTAAAACGAGTATCTAATTCCTAATTGCATTTGCCAACGTGATGCTAAATCTAATAAATTAAAAATTGCATCGCGAGTATTTCCTCTATAATTAGGAACATATCCCGCTTTTATTTTATTCAAATCTTCTTGTTTGTATGCACCCGCATTTATCTCGCCCTGACTTACATAACCTTCGAATCTTAACATAGAATAATTAGAGTTTGGTACATAATATTGATAACCCCACTCTGGATTTAATAAATTCATAAAATTAAGTATATCAATAGTAAGTTGCATTTTTTGCCCTTTTGTTATAGAAAAATCTTGTGTAAATCTTAAATCAAGATTATGTCGCCAAGGCTGACGCAATGAATAGCGCTCAGCAATTTTTCCACGTTGTGATTTCAAATCGTCAAATTGGTCAATAAAACTATTAAGCTCGTCCCAATTATTAGTAGTAAGTATCATTTTATTATCATCAGCACCAGTAGGTATATATGCTAAATCATTTTCCCTGTGGTCATCATTATTTGCATCACCAGAAAATACAGAAGATTGAGTGAAATAAATCATTGAAAAAGGCGAACCTGAACGCCCTTCGTAAAAGACACCAAATGAGGAGTTATAGCCTTTAAATATTTCAAAACTATATGATATATTAGCTAATATTCTATGAGGAATAGAAAATAATGAGGTAGTCAAATTTGGATTATTGGGGTCAATCGTAGTATTATATTGCCAATTGGAAGCCGCAACACTCGATGTAAGACTATTAACATCCTCCGAAACATTATAAGTATAAGCTAAATTAATATTTAAATCTTTCATTATGCCTTGTCTATATGGCTTTTGTAATTGGATTGTAAAACTTGATTGACTTCCGAGCTCAGTATTTGTTAAATATAAAACTCGTGTAAATTTATTATTTAATTTATTTCTACCCGTATAAAGTGGACGACCATCAATAGCAAATAATTGATTTCCATTATCATCATAAGCATATTTTAAATTTATATTCTTATACATTACATCATAAATAGTTTTGCCATAAATTAATTCAATAGTTGCAAAAAATCCATAAGGCAACTCTTGGTCGTAAGCAAGGTTTGCTCTAAATATTTGAGGCATTTTAAAATTTGGGTCTATTAAATTAATTTCAGTATTTGGGCTTGCAAACTTTGGCGGATTAAACCCTAATTCTTCTGTAAATTGAAAACTTGGGTCGCGAATATCAGCTCTTGCTAAATCCATTCCCGTATTTGCATATTGATTAGATAACCAAACGCCGGGAGTTCTGCCCGAAAACATTCCAACTCCACCACGCAGTTGCGAAGTCTTATCTTCAAAAATATCCCAATTAAATCCAATTCTTGGTGAAAATGATATTGGCGCTGGATTTATGTCCGTTCTTAAACCTGCTTCTGAAAAATCTGTTACTTCTGAAAAAGTTTTTGCAACATCTGGATTTGCCATAGGTAATTCGGGAAAATAAAATAAATCTGTACGAATACCTGCTAATAATTTTAAATTTGATAAAATTGACCATTCATCTTGTATATAAAAAGATAATTGATTATAAGATAATTTTGTGCGGGGCTTGTCCACCCCATCAATTAATGAATAAGTTCTGGAGAAACTTCGAGCAAATCCTTGTTTATATTCTTCAACTCCATCGAACTGCCAAGCACCATAATAATCTTGAATAAATAAATTATTGTAGGAAATGATTTGATTTGAGGTTCCCGCAGTAATAACGTGATCTCCCAAAAACCAATTAAAATTATCAGTAATTTCTAATATTTTTTGGTCTAATTCATTTGCTTGCGAAGAAGTTCTCGTTCCAAAAGATACCGAAGAAGTGCCGTCGGGTCCTAATCGTGCAATTGTTATCTGTGGATATGGTACTTTTGATGTTATATCACGTGAGTCGTCCACAGAAGTAAAAGCAACTCGAAATTCATTTGCAAAACTATTAGTTAAAACACTATTTAATTGTAATACTGATTGATTTTGCATACTATTAAAAATAAACTCCTGACCTTCGTATGAATAAAAAGTTTCACTACGAGTAATATCTTTCCCTTGATTTGCATGGACAAAATTATGTCTGAATGTTAATCTATGTTGCTCGGAAATATTATAATCTATTCTTGCAAAAATTTTATAAGCGTCTGTTGTTCTGGAATACTGCTCGAAACTTCCAGGGTCATAATTATATTTATTTATAGAAATTTGTCTAATAATATCGAGAGAATCTGCAGTTAGTGGAAAATATCTTAAAGCGTTTGGGTCTCCAAGTGCAATTGTATATGGGTCTGTACGCACTTTATATTCAGCATTTGCAAAATAAAATAATTTATTCTTATATAAAGGTCCCCCCACTCTTCCACCAAAAACTGTTTCACCAAAATCATCATAGGGACGGCGATAAGCATCGGGACTTGTTCCAACAAAAGCACCATTCCTACCAAAAAAGTATAAACCACCTTTTACATAATTCGAACCACTTCGAGTAATTGCATTTATTGCTCCGCCAGTAAATCCACCTTCGCGAACATCGAAAGGAGAAATCGAAACTTGAAATTCTTGAATAGCATCGAGAGAAATTGGTTCGGATTCTGCTTGACCACCGGGAGTTCCCGCCGCAGATAATCCGAAAGCATCACTCATTACTGCACCATCAACTTGAATTGTATTAAATTTACTATTTCGACCTCCCACGTTCGATCCTTCGCTTGTCGAGGATATTACGTGAGGTGATAAGCGTGAATAATCGTGTATTGAACGTGCTATTGTTGGTAAATTATTTATTTCATCTTCTGTAACTATTTGCGAGGCACCTGTTTTTTCACTACTAATAATATCACCTTTACTTGCAACTACTTCAATACTTTCAGTACGAACACTTGTCTGCAAAAGAGTAATATCAATAGACATATTCTGTCCGACACCGAGATTAATATCATTAATAATTACTTTTTCATAACCTACCATAGTAGCTTCGATTGTAAATGGTCCGCCAACACGTAAACCTACGACATTGTAACGTCCAGATTTATTTGTACGTCCGCCTATAATAGAACCCGATGGCTGATGAGTAATTTTTACATTTACTCCTACGAGAGTTTGCCCTGATTTATCTTTAACATTTCCATTTATGCTTGCTGTTGTTAGCCCTTGTGCAAAAATTTCATTACAAGAAATTCCCCAAAAAAGTAAGAAAATTATCGTAGTAACAAATTTACTCATATTAATCTCCAATAAAATACTATTCTTATTCTTCTATAAATCAAATAATTTGTAATTTATCATTTATATTTATCAAAAATACTTATTTATCTAATGATTTTAAGAAAAAAAATTAAAAAAAATTATTGCTTTACTAAAACATCAATTTTTGTGATTATTTTTTTAATATTTTTTAATTACTCTTATGCTCAAAAAATCACTTATCCAAAGCAACAAATAGGAGTTGGCTACTCATCTTTTTCGGGTACTGGAATTAATTATCTTATTGAAATAAATAAATATAGCGCCTTTCAAATCGCTGGAATTGTTTATTATTTCGGTGAAAAACCTCCTGATGACTTGAATTTTTACACAATAATTGGTGCTGAATATCAATATTCTTTTTTAAAAGAAAAAGATTATAGATTGTATAGCTTTCTTGGTTTTAGTATGCTGCAATTAGAAAAAAGACGCATTTCTATAATAACAGAAAATGATAGAATTATAACTACAAAAACTATTGAAACCGATAATATTTATAATTATGGTATTGGCGTTGGTATTGAATTTAAGTTATCACCACAATTTTCTCTTTCAACAAATTTAGGATTTTTACATCAGAAATCTGATATATCAAATTTTTCAGAATTTTGGGATAGAA
The DNA here is from genome assembly GCA_029974985.1 of Bacteroidota bacterium. Lineage (GTDB taxonomy): Bacteria > Bacteroidota > Ignavibacteria > Kapaibacteriales > UBA2268 > JANJTB01. The sequence goes on along the minus strand of JARKQC010000352.1, from coordinate 29,884 downwards.
ATCCATCTGGAACGATTTTTAATGGATTGGGTGTGTCTATTGCAATTAGATATGTTTTTTAAAATTTTTTGTAATTATTATTATGTCATTTTCAGAAAAAGTAATTGATTTTAATAAGAATTTAAAATTTTCAGACAAGCTTCCAAAAGGATATTTGGTATTAAATCCATTTATAGAAAATATTGAAACTTTGGAAATAATGCAAAATTTTTATAAAAAATTTTATAATGATAATATTAAACGTAAATTTATTATTGGCATTAATCCAAGTAGGCACGGTGCTGGCGTTACGGGCGTTCCTTTCACAGATACAAAACGGCTTTTTTCGGAATGTGGAATAAAAATGAATTCCGCTCATACTCACGAGCTATCCTCAGTATTTATGTACGATATGATTGCTAAATATGGTGGCGTTCATAAATTTTATTCAAATTTTTATATTAATTCCCCTTTTCCATTAGCGATTGTTAGAGAAAAGGAAAAAGGAAAATTTTTAAATGCTAATTATTATGATGATAAAACACTTTTTTCTATGCTTAAATCATATATGATTTATACAATGAATATGCATTTTAGTTTCGGTTTAGAAAATTCAGAAGTAATAATTCTTGGTAAAAAAAATGCAGAATTTTTGAAACTAATCAATAAAGAAGCTAAATTATTTGATAAATTTACAATTCTTGAACATCCTAGATATATTATGCAGTATAAATCAAAAAATAAAAATGAATATATTGATAAATATTTAAATGTACTACTTTAAGAAAATTTAGAGATTTTTATCAATAAAAAATCTAAAAATTAGTTTATATTTTAATTTTATTTATTTTTTATTTAGAAAAAACGTTAAAAAATAAAAATATTTTTACAAATAAATAAAAGTATTTAAAAACTTTTATTTATATTTGTACTTAAATTTTGTTCAATCTTCAAAAAACAAGTAAAAATATGACTAATGAAAATATTCTCGACGTAACTTTAATCGAACCAAGATTAAAACATCCAACTATTATAGATACTTTTGATAATCTTAACGATGGTGAAAGCTTTATTATCCATAATGACCACGATCCAAAACCGCTTTATTATCAATTATTAAATGATTATGGCAATACTTTCGGTTGGGATTATCTCGAAGAAGGTCCAGAATGGTGGAAAGTAAAGATTTCGAAACCAGATTTTAATAAAAATTTACATTCATATTCGTCAAAAATTGATAATATTACATCTAATACAGAAAGTGAAATTAAAAGCAATGAATTTGTGTTGAATGTAACTTTACTTGAACCAAAATTAAAACATCCAACTATTTTCACTTATTTTGATAATATAAACGAGGGCGAAAGTTTTATAATTCTTAATGATCACGACCCAAAACCATTATATTTTCAATTATTAGGTGAGCGTGGTGAAATTTTCACTTGGGAATATCTTGAAGAAGGTCCCGAATGGTGGAAAATTAGAATTTACAAACGTATTAGTGGCGAAGGTGAGGAAACATTAGGACAAATTGCAGCAAAAGATCTACATAAAGCTCAAATTTTCAAAAAATATGGCTTAGATTTTTGTTGTGGTGGTAAAAAAACTGTTAAACAAGCTTGTGAAGAAAAAGGTCTCGATTTAAGAAAAATTGAAGATGAGTTAAATCAAGCGTCTGGTTCGGTAACAAGCCGACCACTTCCTTATAATGAATGGAATATTGGATTTTTAGCCGATTATATCGTTAATACTCATCATAGTTATTTAAGAAAAAATTTACCAGATATTAGACAATATGCTGAAAAAGTTATGAATGTTCACGGCTCTAATCACCCTGAGCTTTATGCAGTACAAAAGATTGTAGAACAATTATATAAAGAACTTACAGAACATTTAGTAAAAGAAGAGAACGATATATTTCCAATGATTAAAGAAATTGCAAATAATAAAAAAATTAGCACAATCGAAGATCCAATTAATATATTAGTTCACGAGCATGAATCTGTTGGTAAAATGCTGGGTGATTTACGCAAATTTACAGCAAATTATACTCTACCCGATGATGCCTGTGCAAGCTATAGTTTATTGTATCGAATGCTGAATGAACTCGAAGATGATACTTTATTACATATTCATTTAGAAAACAATATACTTTTCCCAAAAGCTATTGATTTATTTAAATCGAATAATTAATAATAAAAAATAAATTGATGTTTTTTTTAATATATATAGGTTTTTTTTATGAATTTTAAAATTATTTTATTATCAATTTTATTGATATTTTTCGTAGCTTGTAATGATTCTAATAATGAATTAAGTGAATCAATCGCACACGAGCATAATTCGTCTGAGCATGATAATCACACAAATAATGAGATACAAGAATTAACTTTAAACAATGGTGAAAAATGGAAAATTGATGAAAGTACACGTTTTCATACTTCAAATTTAGTAAAAATTGTTGAAGAATTTGAGAATCAAAATTCAACAAATTTAGATTCATATCATAAATTTGCTGATAAAATGCTACTTGAATTACAAGAGTTGATTAATAAATGTACGATGGAAGGAAAAGATCACGATGCGCTTCATCTTTGGCTCGAACCCGTACTTAACGAAACAAAATCAATTAAAAACTCTGATAATATTAATAATATAAGTAAATCATCAGCAATATTAATCAAAGATGTTAAAAAATTTAATAATTATTTTGAATAATGCTAATTAACGAGCAAACAAAGATTTCATATTTATTAAAGCATAGCGATGATGCTTTAGAGAAAATTATTGAATTAAGTCCGGATTTCAAAAAATTAAGAAATCCCGTATTAAGAAAATTAATGGCGGGACGCACAAGTATTGCTATGGCAGCAAAAATTGGCGGCTGCACGCCCGAAGATTTTTTTAGAGTATTAATGCCTTTGGGATTTACATTAGATACTACAAAAAAAGTTAAAAATGATAATTTAAAAGAAAATTCTATGATGCCCGAATATTTAAAAAATTTATCACCTAATTTATTGATTGAATTTGATGTTAGAAGTATTTTAGCGGGTGGCGAAGACCCTCTGAAACAGATTCAAGAAAAAGTTAGAAATTTAAAAGCTGGAGAGGTGCTGAAAATTATAAATACTTTTGAGCCAGTTCCATTAATAAAATTATTAGAGAAAAAATCATACAAATCCTATGTAGAACATAAAAATAGCAGTTTAGTCGAAACTTATTTTTATAAATCAGATAAAACAAGCGAAGCGATTGAAGAGCCAAGTATTTCTTCTTCAAGTGATTGGAACGAAATTTTGGCTATGTTTGAGAATAAATTACGTAAAATTGATGTTCGTGATTTAGAAATGCCTCAGCCAATGTTAAAAATTCTTGGTGAATTGGATAATTTACCATCTGGCGAGGCGCTTTATGTTCATCATAAAAGAATACCCGTATATTTATTACCAGAATTAAAGGATAGAAATTTTGATTTTCGAGTTAAAGAAATAAGTGATAACGAAGTTTTTTTACTAATTTTTAGGTCATAGCAATTAATGTTTGGTAGTCCAGTAAATACAGCTAATATAAAAACTACTTCTTATAAAGTAGTAATACCTTTTTATTTATATTCAGCTCTTTCATTTTTGTTATCAACTATATTAATATTTTTTTCAAGCGATGCTTTTACATTACACTATTTTCACCCACATATTTTTTCAATAACTCATATTATGGCATTGGGCTGGGGAACGATGGTTATTTTTGGAGCTGGTCATCAGCTTATACCTGTTCTTATCGAAGGTAAATTATATAGTGATAAGCTCGCTTATGCGACCTTTATACTTGCTGCTGTTGGTATTCCAATGCTTGCTCACGGTTTTTTTCTTTTTGATATGGGTGATATTGCTAAATGGGGTGGGCGATTAGTATTATTAGCAATTCTTGCTTTCTTAATTAATGTTGCAAAAAGTGTTTTGGATAGCAAAGGTCGAAATGTTCATATCGCTTTTGTATTAAGTTCGATTTCTTGGCTTTTTGTAACAGCATTTTTTGGATTAATGCTTGTATATAATTTTACAGTTCATTTTTTAAGTGATACAACTTTACATTATTTACCACTACACGCTCACGCGGGGGTAATTGGTTGGTTTTTGTTATTAGTAATTGGAATGGCATCAAGACTTATTCCAATGTTTTTAATTTCAAAATATACGAATACAAGATTATTATGGATAATTTTTTATTTAATTAATACTGCTTTAATTGGTTATATTATTAAATTCTATTTTATTGAGTCGAGATGGTATATTTATTTATTAATTTCATTCGTACTAATTGCAATTATTCTGTTTATTTATTATTGTTATCAAGCATATAAACATAGATTGAGAAAAGCTGTTGATGAGCAGGTAAAAATTTCTATTTTATCTGTAATAATGATGTTAATTCCAATAATTATACTTACAATAATAATTTCAATATTAATTTCTGTATCTGTTGAGCAAAAAGATTTAATTCTTACGTATGGATTTATTATATTTTTCGGGTGGATTACAGCTATAATTTTAGGAATGGCATTCAAAACTTTACCTTTTATCGTTTGGAATAAAGTATATCATAAGCGTTCAAGTAAGGGTAAAGCGCCAAGCCCTAAGGATTTATTTAATCATACTATTTTTAACATTATGAGCGTAGCGTATTTACTTGGTTTTATATTATTTACGCTCGGAATAATTTTGTTAAATCAAATTCTTTTAAATATAGGCTCTTTACTTTTAATTTTGACAGCAATATTATATAATTGGAATATAATTAAAGTAATTTTTCACAAACCAATGATTAACGAGTAATTTATGAGCGTAAAAAATAATAATGAAGAAAAAAGTGCTATCGCACTCGAAGGTTTAAAACTTGTTGATGACCCCGAAGTTGGGCTAAATGTTGTAGATTTAGGGTTGATTTACGAACTTGATTTTAACGAAGCTGAAAAAAAAGTAGTGTGCATTATGACGCTTACAACAGAGTTTTGCCCTATGGGTGAATCTATTATCGAAAACGTTAAAATGTCGCTCGAAACAAGTTTCCCAAATTATCAAGTAGATGTATTTCTAACATTTCAGCCACCTTGGACTTATGATTTAATTTCAGAAGATGGTCATGCTTTTTTAGGAAGATAATTTATGTTAAGTTTAAGTTGTAAAGCCGCTATTAAAGCGACTATTTACCTTGGTTCGAAACTCCATTCAACGGATAAAACGGGTATAAAAGATATTGCTGAATATATAGATGAAAACGAGCATACAGTTGCTAAGCTTTTACAAAAACTTGTCAAAAAGAAAATTATTAAAAGTGCCAAAGGACCAAATGGTGGATTTTATATTACACCCGAGCAAACAAATATTAAAATTATTGAAATAGTAAAATTAATTGACGGAAATGACGTTTTCGAGCATTGTGGTCTTGGATTAAACTCTTGCAATGACGCGCATCCTTGCCCTTTTCATAATGAATTTAAGCCCATAAGAGATGATTTTAAAAAAATGTGTTCAACAAATAGTATTAAAAATTTATATGAAAATGTTGTCAGTGGATTTGAATTTTTAAATGGCTAACTTGTTTATATCTTTTTTAGAAAATAAGAATTTATTATTATTTTTAGTAAATTCTTTTTTTTTATTTTTTTGAACAAAAAAATAATATTTATCTACAATTTTTATATTTTAAACTCGCTATTATAAATTTTTAAATCATCTAAATCAAATATGAGCATAATAAATAGTAAAATTAAAATTGATACAAAATACTGGAACATATTAACAACTATAAAAATATATATTTTAGCTATTTTTATCTTTTTTTGTTTTAGATTAATTTTATTTTTTACTCAACTCGATAGAATTGATAATTCAGTTTTGATAAGCGATATTATATATTCGTTTATTATGGGATTAAGATTTGATATTGTAATAAGTGGATATATAATGATTTTACCGTATTTAATATTTACTATTTATAATTTCTTTCCTAAATTAAAAATTTTAAAAACAACTATTCACTATTTTATATTTATTTTATTTTCATTAGCATTTATAGTCTGCGCCGCTGACATACCATTTTTCAATCAGTTTTTTACAAGATTTAATGTTATGGCTTTCGATTGGGCAAATAGCCCAATGTTTGTTCTAAAAATGATTGTTGAAGAGCCAAGATATTGGCTTTTTATCATTCCTTTAGCATTAGCAATCTTTATATTTTACAAGTTATTATTTAAAATAATAAATAATGATATTAATGTTAGTAGTGATAAAATTGTACCAAGAATTATTTTCTCAATCATATTTATTTTATTGATTTTTTTAGGAATAAGAGGAAGAATTGCAATAAAATCACCTATTAGAACGGGTACAGCATATTTTTGTAATAATCCATTTTTAAATCAATTAGGCTTAAATCCAAATTTTACTTTCATACGTAGTGTTCTTGATAGCAAAAAAGAAGAAAATCAACAATTTAATTTAATGGAAGACAAAATTGCAATAAAAAATGTTCAAAATTATTTCAACATTACAAATCCCGATAATGAATTTCCAATTCTAAGAAAAGAAAATTATGATTCTATTAATTGCAAGCATCATAATATTGTTATAATTATAATGGAGAGTATGAGTGCCGCATTTATGGAGAGGCATGGAAATCCCAAAAAATTAACTCCTTTTCTTGATAGTATAGCAAACTTGGGCTATTATTTTGAGAATGCATATTCGGCGGGAATACATACTCATAATGGAATTTTTAGTACTATATTTTCTTATCCTGCATTTTTTAGAATTCGTCCAATGAATGAAAGTACAATGCTTCGATATCACGGTATTGCAAGCACATTAAAGAAATATAATTATTCTACGATTTATTTTGCTACTCACGATGGGCAGTTCGATAATGTCGAAGGATTTTTAAAAAATAATGATTTTGAACATATTATCACAACTACTGATTATCCAAGTAATGCATCTAAGACAATTCTTGGTGTTCCCGACGATTATATGTTTGAATATTCCATACCAATTTTAAACGATTTGAATAAAAAGGGAAAGCCTTTTCTCTCGGTATTTATGACGGGTAGTAATCACGGACCTTTCTATATTCCAGATTATTTTAAACCAAATATTTATGATATTAAAGACCAAATTGTTGAATATTCAGATTTTTCAATTCAAAAATTTATTCAATTATGCTCAGTAGAAAAATGGTTTGATAATACAATTTTTGTTTTACTTGCTGACCACGGCTTTCCAATTTCTGCAATATATGATTTATCTATTGATTACAATCATTCTCCACTTATTTTTTATGCTCCCAAAATAATTAAAAAAAATATAGTTTTTAAAGATATGGCGGGGCAAATTGATGTCTTTCCAAGTATTATGGGTTTATTAGGTTTACCTTTTGATAATAATACTTTTGGTATAAATCTTTTTAAAGATTCCAGACCTTATATTTATTTTAATGCTGATGATAAATACGGCGTTATTGACCAAAATTGGTTATTAATCGTTCGGCGTGATAATTTCATTGGTTTATACAAATATAAAGATAAAGATTTGACTAATTATGCTAATAGTGAAAAAGAAATAGTTAATCAAATGAAAACTTATGCTGAATCAAATTTACAGGCTTCACAATATTTGATAAGAAATAGAAAAATATAATTTTGTAAAAATTAATTTTCAAATTTTGCATTAGAGAAATGTATTTATTTTGAAAGAGACGAAATAAAAATAGTCATTCCGAGCTTTGGCAAAAAATATATTCTTTGCTTCGTTTGGAATGACTAAAAAGAAAAACCTTAAAAAGAATTTCTATCCAAATATTAACACTAAATATGACTCAAATATTATATATAATTTAATGTGTTTATAATAAATTACGTGAATTTAAATTGTCCAAATTGAGTCTTTTAAGTTTTTAGCTATTTCGTTAAGTTTAATATCTTTAGGATGCTTAAATTCAAGAACAATATTATGATTTTTCGGTCTTGTATTTTCATCAACATAAAGATAAGTAATAAATCCATCAACTACAACTTTTTCAGTATGTTCAGCTTCATCTAATACGCTAACTTTTGTATATGTTATTATTGATGAATTACCAGTATGAATAACCTTACTCTCAAAACATACTGTCTGACCAAGTTTAACAGGTTTAATAAAATGCATACCATGAATATTAACACAAATCAAATGTCTCGGGTTAATAAGCAATGAAGCGGCTATAAAACCGGATTCTACAAACCATTCAGAAGTTCTACCTGCAAATAAGGTACCGTGATGATTTAAATCTTCGCTTTTAACAAGTCTATAAGATTTAACAGATTTAATTTCCATTTGTATATCTATTCTAATAATAAATAAATAGATTATTTTTTAAATAATAATCATAATTTGATTTCAAAAATATGTATTTTTTTATTATTATTAGAATTTTTTTTATAATTATTAGTTTTTTTATAAAGGAAATTAATTGTCAATTTCTTAATATTCAGCAAACATATTTGAATTATTAGAATTTTTTCTAATATCACCATTGGAGTTATTGCCATTTTTGTTTTTTTAATGAGCTAACCTTTACAAACTATCTTTTTTGTGGATTTTATCAAATCAACTTCTACTCCACATTCCCTACAAAATACTTTGTAATCATCAATGGTTTCCGAATCAACAACTTCAAAACCATTGCTTGAAAATTCTAAAATATCGTATTGATTAGGTTCCGTTACAAACTGACTTGACCCACAATCTGGGCAATTAAAATTTTGGCTCATATAGTACTTTTGTTAAATTGTAATACCAATTATAAATATTCTCATAATCTAAAAATGTAACTTTATTTATTAATTTATTTTGTCTAAATGTTGGTCGTCCTAATTCTATACTAAATTTTCCTTGCCTTTCATTATCAGCTACAATATTGAAATTATCAGTACCAGCAATAGTTAGCAAAACATCATTAAATCTCAACAAACCCGAATATATAGGTGTAGAGTGCTAAACATCAAAAAAAGATACAGGTTTACGATTCTCAAACCAAATAACATTTATTTCAGCTATAATATTATCAATCTTTGTAGCATCAAAAGGATTACCGAAATCAACTTTTTTTGAAATTTCTTTTACCAAATCATTATGAAAATCGTAATCATTCTCTTTTTTTTCATATTTCAAATATCTTTGAAATTACCTTTGATTTTTTGCTAATATCTTTATTGTTTGCCACTTACTACCCTCTTATCTCACTATTGAGAACTTCTTTGTCATTTGTTTATTGCCATTTCGCAAGTTCAAATAATAAGTGCCATTTGCTAAATCTGAAATATTAATATTTTCTTGAGTTAAACCAGCTAATATATTGATAGATTTAAGCATATTGCCCGAAATATCAAAAATTTCAATAGTTGAATTAGTCTCAAAACTATTTGCTAAATCAATAGATATAATATCTTTAGCTGGATTAGGATAAAGCTCATTTATTGAAAAATCAAAATCATTAACACTCAAAGGGTCTTTTACGATAAATATCACTGTAAAATGCGATGCATCTTCCTCAGTCCCTCCTACGGGAATTATTGTATATTTAACAATCGAAGTACCGGGAACTGGGTCAGAATAAATCAATGGTTCGAGAGAAATTCTTTTATATGGATGTAAATGTCCAGTAAATTGCCCAAGATTACTTTCAGTATTTGCTGCCAAGGTATAAGTTTCTGGTGAAATAAATTTTTTATCTGTATAGTCGAAACAAATCTCCCAACATAGTGCGGCTTCGTGTCCGAATTTTAATTCCACAAAGTCCATAATTATATTAAAATCAACAGATTTATCAGTATGATTTATAATTTGAGCAAAAGCAATTAAATCATCATCTTCAATTGTACCATAGACAGTATCAATAGGAGTTTTAAAAATAACTGGAGCTTCTGCTTTTAAATACATCGTAGCGGCAACAAATAATATAATGCCAAGTAAAAATTTTTTCATATTTTTAAGTTTTTAAGTTTAACATAATTCATAATTAATCGTTTCGTATAATAAGAATAAATATTTTAAATTTATATAATATTTTAGGTGAAAAATATGAAAAAAAGTGCTTTTTTAGTAATCTGCTTAAGTCTTTTAATGTTTATTGGGTATTCAAGCAGTAATTCACAAACCAAAAATAAAAAGCTACCTTCTATAAAAATCAAAGATTTGAAAGGTGCAAAGGTATCAACGGATAATTTTAAAAACGATGGAAAACCAATTGTTATTAGTTTTTGGGCTACTTGGTGCAAACCTTGTTTACTCGAATTAAATACAATGCACGAAATTTATCCTCAATGGCAAAAAGAAACTGGTGTAAAAATCATTGCTGTCTCAATTGATGATACAAGAAATAGTAGTAAAGTAGCTCCATTTGTCAAGGGTAGAAATTGGAAATATGATGTTTATCTTGATGAAAATAGTGATTTACGCCGAGCATTAAATGTCAATAATCCACCTCATACTTTCTTAATCAATGGTGATGGTGAAATCGTATGGGAGCATAATGGCTATGCGGCTGGTGATGAAAAAGAATTATTTAAAGAAATAAAAAAACTTGTCAAATAATTAAAATTTTCACTATCTTATTAAATTAATTTAGATGTCCAACTTATTTATATGTGTTGGACATCTTTAATTAATTGATAAATTGCTATTTAAGCTTTTATGAATATCAAAAAGGAACTCTACATAAGAAAAATAATTAAACAATCCCCAAAAAAAAAATTCAGTAAAATTACTTATTATTTCATTGCTTTTATATGTATATTTTTGCATTTGACTGAGAAAGTTCCATTTGATAAATAGTAATGATAAATGAACAAGAGCATATTTTAATAAATAACTCTAAAATTCAAGATATTTTAGAGAATGAATTGATTTTACTTATTTCTCCAAATGGTATAATTTTAGAAAGTAAAAACTTAGACATTAATGATAATAATATTAAATTATCAAATATAAAAGATTTTTTTCCATCCCATATTTATAATACTATTAATAATTACATTATTAATATTTTTAATCCAAATAATAAATCATCTTTTGAATTTAGCTTTAATTTGAATAATAATCATTTTTATGATACAATTATTTCAAAAATTACAGATGATATTGCAATGCTTTTTATAAAAAATATTGATAAACAAAAATCAATGGAATTAAAGTTAGAATATATAAATTCATTACAATGTACTTTAAATGAAATTTCATCAAATCTAATGCAGTCTCATCAAACTAATTTTGAAAATTTACTTAATGATTCATTAGCAAAACTAGGCAAAAGCACTCAAGTTGATAGAGTATATATTTTTGAATTTGACTATGACCTATATTTTTGCAGCAATACTTACGAATGGTGTGCAAACGGAATTTCATCACAAATTTCGAATCTTCAAATGCTTCCATTAGATGTATTTCCAAATTGGATAAAATTACTTAATCAAAATAAATATATATATATTCCTTCAATTCAAGATATGGGCGAGGAGTTTTTTATTGAAAAAGAATTACTCGAAAATCAAGATATCAAATCATTAGTATTGGCACCAATGTATAATGGTGATAAATTAGCTGGTTTTATTGGATTTGATTCAGTAAAAAAATATAAATATTGGGATAATGAAATAATTAATATATTGAAATTAGCAAGTAATATTTTTTCGGGTAGTATTTTTAGATATAGATTTGAAAGCGATTTACTTAATCAAAAAATCATTGCAGAAAATGCTAATCGTATTAAAACAAGATATTTATCTAATTTAAGTAAGGAAATTAAAAATCCAATAAATTCAATAATTAATTATTCTGAATTATTAGCGAATCACAATTTATCAAATATTTGTGTCAATTACTCACAAATAATTCATAAAAATGCAAAAAATATGTATTCATTGATAAACGATATACTCGATTTATCTAAGATTGAAACGGGACTATTGGATATTAATAAATTACCTATGTCAGTAAAAGAATTATTTATAGAAATATACGAGAATTTTATTCAAGAAGTTAATTATAAAAAATTGAATTTTTCTTATAAAATACAAGATAAATTACCTGCTTTAATCGAATTTGATTATGATAAATTGAATAAAATCTTAAGCATTGTTATAAATAATGCAATCAAATTTACTGATAAAGGAAATATTGAATTAAAAGGTGATATTATTTATGGCTCGGGTAATAATCTTATGGATATAAGATTTACAATCACCGACACAGGAAATGCTATTTCTGAGGCTTATTTCAATAAAATATTTGATTCATTTTCAAATAATAATGGCACTTCTCTTGAATTTGATAATTCGGGAATTGATATTATTATCTGTAAAAAACTTATCGAAGCTTTAGCTGGAACGATATATGTTGAAAGCCAATTAGGGAAAGGCTCTGTCTATGTAATAGAATTTTTCAAAGTAAAAATTTCACATAAAGAATTATCGAAATCTTTTAAGAATAACAATGACGATTTATTATCAATATATGATGCTGATATTAATCTTCTTGTAGCACAAAAATTAGTTGATTCGACTGACAAAAAAGTTTTATTAAAATTTTTAGATGAATTTGAGGATAATTTTAAAGAGCTGTTAATTGAATTATTAGATTATTTTGATGAGGATTTGATTAATGAAGCAATGGATAATTTTAATATATTATCTGAAGATTATGCAATTGAGTCCTTTCTTGATTTAACTCAGCAAGTAAAGGATGCGGCATTAGAATTTGATATAAAATTGATTAACGAATGCATTAGTACAATTTTAATTTCTATAGAATACTGTAGAAGATTATTACATAATTCATAAATGATAAATTTGGAAATATATAATATTTATGAGCGTACAATCGGAAAAATACTTATAATAAGCGAAAATATCACTCTTTTACAAGATATTTCAATTGTACTTTCGAAATTAACTTATAAAATTGCAGTAGCTAATACAGTTTTAGGTGCAGTCAAATATCTTAATAAAAAGAAGCCTGATATTATTCTTATTGATTTTATCGCTAATAACAATGAATATATTGATTTTATTAATAATATTCGAGAAGATTCTACTTTAATTAATATTCCAATAATTTTTTTTATATCAATAAATAATTTAGAGTTAAGAAAAACTGCTTTTAAATTAGGTGCTATTGATTACATAATATTGCCATACGAAATCGAAGAACTTGATACTAAATTATTTAATCATTTTAAATTAATTGATAATAAAAAATCTCAAACAAAAGATACTAATCCAAATAATTAATTCTTTAAGATTAATCTATTGTAATAGCTTTGCAAGTAACATTCCAATGTCTAATCCTAATTTGAGGATAAGAGCAATTAATCGTAGATATAATGCAGGAATAAAATCCCACATTTGTACTTCATTTACTGATTATTCAATTAACAATGAGTTTTTTTATGTGTCCAAATGTGCGGAAAAATAGGAAAATTTTTTTCGTTAATCAATTTCATCATATATTTCATCTTTATCTAAAAAACCAAATTCAACAATTTGGGGTATAATCTTATTAGCAAGATTTTCATTGGCTTTATTTAATTTGATTAACTCATCACTTGCTAAGTTGTGTTCAGTTAAACAACGCCTGATTTGGTACCAACCAGCATCCCAAGTATCAATTTTCCATTTATTTGTTGCCATTATATTAAGGTTTGCATAGAACAATTTGTAAACTTCTTTGGCTTTTTCAATTACATTTTTAGCTTCTTCTGATAACTTGTTTTTTTGTAACCATTCAGCAACAAAACGATTTTTATCATTAACAATTTGAAGTTTAAAATCAGCATCTTTAATTTCCCAATGTTTAATTTCTTCAAGTCTAAATGGGAAAAAATTATTTTTAATTTGGTAAATTTTACCTAAATATTTAACATTTTTTAAAGCAGTTGTTTGATTTGAGTTAGAAAACAAGCTCCAAACAATACAATCATTATAAAATTCTTTTGTTGGTTCGGTATGAGGTACCATAAATTGGTTCCTATCATTTAACCACGTTGGTTTTGGAATTTTTCTAACTGTATATAGTGTCAAAGCTTTTTCAAAATTTTCTTTAATTACACTAAACGCACCTGCGCTTACATTTGGGGAAGAAAGTATTGATACATATTTAGCATTTTGAAAATCATTACCCTTACTACAAATAGATCCTAAAAAATCTGGTCTTGCTCTATGTCTTGTGTCTATATTTCCAACTTTCACAGTTATTCCATTGCTTAAAGCTGGTAAAATATAATTTCTTGAATTTCTGGGCCGAATAAACCAATTATTCAAAACATCTTTTTTTTCTATTAATTGTAAATGTTTAACCCCGATTGTATGAGCCTCATTATTTAAAATATCAATTTCTACTGATTTATTTTTTCTTGGTTTTGATAAATTCCAAATCATAAAAGAAATTGGAAAATCACCTATCACTCCGTGAAAGCATTTTGAATGAAATAAAAAACCTTTTTCAAATTTAAAATTGAAAAATTTATCTCTATATTCAATACTATCAGGTGCATTTAAATATTTCAATTTTGAAAAAATCCCTAAATATGTTTTTTCTGGAAATTCATTAACGATTCGAAACATAAATTGAATAAATAGTTCTCTTTTTGCATGTCCAATTTTCAATCTATCCATTACATTATCAATCTTAGAATGACTAACTCCTTTTTTTGATGATGAATCATATTTTGCATCCTGAGCAGTAGCAAATGGTGGATTAATATAAACAATCCAAGTAATATTTGGGTCTGATAATTCATCTCTTAATTTTTTAGGTAGTTTCCAATTTGGTTCAAAAGGGATATTTCCTTTGTTAAAAACATATTCAACATCATCATTCAAATAATCATATTGAAAACAAGTTGCTTCTGGAAAAACTTTTTTTAAATGGTCGGCTTCACTATTATGCAAAGTTGACATATACAAATATTTATAAGCCTCTGCTGGCAAATGATATTCAAGATTGCCAGTACCAGCGGCCATATCCCAAATTCTATACTTGCCAGATTTATACCAATTTTTGTCAAGTACTTTGTTCCAATAATGAATGGCTTTTTGAGCGAAGCGTAAAGGAGTATAAAACTCACCTTCAAATCTTCTTTGACTTTCGTCTGTTAAACGATCAAGTTTAAAATGAATTCCACTAATAGTTTCAGCATTATCAACATAATCATAGACACTCCAAAAATATTCATAGTCTTTCATTAAGACTTTTTGTGTTTTAGAGTTTCTATCTTCAAACATAAAAACAACGCTACTATTTTCTTTATCAACTATTACTTTATCACGTTGAATATTAGCAAGAAAATAAAATGATCGTTTGTAACCATTTATAATATAAGTACCAATTACTGAGTTCCAATGTTCAAATACCGCTTCAAAATTTTCTTCATTAATTATTTTCTTATCTCCAAAATCCATAATCATTTGTGGATTAAGAGCATTTTTGAGATTTATTTTAAAAGATTCAAACTCTTGTTTTTTGCTTACAGAATAAATATGCAATTTACTTATTTCTGGTTCTTTTACCAAATGGTCAATAAGTTTTGGATCCGGTTTACTTGGCGGTAGTTCCCAATCATAAGCATCATTTGTATAATATGTAGTCCATTTACGAGTTTCTGTAATGGTAGCCTCATTATTGACGGCTAAACATATAAAAAAGGTATTACTTTTTCAATTTCAAAATATTTCAGTCTTTTTATATAATAAAGTGTTTGAGCAAGAATTGTTGCTATTGCTTTTAAATTGTGAAAGTTTTTATCAGCTTTGAACTCAAAAAATACTTGTGGCGTATAAGGATCATGATGATGTGATGTGTCGTATTTAAGATTAAAAAATTTTGCATAAATTGACTTAACTACTTCTTCTGTTCTAGCATTTTCTAAACTATTCTTAAAATCATCATAAGTCATTTTTATTTATCTAATATTTTTATATGTAATTTAAAATAGTGCAATTTATTCACATCATTTTTATAAATTCTCAATAAATGATATTCAAATAAAATAAAAAAGGTACCTAATCAATATAAATATTTAATAAATTCATAATAATTACATTTTTTGAAGTAAACAAGTAATTTCTATGTTTTTATTTAATTATAAAAGATTATCTCATCCCACCATATTTTTTTTCAAATTCAATATATCTATCCAAAGAGGATTTATCTTTAACAATTGATTGAAAAATTAAATCATCATCACTTGATTTTTGTATTTCAAAATCATTAAAATTATCATCTTCTTTTTTAGATTTAGTTTTTTTACCACGCTTTTTATTAACAGTTGGTACTACAAATTCCTTTAACCAAGCTTTTTTATTTTTCAGAAAATATATTTTTGCGGCTTCATATTCATTAGCAATTAATCCATCGAGAATTGCATCTTCAATTCTCGATTTTATTAAACCTACAGTTTTTGAAGGCTCTATACCACAAATTTCCATAATTTCTTCACCTCTGATTGGCGATTGAAATTCTCTTAATTTATCTTTTTCTTGTACTTCGATAACTTTATTAAATACGATTTCGTAGTTTTGTTTATATTTTTCTGATAAATTAGGATTTTTTGTTGTTATATCGGCTCTAACAAGTGTAAATAAATCGTTTAAATATTCGCCAGCGTGAAAAGCAAGCCTACGAATTGCAGAATCCGTAACTCCTTCGCTTACTAATGCCATTGGTCTTTGATGAAGTCTTATTAGAGTTTCTACATAATTTAATTTTTCGAGAGGCATTTTCATTCGTCTGAAAATTTTATTCATCATACGCGCGCCGATTTCCTCGTGAGCGTGGAAAGTCCAGCCCATTCCCTCGACGAATTTTTTTGTTTTTGGTTTAGCGATATCGTGTACCAATGCGGCAAAACGCAACCAAACATTATCTGTATGATTTGAAATATTATCAAGAACTTTAAGTGAATGAGTAAACACGTCTTTATGACCAAAAGTTTTCTCCCCTTCTTGTTTAATTTCAATACCCGAAAGCTGGCTTAATTCTGGAAAAATTATTCGTAATAATCCGGATTCATAAAGTAGCATTAGCCCAATAGAAGGCTTTGGAGATTCGAGTATTTTAAGAAATTCATCAGTAATTCTTTCTTGGGAGATAATTTTAATTCTTTCAGACATTTTTTCGATTTGATAGTAACATTGGGGTGCTAAATCGAAATCGAGTTGTGAAGAAAATCTTGCCGCTCTCATCATTCTTAAAGGGTCTTCACTAAAAGTAACACCTGGATCTAAAGGGGTTCTTAAAATTTTAGCTTCAATATCATCTTTTCCACCGAACAAATCAACTAATTCACCAAAATTAACTTTGTTAAGCGAAACAGCCATTGCATTTATAGTAAAATCTCTTCTTCTTAAATCATCATTTAAAGTACCTTCTGTAACAATAGGATTCCGAGAATTTGGCAAATATACTTCTTTGCGAGTGCCTACAAATTCGACATTAAAATTTCCTATTGGCACCATAGCAGTTCTAAATTTTTCGTAAATTACGGTTTTCGAATTAAAATGTTCTGCAACGATTTTAGCAAATTTTAGTGAATCGCCCACAATAGTGCAATCAATATCTTTGCGGACTTTATTCATAAAATAATCTCTTACATAACCGCCTACTACATATAATTCAAAATTATTTTGATCTGCGAGTTCGCCCAATTGAAATAATAAAGGTTCTGTAATATCTACTCTGTTAGGAGTTTTTGTGATTTGCGTAAAAATTGGTACAACTTTCCGTATTCTTTTTCTTTTAGTTTGTTCTTGAATATTATTCACTTCTTATTGATTCGCTATTGGAACATCACTTACTTTTCTATAGCCAATAAAGCCATTTTCTTTTCTTTCTATTGATTTTAAAGCAGATAATACTATATCTTTGCTCGAAAGACCAAATTTTACAAGCAGTTCCAATGGGTCGCCACTTATTCCGAATGTATCTCTAACACCAACAAATTCAATAGGACAAGGAAAATTTTTCGCAGTTACTTCTGCAACCGCACTTCCTAATCCGCCATAAACTTGATGTTCTTCAGCAGTAACGATAGCACCGCATTCCATCGCTGCATTTGTAATCGTCTCAACATCAATAGGTTTTATAGTATGATTATTAATCACACGAGCATTTATATTATATTTTTCATATAATTCTTCAGCCGCTTTCAGAGCCTCCCAAACAAGATGACCACATGCAATAATAGCAACATCATTACCTTCGGTCAAAACATTAGCTTTTCCAATTTCAAAAAATGATTGTTCATTTGTAAATGTAGGCATATCTGGTCGTCCGAAACGTATATAACTTGGTCCACCTTTTTCAATCAAAGCTATCGTAGCTTTTCGTGTTTCCTCATAATCAGCGGGTGAAACAACTGTCATATTAGGTAAAGAACGTATAAAAGCAATATCTTCTAATGATTGATGTGTAGCACCATCGGGCCCAACGGTAATGCCAGAATGGGCGCCTCCAATTACAACATCAACATTATTATAAGCAATCGAAACTCGTATTTGATCCGCATTTCTTAATGTTGCAAATGCACTATAACTTGAGATAACTGCAATTTTGCCAGATAATGCTAAACCGGCCGCAATGGTAGTAGCATTTTGCTCAGCAACACCAACAGAAATAAATCTATCTGGAAATGTATCTCTAAAATATGAGGTT
The DNA here is from genome assembly GCA_029974985.1 of Bacteroidota bacterium. GTDB lineage: Bacteria > Bacteroidota > Ignavibacteria > Kapaibacteriales > UBA2268 > JANJTB01. Next base: position 11,165 of record JARKQC010000352.1, on the reverse strand, counting down.
AAAACTGAACCAGTAACATCTGTTCCAACTACTACTAAATTGGAGTGTTTATAACCCATTTCTTTTAAAGCAGTACCAAAACCTGCTCGGGTTGATTTTAAACCATAATTTTCGTATTTAATCATATTATTAATTTAATTTTTTTGTTTTGGAAATTAAATCTTTTATTTTTACTAATTTAAGGTAATTTTCGAGAAGTTTATCATCTCTATTAAAACCATTTAATCTAACAATAATAACAAATCTATTTTCTACAAGAACCTCAATATGCCCATAAACTTTTTGCTCTAACCAATAAAAATAGCCTTTTGCATTTGATAATTGAATTGGATAGCTCGGAGCATCAAGATCCTGAGGTGGAATATCGTAAATAATTTTATTAGGAATAATATTACCTTTTCCATAATCATAAATATCAAACATAATTGTTTTATTTTGATTACTCTTAAATTGTTGTTTTACATAAATAGTAAAAGATGTGTCCGTTTCCTGTGTTTTGCCTGTTATCGTTGGCAATGCATTGAAACCAGAAATGGACTTTGGTAAAGCACTTTTCAAATCATCTTTTGTGAGATTTTTTACTAAATATTGTTCAGCAAGTTCTTGCTTTTTTGATTTTTCTTCGAGATTTTTTAAATATTCTTGCTCTTTGATTGAGCGAATAGAATCAATATTTTCGTTGCCATTATTTTTAATACTAATTGTAGAATCGTTATCTAAAATAATATCATTATCTTCTGAACATTTATTTGAAATTAAAATAAATGAACTTAATAGCAATACAACAATATTTTTCAAATATCTATTCATTATTTTAATTCCTCTAAAGCCTTGATAGCTTGCTCAACGTTTGGTGGCATACCGTGCCATTTATAGTCGTCAAGCATAAACGAAACCCCCTTGCCCATATAAGATTTAGAAATTATACAAGTAGGCTTTTGAATATTATTTGTATGATTAGAATTAAATTTATCTAGTGCATTTATAATCTCTAAAAAATTATGTCCATCAATTTCGATGACATCAAAATTAAATGATTCAAATTTTTCTTTTAATGGATAAATACTCATTACATTTTTTACACGACCATCAATCTGACAATCATTATTATCAACTATCCAGCACAAGTTATCAAGTTTATGAGAACCAGCCGCCATGGCCGCTTCCCAACAAGTACCCTCTTGTAATTCACCGTCGCCAGTAAGAGAGAACACTTTGCGATTATTTTTATCAATTAATTTATCGCTCATAGCCATACCAACAGCAATTGATACACCTTGCCCTAATGAACCTGAAGCTGTTTCGATGCCAGGAAGTCCGACGTCAAGACCAGGATGCCCCTGAAGTCGAGAGCCATATTTCCTTAAAGTTGATAATTCTTGAGTGCTAAAATATCCCGCACGTGCCAAAACAGAATAAAGAACGGGCGCCATGTGCCCAGCGCTTAATACAAAACGGTCTCTATCTGGCAAATTTGGATTTTTAGAGTCGTAGTACATATAACCGCCAAAAAAAAGCACACTCATAAAATCACTTGCTCCTAAAGGACCGCCACTATGACCAGATTTTGCTAATAATAAGCTATTAATTATATCTTTTCTTAATTGATTAGCAATTTCAAGAAATTCTTGTGGAGTGCGTTTTTTATTGTCGAATGTTAAATCTGAAAACTCAACATTTAGATTCATATTTTCTTTTCACATTTTAAGAATGTATAAAATACAAAAATACAAATTTTTTACAATATAATGTTATACTTAAAAAAATATTAATAAATTTTAATGACTTAAAAAAGGTCAGATATTTTTTTTGAGATTGTTTGATAAATAGCTTCTTCCTTAGTTTGAAAATATTTATATAATAATTTTAAAGTTTTCTTTTCGGGAAATAATGTAAATAAAATATCATTGATGATTTCATCATTAGCTAATAATTTTCAATATATAGACGGATTTAAATCCTTAATTTCGTTAAATGTGTTTTTAGCGTCAATATCAAAATTAATTTCTGGTAATTCGGGTACTTGCTTTTTCCATTGTTCTAAATGAGAAATAATCTCTTTCCATACATCTGGAATTTTTAAAAATTCAAATAATGATTCGCCATAAAACAAATGTGTTTGAATTTTATAATCTTTTGATATTTTTGATAATTCTTCTAAATAGTAATTTTTATTTTTTACTAAGTCTGGGTCAATAAAATAAAATATTCCAACTATTTTTTTCCCTTTATATTCCTTTGATAAAGCAAATAATTTTTGTTCAAAATTATTTATAAATCTTATTGATTTTTTAAAATTAAAATTATCTTTAAATTTTATTTCAATATAATAAATAGTATTTTCATTGTTTGGACATTGATCAATATTTAATATATTATCATTATTTAGTTTAAATTTTTTTGGTAATATATTAAAATTAGTATTTTTTAGATATTCTTCAATAATTAACTCAAAAGCATCACCAAATCGAATTTCGTGTGATTGTAATAAATTTTGTAATATTTTTGATTTTGGCTTTGTTGGTCGAAATAAACCTATGTATCTATTTGGATAATTTGCAACTTTTTGTAATAAATCAGCTTTTGAGCTTTCGAATATTACCTCATTAAATATTTTTTTGAAAGTATTATAATTTATTATTTCCATTTTTTAGGTTAATATTTTAATTATTTATTTTTGTCAAAAAATGATTTTTATTTTTAAATTTGATATTAAGAAGAATTGAAAAATTTATATTTCAAAAAAACTTAATGTTGCAAAGAAGACTCATTTTTTATAAAAATTATTGGATATACTAATTATAAATTTCAAAATATAAAATAATTTCTACCCGCCCACCCTACCTCTTTTCAGAATTTCTTCGTGGGAATATTTTTTAGAGTTCCCCATATTAATCACCACCTTTTAAATATATATATGAAAGAATTATTAAAACTAACTAATTTGACAATTCTATGTTATCAATATAACTTAAACGATAGATATGTGAAAAAATCTTATCAAAAGGAAAAATCCATATTTTTGAGAACATTTTTTTATCTTCTAATATTCTTTGATTATCGTTTATACCAACAATAGTCGTAGATTCATTGTGTAATCTATGAAGCATTAAAGATTCTTTTACAAATACAAAACTCCCAACTTGTTTAGCTAAATAGTACCAAGCATCCCAATCATAAATAATCATATATTCTTCAGAAAATTTAAAATTCTTTAAATTATGTAAATTAAACATAACAGCTGGGCAGGGAATTGTAGAGCCAAATAATAATAGAAATTTCTTTAAAAATTTGCTTTTAATAGCAGTATTATTTCTAAATACAAGTTCTAATATAAACTTTTTGACTTTAATTAATTTTGAGTCAGTGATAATTCTATCATTATTTTTTTCTGAATAAAATGAAAATGAAATTAAATTATCGGGATACTTTTCTGCTTCATTAAGCATTTTTTCTGCATAATCTTTTTCGTATAAATCATCTTGATGGGCAAGTGTGCAGTATTTAGTTTTTGCACACGAAAGTGCAAAATTCATATCATCAATAACATTATATTTTGGATTTGGATTGATAAATAATTCAATATCATATTGTTTAGCAAGATTTTTTATAAAATCATTTGGTGTAGAAGTTGACATAAGTATTTCACAATCAATCGTTTGTGATTTAAGTGATAAAATAACTTCTTCTAAAAATGGAGATTCTTTATATGTGGGTATTACAAAAGTTAGCATCAATTAATTTCCTTATTTTTATCAATAGAATTTTTCATTTTATCAATTTCATATTTTAATATACTAATTTCTTGAATTGATTCTTTTAATTCATTGCTTAATTTTGATATTATTATAGAAAATTGAATAAGTATTAAATATACTGCCATTACTAAAATTAAAAGAAATGCCGATGGTGCATAAGCAATACCAATTGAGTGTGCTAAATAATCGAGAGCATCTCGCCAAATAGCAAAAAAAATAAATACACAAGAGAAAAAAAGCCATAATAATGCATACTGCTCTTTAATTTTTTTTCTTCTTACAAGCTCTAAAACTAGAAAAAAGATAACAATACTGCCAGCAATTGACAAATATTGAATAATATTTATATTTACTTCATTATTCATTTTGTATAAATAGATTTATGACCAATAGAAGTTAAAAAAACTGATAAAATAACTTTAAAAAAATAATTCAAATAATTTAATCCAGCAATTGATGATTTTCCACCAATACGTGGATTCATTTTAACGGGAATTTCTTTAATTTTAAAATTAAATTTTGCCAATAATACGACTGCTTCCGGTTCTGGATAATCTTCGGGATAGTATTTTGATAAAAAATTTATTGCATTTTTGTTAAATGCTCTAAAACCCGAAGTATTATCAGTAATACGTTGCTTAATAATCATAGAATTAATAATTTCAAAAAGTTTTATACCAACTCTTCTAATTTTACTTGATTTAAAATTTTCACCTTCGTATAAAAAACGTGAGCCAATAACTAAATCATATCCTTGATTAATAGTATTAACTAATTTTTCGATTTCTTCTGCAACGTGTTGCCCATCTCCATCAAACTGAATAGCAATATCATAATCATTTTTATTTGCAAATTTAAAACCTGTTTGAACTGCTCCACCAATACCTAAATTTAAAAATAACCTTAATACTTGGACATTATTTATGCTTTTTGCCAATTCATAAGTATTATCTTTCGAGCCATCATCAATAACTAAAATATCATAATCTAAATTTAATTTTTTAATTGAGTTGATTACTCTAATTATATTTTCTGACTCGTTATAAGCTGGAATAATAATTAATATTTTATTCAAATGAGTTTTTTAGAAAAAAAAATAAAAAAATTATTTTCAAATATATATAAAAAAATCATTCTAAAACAATCATTCTTTAAATTAATCAATAAATCTTCTATATTTCATAATTTATTTTGTTTAATTCAATTAGTGTGATTTTATTTGTAATCATAATTTTTACTAAATAAAAATAATATTTTAAATATGGATAAATTTGTAATTCAAGGTGGCACAAAACTTCAAGGAACTATCAATATTTCTGGTGCAAAAAACGGTTCATTAGCATTGATGCCAGCGACATTGCTTGCGCCCGGAACATATCATTTACGCAATACACCAAATTTACGTGATGTATGGACAATGTCTCGATTAATGGGTTCGCTTGGTGCTTTTTGTGAATTAAATGATAACGAACTATTTCTTGATACTCGCAATATTAATAATTTTGAAGCTCCTTACGAACACGTTAAAAAAATGCGTGCTTCTTTTTATGTATTAGGACCTCTCGTAGCACGCTATGGTATGGCAAAAGTATCTTTGCCCGGTGGTTGTGCTTGGGGACCAAGACCCGTTGATTTGCATCTTAAAGGTCTCGAAAAACTTGGTGCTGAAATAGATTTAAGCTCGGGCTATGTGCTTGCAAAAGCAGATAAACTAATAGGTTCAAAAATACATTTTGATATTTCGAGTGTTGGAGCAACTGGTAATGTTTTAATGGCGGCTGTGCTTGCAAAAGGCAACACTTTAATTACTAATGCGGCATTAGAACCCGAAATCACAGCACTTGCACGTATGCTTGTAAAAATGGGTGCAAAAATTGATGGAATAGGCACATCGCAACTCGAAATCGAAGGAGTGGATAGCTTAAAGCCCGTTGACGAAGAAACTATTCCCGATAGAATCGAAGCCGCAACATTTTTAATTGCCGCCGCAATGACACAAGGCAAAATTCAACTTAATAAAACTAATCCATATCATTTAAGTTCTGTAATTGCTAAATTAGAAGAATCGGGAGCAGAAATTGATGTTAATTCCGATGTTATCACACTCGAAATGAACGAAAAACCCAAAGCAACTGATATTGTTACTGCTGTATATCCCGGAATACCTACAGATATACAAGCCCAATGGACTGCTTATATGCTTATGGCAGATGGAAGTTCAAAAATTACTGATAATATTTATAGAGATAGATTTAAACACGTTCCCGAATTAATTAGACTCGGAGCTAATATTGATATTATAGATAATTCAGCAATAGTGTCTGGTGTGAATATGCTAAAAGGAGCGCAAGTGATGTCCTCTGATTTGCGTGGTAGCGTAAGCCTTGTTCTTGGTGCGTTAGTAGCCGATGGCACAAGCGAAATATATCGTATTTATCACTTAGATCGTGGTTATGAAGAACTCGAAAAGAAATTAAACAATCTTGGTGCAAATATTAAAAGAGTAAAAACGGATATTATTTAATGAAATTAAAGAATAATAATTGAATATTTTGACCATTTATAATTAAAAAATTCATTAAAAAGAATAATTTACAATATTTTAGTAAAATTATTAGTTTTCCAACTAAAAAATGCTTAAATTTGAAATAATTATTTTGTATTTTTATATAAAATAAAACTAATATTTTATTATTCATTATAGGAGAAATTATGATAGGAAAAGTTCAGGAATATCTTGCTGACAAGGCTGAATATTTGTTAGGATATAATACCCCAAAAATTTCAAAAGAAATGTTGAATTTACCCGGTAGCGATTTTATTGATAGAGTATTTATAAATTCTGATAGAAATAATCGAGTATTAGGTAATATGAATTGGATGTATGGACACGGTCGCTTGGCTGGTACGGGTTATCTTTCGATTTTACCTGTTGACCAAGGTATCGAACACTCCGGTGGAGCAAGTTTTGCTAAAAATCCTATATATTTCGATGCAGAAAATATTGTTAAACTCGCTATGGAAGGTGGCTGTAATGCTGTTGCTTCGACTTTCGGCGTATTAGGAATTGTATCACGTAAATATGCACATAAAATTCCCTTTATTGTTAAAATTAATCATAATGAACTTATCACTTATCCAAATAAGTTTGACCAAATTCTTTTTGGAAAAGTAGAACAAGCTTATGATATGGGTGCTGCCGCTGTTGGTGCTACAATTTATTTCGGTTCTGATGAAAGTTCACGTCAAATTGTTGAAATTGCAGAAGCATTTCAATATGCACACGAACTTGGTATGGCAACAGTACTTTGGACTTATTTAAGAAATAGCGCTTTCAAAAAAGATAAAGATTATCACGTTTCTGCCGATTTAACTGGACAAGCCAATCATCTTGGCGTTACTATTCAAGCCGATATTATTAAGCAAAAATTACCTGAAAATAATGGTGGATATCTTGCACTAAATGCTGACGGAAAAAGTTTTGGAAAATTCGATAAACGAATTTACTCTGATTTAACTTCTGACCACCCAATTGATTTAGCTCGCTATCAAGTTGCTAATTGCTATATGGGTAAAATTGGTTTAATTAATAGTGGCGGTGCATCTGGCTCGAATGACTTTGCTGAAGCCACTCAAACTGCTGTTATTAATAAACGTGCTGGTGGACACGGTCTTATCTCTGGACGCAAAGCATTCCAAAGACCAATGGAAGAAGGAGTTAAACTGCTCAATACTATTCAAGATGTTTATTTAAGCAAAGAAATTACAATAGCTTAAATATTATTTTATTGTTGTTCATAAGAAAAGCCTCTATATTTTTATAGGGGCTTCTCTTTTGGTTTATATTTCGATTTTAAAATTGTTTACATCAAGCCAATATTTCTTATAAAAATCACTTTCAGAAAGTAGGGACTTATCATTTGCTACAAGCCGCAAATGTACAGATATATTCAAATTGTTAAAATTAAATTGTTTTAACATATCATTTTCAGTAAATAAATCCCTATATCCATCTACTTTATAATGGTATTCATTCCTGCCCGTTCCCTTTGGGTCTATATATAAAATATGATAATCTTTATCTTTTTGAAACCAAAACACAAAATCTGGCAAAAAATCTCTTTTCCCGATATTGGGATCTATATATGGAACACGTATTTCTTTATCAATTGTATGGTCAATCTTGCTAAATATCCACCAATCGAATTGATTAAAAAAATTATCATCACGAGTTATGTATTTTTCTAAGGCTTGTATAAACCGTTGTTCGCTTTCTGTATCAATAATATGTTTTATCCAATCAATTTTTCCAGATTCCGGGATAATTGTGGGAAAATAGTAATGATTAAGTAACTTCTTGATTTTGATTTTATCTGAACGGTGTTGAAATGTTTCTTCTCCAATTTCAGTTGAAATATTTTTTAGTTTATCATATTCTTTTAATAATCTATCTAAATCATTTTTATAAAGTTCTTTTAATTTTTCTTTTTCTTCTGATAAGTCAATTGGATTTTTTGATTTTTCGATTTTATTTTTCAAGTCTTGTAATCTATGAAATTCTATTGCTGTTGAGCTTCCAGTAGTTGATATATTTACTTTAATATGTTTATAATGTGAAATTTCATCTCGCAACGCGGAAAAGGTTTCTATTGCTTCAGGAGCTATTTTATAGTAATTTAATATCTTTTTTAGAATTATTGATGGACCGCCTAGTTTTTCCTCTTCTATTAGAGTAAATTTATTTTGTTGTAATTTTTCTTCTAATAAATTTATATCACTAATACTAAGATTATAATTATATGATAGTATTCTTTTATCTATCGTTGTCATTAAATCTTTGAAAATCAAAAAATCTTCCTTATTTATTTTTAATCGTAATCTGCTATTTTCAGTCATAGTAGAATCTTTTGCTGTTTTATATTTAGGTATATATAATTCACTAGTTATTTCTAATTTTTCAAATATATCTAATATTATTTCTTCTTCTGTTTGTTCAGATTTTAGATATTCTAATACTGATACTATTGCATTTTTATTTGTTCCAAAAATAAATAAAGTTTCTATCGGCTTTACTAATTCTAATTTACCTTTATATTTTTCGGCAAGTTTGTCAGTCATATTTGTTATTGGAAGCAGTCTTCTGCGATTATTTTTTATTGGTTCTATCCTAATTCCTCTACCTACAGACTGCAAAATGAATTTCTTTGCCTCTCTTTGTGTACCTATATTTATAAAATTAATGATATTTGGACGTGTACTATCCCAACCCTCATAAAATGCACGGCTTCCCATTAATATATTTACCGAACTATTATCTATATTCTCAAAAATACTTGTATCGTTAAAGTCCTCTTCTATATCATAACTGCTCAAATTATTCTTTTCAAATTCTTTTATATCACCAATTTTTATTAGTGCAAAAATTTTAGATTCTGCACTACTTTTTACCCTAAAAGATAGCTCTTGTATATTCTTGGGGTTACGCTTTATCTCAAATTTACCGCTTGTTTGTGTGTTAAATACATAATATAATACATCACTTATTTTGATTTCTCTTATTTCATTTAAATCGCTTTGTGATAATATTATCTCATCTTCAAACTCTACCTTTTTATTTGATTCGAACTCCGCTATTAGTGTCTCTTTAGCATTTTGAAAAATCTCTTCAGAAAGCTCATTACTGGCGATTTTTTCTAACTCTCTAAAAAATAAAAATAAATCAGAATCTTCTGCACTTACAGAATTGACAAGAGTTAACATTAAGGGGTTATGATAATATAATTCACTTGTAACTAATAATTCTCTTTTCTTTTTTATAAAGCATAATAATATTAGCGACATCAATACTATTTTTTGCTTCTCTGTCTCGACGTAATCTGAGATTATTTTCTTGCCAGACTGCTGTTCGTATGACTGGAAATTTTCAAATTGCTCTTTGAGTACAAATATATGCTTACCAAAGCCTTTTTTGATATATTCCGATAAATTGAGATTGTAAGCTGTGGATAATATATCAATTTCATCTGTAAATGTTGCAGAAAAATTAAATAAAAAGCCATTTCTACATAAGATATTATAAAACTGTTTACGCTTGCTTTCCTCATTATCGCCTTTGTGAGCTTCGTCTAATATTAAATACCAATTTCCAAAATTATCGTAATTACGAAAATCTATTATATTCTCTTTTTGTGTGTCCGAAATTAAATCCGAACGATAGTAAAATATATTTATATAGTCCAGATTAAATAATGCGTTTTCTCGCTTGAATTCTGGAAAGTCCCTCAAATCACGAGCTATTATACTAATATTATAATGAGAACTCGAATATTGATTAAACTCTTCTATATGTGTTAGTAACTGCTCTATCAAATCCGGACGGTGAGTAAGAAATAAAATATCCTGCTGCGGTATCAATTCATTTTTCATTAAATTATGTAGCAATTCTATTAGTTTAATTAGTACGATACTCTTGCCACTGCCTGTTGCCATCCAAAAACACATTCGATTGATAAAATTAAATGCAGGAATTTCTTTGTCGTATGGTTCTTTATGATAGTACTCTAATAATATATCCGATATTCTATTTTCGGTGATTTTATTTGCAAAGAATTTCTTACTTAATTCTCCTGTTAATCCATTATTTGATGCTATTATGCTGAATTTTTGCTTAAGTCTATTTATATCATTTATTGGATAATTCTCGTAAAATTTGTATAGGATTTTAATTGTATGCTCTAAGGCTTCTCTTTGATATGGATATAATTTTTTTGATTCGGAGTAGTTCTCAAAATCTGTTTCTCGCCACTGAAACGGTAAAGATAGTATATCAATTGAGTTAATTATTTTGTATAGATAACTTGCTTCCATTTACTACCACCAAATTAAGGGTTTGATAATCCTATAATCTATATTTTGCAAGTCTATTATAGTGCCGTCTGTGAAAATTAGCTCATCTTTTTTGATTTGCTTGATAAATTTTCCTAATAAATGACTTAGAGTCTCGGGAATATCTATATCTTTGTGTAGTTTAGTCAAATCTACTTTTATACTTTCAGTTTGTTCATCAATATTTAGTACTTCTTCTGTTAGCTTCAAATCTTTTAAGAAAATATATTGATGATAAATATTCTGATTTGGTACGGGGGCTTTATCCTCGTATTTTACTCTCGAAAGTGTCTCTTCATACTGCTCGAGAGAGTAGTATTTGAAAAATCCGCCACCTTCATAATCCTTTAAATCTTTTGAAATACCCTCTTTTATGCCTGCTACTACTCTTTTCATTCTCCTTAAATCTACTGTGTGAAAATGCTCGCCCATTTCTACACCTATCCACCTACGCTTTAGCTTTTGTGCTACTGCTTGTGTGGTGCCACTACCCATAAAGTAATCTAAGATTAAATCATTCTC
>JARKQC010000346.1 GCA_029974985.1 Bacteroidota bacterium | reverse complement strand
CTACAAATTCAGTAAAATTATTGAATTTCCCTATTAGTTTTTGAATAGCTAGGATATACTTATTTTTTTGCCAATCCGCAGTTGGTTTAATCTCTGTAGCTATTGTTTTTGGTTTCACTATCCAAACATTCAAAGGAGCTTCACCATGCTTAGCTTTATACTCTTTTATTCTAGCTACCATGTCTTTTAAAACTGCGTATTGTATGCCTTCACCTGATTCTTTACCCAGTTTAATTAAGGTATCTTTTTTTAAATCAGCAATATACTTTTTAACATCCCACATTTTAACTACAGTAGGATAGGGGATTAATAATTCTTTATTTGATATATCTATAATTTTACTCATATTTTCTTCTCCTTTTTTCTTTCTCCCTTAAGACTTTTAACTTCTTTTCAACAAATTCTAACCTTTCATAATCCTTAAAATCAGAATCACAAAATTTAGCTATTTTTAAACGATTATATTCAGTTTGATACTTACTTATTTGAGATTGCAAACTCATAAAAACCTCCAAAAAAAAAGAAATATTTGATAGCTAACGCTAAGACATTCATAATTTTAATAAAAATAGTAAAGAAAAACAATAAATAGTTTAAAATATTTTAATTTTCTAACTCAATTAGCTCTTCTTTTAATGTTTTTCTTTGAGCTAAAATATCCATTAATTCTGATGGAACTTCTTCTTGGTTTGCATGATACTCATTTACTTCATCAATAATCCACTTTGTACTTTCTAAATCTGAGTATATTTGAGCAATTCTTAATCTAGCTTCATCTACAATAATTTTACCATCATCATCTAATTTCAGAGGTACTGGTGGATCTTGAACGATCTCATTATATTCTTCTTCTGTTAATTCAATTTCTATTTCTCCACTTGTTGGCTCATGGCATAAAAAAATTTCTTTTTTCTCAATGTTACTTATATTATAACTTAACTTAACCATTATATAGACTCCACAGACCATTTAACAGAAGAAGATCCTGCAGAAACTCTTTTTAGTGTAAGTCGTACAGAATCAACATTTGTCTGATCTGTACTTGCTCCAACATTTAAAGGATCACCCATAGCATTAGCCATACTTACTCTAATAGATCCTGTCATAGTGAACGGATAGTTAACTGTTGTATATGTACTTCCATTACTACCTGTTGTTGTCATTTCTACATTACCAAAACATCTACTATAAATATATACTCCATTTTTTTTAATTCTAAACCCATTATTATAAGTTTCTATTTTTATTTTATCAATATTATCAAAAATTTCTTTTTTAACATCTATAAGATCTTGAGGGGTTTGTCTTTGAACTTCAAAAGTGAAACAAGAATCAATTTCAGAAGTACTCATGCCTGAACTAACATAAGA
>JARKQC010000264.1:0-2500 GCA_029974985.1 Bacteroidota bacterium | reverse complement strand
ATACAATCTGCATTGAAAGACGCCTTGAAAAATATTGAAACAGGAGAGAATAAGGATTTAAATCTAATTAAATATAAGGTTTTTTCTGATTGCACTTGCTTAAGTACTCCAACTTTTCATGGTAAGGATAATGAGGCTTCAAATCTTTGCACATTCATTACTATGATTAAAGGTTATACATTTAACCTGATTAGAAAGAATATATACCTTAGGGGTGGGATATCCGCCGGTTATCATTATGAAGATAATTACATGATATTTTCGGATGGTTTGATTAAAGCCCATCATTTAGAAAAAAAAGAGGCATTATACCCTAGAACAATTCTTGATGAAGATTTAGTACAACGATTTAAAAGACTGTGGGTTGACCAAAAAGATATAATATTGGATTTTAATGTACAAACGAGGCTTATTACTGATGAAAAAGGAATAACATTTATTAATCCTTTTAATCTCATGCAATCAATGGATAAACAAACTTTGAAAGATATTAATGCACAACATAGTAAAAAAAAATTGAAAAAAATTGATAATAAGTTTAATAGAGAAAGATTAGAAGACATTGAAGGAAAAATTATAAAATATAAAGATAATAAGTGTGTTTTACCTAAGTATGAATGGCTTAAAGAATTTATAAATTGGAATATTAAACCAAAAAGTTCAAAATATAAATTTGAATACCTTTTAAAATAGAATAATCTTATACAGTCATACAAAGCTATAAATTTTAAGATAAAAAGAAAAACGGAAAAAGGATTTATTCTTTTAGATTAATCATATTATTTATCTAATCAGCATATGGGCTCTGCTTTACAATAAAAATAACCATTTTTTCGGTTGGTCCATTTGCATTTAAAAGTTGTGAGGTTTGGTTGATGCCATCTTTAGTTACATAAACAGATCTTGTCCCTTTTTTCACGTAAAGTATAAATGTACCGTCTTGGTTACTGTTAGCAGAGCAGTCATCACAATGTATTGTGGCGTTTGGGCATGGATGTCCATCCATTAACACTTGCCCATCAACCATTACTGTTGGGATTGCATAATCAATACAAAATCCAAAAAAACCAATTATTGTTAAAACAGTTGCGAAAAATGAAATCCAAAATAGAACCCCATGCCCACAGAAATATCTCCTTACTTTCTTTAGAAATGTGTGAAAATATTCATCGTCGGATTCTGGTACTTTTTTTTCTGTGGGAACCATAAAATCACTTGAAAGATTATTCAATTCTAATTACTTCAATAACATCGGTCTTATTCTGGTTAGGTGGTAAGCTATAACCATACATGCCTATTTCTAGTCTTTCCGTTGTTTTTATCGCTATAATTCTAAATTTTCTGTTTTTTTCTGAAATTTGTCCAAATTGAGTATAACATTCCCAGTTTTTACCCGAAATTGTGACCGGATATTGGACATACCATTCATAATTCCCATTTTCTCCTATTTTGAGTGGTTGAACGAGCACATAAATATTTTCGTTGGGTTTTAAATTGTCAGTTGAACCCCTAATAGTTACAAACTGTTTATCAATGCTGCTTCCATTAATAGGATCCACAATTTGAAATTCTTTTGATGATTGACCTACTGTTAAATTAATGTGTGTTGTTTTATCAATAGGCCAATATGCGGGTGGATTTTGGGATATTACTTTCCCGATAGCTTCTGAATTGTTAGTCGAAACCAAAGTATAATTAAAGGTGATACCTAGGTCTTTTAATTCTGCGCTTGCATTATTAATATTCTTTCCAGTTAAGTCTGGGACTATAATAAAACTTTTAAAAAGAAAAGTTCCACAAAAAAGAGCTACCAGGCCTATGATAATTAATATTTTATAAATTAGTGACATTTTTCTCCCAACTAATAATATGATTTTAGTACTATCACATAAATTTTCCTATTAAAAATAAAACTCACTTAATAAATGAAAAATGCCAGAGCTTAACAATGTTAAACACACAACGGAATGAGAAGTACGATGAAACATAAATTTTTTTTGATCAGAACTATGATGGATTACTAGGGATACACAATAAGTAAACAATCAATTCCTTTTTGTTATCTAGAAATAATTTTTACCTAATAACTTGGTCTAGAAATCAATTTAAAGAGTATAAATTCCTAAAGAATACAAAGTAACTTTGATAATCTATGACCATCTACCAATTTCACACAACAAACAAACTTTAGAAGAAAGCATCAAAAAAATTTAAACATAATTAAAACTCAATTATCTAGAATCTCATTGGAAACATTAGTTTAATCTTATTAAATCGCGATTTTTTAAGTTTACTACAATCAACAGATAGTTTAGTGCTTAAAAAGTTCTTTAACTTGTCTAATTCACCGATTCTTAACTTTAAATTCAATTTTAAACAAATAAATATTACAGTGTATAATATGAGGAATAAAGTAAAAAAGTTATAAATATGGGTTTTAAAAAGGTTCAATTCAATGATATAGTAAATGAGTTAAAAGAAGATACTGAAATGGATATCT
>JARKQC010000261.1 GCA_029974985.1 Bacteroidota bacterium | reverse complement strand
GTAAAATAAGACATTTCATTTTCAATAACATCAATCAAGTTTTTATCAATTAATAAAATTTTACTAATAATATCCTTCAAACTAGTTATACTTCCATCATTATTAATAATACTTAATATTCTAGCTCTAAAATCATTATTAGTTTCATTAGGGTATCTCACGATTTTATAACATTCTCCTATAAGATTTAGCATATGAAATCCAAGGATATACTCTTCTTCAGATTCATCTTCATCAGAATAATTAGTTCTAATATCTTTTTTTTCTTCATGTTTGAATAATAAATCTTCTAAATAATCATTATATTCTCCCATTGCATCTAATAATTGGTGCATGGTGTTTTCTGGATTATGTATTGGGCTTTGACTTGGAAATCTACTTATTCTGCGTTGACCATATTCACTCAAAATAATCAAACCTCCTTTTTTTTATCTTGATGTGACTTCTAAGTTTCCTAAAATAATTACTTCATCTGCACCTATAATAACGTCTTCAATTGGTAAATTTAAATCATAATTTATAATTCCCTCAACATTGCTTATAATTGAATAAAGTTGAACACGTAATAATTCTCCTTCGATATAACTTCCTTTTAGTTTAACTCCTTTACTTGTTGTTCCCCCATAAATATAAGCAATTATATCATTTCTAACATTATTAATAACAGTAACAGAGTCAAAATTAGAATCAATGTCTAAAACACAAGAAATATCTACAGATATTGGTTCAGCTTTTCTAACTATAGGGTTAAGTTTTACTTTCTTCATATTATCTTGATAGAAAAAATTCATAATATCATCAATTAAACTATTAGGCGTTGGCTTTTCAAGGCTATTAATAATGATCTCAATGTTATAATGCCCCTCATCTTTAACAAATACAACTGCATCATGAACTCCAGGATATTGTTCAGCCATTGCCTTAAACCATGGTTCACTCCCTTCAAGTAATCCTTCACCTGAATTTAGTATTCTTTCACGATATGCTTCATCTTCTTCAGCATCCTCTCCTCCAGTAAAAGGTTCAGGATTAACGACTTCTAAATCATCTATTTCATTATTTAGTATTGTTAATTTTCCAGCTGGAATATTATATTCACTTCCATCTTCAATACTTTCAGCACTGATTAATATTTCAGATTGTCCTGCAGGTAAGGTAACGTCTGTTGTTGTTTCTACTTCAAAGCCTTCTTCATCATCAGTACTAATCATTGTAGCCATAGGAATTAAAATATCATAATCTTTAGTTCCTACTTCTTCTGGGAAAAAGAATTTTAATTGTCCTTTACTATTGTTTGGAGGTTTACGAATGCATTTAACTCTTTCACCACATTTATCTAAGAATTCCCCTACTGCGAATTGTGGAAAATCCATTCTTGCAAAATGGTCTATAAGATATCTAAGTTCAAAACTATCATCAGTATCACTATCAACTATAGTTCTTGCGACTCTACCTTCTTCAAAGTCATTTATAGGGCATTTACCCTCTTCATATCTATCCTTAAAAGCATTTATTTTAGTATCTCTGATATCATCTTTATTGAT
>JARKQC010000231.1 GCA_029974985.1 Bacteroidota bacterium | reverse complement strand
TAATGCTTTTAGGGTTAATCCTTTATTGTTCATACTTATTTTTGTTTCATCTACAATTTTTCCTATTGTTTTAAATGCATTTTTTAATCCTATTGGATTTTCTAATTCTAATTTAAACATGCTTGTTTCAACTCCTCAAATCATAACTTTTAAATACTATTAAATATAAATATAATAATATTAACTAACAATTATTAATAATTATAATATTATTATAATTTATTCTCTAATTCTTTAACATACTCCCATTCCTGTGCTTTAACACCATTCAACTGTCTTCTTAAAGACTTAACCAATTGTAACAAGTTATCTAATTTACTTTTATCCCAACCAAGGATATTAACCGCTTCATCCATTTTTATATCTTCATAAGTATTATTGTTTCTGTATGTGTCCCATATTCCTCTCCAAGCATGGTCTTTTTCTCTTTTATCACTGTATTTGTATTCTCTTCTTATTTTTAATCGTGCTTCTAGTAATTCGATTTGTTTTTCGGCTATGTTTATTCGTTCTTTTTCTGCTTGTATCTTAGTTTTGATTTGGTATTCGTCACTGTTTTTTGTGTTTATTATGTTTTTGAATACTTCTTCTACAAATTCGCTTACATTTGGGATTTCTTTCTTGATTTCAATCCATACATTTTTATCTATACTTATGTTTAGTCTGTGTTTTTCTTTTGTTTTTGCTTCTTTTTTTGTACTTGTTCCACATTCTGAACAGAATTTTATATCTTCTTTTAATATTTTTCCACATTTTTCACATTTCATATTAGTTACCTTCTTTGAATAATATTTTTTAACCCATTCTTTTGACCTAATTTCCTTTTCAACTAAATTATAAACCAATTCTGCTGTAAAAGGATCTTCATATATACCTAAACTTACACTATTATTTTTATATTTTATTTTACATTTCCAACATTTTTTCTCAAAGTTTTTTCCTTTATCAAAACTTGTTCCTGTTGTTTTAAATATTCCTTTATTTTCATTATAAATTGGCATTTTGTGTTTCTCCATAAATAGTAATACTTTTCACTATTAATCGTAGCCACTTTTTTGAAAAATCAATAACCCCCCTCTTCATAATCGTGTGTATCGTGTGTATATGTGTATGATACACATGATTTGAGAAGTACCCCCTATACCTTTTTCAAAACAGTAATACTAACCAACCTCATTCGTAATATTTCTAAGTGCCTCATTATAAACATCCTCAGCCACATCACCATTATTACCACACAAATACTTCAACTCTAACTTAATATTATTAACAATATCATCCCTTAAATTAACACCAAACAAATCATGATTCTCTTTAATCATACTCTCAGCCTTTTTAATAACATCAATCTCATTATTACTTTTAAGATTCTGCAACTCCCCAGCAGTAACAGGCTCCAAACCAAGACTACTCAAAGAATCCTTATAAATACGAATAGCATCCAAAGCATCACGTAACTCCACATAATCACGTAACTCCACCTTAGCACGTGCAACGCTCAAACGCTCAATAGCCTTCAACTCACGAGGAGTAATAGGCTTACTATCATCATTATCCAAAGCAGACTGCCTAGTCTCAACATAAAAATCAGTAATAACCCCCTCCGCCTCAGGAGTTAAAACAGGATGACACTCAGTCTTAGCATAACTAATATACTTTTTCAAAAGATCAGGTTCAATCAATTCAACATTTTGAGTATTATTAAATGATTCTTGTAAAATTTTAGTAGCTAATTTTTTATCTCTTTTTTCATCGATTTTATCCTCCATAATATAAACAAGGTCAAAACGTGATAATGTACTGTCTGGTATGTCTAATTGTTTTTTAATTGGTTCGTAAAAGTTCCATTTTGAATATTTAGGGTTGGCTGCTGCTAGAACGCTTGTTCTTGATGTCATTGTTTGAACTAATCCTGCTTTGGCTGTTGATACTGTGAGGTCTTCCATTGGTTCGTTTAAGCTTTTTTGTTCTCTTTGTGAAAGTTTATCAAATTCATCTATCCCTAATATACCACTATCTCCTAATACTATTGCTCCTGCTTCCATTGCCCATGTTCCAGTTAATTCATCTTTTACTGCTGTTGCTGTTAATCCTGCCTGACTACTACCAGTCCCACTAACATTAATACTTTTAGGAGCGTTAAGACAAACTTCTTTAATGAGTTTACTTTTAGCAATCCCAGGGTCACCAATAAGTAATATGTGTATTACCCATCTGTCTTGGGTTTCTTTTTTAGCAAGGTCTTCGGCTGGTCTTTTACCTTCAAATAATTGAAGGATGATTCCTTCTTTAATGTATTCATATCCATAGACCGTTGGAGCTATACTTTTAACTAATAATTGAAATATGTTTTTTCTTTGTGATAATTCCAGTATTTCTTCTTTATCAAGCTCACTTAATTTTAATTCCTCAAATGCACTGTTTTGAGGAGTTATATTATGTAATTTTAATAAAAAATCCCACTCTTTTGTTTTATCATTATGTAAAACATCAAACACACCTGATACTTCGCAAACATC
>JARKQC010000341.1 GCA_029974985.1 Bacteroidota bacterium | reverse complement strand
GGCAATACCTGGTCCGAATAGGATATGATTATATCTACGGCTACCTGGGACGCGGATTCCCATCCTGGTACCTCCATGCCGAACCAATCAAAAAATTGGAACTCTGGTCCGTCCATAAACTAAAGGAAAACCAGTTCGACCTATCTGTATTTATTTTAGACGTCCGTAAGGAAACAGACTGGGAAAAAGGATATGTTGAGGGAGCTCATCATATTTATTTAGGACATGTGAAGGATCATTTGGATGAGATCCCCCGGTATAAGAAAGTGGTAGTGTACTGTGATGCTGGTAATAAATCAACTATTGCTGCTAGCATTTTGAAAAAGAATGGTTATGACGATGTTACCACCGTTTTGGGGAGTATGAAGGCCTGGAAGGTTGCGAGGTATCCTGTTGTGGTGAGTGGGTGAAAATGTAAATAAATTTTCTAAAGCAATGAATTATCTTTACAAAATTTTTCCCATAGTTTAACACAAGTTTCAGCTAATTCAAAGACATCATACCTTTCCCAATTAGCTATTATCACATATTTAGAATTTTCGATAGGATTTTTTACATTTGGAGCAGTATGATATGGATCATACTCTCTATGAAGTGTAACTCCTTCGCCTAAATGTATATTAACTCTTTCTTTATCGCCAATTGATGGGCGATGATCCAATTTAAGATGTTTAACACCATTACAGAGATCTTTACAAATTTTAAGCTCTTGGTGTTTATTTATAAATTCAGTCACTTTTACATTATTAATACTTCCAGAATTGATTAACCATTCTTTTATATGGTAACAATTCATAAAAAAAGGCATAAATACAATCTACTTGATAATCAGCTTGATTTTCAGGACTGTCACTAATTTTTATTTCGTTTAAATATATTAAGCCATCTTCTAGTTCTCTCTATCTGTTCAATATATGGTTTTTCAGAGAATTTACCCGTAAATGCCGTATTATCAAGCCTCCAACATTAAAGTCTTTTATTAGCAGTTAATAGTTCATATGAAGTTTTTATACCCTCTATCTCATAACTATTTTATTACTGGATAGTATTAAATAATGGATATATCTAACTAGATTTGGGGGATAACCTTGATAATTTTATAGATGAAGATAAACAATTGGAGAAACTAATAGGCAAAAGCTAATTTTTCACAAATGGGATATGGGAAAGAACACATATGGAAGAATGGATTGCTATGCATCCTGATATACTGGGAGAGGACTTACTCACCATCACGACTGAATATGATGGTTTTGACAGAACTAGTAAAAGATTAGATATTTTAGCGGTAGACAAAGTCGGAAAACTAGTGGTCGTTGAATTAAAGCGTGACATAGCCGACGCATTTGTAGATCTGCAAGCCCTTCACTATGCAGCGTATAGTTCCACTTTAACATTAGAACAAAGTAATAGAGATAAGATCAGAATACAACAATAATTCAAAAGAAGAAAATGAAACAGAGATTATTGATTTTGTAGATGCTGAATTTACAGATTTTGACAACCAACCCCGCATTATCTTAGTTGCAATGATTTTAAAGAAGGAACATTAGCTGCAGTTTTATGGCTGAGAGACTGCGGTGTAGATATAACTTGCGTAAAATTAGAAGCCTATAAAGTAGATAATAAAATAGTGATAACCCCAGATGTAATTATCCCCCTACCTGAAGCTCGTAATTTTATGTTCTAGAGAAACAAAAACTAAAAAAAAACATCCTATAAAGAACCCAATCAATATTTTGAATTCTGGGAAATATTACTAACAAAATTAAGAGCTATAAAGCCAGAAATTCCAGAAAGAAGACCATATAAAAGTGATTATTTCCCCTCCGTACAGATTACAAAAATGTACATTTTGAATGGTTGTTCAGAAAAAGACCTGAACACCGCTTTATGGTATGTTTACACTTTGAAACCAAAAAATACGAAGACAACAAATCGAAGAAAAATTCCCAAACGAAAAAGTACACTTTGAAAAATGGGGAAGCAACTGGACACAAATATATATCCAAAGAGATAGTACAGCCTTAGACGAAGAAAATCTAGAATGGGGAGCCGAAAAAATGGCCATTTTCTATGACACGCTAAACCAATGTTAGATGAATACTACAAAATAGAATAAGCGAGAGAAATTATTAGAGGAGTTTAATTGGTTTTAAAGCTAAAACTGTCAAATGGGTTTAAGATTTATTTAGTTCTATTAGCTGTTTCTTTTATTTTATTTATTATATTTTATCCTTATTTTCCAGCATGGTTAAAGCAAACTAATATAAATAACACATTATATCTGCTCAGTTCATTCATACAAGGCGAAGCAGCAGTTCTTGCTATTGTTGTAACATTGAGTATCGTTGCAATTCAACTTACAGCATCTTCATATTCCACAAGAGCAATCAGTCTCTTAAAAGAGTCTGCAAGTCTTTGGATACTTGTTTTAGCATTTATAATTGCCATATTTTATAGTTCATGGGTATTAAAATTTACAATCTCTGTTAACAATATTTCTACTAATGAATTTCAAATTTGGATCGCATTTCTACTAATGATATATGCTTTTAGCTCATTAATTCCTTATTTACTTGAGATACTCAACTTTTCAGACCCAAAAACCATTATTCAACTTTTAGCATCAAAAATAACTAAAGAAAAAATTTTAGAAACAACTGAATCAGAAAGTTATAATGTAAATTATAGGCCAAGTGGTGGACCCATTCAACCATTAAGTGACATTATGATCAGCGCTTTGATGAAATATGATTATGGAACTCTAAAAGATTGTCTTATTTCAATAGAAAATTCGATGCAGAAAATTTTAAAAAACGGAAAATTTGTTTCTTTGGAAGAATCGGATTTAGCAAATCATCTTTTTTTACATCACATTTTGAGGGTAGGGAAAATAGCTATAGATAAAAATGAGGAACAATCTGCGTACTTAATCATAGAAAGCCTTTCAAGACTTGGTACGATGGCTATAGATCTAAACTATTCAGATTTTTCACAACAAGCCGCACAAGTAATTGGAATAATAGGGGAAACAGCTATAGAAAAAAATAAAGAACCAATCTTTGGCATATCATGGGTCTACCTGAGTGTAGTAGGAGAAAAAGCTGCTGAAAAAGGACTTGAACCCACTGTAGACATGGTATTACATTTTAATTTTATGAACACCCGAACTGCATTAGAAAATTACAAACTCAAATATAAGGACGATTTAGGTGAAAACAATTTTAATCAGTTCATAAGATCATTAGTCATTATAGATAGTATAGGAGAAATCGCTTTAGAACAAAGTAATGAAAGAATTTTAGATGCTGTAATTGAAAACCTATCACAAATTCAAAGATTAAATATGGAATTTAATCAGAATCATGAAGGATTTGAAGGAATTGAAGAAAGGATTGAAGAATCATTAAAAAAGTACAGTATTAACCCTCCACCTCTACAATCTTAATTTCCTCATCAGTTAAGTCATACAACCTATAAACCAACTTATCTATCTGTTTATCTGTAGCATCAATCTGTCGCTGAATTAATTCTTTATCCTGTGGCATTTTAGCTCTGTCAATATCTTTATAGAGTTGGTGCATCTTTTCTACAAATGTAACCATTCGGTCATGTAGAGCTACATCTTCAGGATTATCAAAGTCAATGGTGCGTATTGGCAATTGAACTGAAAATTGTTTATTGGCAGCAAAATAACCACCTCTAAAAGTCGTGCTTACATTTTTAATATACCAATCAAGTAATTTGCTATTAAGAAGACCAGTTATGTATTTACTATGGCCAAATTTTTCTTCTACTGTTACACCAAACCCACCTGTGGTAACATTTACAAAATAGTAAGAATCTTCATCGAAAAAAGCAGATAATCTATTAATCATGTAAGGTAACATAATCTTATATTGTTCCCAAGTATCCAGATTTTTTGGATATAGTTGATACCATCCTTTTCCTTTAAATTTACCTCTTTCCCTATTGGAAAGCAATTTCTTATTTTTTAACAGATAATCCCATGCTTTTGGAAATTTAGTTTTCATAACCATTTCTGAGATTAATTTAAATTTACCATCAATCTTTTCATAAGGAAACAATACAAGAGCTGTGGGTTTAGCCCAATATCTACCAATAGAACCACTTCTTACAATAGGTTTAAGTAGTTCTGATTCTAATTCGATTTTTTCATCAAGTTCCTTTGAAATAACAGTAGTTATTTCGTTGTCAGACAAATAAGTATTTTTAAACAAAAAAACAGTGTCTGCACTTGTTTGTAACCCTACAAAAATATTTGATATTTCTCCAAATTTCACCGGCATGGAACTTAATTTTTTAAATATTTCACTATCGGGTCCTACAATAAAATTCCATTCATCAGATGTCACCTCTCTAGAATGAATGTCACCTACGAGGGAGGCGTTTGAAATCCGCCAATTCCTTAAATTATTCACATTTATAAATTTAAATTTCCTATTTGGAGATTTATTTAAGAATAAAAGATTAGTATAAGTCGTTGCGTTTTCAAAAACTTGTTCATGTCCAAAATATACTATTCTATTCAGATTTTGCCCTTCAGCAATTAAAGAACGCAGTGGTTCACCATATTTAGCATTAAAGAACTTATGTGGTAAAATAAAACCTAATATTCCATCAGAATTTAATAAACATAAACCCTTCTCTACAAAGACCACATATATGTCATAATTTCCTTTTTTTGCTGAATAGTACAGTTTTTTATATCGTTCTACTTCTATGGATGCCCATTCTTTCATGGCTTGGATGCGTATATAAGGTGGATTACCAATCACAACATCGAATCCACCATCAGCAAATATATCAACAAACTCGTTTTCCCAGTCGAATGGATTTATACGGCGAATATCTTGAGGTTCCAGTTCTATATCGTTATATATATCT
>JARKQC010000209.1 GCA_029974985.1 Bacteroidota bacterium | reverse complement strand
CCACTGATCCTGCGGGACGAAGCTTCGACGTTGAATTCCTGGGCCAACATCCGGTTAATCTGCCGCCTCTTGAACTTCGACTGCACCGTATAGGGGATATGCGCTTACAGAGGACCCCTAACCCTCCAGTCTAGCCCATTTTATTATGATGTGTTGTAGTATTTAAAACATTTGATCAGGTTTTAATGAATACCAGACGAATTTTCATATTTAAATAAGATTATTAGGTGTAAGACTTTGGTGGTAGATGTAAAAACCGCCATAACTATCTAAACCCTATGTAAATTAACTATCAATTAAATTGAGTTAAAAAATAATGTACTGATCAACCATAACTTATTTTAATTTGTACCATGAATTATTACATATGGCTGATATTTTATTAAGAAATGCGGTTTCTTGTTTGTCCAATATCACGAAGAAATCTAACATTAATTTACATCCTCATTATCAAATAAGGAAATTACAAAGACATATAAATAATAAATGGGTGTATGATTGTATAATAAAAGAGGAATTAGTGGGCATATTAAAACAAAGTGATGATAAATTCAGATTATATTACCAACACCCTATTATTCCGAAAACACATGATTTAATAATAGTAGTTGTGATAAATGATTTTGATCACCAAAGATATAACTGTCGTCACGTCATATAAACAAACTATTAAAAAGAGAGAGCGTCGAAAATGAAAGAGGAAAAGCCATTTAGAATGGAAAAAGATTATGATTTTCAGAACGATTCTTTATTTATGTATGTAACAGATGAATATGAATATAAAGAGTCAGTAGAATTAGGAGATAATATAATTCTTGATTTTGACGATGATGGTGTGCCTGTTGCTATTGAAATATTAGACGCTGCCAAAGTTTTGAATGTTGAAAAATTTTCTTTGCAGAATTTAAAAAGTTTAAATATGGAAATATCTATAGAAGAGGATTCTATTACAATTGAAGCAAAATTTAAGGTCCTACTACATCAAAAGGAATTAGATGCTCCTATATCACTAGAAGTTCCCAATGATTTGAATTT
>JARKQC010000191.1 GCA_029974985.1 Bacteroidota bacterium | reverse complement strand
GGAAATATCTGAATATTCCGGAATATCCCGCCAGGAGAATTTCAGGCACCATACCAATTATATCGAACCAGTTGTTCTTCAGGTACTTGACCCGGTCATCAGCCTGGTAAAGCCGGTGCACAAACTGGGAGGCTAAAATACATACCACAATTAAGTCAAATAGAACAATAAGCTGGTAAGTTTCCGAGTTCACCTGTACAAAGATTATACCGGTTAACAGGATAACATCCAGGAGAGTTAACCCAATTATCACCGCATCAGTAATTTTTTTTACTTCCCGGCTTCCCATGAACCGGTTTAAATTTATATTTTTCATGTAAACCTTTATTTTGATTAATGCTCCCTGATTCATGCCAATTACAGGATTAATGATGAAATAATCGAAATACTCCCTATTGATTCATTTGTACAAGGATTATAGTGTGTTTTACTAGGATAAATAGGGTTTGTTTGGGGAATCATTTAATGAATTTTTAAGTTTAATAATTCAAAAAAAATAAGAAAAAATTAAAAGATTATATTATACATCTTACAAACACACAAAGAGGGATTTTTATGGGGGGAAATAGTGTTGATGAAACAAAACTCGAACTAATCTATAATGAAATATTAGATCAGTGGAGGGGGAGTTTTAGAACCTATCAAACAATAAGAGAAAGAATAGGTCAAATAATAGCATTTATAGGGATCATTTTAAATTTAGAGCTATTGGGTATATTACAAATATTCAGTTCTAAAATACCACTGTATTACATGGAAGTACTAATTTTATCAAGTTTATTCATTATTATTTCATTATTGATGGCAGCATTTGCTTATAGAACTGCACCTTTCCAAAATTTAACATCTACTGTATGCCTTGATGATAAATTCATTAGTAAATCAAGAATCGAATTGCTTAAAATAATCTGTGAAGAAAGGATAGATGATATAAAAATAAATAAGAAAATTATACATCAAAGAGCCACTTGGGCACATGTATCACTTTATAATCTCGTTATTGGCATCCTACTTGTTGCCCTATTCATTATATTGAACTTACCAAGTGATAACTCTTTAAAAGTCTGTTCAATACTACTAGTCATTGGCATTACGATAGTATTCTATGTTATTGAACATACAAATTTCTCAAAAATATTAAAACCAAAAAAATAGGAAACAATATTTCATTTTTTTAACATTCTGAAAGATTCAATAAGAAAGGTGGAAAAATGAGAAACAAATTCTCTGAATTTAGTTATAAACCAAATTTAGAAAAATTATGGCAAGAATGTGATTTTGTTTTTGATGCCAATGTATTGCTAGATTTGTATTATGATAGAAAGGTTTACACTAATTTTATCAACATTTTAGAAAACAAAATTCCTGATCGCATATGGATGCCTTACCAAGTTGGTTTAGAATACCATATTAATCGTGTCGATGGTGTGCAAAAAATTTCGAATGATTATTATAATTTCATAAATGGCATTCAAAGTCTGAAAGGTGTTAAAACAATATATAATAAATTAAATGAAACCCATTGTATTAATTTAGGCAAATATATGGATTTAGAAGAAATTTCAAAAAATTTAACATATATAGAGGAATGTTCCAAGGATTTAAATACAAAAATAGAGGGAAATCCTAACTTTTTGGCTGACGATGAAATTATGAATAAATTACATGAGACTTTTGGAGGAAAAACAGGAAAACAATATACAGATTCAGAACTAAATGAGATTTATAAAGAAGGTGAAATCCGTAATGAGAATAAGATTCCACCAAGTTTTAAAGATAAAGGATATGGGGATTTAGTTTTGTGGAAACAGATTATAGATCATGCTTTAAAAAAGGATTGTCCACTCATTTTAGTTACAAGTGATTCAAAGAGAGATTGGTGGCTGACATCTGATAAAAAACCCATGTGCCCTCATCCAACTCTGATTAAAGAATTTTTGGAAACTGTCGGAAAAGATTTTTATATGTATAATATAAGTGATTTCTTGCGCGAATCTAAAGAATATTTAGATGCAGATGTAGAAACGGAAACAATCAAAACTGCAGAAGAAATCGAACAAATCCGAGAGTTCGCAGGTACTCTTGCTAAAGCCATGAGTACAAGTGAAATAGCACAGAGAACCATGGCAGAGACTGTTTTAAAAGCCATGAGTACAAGTGAAATAGCACAGAGAACCATGGCAGAGGCTATTTTAAAAGCCATGAATAATTCCATAAACGCATATACAGTACACGATTACCTAAAATTAGCGAATGAATCAATTGTAAAAGAAGATGAAAAACAGGACGATCCAGAAAAAGATGAAACATAACCAAATTTTTTTACTTCGTAATATGACGCTATAACGAAGTAAATAATTCATATTTAACCACTTGGTCGGAGACCACTCCCTCTTACACTAAGCCTTATTATTTTTATAATATCCTCTAAAAACTCGGATTCCACCTTTAATTTCTATAATA
>JARKQC010000183.1 GCA_029974985.1 Bacteroidota bacterium | reverse complement strand
AAGCTATATTAAATTATCATTGACAGACCTAAGCGGTGCAAGTAGAACAGTTTTAGCAGAAGGAACTTATGAAATTGGAACACATTCGATAAATATTGATGTAAATAAATTAAATTTATCTAGTGGCACATATTTCTATTATCTCGAAGCTAATGGCGTAGTATTATCACAAAAATTAGTAGTAATCAAATAATTTTTGAAAATAATTTTTTTTGAAAAGCTCTCTAATTAATTTTGGGGAGCTTTTTTTTATATTTTTTTAGATTATTTTATAGGTTCATAATGAAGGAAGTAAAAATATATCCTCATTCTAAGCAAAGCGAAGAATCCTGATACAATTACGAATTTTATTTGAAATTTGAAAATAAAATTTTTGTGAATATAAAAATTTTGCTTACTTTTAAATATAAATTTTTGAGTAAAAATATAGCTACAAAATAGAATATAATCTAAAATATATTGGCATCGTCTCTTCGATGTATAATTATTTACATTCATGCGTTCATGCGTGTATAATATTATCTAAAAATTGAAAAAAATAAAAACAATTAACATAAAATTAAAAATATACTTAATCAAACAACGTTTTATTTTATCACAATAAAAGGCAAAATATTTTTGATGGCATAATCTTTACTGAATAATAAATTAGAATTGCGATTTTCTAAATATCATAAAGGATTATTATTATGTGTAATAATATTTTTAGGTCATTCTTGATTTTATCAGTCATTTTTGCTTTTTCTATCCCTATTAGTCTTTTCGCTCAGGATTACGATAATAAGTCTTCTGTTGGAGTTAGTTATCTTACGAATAAAAACTCTAATAGTTATCTTCAATTGGGATTACAACTCGAGAATAGTTTAGGCTCATTAAACAAGCCGAGCGACATTTCTGCTCTTTACGAAATATCATTTTTGGCAGGTTTGGATAATGCTAAAGATAACTATATGGCAAATGTTGATTTTGGTTTACGTTTGAGTGCTTTTAGAGGTGATTATTTAAGATTATATTTTGATATAATGACTGGTATTACACTAAATTATATGAGCAATCCAAAAGATAATTACTTAGGTAGCAATGCAAAGCTAATTATGGGCTTAAATTATAATTTTTTATCTGTCGAACTATCTACTATGTATATAAATACCGAAATCAGCAATGTAGGATTAACGGGTATTGGCATAAAAATTAATTTTTAAAAAATTGATTTTTAATTTCTAAAATATTTTAAATTGTTTAAATGTTAAATTTTGAATTTATAATAATATTCATTTTTTACCGATATTAAACACAAGATATTTATTGATAACTCATAAATCGTTATCAACTATTTGTATTATTTATAAAAAACTATTTACATCAGCTCCATACCAATCAAATGGAGTTTTTTTTTATTTTTCCTAAAAAAAACTCTCTTAAAAAAACAAATATGACTTTTTTCACAGATTTCCTACCGAAATCTTCACTACAGATGTCCAACTACCTCGAAAGTTTAGAACATATTTATATTTACGACAAGCAAAAATGCTTAACCTAACGCGAAATATTGCTCCAATAAATATGACAATGGTAGCTTGCCCCATTGTTTCCATTTAAAACGATGACGAGATAGAAGGAATATTTAAAATTAAAAAATAATACAAATGAAACATTTTTTAACAATATTTGTCTTTAATTGCATAAAATTATATTTATGCGATTTTTAATAATTTGTTTTATCATATTGAATAATATTGATGGAAAAAGAACAATTAAAAGAAGAAGTAAAAGAATTTTGGGATAAAAATACTTGCGGTACTTTTTTAACGGAAGAAGAGAAATTCACAAAAGCATATTTTGAAGATATTGAAGAAAAAAGATACGAAATACACCCTGAGGTTTTCTCTTTTGCACAGTTTTCTCGCTTTTATGGGAAAAAAATATTAGAAGTTGGTATTGGTGCGGGAACTGATTTTATTCAATGGGTGCGTTCTGGCACCGAAGCTTATGGTATTGATTTAACACCAGAAGCCATCGAACACGTCAAAATGCGATTAAATCTTTATGGATTAGAAGCTAAGGAAATTAAGGTTGGCGATGCCGAAAACCTCGATTATTCTGATAATACATTTGATTTAGTATATAGTTTTGGAGTAATACATCATTCACCCGATACTATAAAAGCATTAGAAGAAATAATACGAGTATTAAAACCAGGCGGTATGGCTAAAATTATGGTTTATCATCGAAATTCTCTACTCGCTTATTTCTTTTGGATTAAACACGCACTTTTGAAATTCAGACCTTGGAAATCTGTTGCTTGGATTTTGTGGCATTATATGGAGAGTTTGGGTACGAAAGCTTATTCTGTAAAAGAAATGAAGCAAATTTTAGCAAAATATCAATTAGAAGATGTTAAAGTAGTGCCGATTTATACATATTATGATAGATTAGAGCGATTCAATTGGTTTATGAGAAAAACAGCAAGTTGCATATCCTCGATTTTAGGACGTGATAAGGTTGGTTGGTTTCTTACAATACAATTTATAAAGAAATAATATATTTTGGTATTTATAATGTGATAAAAAATGTAATTATATTAATCATTTTGTCTTTATACTTGAATTTAGAAATTCAGAGTAAAGATAAAGATTTGCCAAATTTTTTAGCAGTAAATCTTATTAATAATAGCGATTTTAGCGAAGGCAATATTGCTTTTAGCTCCTATTATAAATTTGCTACTGTGTAATAAGGTAAATATTATTTTATTTAATAAAATTAAAAGGAGTTTTTGAAATGACATTTAAAAAAAATATGATAATATTTTGGGGATTTATTCTCATAAATTTCAACTTATTTTTAAATGTTTTAAATTCGAGTGAGTATTCAATACCTCCTTTGCCCGAACAAAAAATGGAAATTAGCGATGAATTAAAATATATTTATTTTACCGACCAAAAAGATAGAGAATTTGTACTCGATAGTAGTAAAAAATATAATTCATTACTAAATATAAATGATTCGATAAGATTATCGCGGATTATTGAATTAGATACTAATGGTTTTTTGAAAACCCAAACACAAAAATATTATGCTGCTTGGATTTATAATCATTGCGGTGGCGCTTTTATGAAAAATGATTCGCTATATTACACAAGATGTATAAGTCTTTGCAACGATATTATCAACTCAAAATCAGATGAATATATTGCTGATACACTTGCTTTAACTACATTGAACAATAATAATTTATTCCAAAAATTTAAAAATATAGTTTATGAATTTCATAAAATTGATACATTAGTTTCACAAAACAATGATACTTTATTAATAATTAATAGTAAAGTATCAAAACGAGCAGAAAGCTTAAAAAAATTAGCAGAAAGTGAGTTTGAATCATTATTTAATAAGGAAAAAACATCTTTTACTTTAAAAATTAGTAATTGTGATAACCCTGATTCTCTTAATTTAATGCGTGAAAGTGTTAGAGCAAAAATTATTGAAAATTTAGAAAAAAAATCACCAAATTTATATAAAATGTTATCTAAAGAACAACTTGATGCATTAGTGGAAGAAGGTATGAAGCAGATACTTAATATTCAAAATAGTGTAATAGAAGATTTACAAATAAAACAAGAAAATTTTAAGGAAAATGAGAAATGAGGAAATTTATTTTAATTATATTTTTGCCAATATTATTTTCTTGCACAAGTACTGATATTAATTTAACAAAATATGAAAATAAATCAAATAAATTAGATACTTTAAAATATAATAATTTCTGGACTGCAATGCTATGTGGATTTCCGGAATTAGCTACAGAATATACAAAAGATAAAGATAAATTAGAATTTTCATCAGCATTGAGTGATTTGAAAAATGGTAATTTTGAAAATGCTGAAACTAAATATATTAATTTACTAAATAATTCAAATAATGACACAATAACTTATAATTCAAAAATAATTCTCGAACAAATATTAATTTATCAATCAAAATGGGAAAAATATTTCAATGAATTTAAAATCAAAAATAATCCAGATTCATTAGAGAAAATTAGATTATTATATCCATCTTTTATTGGTATTGATGAAACAAAAAACTATGAAAAAGAGTTCGATACAATACATTTTAAAATCAAAAAAGGTTTAATTACTGTATCTCTTAAAATTAATAATAAAGAATATGAGTTTCTTTTCGATACGGGTGCACAATTCACGCTTTTATCCGACAAAATTGCAGATGAATTGAATTTGAAAAGAATAAATTATCATAGTGTAGGATTAACTTCAAGCATTAACACTCAAAGCGATATTTATACAAGTTATTGCGAAATGCTTAACTTCGGAAACCTTACATATCATAATAAACCTTG
Organism: Bacteroidota bacterium; assembly: GCA_029974985.1. Lineage (GTDB taxonomy): Bacteria > Bacteroidota > Ignavibacteria > Kapaibacteriales > UBA2268 > JANJTB01. Next base: position 182,988 of record JARKQC010000183.1, on the reverse strand, counting down.
CGTAATTAGTAATAGCAGTAATTTAAAATTTAAATTTTTGTTTTACACTTTTTTAAGTTTTGATGGTATATTAGCTTGGGATATAATAAAAAATCTTGATATTACCATTGATATTAAAGAAAAAATGATGTATTTAAAAAAGCCAAAAGCATTGCAATATCATAATCGAAATATGTTTTGGCTAAATCACCCATTAGTAAAATTAAAATATAAAAATGGGTTTGATTTATTATTTAATTTCGATTCGGGAGCGATGAATAGCGAATTTTATGATTTTCTATTAGCAAAAATTAAAATTGATGATTTATTTAATGATAGTGAGCGGATTTATGGTGTAGGCAGTTCTTTGAAACGTGAGCAAAAAGTAATACCAAAGATTTCATTTCTATTAAATGACAATTCTTTGAATTTTACTAATTTAAAATCGGGCGTCGAACGAGTTAATAATTTCTTGAAATTAGATGGAATGATTGGTTGTGATGTATTATTAAAATCAAGCAAGTTACATATTGATGCTCAAAATGGCATTTTTGATATTATAATTGATTGATGTAAGAATAAAATTTTCTCCTATTTTCCACATTAGAACAGCTAAAAATGTAATAAATTGTCCGATTATATATCTAAACAAATAGAGTTAAACAAATTTTAGAAGCTCAATCATTGTTTTATATGATAGAATCAAACGAAGTATCTATTATTTAAATAAGATACAATTTTCTAAATAAATTATTTTTTATTTATCTCTTGATTTATTCTTTCGTATTCAATTTTTAATAGTTTAATTTCTTCATCAAGAAGAGTTTTATTGCGTCTTTGCATTACTAAACGAGCAGTTTCGATAGCTTTTTCGAATTTATAAATTGGTGAGTTTTGCTTTCCGCCCCAAGAAAATGAATTTATATAATTTGGTAAGAACCATTCTTTTACAAGAATACCACAAACGCCCGCAACAGTTCCCGTTGTGAACATACTATTAATTCCCGTCTTGGTATGGTCGCCACAAACAAGCCCAAGGAAAATACGCCCAGTATCAATATCTTTATTAGGCAAACGCATAGATATAGAACTATAGGTATTCTTTAAATCTGAATTATTTGTATCGGCGCCGAAATTTACCCATTCACCAATATATGAATGCCCTAAAAATCCCTCGTGCTGTTTGTTTGAATAAGAATGAATAATAGTATTTTCGAGTTCGCCACCAACTTTGCACCATTTCCCAATAGAATTATCGGGATAAATTTTTGCGCCAATTTTTATTATGGAATTTTCTCCAATATAACAAGGACCAATAATTGTGCTTTGCGGCATAATCTTTACATTATCGCAAATAATAATTTTTCCATCGCTTGCATCAAGAACAACCGATGGTGAAATTTTAACATTTTTTCCTATTAATATATTTTCAGGTTCGAGTGCGGAAACGCAGCGATAATCGCTTGTAAAATAACTATTTAAACCGACAAACAAATTAAAATCTTCATTTATTTGATTGCCATTAAGAAAAACTGCATCCCAAATATAATTTATTTGATTAGTCTCAGACAACTCTATCTTTTCGAAATTTTGAAAAATATCATTATATAAATTTATTAATTCATTATTAACAAAATATTCAGCAAATTCACTACTAAGATTTTTTAAAAATAAGCCGATGGGAACAGAATTATTAAAAATAATAAAAGAGTCTTTTGATTTTGATAAATTATGAATAATTTCCCAATCATTTTTCGAAATAATTACATTCCCCGAAATTAAGAGAATATCATTATTGGGTAATGGATTCATTTCGATATTATATCGTTTAGAAAAGGAATCAGACCAAAGATTTCTACCCTTAAAAAAAAGATTAGAATTCGGATTATAGGCTTGAACTTTTTCAAATAGTCTAAACGCACCGCAATGAATTTCCCAAGAGCAATGATTTATCGAAAACGGGTAGAGATCATCTACCCGTTCATTTTCATATATTACAATGTTTTTCATCAAAATATATTAGAATTATTTAGATTTAATATTTAGAAGCTCAACTTCGAATACCAATGTAGAATTTGGTGGTATCGAACCCATCGTGCGCGAGCCGTAACCAAGTTCTGGAGGAACAACTAATTTTCTTTTTCCACCGATACGCATAGTCATAACACCTTCGTCCCAACCTTTGATTACTCGCCCTACCCCAATAGGAAATTCAAAAGGCTGACCGCGTTCTTTAGAACTATCGAAAACAGTTCCATCGAGCAAAGTGCCGTGATAATGAACAACACAAATTTGATTTTTCTCTGGCATATTCCCCGTTCCAACTTCTATATCTTTGTATTGAAGACCCGAAGATGTTGTTATGTAGTCTGGAAATTCATTTTTTGTTGCTTCCTTTGTGCTACTACAAGCTGAAAGAATTGCTAAAGATAAAATAATTGCAATTAAATATTTCATAATATTTCTCCAAAATAATTTTAAGAACACTTTTTTAATTTATATCTTTTTGTTTGTTTAATGCCGCTTTAATAAAGCTAATAAATAAAGGATGCCCCGTTACAGCTCTTGATTTTAATTCAGGATGGAACTGAACACCAACGAACCAAGGATGATTTTTAATTTCAATAATTTCAACTAATTTACCATCTGGTGATAATCCACTCATTACTAATCCAGAGTTCTCTAATTGCTCGCGGAAATTATTATTTAACTCATATCTATGACGATGACGCTCAAATATATTTAGTTCCATATATGCGTTTGCAACTTTTGAATCAGCTTTGAGTGTACAGGGATAAGCTCCGAGACGCATTGTGCCACCTTTAGAGGTGATTTTTTTCTGTTCATCCATTAAATCTATTACATTAAAATCATTTTTTTCAAATTCAGAAGAATTTGCATCTTTAATTCCGCAAACATTTCTTGCAAATTCGATAACCGCACACTGCATACCGAGACAAATTCCAAAAAATGGAATATTATTTTCTCTAATATATTTTATTGAAGCAATTTTTCCTTCGATTCCACGATTGCCAAAACCGGGCCCCACGAGAACGCCGTGAACTCCATTAAGTAAAGATTCAACATTTTCTTCACTTAGATTTTCTGAATTAATTAATTCAATATTTACCCTTGTATTATTTATCGAACCAGCGTGTATAAAAGCTTCGAGTATGCTTTTGTAAGCATCTCTATATTGAGTATATTTTCCAATTAAGGCAATATTTACCTCATATTTAGGATGTTTAATTCTATTAACAAATTTAGTCCAAGTTTCAAGCTCGAGATGAGGCACTTTCATATCAAATTTTTTATGAATAATCTCTGCGAGTCCGCGTTTAGCTAATATATTTGGCACTTCATAGATAGTATGTTCTACATCGGGAACGTCAATAACAGAATTTTCGTCAACGCTACAGAATAAAGCGATTTTTTGTCTAACTTCTTTTAAAATTTTAGTTTCTGATCGGCATAATAATACATCTGGTTTAACTCCATATTCCATAAGTGTTTTTACAGAATGTTGAGTAGGTTTAGTTTTCATTTCACCCGCAGATTTTATATATGGGACGTATGTTAAATGTAAATTTATAACGTGCCGCCAGCCGAGTTCGAGATTAATTTGTCTTTGGGATTCGAGAAATGGTAAAGATTCGATATCGCCGACCGTTCCACCAATTTCTATTATGATAAAATCATATAAGCCGTGAAAAATTTTAATTCTACTTTTTATTTCATCAGTAATATGAGGAATTACTTGAACGGTTTTTCCCAAATAATGCCCACGTCGCTCTTTACTAATAACCTCAAAATATACTTGCCCCGTAGTGTGATTATTATTTTTATTTAAGGAGCGTCCTAAATATCTTTCGTAATGCCCTAAATCGAGGTCAGTTTCGGCACCATCGTCAGTAACGAAAACTTCGCCGTGCTGATATGGATTCATAGTACCAGGGTCAACATTAATATATGGGTCGAGTTTCATTATAGTAACCGAGTAACCCATTTGTTTTAATATAAGGCTTAAAGATGCCGAAGCTATACCTTTACCTAAAGAAGAAAGCACTCCGCCAGTAATAAAAATATAACGAGAATCTTTGTCTGTATTTTGAATTTTTTGCATTTTAAAAAAACATTTTCAAATTTGTTTATATAATATTAGCAAAGATAAATAATATTGTATTATTAAGATTTAAAAATTATTTACAAATAAAAAATATTAAATAAAAATTAAATACGATTACAATAGTCGTATTTAGAAAATCGTCAATAATAATAAAATTTATTTAATTATTTTTTATATGTTAAAATTATCAAAAAAAGTTGAATACGCAATACTTGCAATACAATATCTTGCTGAAAATCCGGGCGATAAATTAAATGCAAAAGAAATTGCTCAAAAGTTAAATTTACCTTATGGATTTTTATCAAAGACAATGCAATCTTTGATGAAATCTGGCTTGGTAAATTCTATTCAAGGTGTTAAAGGCGGTTATATTTTATCAGAACCATCTGAAAATATTAGCTTGTTAGATATAGTTAACGCAACTGATGAAAAAATTGCAATAGTTGATTGTATATTGCTTTCGAATGATATTTGTGAAAGAAATGATTACTGCACAATAAAAAGTCCTATGTATAAAATTCAAAAAATTATCGAAGGGATTTTTGCAAATACAACACTTAGCGATTTAATAAATAATGAGAAAAAATATAATTATTTAAATGGTTATAGTATTAAAATTAAAGAAATAAATAAAAATTTATAAGGTAAATTAATGTCAGAAGATGTAAAAGACAAAGACCAACAATTACTCGAAGAGCTTGCAAATAGCGAGTATAAGTATGGATTTGTTACAGATATTGAACAAGAATATGCTCCAATTGGGCTAAACGAAGATATTATTAGATTTATTTCTAAAAAGAAAGATGAACCCGAATATATGTTAAATTGGAGGCTAAAAGCTTATAGGCAATGGCTTAATATGAAAGAACCTATATGGTCGAAAGTAAAATATCCTCCCATTGATTATCAAGAGATTTATTATTATGCGGCTCCGAAAATTAAGCCAAATAAAAATAGTATAGACGAGGTTGCCCCCGAAATCCTCGAAATGTATGATAAATTAGGAATTTCTCTAACAGAACAAAAACGTTTAGAAGGTGTTGTAGCAGTCGATGCCGTTATGGATAGTGTTTCTGTTGCAACGACTTATAAAGGAAAACTTAATGAGGTTGGAATTATATTTTGCTCTATTAGCGAAGCTATTCGCGATTATCCCGAATTAGTACAAAAATATATTGGTAGTGTTGTACCCGTAACAGATAATTATTATGCCGCACTAAATTCAGCAGTGTTTAGCGATGGAACTTTTGTTTATATTCCAAAAGGTGTACGTTGCCCTATGGAATTATCAACTTATTTTAGAATAAATGCAGAGTCAACCGGACAATTTGAACGCACTTTGATTATTGCGGATGAGGGCAGTTATGTAAGTTATCTCGAGGGTTGTACTGCTCCAAAACGCGATGAAAATCAATTGCACGCCGCGGTTGTCGAGCTTATTGCTCATAAGAATGCAGAAATTAAATATTCTACTGTTCAAAACTGGTTTCCCGGCGATAAAGACGGAGTCGGCGGTATTTATAATTTTGTTACTAAAAGAGGGATTTGCGAAGGTGAAAATTCTAAAATTAGTTGGACACAAGTAGAAACAGGCGCTTCGATTACTTGGAAATATCCAAGCTGTATCTTAAAAGGTGATAATTCAGTTGGTGAGTTTTACTCCGTAGCTATGACAAACAATGCCCAACAAGCTGATACGGGAACAAAAATGATACATATTGGAAAAAATACTCGTAGTAGAATTGTATCAAAAGGTATTTCTGCGGGACGAAGTGATAATAGTTATCGTGGTATGGTAAAAGTAACTAAAAATGCAGAAAATGCAAGAAATTTCTCTCAATGCGATTCTTTATTATTAGGAGATAAATGCGGCGCTCATACGTTCCCATATCTCGAAATTCAAAATAAATCCGCAACTGTCGAGCATGAAGCAACTACATCTAAGATTTCAGAAGATATAATTTTTTACTTAAATCAAAGAGGAATTTCAACCGAAGATGCTGTTGCATTAATAGTTAATGGATATGCAAAAGAAGTTTTAAATCAATTACCTATGGAATTTGCAGTAGAAGCGCAAAAACTTCTTGCTGTTAGTCTCGAAGGTAGTGTCGGTTAATTTAATTAATAATAAAAACAATAAAATAATATATTAGGATATAAAATGGCTTTATTAAAAATTGAAAATCTAAAAGCAAATATCAATGGAAATGAAATTCTACATGGATTAAATCTTACTGTAAATGCGGGCGAAGTCCATGCTATTATGGGACCTAATGGTTCGGGAAAAAGTACGCTTGCATCAGTTCTCGCAGGAAAAGAGGATTTTGAGGTTACAGAAGGTAAAATTGAATTTTTAGGAAAAGATTTATTAGAAATGTCGCCCGAAATTCGGGCTCGCGAAGGCGTTTTCCTTGCGTTTCAATATCCCGTAGAAATACCCGGCGTATCAAATGCAAATTTTATTAAAACTGCTGTTAATGAAATAAGAAAATATCGTGGAGAGCAAGCACTCGACGCTATGGATTTTTTGAAAATGATGCGTGAACGCTCTAAATTAATGGAAATTGAATCTTCATTTTTAAGCCGCTCGGTAAACGAGGGATTTTCAGGTGGAGAGAAAAAAAGAAATGAGATATTTCAGATGGCTATGCTCGAACCAAAATTAGCAATTCTCGATGAAACTGATTCAGGGCTTGATATCGATGCATTGAAAATTGTTTCTAATGGTGTTAATAAATTAAAAAGACCCGACAATGCTTTTGTAGTTATAACTCATTATCAAAGATTATTAGATTATATTGTTCCAGATTTTGTTCACGTTTTATTCGAGGGAAAAATAGTTAAAACTGGTGGCAAAGAATTAGCTCTCGAATTGGAAGAACGCGGCTACGATTGGGTTAAAGACCATATAAATGAGTTATAATAAATGAAGTTAGGAAAATATTAAAAATGGAAAATACTGAAATAAAAACAAATTTTAAATCTTATATTGTAAAAGCGTTTGAAAATAATAAAAAAAGGCACGATGGAAATTTTAATCAAGAAATTTTTGATATAAAAAATAGTTTTTTTGATAAATTTCTTGAAAAAGGTTTGCCAACTCTAAAATGGGAACATTGGAAATATACAAATTTAGCTTTTTTAAATAAAATATATTTTGATTTTGAAAATCAAATTATTGATAAAACTCTGCTCGAAAAGAGCGAATTTTATTATAATCTTTCGGATTCATACAAAATTTATTTAATTAACGGTGAGTTAGCAAATAATATTTCTGAATTTAATGATAAAAATATCTCTTTTTATTATTATGATGATATAAGTAAAAATGGAATAGGCGAATTTTCTGATTATTATGGAAAATTACTTATTGAAACGGAGCATACTTTTGCTCAAATTAATTCAGTTTTAGTAGAAAATGTTGTTGTAATAAAAATTAATAATAATGCGAATTTAGAAAAAAACGTTCAAATTAATAATATTATAGATTCAAGAAACTCATCAAAATTTATTAATACAAGATTTTTAATTATTTCTGGCAAATCATCATCTTGTAAAATTATCGAAAATACTTATACTTTTGGTGAAAATAACTCGGTTATTAATACTGTAAAAGAAATCTTTATGGAAAATAATTCTCATCTCAATTATTATAAAATTCAAGATGATAAGCAAAATTTACATAATTTTGATTTTACACAAGTTAAGCAGGAACGAGACTCACATTTTGATGAAGCGGCGATTTCGATAAACGGAAAATTTATTAGAAATGATTTGCGTTCTGAATTAAATGGTGAGAACATCGAAACTTATTTTTATGGAGCTTTTATTGCTGGCGATAATGATTATGTTGATAATCATACTTATGTGGACCATAGTAAACCGAATTGTTTTAGTAATGAAAATTATCGTGGAATAATTTCGGGCAAAGCAACGGGAGTTTTCAATGGAAAAATTATGGTTCGTCCGCAGGCACAGAAAACAAATGCTTATCAATCAAATAAAAATATACTTTTATCGCCAAACGCAATAATAAACACCAAGCCCGAACTTGAAATTTATGCTGATGATGTAAAATGTAGCCATGGTGCTACTTCTGGTGCCTTAGATAAGACATCATTATTTTATTTACAAGCAAGAGGTATTGATTTACCTAAGGCTGAGCGTATGCTACTAAAAGCCTTTATATTAGAGATTGTAAATGAAATAAAAATTGAAAAATTACAAGAATTAATTATAGAAAGAACTGATTTAAAACTTTCACAAATTTAAGAATATAATGTTTGATATAGAAAAAATTAGGCGTGATTTTCCCGTACTTAATCAATTAGTACGGGGAAAACCATTAGTATATTTAGATAATGCGGCTACTACACAAAAGCCAATTCAAGTTATAGAAGCTATGGATAAATATTATCGAGAGTATAATAGCAATATCCATAGAGGTGTTCATAGATTAAGTCAATTATCTACTGATGCTTACGAAAAAGCACGCGTCGTTGTTAAAAATTTTATTTCTGCCAATAGTAGCGAAGAAATTATTTTTACTCGTGGAGCGACGGAATCAATTAACTTGGTTGCCGCAACTTTTGGAAAATCACTCAAAAAGGGCGATGAAATTATTATCTCGCATATGGAACATCACGCTAATATTGTGCCTTGGCAAATGTTACGATTAGAAAAAGGTATAATTCTTAAAATTATACCAATTAATGATAAAGGTGAAATAATTTTTGATGAATTTCTTAAATTATTAACAGATAAGACAAAACTTGTTTCAGTTGTTCATATTTCGAATACTCTTGGCACGATTAACCCAATCGAAGATATTATAAATGAAACAAAAAAAATTGGTGCAAAAATCCTAATTGATGCTTCTCAATCTATACATCATTCAAAAATAAATGTGAAGGAATTAGATTGTGATTTCTTAGTTTTTTCGGGTCATAAAATTTATGGTCCAACGGGAATCGGTATTCTTTATGGAAAAAAACATATATTAAATGATTTACCACCATATCAGACTGGTGGCGATATGATACGCTCTGTGAGCTTCGAGGAAACACTTTTTAATGATTTACCTTATAAATTCGAAGCAGGAACACCAAATATATCGGGTGCGATTGGTCTTGCTGAAGCATTAAATTATATTAATGATTTAGGGCTTGAAAATATCATAAATTACGAGAATGAATTGCTAAATTACGGCACAGAATTATTATCGCAAATACCCGAATTAAGAATAATTGGTACATCAGAAAAAAAAGCGGCTGTAATATCTTTTGTACTCGAAAATGTTCACCCACATGATATTGGAACAATGGTTGATATTGATGGAGTTGCAATTAGAACGGGGCATCATTGCACAGAACCTATTATGCGACGTTTTAATATTCCAGCAACATCAAGAGCATCGCTATCCTTCTACAATAGCAAAGATGAGTTAAACGTTTTATATAAGTCTTTATTAAAAGTTATAAAAATGTTTAAGTGATAACAATGCATGAATTAAATGAATTATATCAAGAAGTTATTTTAGATCATAATAAAAATCCAAGAAATTTTGGCGAGTTGCCTGTATTTACTAATTATGCCAAGGGGCATAATCCTTTATGTGGCGACCAAGTTGACGTTTATGTCTTAATCGAAAATGGTATAATTAAAGAATTAAAGTTTAGCGGCTCGGGTTGTGCCATTTCAAAAGCCTCTGCTTCGATTATGACAACACTTGTAACTGGTAAAACTGTCGAAGAAGCAAAAAATCTTTACGATGAATTTCATAAAATTGTAACTTCGGATATTGATGAGGAATTAAATACAACGGATTTTGATAAAATGTCAGTTTTTTGTGGAGTTAGAGAATTCCCCGCTAGAGTTAAATGTGCAAGTCTTGCTTGGCGAACAATGATAAGTGCATTAGATAATGCTAATCAAAAAATTATTACTGAAAATAATGAGCTTAAATAGATATGAGTGAAGAAAAAAATCTTTCAGAACTTGAAGAAAAAATTGTTGAGCAATTGCGAACAGTTTACGACCCTGAAATACCCGTGAATATATATGATTTAGGGCTTATTTACGATATCAGCGTAACTGCGAACAAGGAAGTTGTCGTACTAATGACGCTTACCTCTCCCGCTTGCCCCGTTGCTGGTGAATTGCCCGGCGAAGTTGAAATGTCAGTTAGAGAAATTGATGGTGTTACAGATGTTAAAGTAATTCTAACATTTAGCCCGCCTTGGGATAGAAGTATGATGAGTGATGAAGCCGCTCTTGAGCTGGGACTATTTTAAAAAAATTTGAGTTAAATATCTATGGCTGTAAAATTTTATCTTTTACAAGTTAGTAATATTCAAAAAGAGACAGAAGATTCAATTTCTATTAGTTTTCATATCCCTAATGATACAAAAAAAGAATTTTCTTATAAACATGGGCAATATATAACTATAAAAGTATCTATCGAAGGTAACGATAATCGCCGCGCCTATTCAATTTCATCAAGTCCTATAGTTGATAAAGATTTAACAATTACAGTAAAAAAAGTGGACGATGGGCTTGTTTCACGTTATTTAAATGAAAATTTAAAAATTGGTGATTTTTTAGAACTAATGCCACCACTTGGAAATTTTACTATCAAATTAGAGCCTACAAATAGCAAAAATTATATAATGATAGGTGCGGGAAGCGGTATTACTCCATTAATGTCAATTTTAAAAACTATTCTTTATGTAGAGCCAAATAGTAAAATTCATTTATTATATCAAAATAGAAACGAAAATAATATAATATTTAAAAATTCTTTGTTAGAACTCGAAAAAAAATATTCTTCAAGATTTTTTGTAACTCATTATTTAAGTAAACCATCATCAAGTTGGCAAGGAAATAAGGGAAGAATAGATAATAATATTATTGAAAAATATATATTAGATAATATTAATGATATAGAAAATTCTGAATTTTTTCTTTGTGGACCGCATAGTTTAATGGAGTCTTGTGATATTGCACTAAAAAATCTAAATATTAATTCAAATAATATTCATAAAGAAATTTTTACTCAAGATTTAAAATCATTAGAAGGTCAAACAAGTAATTCTTCTGAAAATACAGATAATCAAGAAATAATTACTAGAAAAATTAAGATTATTCTTTATGGTGAGGAGAGTGAGTTTGAAGTCGAACCTGACGAAACTGTTCTAACAGCCGCACAAAGAGCTGGTGAAGACCCACCATTTAGCTGTCAGATAGGAGCTTGCTCAACGTGCAGAGCAAAGCTCATATCTGGAAAAATATATATGGACGAATGCTATTCGCTTACCGAAGAAGACATTGCAGATTCCTATATTCTTACTTGTCAGGCACACCCATTGACCGATGATGTCATAGTTGATTATGATGATTAATTTTTTTGATTAATCAATTATATCACTATTTTTAATATTTTGTATTGTAATATCAAGCCTTTTTCGAATATTTTGTGTAATAATATTTCCATGTCCTGGATAAATAGTTTCTATTTCCATTTTATATAAGCGTTCTAAGAAATCAAGATAGAATTGAGTATAAGTGCCACCAATAGAATTTATAAATAATACTAAATCACCCGAAAATAGTAATTTTGAAAAAGGGCAATAAATACATATAGAATCTTGTGAATGAACAGGAGTATGCATTATCTCACAAAGTTCATCACCGATTCTAATATGAGTACCATCATTTAATTTTTCATCTACGTAATGATTTTTGTTAAAAGCATATACAACGATATCATTATATTTAGATTTAATTGTCTGAACACCTCCCGAGTGGTCAAAATGCTCGTGTGTTAATATTATCTGGTCTATACGTTTTTTGCCAACCCCCGTAGAATAATTCAAAATATCATTCATAATAAATCCATCTGTGCCAGCATCAATAATTGTATTCATATCTGGAATAGCATTCCAATCGCCTCTTACCAAATATGAATTACAAGAATATATCTCTGGATTTGATATTAATTTATTAACTCTCATAATTAAATCTTTCTATAAATATTTGCATCGGGTACAGCTTTTTCAAATAGATGCGCACATTCAGCTGGCATCTGTTGAGTTTGTTCATTAACTAAAAAACCACCCGGTTCCAAACAATGATGAAACATCTTAATTACTTCTATTCTCTGCTCATAGTGAAAATGTAAAAGAACATTCTTGCAAATTACAACGTGAAAATTAGTATCAAAAGGCTTTAAAGTAAGTAAATCGTGCTTTGTAAAAGTCATTGATTTTCTAATAGAATCAACTATTCTAAAACGATTAGGATCGTCTGTTTTTTCAAAATATTTCTCAAGAATACCTTCAGGCATTCTTTCGAGTTCGTTTAAAGGATATATTGCTTCATTGATGATTTTGCCATACATATCTCTATCATCAATATCCGAAGCTGATATCGAAACTTTTTTATAATCATAAGGTCCGAGAAGTTCGGATAAAATAATAGCAAAAGTATAAGGCTCTGGTCCCATTGCTGAACCCGCGTTCCAAACTTTAATCTTGCTAAAGCCTTTTGTAAATTCTTGTGTTAATTTTCCGACCAATTCTAATGTATGACGATCTCTAAAAAAAAATGTAAATGCCATATTAATGTCTAAAATGCCTCATATTAGTAAAAATCATAGAAATATTATAATCATTTGCCGCTTTGATTACTTCTTCGTCTCGCATAGAACCACCCGGCTGGATTACTGCACAGGCGCCTGCTTCTACTGCTTGTATCAATCCATCTGCAAAAGGGAAAAAAGCATCGGATGCGACAACACTATTTTTTAAATCTAATCCCATAAGTTTAGCTTTCTCGACAGCAATTCTCGAAGAATCAACTCTCGACATTTGCCCAGCTCCGATTGCTAAAGTCCTATCTTTATTAGTGTAAACAATAGCATTAGATTTGACGTGCTTGCAAACTTTCCAAGCAAAAAGTAAAGCCTCTAATTCGTCATCATTCGGCTTTTTATTAGTAAGGACTTTCATATTTGATTCATCGAGCAATTTACTATCACTTGATTGAATTAAAAAGCCGCCTGCTACTGAACGAATATCAGTTTTTATAACATTTTTTAATTTATTAATATCAATTTTTATTAATCTTCTATCTTTTTTCTTCTTTAAAATTTCTAAAGCTTCAGGTGTGTAATCAGGTGCTATGATAAGCTCTAAAAATATATCATGAATATGCTTGGCGAAATCAGCATTGATTTTTCGATTTGCTATCACAATTCCACCAAATGGCGAAACGGTATCAGTAGCGAAAGCTTTATCCCAAGCTTTAATTAAATCGTCATCACTTGCAACTCCACAAGGGTTGGTATGCTTGATAATTGCCAAAGTAGATTTATCAAATTCGAGAATTAATTGAGTTGCCGCATTTATATCAATAATATTATTATAAGATAATTCCTTGCCGTGAATTTTCTCGAATAAAAGAGAGAAATCTCCATATAAAGAGGCTTTTTGATGAGGATTTTCGCCATATCGTAAATCATATTCTTTATTTAGTGGAATAGTAAATTTACTATTTTGTTCAATATTATTATAAGTATTGAAATAATTTGAGATAAGCGAATCATAATATGAGGTAAATTGAAATACCTCGCCAGCAAGCAGAGCCCTATATTCTATTGGAATAGTGCAATCATTATTATTTAAAATCTCAATAATTTCTGAATATCTATCGGGATTTATAATTGGGGCAGTCCACTTATAATTTTTAGCGGCGGCTCGAAGCATCGTGGGGCCTCCGATATCTATATTTTCGATTAAATCGCTATGCGTTGAATTTTGCTTTTTTAAAGTTTCTTCAAACGGATATAAATTGACTACAAGTAAATCTATTGAATTAATTTTTAAATCATTAATTTGCTTTAAATGCTCTGCATTGCCTAAATCAGCAAGCAATCCACCGTGAATCGCTGGATGAAGTGTTTTAACTCTGCCATCGAGAATTTCGGGGAAATTTGTAAGTTCGCTTACACTTTTAACGGGAATTTTATTATCTTTTAATAAATTATAAGTTCCGCCAGTTGAATATATTATTATCCCTAATTTACTTAATGAAGAACAAAATTCAACAATTCCATTTTTATTCGAAACAGATATTAAAGCGCTTTTAATTTTATGATAATTCGTGTTCATAGTATAAATTTATATTAATATTAAAATCTTATTACAAAAATATTAATATTTTTTGATTATTACCAATGAATAAAAAATAATGATGATTTTATAAATTATTTAAAATTTTAATCTAATAATTTATCTGAGACTTTTGAATACGTTTAAATATTTTTCGATTATTATATCAAAATCCCAATTTTCTTTTGCAAAATTTGATAATTCTATACTTCTTGCAGTTGAATGCTGATAATTGTTTAAAAATTTATTTAGAGTTTCGATAGATTGATTTATCTCGTTAATATTTCCTGAAATTTTTCCATAAATTAAATTTTCTATTTTGGGGTAACCTTTTATGATTTCATTAGATACTAAAACACCTAATCCACAAGCCATTGCTTCTTGAACTACAAGCGGGAATCCTTCACCATAACTTGCTAATATTAATGCATCAGAAATATTATATAATTCGGCAATTTCGCAACCTTGTAAACCTGAAATTACTCGAATATTAGCTAATTTCCAATCGTCCGGATTGATATACCCCCAACCAGCTAATATAAAATTAATATTCTTAAAATGTTTTGCAAGCTCTTTAATTATAAATAATCCTTTTTTTTCTGTAAAACGCCCAACAAATAAAAAATTTATACCGTTAAAATTATATTTTTCTTTTAATTCTAATTTTTTGTCATTATCGTAAACCTTATATATACTTGTATCTAATCCGTTTGGAATAAACTCAATATTATTTTTAATTTTTAAAAATTGTTCAAAATACTTTTGAACTTGATGGCTAATAAAAATAGTTCTATCAGCTTTCGATAACATATATTGCCCAAGAGTTTTATTAAGCAAATTTAGAAAAAATCTAAAAAATGAGTTTTTATATGGAATAAAACCAATATGCTGAGTAATAATAATTTTTTTTTTAAGGTATTTTGCAAAAAAAAAGGAAATTATATTTTGCAAATATAAAAAATCATGAATATGAATTATATTAGATTTTTTAACTTGCTTAAATATCGTTTTTATTCCGCTTAGATAAGGTATAGGATATGGAAATGGCAATATTTTTTCAATAAAATTAGTTGATTTTATTGGAATATACTTCATATTTGAAATATTTTGAGGTATTTCATCGCAATTCGATGCGACCCAATTAATTTGGTATGAATCACAAAATTTTAATAAATTTTTTGCAATATTGAAAGCTACGATTTCAACACCACCGCGATGAGTATTATAATAATGAGTAGATAAAAGAATTTTTGTCATTTTCTCACTTGAAGTTTTAAATAACTATAAAAGAATGATGAGAAAATAATTTGAAAGCCAAATACCATAAATATAAATGAAAACAAGGCAATACGCATTGTTACAGTAATACCAAGTTCAAAAAATGTACCTATACGCCAAATATATACTAAATATACGCCACCCGCTAAACCAATAACCACAAGAAATAAACCTAATTTCAATAAAAATTCAAGTGAAAATTTATCGAGAAATTTATCAATTCGGGATTCTTTTTGCATAAGTTTCTCGTGAACAGCAAATGATTTTGTAAATACTGCAAAAAATACAGCTTGAAAACCAATTAATAATCCACCGATGGCAAATAATATTGTATGAATATCAAGAGTTTGTTTTGGATTTGGTAAAGACCAAGCAGTAATTAATGAACTTACTAACATCATAAGTAAGCCCGGATATAAAAATAGCCATCGCGGAGAATAAAGTAGTAAAAATCTTAAATGTCGCCAGCCATCGCTCCAAGTATTTAAGTGCGATTTACCTTTTCGACCATCGGGATATAATTTAATAGGTATTTCTGCAATTTTTGCTTTGTTAAGTGTAGCTTTTACAATCATTTCACTTGCAAATTCCATTCCTGAGGTTTGCATTTCTAATTCATCAAAGGCTTTACGAGTAAAACCGCGTAAACCGCAATGAAAATCACCAATTTTACTTTTAAAAAATGATTTGCCGATAAAAGATAAAACAGGGTTACCCAAATATTTATGTAAAAAAGGCATTGCATCTTTTGAAATTCCTTTTTGAAATCTATTGCCAATTACAAAATCGTTACCTGCTCTTAATTTTTCAACAAAAGGATAAATTGTGAGGAAATCATAGCTATCATCAGCGTCGGCCATTATGATATACCGTCCACGAGAAGCATTAATTCCCGCTGTAAGCGCAGAGCCATAACCTTTTATTGCGGCATTAACAACTCTTGCGCCCGCCCCTAATGCAAGTTCAATTGATTTATCCGTACTTCCGTTATCTGCAACAATTACCTCGCCCGAAATATTATATTCATACATAAAAGTGCGTGCTTTCCATACACAAGTATGAATAGTCGCTTCCTCATTAAGACATGGTATTACAATAGACAACTCTATATCTTTTAGCTCACTTAATAAATAGTCAGCAGTAATACTATCTGGCAATATTTCTTCTTTTGTAAATTGTATCAATTTTCATAAATTATTTATTCACAATAAATGTTGCAGGACGAATAAGCCCGGGAGTCTCAACATAACACACATAATAGCCAGAAACTAAAGTTTCAGTATAGAAACTAATTCTATGTTCACCTTTTTTCAAAACACCTTGAAAAATTTCTAATACTTTTTCACCAGCAATGTTTCTAACTACTATTTTAACATCAGAATTAACTTGTAATGTAAAAATCACCTCGGTCTTACCTTTCGTTGGATTAGGAGATATCCTTACATAATCGTTTTTTTTAATTTCTTCAGTAGTTGGACGCCCTTTAACAAATACTCCATTATTATTATCTAACTTATCAAAAACAATACCATTTGTTTCATTGTTTTTAAATTCTAATATTAAAAGTGTATCTAAACTACTATCATTAGATAAAAAATAATCTATTCCTATTTCATCAATAGATTTATTATAAATTTTAATATTTCTTAATTCACCACAAAACATACCTCCATATTTTTCACTTTCAAGAATTACATTGCTACGCCCACCTATTAATAATGGCTCTTTATCAAAATATAGAGGAAATCCCGTAGGATTAGATTTTTGTGCAACACTATCCAAATATAACGATATTCTATTGCTATCGGAAGACACTACGACGCTATACCACTCATTTTTGTTAATCGAATGCTTTGGGCTGTAAGCATAAACTTGCTTTTTTTCGATATTACTTACGGTTGCTATAATGTTTTCGCTATCTTCATCATAATATATCGTGATACCTTCGTTAAAATACTCCATTGGATTTTTTTTGAAAATCATAAATTGTCGAGTTTTATTATTACCCGATTTTAAAGATTTACCTTCTAATAATTTAAAATCAAAAGAAATTGTCATAGAAGGAGTGTTTAAACTTTGATTATCGGGAACAATAATCATATCATCTATACCATCGAAAAAGAAAGAACCTTCTTCTGAAAAACCTTGTTCTTGTGAAAAAGAAATTATGGGTAAGAGAATAAAAATTAATACTAATATTCTAATATTCATTTTAGCCTCCAAAAAAATACAACAACTTACAAAATATTATTTTTACAAATTTAACAAAATAATTCAAATATTTCAGTTTTTGTAAAATTTATTTTTTTTTATTTGACTAAAAAATTATAAAACTATTTTAAATAAATTTACTACTAATTAGGGCAGATAATTATCTCTTGCCTTCTTATAATCAAAAATATAGTTGGTTGAACAAGTATTCTTGCTTTTCCGCGTAAATTCCCAATACCTCCTTTTTAGAGAGGCGAGGTGAGGTCAAAGTTATTTTTTATTTCGATTAAAATGACAAAAAATATAAGACTGTGCTATTCATAACGTAGTAATTCGATAGTATCCTCCATCGAGGCTCGACGAGCGGGAGCTATTCCAAAAATTAAACCGATGGAAATTGATACTAAAAATGATATTATAACAGAATAATAAGTAACAATTGTTCTTATGTCTGTAAGGTTTTCTATTGCATAACTTGTTGAAATACCAAGTATTATACCAATTATACCTCCACTTAAGGAAATTGCAACGGCTTCGCTTAAAAATTGTAATAATATATCTTTTCGTTTTGCACCAACTGCTTTTCGAATGCCAATTTCTTTTGTTCGCTCGAGAACAGAGGCAAGCATAATATTCATAATTCCTATTCCGCCAACAATTAGCGAAATCGAGGCTATTGCACCGAGAACAATATTAAATATTCGTTTTGTACTTTGCTCTTGCTGAAGTAATAATTCGGGAACAATGATTTCGTAGTCTTTCACTGTATTATGCCGACGCTCTAAAAGACGATCTATGATTTCAACTGATTTTGATATATCTTCACTTTTTGAAAATGTTACAGTAATTTTATCTAATTGATTTATATTTTCATTTTTATTAGAATCCTCTTCATAATCCCTTTGCAAAGATGATTTTGTAACTATGGAACGATTATTTACTCTTGTTAGTAATGTTTGTAAAGGCACGTAAATATCCAAATTAAAATCTCTAATTCCTAAATTTTGAATATTATCTTTGGAAATTAATTTTTCGTTTAAAACTCCAATAACCCGCAGCCAATAATCGCCGCATTTTATACTTTTTCCTATTGCGTTTTCAGTAGGAAAAAGTTTACTTTTGATATTCGAACCGAGAATACAAACACTTTCCGCATCACGAAAACTATATTCAGTAAAATTTGTACCTTCTTTCAATTCAAAATTATTTACTCTAAAATAAGAATTATTTATTCCAACTAATGAAATATCCTTTTGAAAAATGCCGTTTACAGCTTTTGTTTCGATAATTACTTCTGGCGAAACGCTCTCGACAGTAGGTAAAATTTTCGCTATTGCACTCATATCAAGTAGAGTAAGCCCGGGCGAGAATTTATTAGTATTTTTTTCTTTCGCACCATTATTATTTTCTTCGTTTTCTTCTTTCAGTTCTTTCATTTTTTTTGCATCGAGTGGCTTGATGATAATATTATTTGTGCCGAGTAGTCTCATTTTTTCAAGAATTGCATTTTGAGCACCATTACCAATCGCAAGCATTGCAATTACCGATGCAACTCCAAAAATAATACCTAAAGATGTTAGTACAGAACGCATTTTATTCTGTATGATAGCCTCCCAAGCTATTTTAAAATTATATGTAAAACCCGAAAACATTAATTTATTTCTTTATTATTTGATGAAATTGAATTTTTACTTAAATCTTTAGGTTGTGAGAGCATAATTTCATCACTTTTTTTAAGTCCTTTTTTGATTATTACCTCATTGTCATTCATATCGCCAATTTCAACAGTTTTTTTCTCAAAAGAAGAACCCGATTTTACATATACAAAATATGATTTTTTATTATCTTTTTCAATAGTATGTAAGCATTCCAATGGAATATATAGTACATTGGGAATTGATGAAATTAAAATTTCATTTCCCGTTGTCATCGAAGGAAGTAGTGTTGTATCTTTTTCATTAATCTTTATTACTACTTCGAAAACCTTCGCGTTAGAACTTTTTTGTTGCTCACCGATATTTGCAACCTTTATCACCTCACCCGTAAACTTTTTATCGGGATTTGCGTCGAGCGAAATTTTTACTTGTTGTTGTAATTTAATTTTTTGTATATCAATTTCATTTACATAAGTTACTGATTCCATAGATGATAAATCGGGTAATGTGGCTACGATTGGGTTCCAGGCATCTATTGTCGAACCAACTACTTTTCGTCTGCCATTCCACTCGCGAGCATAGATTACCATTCCTTCGGCAGGTGCTAATATCGTAAATTGACCAAGAGTTTCCATATAAATATCGAGTTTTTGTTGCTCTTTCATCATATCAGTATTTATGATATTGATTTTTGTAATGGCTTGCTTTACTTTTGTAGCATAATTTTTCTTAGACTGCTCATAACTACGCTCAGTCCTTTCGTAATCCAATTCAACTTGCCTAATCACAGAAGGTGCTTCGTATTTCGACTGCTCAATTTGTAATTTCTTTTCTTTAAGATTAAAATTTATATTTTCTAATTCATCACGAGCCTGCGATAAAGTAAGAGAACTATCGAGCTTTGCTTCTGTTAATTGAGATTCAAATTTCTGAATATTTAGCTGAATATCCTTAATTTTTTGCATTACTTCGGATTTATCTAATTCTGCAACGAAATCGCCCTCTTTTACTAGCTTACCTTCTTCGACAATATTTGTAATTTTCATCTGCCAAACGCCAATATTTCGAGCATTACTCGGCCCACGTATATCAATACTATTTTTTGCTCTTACCTCACCCGTATTATTAACAACTGAACGAAATTCGCCATAGCTCGGCTTTATAAAAATATAGTTATCATCTACTTTTTTTTCAAAAAATAAAAAATAACTCGCAATTAATGCAATTAATATTACAAGTGATATTATTATATTTTTTTTCATAATTATTATTTATTTTTTTTTTTACCTTTTTGCCCAATCTTTTAATTTTTCGTTAAATTCTATGTCGCTCAATACAGATTTTTCATACATTCCAAAATTTTGTCTCTGTCTAAATGCCTCGTAAACGCTCACTGCACAAGCAACAGATATATTTAAACTCTGTATCATTCCAACTTGCGGAATTAAAAAATTCCCGTCTGCTAATTCGAGTGCTTTTTCCGAAACTCCCGCGTGTTCATTTCCAAAAACTATTGCTGTTGGTTCGATAAAGTTAATGTCGTATAAAGATTTAGAATCACTTGCTAAATGAGTAGTATAAATCTTCATATTTTTATTTCGTAAATAAGAAAAACACTCTTCTACAGAACGAAACCTCTTATAATCAAGCCATTTACGCGCACTTGCCGAACTTTTTTCTGCTAATTTAGGAAAACTTTGCGTACCGTCATAAATTAAACATACTTCCATAATTCCAACTGCATCGCAAGAACGCAAGCAAGCAGATAGATTATGCGGGTCATAAATGTTTTCGAGCACAACGACCAAATCTAATTGTCGTTTTGATAGCACCGAGATTAATTTTTCTTTTCGTTCATCGGTAATAATTGTAGTACAATCTAATTCTGATAATTTCATATTCTAAATCATTCCTGAACGTTTTCTTATAAACCATTCAATAGCAAAGAGTAAAAGCGATACAATTAGCAACCAAACATAATTCCAAAGTGCAAAATCACTTCGCAAAGTAATGGGTTTTGCTTTAAAACTTTTTAAAGACTTTATATCATCAATAATACTCGATATATTATTATAAGTATAAAATTTGCCACCACTTGCTTCGGAAATTGTTCTTAAAAGCTCTACTTGCATTCGTAAATTTCTATGCTCAATATCAACGCTACCAATAGAAAAGCGTCCATCGTCTGAGCCAATTTTTTGACTATTACGTATAACCTCGCCTTTGAAATTAAAATCTCCCGATGGCAGACCTTCTAAACTACTAATATATCGTCCATTTCCGACAGATACCAAATTAATATTTCGAGTCTCATTATTTCCCGAAACACTAACATTTACGCTTGCATTATCAACAGGCAAATACGAGGCATCATAAACTTGTGCAGTAAACTCAACTTTTTCGCCTTTCGTATAATTCTTTTTTGTGGTAGTAATAGTAATTCGTTTATTAATATCGCTAACCGATAGCCATCGAATAGAGTTATCTAAAAATGTTGTATAGGCATCGAAAGGGTTTTCATTTCCTTTCGAAAGTTCACCACCATAAGCAATTAATTTCCAACGGAATAAATTATATCCAATTACAGCAATAGATTTACGTGAATTTATATTACGAGTGATAATAAAAGGCTCATTTAAAGGAACATTATTTATTTTAAAAGTTGCAATAATTTCACTTTCGGGTTTAGGGCGTACAAAAGTTTCTGTTCTGAAAACGGGCGGTAAGTTTTTCCATTTTTCAATATCGTCGTCAGTTCCATTTACTCTAATAAGTGGATTTGATGCGGCTCGAGGGTTAAAATCGGGCAAAATAGTAAATTCATTCGGGCGCGTTGATGCTGTATTAAAAGGTAAAAACTCCTCAATTGATTTTAATTTATTAAAATCTGTATTTAGAGAAGTCATAAGAAAAATTGGTTTATTATGCGATAATTGTTTTGCAATTTTATCAATTATGCCTTGTGGGGTAGAGTTTATTGGAAATCCAATAAATATGAAAAGCTCGGTCTCACTAATATCAGTTTCAGTAGCTTGAGTATAGAAATTCGAGCCTTGGCTTTGTACAAATTCTTTAACTTCAACACCCTTCAAATCGCTTAAAAATTGCTTTACAAAGGATAAATCCCCACTTGGCGCTCCCGCAAAAATAGATATTATTCGCTTATTTTTTAATACTTTTATAAATTCAGAAATGGAGTTATTTTTATAGCTTATTTCATCTTTTTTATCATCAATTTTTACAGTTATTTTTCTATTTCCTGCTTCCTTAGGCAAATAGGTAAAATATACAGTTGATTCGTAAAAATCATCTTCTAAATGTAATTCTTTAGTTTCTAATAACTTATTATTATCAAAAATTGATATTTTTAAATCTTCACCTTTGTAGCCATTAGCTTTGATATTTACGTTAATTGGTACGGGATTATCAATATAAGCAATTTCATTTAAAATAAGAGCTTGTACAGAAATATCTTTCGGTTCGGCAGAATCACCAATTCCAATTGTAAAAATTGGTAAAGATAATTCTTCTGCGGCATAAATTGGATTAGAACCCGTATTAAAAGCACCATCTGTAAAAATTACAAGTGCTTTAACATTATCATTTTGCTTAGCTTGCGTTATACTATGAATTGCTGTAGTAATATCAGTTTGGTTGTCATTAAAATCTAGTGAATCGAATTTAAAATTTTGAACAAGTTGTGAGCTTTCGCCAAATTTTCTAAAAATAATATTTTCATCGTCATAATCGCTTAATTTACTATCATTAAAGACATTTTTATATTTACTTAAACGATCGCCTGATGCATCTTCGAGCTTCATAGATAGAGAATTGTCCAAAAGAACAGCAATTTTTGGTTCGATGATTTTACTACGAACACCTGTAATTACGGGTTCGAAAAGAGCGAAGATAAGAAGGAGCAAAGCCAATGTTCTTAGAGAAATTAATAAAAATTTTTTCCCTTTATTTATTGGTGGATTTGTACG
Source organism: Bacteroidota bacterium (assembly GCA_029974985.1). Taxonomy (GTDB): domain Bacteria; phylum Bacteroidota; class Ignavibacteria; order Kapaibacteriales; family UBA2268; genus JANJTB01. The sequence goes on along the minus strand of JARKQC010000183.1, from coordinate 159,584 downwards.
TAAATAGATAAAAATAGTAAAGAAAGAGGCAATTATTAACAATAAAATTAGTATTAGCCCACTTCCTTGTATTCCTAAATTATATGAATTCATTTTTTTACCAATTTCATATTGCTATAATATTAATTTTTTTTAATTAATATATAACAAATAGTATAATATCAAATTTTGAATAACAGAATTAATTTAAAATACACGTTTCAAAATTAAAAAGATTTTCTTATTTGAAATTGTGTTAATAATTATCAACGCTTTTTTAAAAATATATTTACCAACTACTACCGAGTTTAATTTTAATTTCCCAATTCTTTGCATCTTGAGTATTTGCTAAAACGTTAGTATTTGAAGCTTTAGAAAATTGTAAAATAAAATTCGACCAAAATGGATTATCCGAAAATTCAGCCGCGGGTATATCAATTGTGATTTGATTATTGCTTGAAAGGTCTGCAACTGTGCCGCCGATAGTCCAGCTAATTCCGCCATATAACTGCCCCGTTAGCCTTAGTGTAGCGTCTCCGAGATTCATTGAGCCACCTTGAAAATCGAACTCTGCACTTTGAATTACCCCCGTTCCAATAAGCAAGTCAGATAGTGCTTTGGTTGCAAAATTTGAAACTCCCGACGCAAAACCTTCATTTAATATTGAATTATTAAGATTACCAATAGTGTTAGATTTTGTACGTCCTAAAGTCAATAAATATAAAGCATCTTCATTTATTTGCTCTTGCGAGCCGGTGCCTTCGACTTGGTCAATATAATATTTAAAGCTCACTTTTGGATTTTCTTTAAATCCTGTTATAAACATTTTTACAATAAATTGCTTACGCACACCATCTTCCATCATCGTACCCGTATGGGTAGCAGATAAATCAAGAAGTGGATTTTCTATACTTCCCGTTGGAAAATTGATTACTCCGCTTGTTGTAAATTGTTTCCAAGATTTAATAGTAGATTGCTCTTTAACGACCACTTCACCAAATAGTTTTCCTTCTTCTTCATCTCTATTTTTTTCATATCTAAGCGAGCGAGATTTATCACTTGTAGCAATAACAGCATACATCGAACCAATTAAATCCATATCCATTTCTACGATAAATTGACCGAGTATTTTGGCTTGTAAATTGTAATTAATCAAATCAGCAATACTTGGGCTAATGCCTTCATTTTTATCGTTATTTTCATTATCAAAATTAGTGCTATCCGTACTTGTAATTGATTGAATTCTAACTGTATCACCCATTTTTCGATAAGTTAAATAAGTTCGGACCATAGATTTTTTTGTTTCAAGTGGCATTTTCAGATGAGCATAATTTATAATAACATTTGCATCTAAATTGGGTTTTTGCAGAGTTCCATAAAATCGTAAAGGAGCGTTTTCAGTTGAAATAATAAAATCACCATATAAATCGGGCATAGTAACCATCGTAGCATCGCTCATTACCAAAAGTCTATCTGTAGTTGCGTATAAATCAAGATTTCCGATTTCAAAGCCATTAAGTTCGATAGTTCCCGTAAGTTCAGCTTTGCCTAATCGTCCAAATCTATTGTCTTCGGGGATATTTTTTAGAATTACTTTTGAAAGTGTTACTTTATCTTTATTAAAATCAACATTCAATTCAGCATTATATTCGATATTAGTATTTTCGATTTTTAATCGTGTTTTAGTAGAAATTGCTTTTCCACTATAAGTGATTCCATCTTGGAGGCTACCTTCGACAATGATATTAGCGTCTGCATAACCGCTTAATTCACTTAGACCTGTTGCAAAAGGCATTAATAATTCGAGTGGCAGTTGTGTTGCTTTTAGCCTAATATCTAACGCTTTACTTGTGTCCATTAATGGTATTTCACTATTAACTCCTAAATATATAGGTAAATAATTTACATCAATAACAAGAGTTTTTTTATTTCCGAGCAATGGGGTAACAACATCAAAATATCCATTTACATAACTTTCGTTATGAATTAGTCGCCCACTAATATTGCCAATTTTATAATTACTAATAATTAAACTATCTGCATAAATCGAGCTAACAATGCGTGGAGTCTTTAAATCGCCGTTTATTCTAATTCTAAGTGAATCAACATTAAATACCATACCTTCGAATTCTTTAACAATATCATCACCCGCAAGAGGTAAAAAATCAGTTACGGGTAAGTTTGAAATATCAAAAACAATATTTTTTGCTTTATCATCATCAATAGCACCACGTAAAAATATAGTTTCGGCAGAATCCCTTTGTATAGAAAAATCTTCGATAGCAAAACCATTTAAAGTAGATTTTATCTTGATTGTATTTGTATTTTTCCATAAATATTTATTATTTAAAGAAAATTTTAAAGAATCTGCATTTAGCTTAACATAAGTTTCTCCAATTTCAAGTTTGCCATTTAAAGCAAGATTCATATCATTATTAATATACGAAGAAATTATATAATTTAGATTATCGCCATCAAAAGATAGATTAGTATATGCTGAATCAAGTTTTATATCATTAAGAGATATAGTTTTAGAATTGTCAAAATTAATTTTCAATAAATCAATATTTGCTATTGAATCTTTTATTGAGGTAATAACATTACTTTGTAATTTTATTTCTGCAGTCTTAATAGTTATATCATCAGCTTGATATGAAAAATCTTTTAACTCTAATGTATCAACCAAAATACTACTTTGATTTTTACTTGAATTAATCTTTGCTTTAAGATTTATAGAGCTATATATACTCATTGAATCTAAAAAAAGATTTATCATAGAAATATCTTTGATATTTACGCTAATATTTGCATTTATATCTGGAAATTCACCTATTTTACTAATAAATTGCTGTTTTGAAACTGTATCTTGAGTTAATAATTTTTTAGGATTATACGATTCGATTTTATCGCTAATATACTCTGCGATATGAGTTCCTTGTAAAGAAATTCCATTAATTATATCAAGAAAATGATAATTACCATTGATTTCAAAATTCATAAACTCAGAGTTGACTACTAAATTTCTAAAATCATCATTTTCTCTTTCGATATTGATATTTATAGAAAATGGGAAAAATCCTCTATCAGCGAAATCTAATGCGTGGATTTGAGCATAAAATTTTCCGTTTAAACTATCAATATCAAAGCCAGAAGCATTTACACTAATATCGCTTGTTATGTTACTCGGCAGAGAATTATCCTTAAATAGAGAATTAAAATTAATAGAATTTAGTTTTATAGCCAAATCATAATTAGGCGACTTTTCATTATATAAATCGAGTATTCCATTTATATCAATATAAGATTGATTTTCATTTTTAATTTCGAATAATTCAATATCTGAGTTATCTTTAAATTGAGTAAGTTCCACAAATAATGTATCAATTTGTATTCTTTTTTCATTTACATTTAAATTTGTACGAAAATTCGAGATATTTATCCCAAGAATTTGAGAATTGTATAAATTACTTATTAAACTTGCATTTATATCCTTAAAATCAGTACCCTCACCCTTTAAATAAACTCGCCCATTTAAAATTCCAGACAAATCATTGTTATTAGTTATTGGAGATAAATATAAATTTTTCACATTGCAATCAGCGAAATAAGTCATTATATCTTTAGAATAATTTATCCCCGCTTTTCCAACTAAATCACCAATTTTTGTATTAATATCTAAATCTGTATAAACACTATCCAAAAATCCGCGTACATAGAGCCTTTTTGCATAAGCATTATCGAATTTTGGTATTCCATTCAAGTCCAAATTTGCAAGCATATCTATAATATCTTTACGCAAAAATTTTGAATTATCTAATGAAAATTCATATTCAAAATCATCAATATTTAGCAAATTCTTTAATTTTCCAGATATTCTAATATCGGAATTGCCCGTTTCGAGTCTTAATCTTTTTACTGTTAAATCTGATAATGTCCCTATGGCATCAATATATATATTGGATGATTTGCCAAATTCGATTGGTATATATTCAAATTTTTGAATAACGGAATCTTCTACGTTAAAACCTTTGGCACTGAGATTAAAATGAGCTTTTTCAATTTCGGGTTTGCTATATGTTTCGAATACATCAAAATTTGTCATTTCAATATTTATATCAAAATCTGATTCATTTAATTTTGCTCTAAAATCCTTTGCGGCAATAACTTTGGGATTTAAAATTAATGTAGAACTTAAATTTTGTATTCGTAAGCGTGAATATTTTTCATTACAATTTAGTTTATAAATTTTTGCTAAAAAATCATTAGATTGAAGATTAATTTTTGCACTTAATTTTAAGTCTAAATTATAAATACTAAGATGGTCATAATCGAGCATTGAATAATTAATATACGATATTGTTGAGTCGTACATTAGAAATTTTGCATTCCGAAGTTCTAATTTTTTTACATCTATTTTCCAAGGTGAAGGTTCGGAGGAACTTGTATCGCTCGAACTTGCAATTTTATCATAATTCCAAAGCGAGTCCACTGTATTCCGTAATAATCTTATATCTGGGTTTTTTAAAATAATACTATTTATGCTAACTTTTTGATTTAATAAATCATATAAATTAGCATCAATTATTAATTCTGGAACGTTTGCAAGAGTATCATTATCTGTAATTAATCTAACACCATAAAGCTGAATACCCGCAAGATGAGAAAAAGTCAAATCATCAATTTCAATTTTTGCAATTAATTCTTTATTTACAATTTTGAGTATATTTTCTAATGCGAAATTTCTAAAAAATCGAAATTGTGCTAAAATTATAAGTGAAATACTAAAAAATGCCAAAATTAGAAATAAATATAAAATTCCTTTTAGGATTTTTTTTCCAAAAGATTTTTTTTGTATTTTTTCTTCCAACTTAATGCTTTCTTGTTCACTCATAAGAGTAAATTTCTATAATGTTAATTATAATACACAATAGACGCATACAAAGTTTAAAGATTTACAATTATTTTACTTAAATTTCTAATAAGTTTTTGAATATAAAAAATTTGTATTTATTTTTGTTTATTAATAGTTTGTGTAAAATAGAAAATCAAAATTAAATGTCAGAACAAGATAGCGAAATCATAAACAATTCAATAAATGATAAAATTATTAATATCTGCAAAAAGCCGTATTTAATTATTTTTTCAATAATAATAATTATTGGGACGGGTCTTTTAATTTATTCAAATATATATGATAATTCTACTCATTTTGATGATGAGTTTATATTTAAAAATACTAATTTACATAATCCGAATGATTTAGAAAAACTATCATCAATAAATAAATTTAGAATTGTTCCCTTTTGGACTTTTGCATATAATTATGTTTCGAGTGATGATGGTAAAGATTTAACGGGATTTTATATTTTTAATGTTTTGATTCATCTTATAAATAGTTTATTTGTTTTTTTTATAATTTATTTTATTTTTAAAACTCCCGTCATTCGAGATACAAAAATGTCTAACTATGGGGTTTTATTTGCATTTTTAGGGGCAATGCTGTTTGTGGCTCACCCGCTTCAGACGCAAGCAGTAAGCTATATTTATCAAAGACTTGCTTCCCTTGCGGCAACATTTTATCTGGGTGCATTTCTTTCATACTTATTAGCAAGAGTAACTCGAAAAGGAGTTTTATTACAAATTTTATTCTTTATTATTAGCTTTATATTTCTTATACTTGGCATATTTTCTAAAGAAAATATGTTTACGATTTTCCCTATGATACTTGTTATAGAATTGATGATATTTAACAAAAATTTCAAAATTTCACCAATTGTAATAATAGTATTTTTGGGATTAATGGCATTAGGATTTTTTATATTTTTCCAATTTCAAGTATTTTCTAATGTTTTTACTACTTTACAGAATTTTAATGGAGAAACAATTACAAGTCAGAATTATTTTATAACACAATTCAAAGTTTTTCCGCTTTATTTTAGATTATTTTTACTCCCATATCGGCAGAATTTTGACCACGATATAAGAGTAGCAAATTCTTTTGCTGAGTTTGATGTAATATTTGGTATGTTATTAGTTGGATTATTGATTGCTTTTGCAATTTATATGTATAGATATAATCGAATTATTACATTCGGTTTAATATGGTTTTTCTTAACTATTTCGGTTGAAGCGAGTTTTATTCCAATTGCTGACGTCGTTTTCGAACATCGTGTTTATTTACCAATGCTTGGATTGATTTTAGCATTTTTTGGAATTTTATATGAGATATTTTCAAGGAAAGACAAGTTAATCCCAATAATGTTTATTCTTATTGCAATGATTGTTTCTGTTGATATAGTGCTTGCAAATCAAAGAAATAATGTTTGGAATTCCGAGCTTACTTTGTGGACAGATGCCGTAAATAAATCACCAAACAAAGCAAGAACATATTTTAAGCGTGGGCAAGCAAATCTTAATGATGGCAAGGTAAATTGGGCTTTATATGATTTTAGCAAGGTTATATCTCTAAATCCCGATTTCCTTTCTGCTTATACTTATCGAGCCGCTATTTATATAAGTTTGGGTAAGAATAGAGAGGCATTAGAAGATCAAAATAAGTTTATTGATTTATCTAAAGATAAAACACAAGGATATTTAAACCGCGCAAGAACATATATGAAAATGAAAGCCTATGGTAGGGCGATTGAAGATTTGGAAAGTTATTTAAAAAGGAATAATCAAGATGTTGATGTAATGCTCGAAAAAGCAAAGGCGTACGAGCTAATAAATGACGCCCCAAATGCTATTAAAACTGTTAAAATAGCTTTAAAAATAGATTCACTTAACCCAAAATTACAATATAATTTAGCAAGATATTATTATATGACAGCTCAATTTGATTCTGCATTTGTTTGGCTTGACAGAGCAAAAACTACTGCAAATCATTCTCCCGAAATTCTTTTAAATGTTCATAATCTAATGGGAGCGTATTATTTCTATAAAAAAGATTATTCACTAAGTATTGAAGAGTATAACAAAGCATTAGAAATAAATAATAAGTTTATGGAAAGCTTAGTTAATCTTGCTATTGCATATCGTACAACCTCGCAATATGAAAAAGAATTAGAAATAATTGATAGAATTATAGAACTCGAACCACGCAATGATATTAATTGGCAGGCAAGAGGATTTTGTAATGTAAATCTCAAAAATTATAAGGAAGCAGATAAAGATTTACGACGTGCATTAGAGCTTAATCGCAAAAATCTAAAAGCAAATGTTCAATTATATGCAATTCAAAAATATTTGAATTAAAAAATTTCTATATGAATATCTGCAGATTTTATGCCGTGTGTTAATTGTCCAATAGAAACGGCATTTATACCTGTTTTAACGTATTCGGGCAAGGTGTTTAGGTTTATACCGCCTGATGATTCTATCAATATATCTTTTCCATTCTTATGGCTTCTAATTAATTTTACGGCTTCGATAGTTTTTTGTGGTGGCATATTATCGAGTAAAAATCCATCAACTCCTATATCAAGAGCCTCGTTAATTTGTTCAAAATTTTCTACTTCGAGTTCGATTGGCAAATGTAAATTCATTTTTTTTATATTATTTAAAGCATTTGCTATCGAGCCAGCGGAAGCGATATGATTATCTTTAATTAGTATTCCCGAAGATAAATCGAGTCTATGATTATGCCCTCCACCAACTGCAACCGCATATTTTTCGAATAATCTTAATCCGGGAGTAGTTTTTCGAGTATCGAGTATTTTCACACCATAAGGCTCTGCAATATCAACATATTCCGATGTTAGTGTAGCTATTGCAGATAATCTTTGTATAAGATTTAGAATTATTCTTTCCTTAGTTAAGATTTCTCGAGCAGAACCATAAATTTCGGCAATTATAGAGCCATTTCCAATTTTTTGCCCGTCTTCGACTTTGATTTTAAGCTCTGTATTTGTATCAAAAAATGCCGCTATTATCGCCGCACCCGCAAAAGTGATATTAGCTTGAGATTCAATATATGCTTTACATTTTGTAGTTTCTGGAATTGTGCCAATAGACGTAAAATCACCTTGTGGTGAGTCCTCTTTCAAAAAATATTTAATTTTATTTTTAATATAATCTTGTGGAAGAGTTAAATATCTTGGATATGACATCATAATAAATCAATTGCTTAAATTTAACATTTTTTCAAGTGGAATAAGAGCTTTTTTCATTAATTCTGGCTCTAAAATAATTTGTGGCTCTAAATTTTCTAAAGCAGAAATCATTTTGTCTATTGTATTTAAACGCATATATGGGCATTCGTTACAAGCACAACCACCTATGCTACCGACGGGAATAAATTCTTTATCGGGACAATTCTTTTTCATTTGATGGATTACGCCCGGCTCAGTAAGTATTATAAACTGCTTATCTTCACTTATTTTTGCTTGGTTTATAATTGCACTTGTCGAACCAACAAAATCCGCATAGACTAATAAATTTTGAGGGCATTCGGGGTGTGCTAAAATTTTTGCATCGGGATATTGTTGCGTTAAATTAATAACTTCTGTTTCTGAAAATATCTCGTGAACTTGACAAGAACCGTTCCAAAGCACCATATCTCTACCTGTTTTTTTACTAATATAATCCCCAAGATATTTATCGGGTGCGAAACATATTGGCTTATCCTTCGGAACAGCGGCAATAATCTTATCTACATTAGAAGAAGTACAGATTATATCTGACATTGCTTTAACTTCTGCCGAACAATTTATATATGATATAACATAGTGATTTGGGTGAGACTCGACCCATTCTTTAAATTTTGGGGCAGGTGCTGAATTTGCAAGTGAACAACCTGCATCTAAATCGGGAATGAGAACAATTTTATCGGGATTGAGAATTTTAGCGGTTTCAGCCATAAAATGCACACCACAAAATAGTATCACTTTTGCATCAGTTTTTTTTGCCGCTTGAGCAAGTGCTAAAGAATCACCCAAAAAGTCAGCTACATCTTGAATTTCAGAATCTTGATAATAATGTGCTAAAATAACAGCATTACGCTCTTTTTTTAATCTATTTAATTTTTGAATATTGCTTTCCATTTTTACATCATTGAATTAATTATTATAAAAAATGCAAATTTAGATGATTAAAACACGTTTAAAAACTTAATAAAGTGTTACTTTATAAACTTACAAGAAATAACATAAAAATTTATGTAGAGAAAAAATTTTCAAAAAATTAAAATTATAATCCTAATCGTTTTTTAAAATCATCAATAGTATTTTTTAACCCTTCTTTGCGATTTACTTTTGCAGACCAATTTAATATATTTTTTGCACGAGTTGTGTCTGGTTTGCGTACTTTTGGGTCGTCATCGGGTAAATCCATAAATATAATTTCACTTTTTGAATTAGTAAGCTCGATTATTTCTTTTGCTAAATCAAGCATAGTGATCTCATCGGGGTTTCCAATATTTACGGGCATAATTTCATCAGAAAGTAACAATCTATAAATTCCTTCTACTAAATCATCTACATAGCATACAGAGCGAGTTTGCAGACCATCGCCATATACAGTTACGGGTAAATTCCTTAGTGCTTGATTTATAAAATTTGGTATTGCACGCCCGTCTTCGAGTCTCATTTTAGGGCCGTAGGTATTGAAAATTCTTACAATTCGTGTATCTACATTGTGGTAACGGTGATAAGCCATAGTCATAGCCTCAGCAAATCTTTTTGCCTCGTCATAAACACCACGAAAACCCACGGGATTTACATTTCCCCAATAATCTTCGGTTTGTGGGTGAATAAGTGGGTCGCCATAAACTTCGCTTGTTGAAGCAATAAGAAATCTTGCATTTTTAGCTTTTGCAAGACCGAGCGTTTTATGAGTTCCGAGAGAACCAACTTTTAGAGTTTGAATTGGTAATTTTAAATAATCTATTGGCGAGGCGGGAGAGGCAAAATGTAAGATATAATCGAGCTTTCCCTCTACATAAATATATTCAGTAACATCGTGATGAATAAATTTAAAATTCTTATTTCCAAACAAATGAGCAATATTATCAGGTGAACCCGTAATGAAGTTATCCATACAAATTACCTCATAATCGTTATTTATAAATTTATCACATAAATGCGAGCCGAGAAATCCCGCACCACCAGTAATTAAAATTCTCTTCATTTTGCTAATCCGAATAATTATTAATTTTTTGAATATTTTAATTATACAAAAATGCAAAAAATAATGATTAGTATTTATAATAATTAAAAAATTGAAATTATTTTAAAAAATGCGATTTTTTTTCACTTTTTTTTGAAAAATTTGAGACATTTTTGATTCTGATGTGTTACTAGAGCGGAACCGGAATGAACGGAGTAGGGCAACTTCCGTCCTACCTACGATTTCTCTAGATGTCCTACGGCTCGAAGCCGTAGGACATCTTTATATTCACGACAAACAAGAATGCTTGTCCTACTAACTATCAATCAATATAAATTTAGTCACATTAAAATAATATTTTAGATAATATTTCTGTATTTCATTTTTTTTTTTTACTTTTGCTTTTCTGTATCGAACACGAAATAAATTAAATATTATAAATTTGGTTAAATTATGGATATTTCTAAGATAAGGAATATAGGAATTGCGGCTCATATAGACTCTGGTAAAACAACTCTAAGTGAGCGTATTCTCTTTTTTACTGGTAAAATTCATCAAGTTGTAGAAACAAGAAGCAAAACCGGTGGCGGTCCAACAATGGACTCTATGGACCTCGAAAGAGAAAAAGGTATTACAATTCAGTCAGCTGCAACATATTGCGAGTGGAATGGATATAATATAAATTTAATTGATACACCTGGACATATTGATTTTACAGTCGAGGTTGAACGAGCTTTAAGAGTTCTCGATGGAGCGATTATGGTGTTGTGCGGAGTTGCAGGTGTGCAATCGCAGTCAATAACTGTTGATAGACAAATGCGTCGCTATAACGTACCTCGTATCTGTTTTATTAATAAAGTTGATAGAGCGGGTGCGAACCCTGATAGAGTAATTGATCAACTTCAAGAAAAATTACATCACAAAACAGTTCTCCTTACAATGCCTATTGGTATTGAAGATAGATTCGAGGGGGTTGTTGATTTAATTGATATGAAAGCCATTTATTATAAAGGTGCAAGTGGACAGGAAATTGTAAAAACTGACATTCCCGAACATTTATTAAACGAAGCAAAGAGAAGACGCAATGAAATGATAGAAGCTCTTAGCGATTATGATGATAATATTGCTGAAAAATTTCTTGCTGATGATGAAATATCCAAAGATGAATTAGTTCAATCTATTCGTAAACAAACTATTGCACTTCATATAACACCTGTTCTTGTTGGTACTGCAAAAATGAATAAAGGTATCCAAACATTATTAGATGCCGTTATTTCGTATTTGCCTGCTCCGCAAGAAGTTGATAATTTCGGTTTAGACCGTGATAATAATGAAGAAAAAGTTGAATTAATTCATAACGAAGATAAATCTGCAGTTGCTTTGGCTTTCAAACTCGAAGACGGACGTTATGGGCAGCTTACATATATGAGATTGTATCAAGGAAAATTTAAAAAAGGTGATACAATAATAAATACTTCTAATGGTAAAAAAATGAAAGTACCCAGACTTGTTCGTATGCACGCAAGTGATATGCACGATATTGAACAAGTAGTTTGTGGTGAAATTTTTGCTATGTTTGGTGTTGATTGCGCATCAGGCGATACTTTTACAGATGGAAATGTCAATTATACAATGACTTCGATGTTTGTTCCTAACCCTGTTATCGAGCTGGCCGTTGCACCAAAAGAAAAATCGGGACTCGTAAATTTTTCAAAAGCTATGAATAGATTTCAGAAAGAAGACCCTACATTTAAGGTTTATCGCGATGAAGATAGTGGCGAAACTATTATCAAAGGAATGGGCGAGCTTCACTTAGAAATTTATATTGAAAGAATTAAACGTGAATATAATTGTGAAGTAATTGTTGGTAAGCCAAAAGTAGCATATAGAGAAGCTATTACAAAAGTTGCTAATTTTGATTATACCCATAAAAAACAATCCGGTGGCGCGGGACAATATGGTCGCGTAGCTGGTATTATTGAGCCTTTACCACTCGATAGCCCAGATACTTATGAATTTGTTAATAGTATAGTTGGTGGCGCAATACCAAAAGAATATATACCAGCTTGCGATAAAGGCTTTAGCGAACAGTTATTCGAAGGATTTTTAATTAATCAGCCCGTTGTAAATGCAAAAGTTACTTTAAATGACGGCTCATATCATACTGTGGACTCCTCGGAAATGGCGTTTAAACTTGCCGCAAGACAAGCTATTAGAGAAACTCTCGATAAATCTGGTGTTGTAATTCTCGAACCATTTATGAAACTTGAATCCTCTGCTCCCGAAGAATTTCAAGGCGTTATTATTGGTCAAATTAATCAAAGACGTGGTATCATTGTTAATACAAGTGTTGATGCGGGATACGTTGTTGTCGAAGCAGAAGTTCCTCTTAAAGAAATGTTTGGATATTCTTCTGATATCAGAACTGTAACTCAAGGCAAAGGTGAGTTTACTATGGAATTTTTAAAGTATTCTCAAGTTCCGAAATCAGTACAAGAGGAAATTATAAAAGAATATAAAGAAAAGCAAGGCAAGTAGCATAACAAGAGAATTTTATTATTGAGGCTGTCTCTAAAAAATGAGTCAGCTTTTTTTTTATGTAAATACACAAATTTTTATCTTAATTGTTGCATTTATTTAAAAAAAAATTAGGGCTTCGCTTACATTAGCAAAGCCCTAAATATTATTAATTTAAAATTCTATCAATTAATATTTAGATGATGGCAATTGTTTCGAACCACTACGAGAACCTATCATTCTGTTTGAATTAGTATATCCATAATTTGTACCATCTACTTTAAATGTCATCACTAAATCACGGAGTTGTTCTGTTAGCTGTGCAAGTTCATCTGCAGTTTTTGCAACTTCTTCTACTCTTGCAGTCGAGTCAGCAGTAACTTTTGATATTGCAATTACATTTTTACTAATTTGTTCACTTGTTGCAGATTGTTCCTCACTTGCAGAAGCAATTTGATTAACCATATCAAGAACTTCTTGAGTCGAAGTTAAAATCTGCCTTAACGAATCACCTGCTTTGTCTGCTAATTCGATTCCGCTTTGAACCTCGACAGTTCCTTTATTCATCGCTACTACTGCTTGTTGAGTTTCGCTTTGAATACCTTTTATCATATTTGCGATTTGTTTTGTTGCTTCTGTTGTTCTTTCTGCTAATTTTCTAACCTCATCGGCAACAACTGCAAAACCGCGTCCTTGCTCACCAGCGCGAGCAGCTTCGATAGCGGCATTAAGTGCAAGTAAGTTCGTTTGGTCTGCAATATCATCAATTACAGATATAATCTCACCAATTTGTTTACTTGATTCACCGAGTTGTTCTATACTATTTGCACTATTTTGAACAACATCAGCAATATCTTTCATCTTCTGAACTGTTAATTCAACGACTTTACCGCTTTCTAATGCCATTGTACTATTCTTTGTAGCAACATCAGCAGTGCGTCCAGCGCTCATTGCATTTTCTGTAATTGTACGGCTCATAGCTTCTACTGCATTAGCAACTTCATCTGCTTGGGCTGATTGCTCTTGTGATGCGGCGGCAAGCGACTCGGCTGTACTCGAAATTTCGTGTGCGGCACTTGCTGTATTTTGTACTGAATCGGAAATTTTTAGAATTAAATCTCCAAGTGAATCGGCAAAATGATTGACGTCATTTTGAAGTTTTGCAAAATCACCTTTATATTCAGCAAGTATTCGAGCTGTTAAATCACCAGTAGCAAATACCGACATAACTGTGCTAATTTCATCTATTGGTGCTACAACAGAATTTAACATATTATTAACGCCATCAACAATTTTTCTAAAATCACCGTTGTGTATTGTTGCATCGGCACGAGTTTCAAGTTTACCTTCTACTGCCGAACCAGCTAACATATTAGCATCTGTTATTAAATTTAATATATTTTGTCGTAATGAGTTTATTGTATTGGTTAAAATAATTTGTTTACCGGGAAGTACACGCATTTCTTTTGATAAATCACCTTTTGCATAATTATTTAAAGAATTAATAATATCAAGAATAGCATTTATATGTATTTGCATTCCTTCATTATATCCAGCTACTAAATTTCTATATATTCCTTGATATTTTTCAGTATGCGCGAAAGCGTCTATGTCTCCTTCTTTCTGAAGTTTTGTAGTACTCATCATCTCATCAATTAATCCATTTAAAGCATCAATACATTGATTTAAGTTATTCTTTATTTCGTTGAAATCACCATTATAATTATCAGTAATCTTCGGTGGAATATCGCCCTTAGCAATTCTATCTACATACTCAGCGGCAACGTTCAATGGACCTATCACAGCGTCGAGAGTATTATTTACTCCTTGAACTATTGCACGGAAATCACCACTATGGCGTGTTGCATCTGCACGGGTATCAAGTTTACCTTCTACTGCCGCTCTTGCCAACGTATTAGCATCTGCAACCAATAAACCAACAGCGTCAATACATTGATTTAAGTTATTCTTTATTTCGTTGAAATCACCATTATAATTATCAGTAATCTTCGGTGGAATATCGCCCTTAGCAATTCTATCTACATACTCAGCGGCAACGTTCAATGGTCCTATCACAGCGTCGAGAGTAGAGTTAATACCTTTTACAATATTTTTATATTCACCTTCGAATATACTATCATTACCTCTACTATCCAAACGTCCTTGAACAGCAGATGCTCCTAAATTATTTAATTCATTTACTAATTTTGCAATTGTTCCCGCCATTACTTTCATAGAGTTAAGCAACATTCCCGTTTCGTCTTTACTCTTTGTCTCGAGATTAACATTCATATTTCCTTTTGCAATATTGCCAGCGGCTTCGACTGCTTGATTAATTGGTTTAGTAATAGATCTTGTAATCCAAAATCCAATAATTACTTCTAAAACAAATGCGATAAAGCCCATTATCAAAAGGTACCAATTAGCTGTAGAAACGTTGTCTATACTTCTTTGACCAGCTTCATTAAATAAATTAATTAACAAATCTATAATTACTTTAGTTGAATTAATATAATCATTTTGAGCTTGTCTCAAATCAGTAAATAATAATTTTTTAGCATTTTCAATATCATTTTTATTGATTAAATCAATTAATTTATCAGACTCACGACTATAATTATTTTTATCTTCTTTAATAATCTTCATCTGTGCAATACCTTTTTCTGTATTAAGGCTTGAATCTAATTTTTCCATATAAAAATCAATATTCTTTCGTGCTTCTTGAAGTCTTTCTCTTTCTTCCTTTATAAATTCCTGTTGTGTTGATTGGTCTGCTAACATAATATTGCGTAAGGAACGAGCAATTAAATTGACATTATCCAGCATATCATTTGTCCAGACCGTTTTCACAAATCTATCTTTTACAAGCAATTGAACATCATCATCAATTTGTGATAACTGATAAATTGAAAAAAGCATTAAGGCAATAATCAAAATTTGTATTATTGCAAAGCTTATAAAGAGCCTCAAACCAATTTTTAGATTATTAAACATAATAAACTCCAAAAATAATTAATAAAATAATTCAATTTTTTATATCATATAACAAAATTTCTAATAATTTTTTGATTAAAAACTTTTTAAAAAGTACTTAATTAAATAATTTTGAATAAATATAGAAAATTTAAAAAATCATAAATTTTTAACAAAGTACTCAAATGTAAAATAATTATTTTTTGAGTAAAAAAAAAATATTATTTGATTAATTCGTATGAAATCATTTTTTTTTAATTAATTTAGGAATGCTCTGTAATTATTATAAGTTACAACTAACTTAGTAATACAAGAATTTTTTAAATTATTTGAGATTTCTATCTAAAATAATGCGTTATAAAATCAATATTAGTTGATGGTTGAGAGTGGATAATTATAAAAACAAGCATCTTGTGCGCATAATTTATAACTTAAAAAAGCTGTCTCAAAAATTTGAAACAGCTTTTTAATAATTTAGAGTGAAAAATTTATTTTATACATAATCTTTTATTTGAATTTCGCCTTTATAACCGTAATAAACACCTTCGCAGAGGGCTTGAAGCTCGTCTTCGCCGGGATAAATATGAATAGGTGCTATAAATGAAACTCTTTTACTTATCCATTTTGTTAATAATTCTGAATAAGCTAACCCTCCAGTAATTATTATAGCGTCAACTTGCCCCATAAGCACAGTAGCACAAGCACCAATTTCTTTAGCGACTTGATAAGCCATCGCAAGATATGTCATTAGAGCTTTTCTGTCATCATTTTCGATACGTTTTTCAACTTCGGTACCATTATTAGTACCTAAATATGAAACTAATCCACCAGCTCCAGTTATCATTTTTCTTACTTCGTGTAGTTGGTATTTTCCTGAAAAACATAATTTTGCTAATGCACCGACTGGAAGAGTACCCGCTCTTTCTGGTGAGAATGGTCCCTCGCCATCTAATCCATTATTAACATCAATAACGCGACCATTTTTGTGGGCGCCAACTGTAATACCACCGCCTAAATGAACTATTATAAGCGATAAATCTTGATATTTCACATTATGCTCTCTTGCATAGCGTCGTGCTACTGCTTTTTGATTAAGAGCGTGAAAAATACTAATTCTTGGAAGTTCTGGTCTGCCGGAATACCGTGCAATATCATCTAATTCATCAACAACAACGGGATCAACAATATAAGAATTATCTTGTTTACCAACGCTTTTTGCAATTTCATAAGCTAAAATACCGCCGAGATTTGACGCATGCTCACCCATTACTCCTATTCTTAAATCGCGTAATAGAGCGTCATTTACTCTATAAACTCCTCCTGGAATTGGCTTTACTAATCCACCTCTTCCAACAAATAAATCAATTGATTGTGGCTCTATATTATGTATTTTTAGACAATTAATAATAACATCACGTCTAAATTCATATTGTTCAATTATTGAATTAAATGGAGCAAGCTCTTCGACACTATGCCGAATTGTTTTGTCGTGTATAAGTTTCAAATCCTCAAAAATTGCAATTTTTGTTGATGTTGAACCCGGATTTATAGCTAAAATTTTCATAATTTCTCCAATATACCAATTAATACGATGCGGCAAGTGCTATTGACATTAATTTACTCCTATCAGAGTCAGCTCTTGATGTAAGAACGATTGGCACTGTTGCACCAAGAATAATTGCGGCAACAGTGGCACCACCAAAATATGTAAAACTTTTATATAACGCATTTGCAACTTCGATATTTGGTGCAAATATTAAATCTGTATCGCCCGCTACGTCGCTAACAATTCCTTTATGTTCAGCTGCTCCTTTACTCACTGCATTATCAAAAGCCAGCGGACCGTCTATAATGCAGCCCTTGATTTGTTTACGTTTATTCATCATAGTAATACTTGCGGCATCTATAGTAGCTTGCATCTTAGGGTTTACTCCTTCGATAGCCGCAATCATAGCAATTTTTGGATTTGCAATTCCTAAACGGTGGAATAAATCTACTGAATTATTTATAATTGCAACTTTATCGTTAAATTCTGGTGCGGGGTTTTGTGCCGCATCTGTTAATGCGATTAATTTATGATAATAAGGTGATTCAAAAAATCCTATATGAGATAGTAATTCACCTTTTCGTAAACCATTTTCTTTGTTTAAAACAGCACGTAAATAATCAGCTGTATTAACAAGACCTTTCATTAAAATTTGTGCCGCATTGTCGCGTATTAATTGAACTGCGATTTTTGCAGATTTCACTGGGTCTTTTTCATTGATAATTTCTAATTGAGAAATATCTATTTTTATTTGGTCAGCAATTTGATTAATTTTTTCATTATTACCAACTAAAATAGGGTCAGCTAAGCCGTGTTTAATAGCGTCCATAATAGCTAAAAGGACGGGTTCGTCTTCGGCTGCCGCGACAGCAATTTTCTTTTTTGTTTTTTGTTTAGCAATGTCAATAAAGCTATTTAAATTCTTAATGTTCATTAATTCACCAATTATGATAATCTTTTCACAAAATTTTTATCTTTCAATTATCAAATATATAAAAAAGTTATGCAATTTCATCAATAAGATTTAAAAAAATAATTATTTTTTAAAAAAATATCATTTTTTTATTAATTAAACGTCAATATTAGTATGATGAATTGTTTTTTCCATCAAAATATTAAGGATAATTAATATGGCACTAAAAGTTGCAATAAACGGTTTCGGTAGAATTGGAAGATTAGTCTTTCGTGAATTAATTTATAGAAATGCAGATGTTGAATTTGTTGGTATAAATGATTTAACAAGTGCAAGTACATTAGCTCACCTTTTTAAATATGATTCAGTTCATGGTAAATTTAAAGGTGATATCAAAGTTGAAGGTAATAATATAATTGTAAACGGTAGAGTAATTCCAGTTTCAGCTGAAAAGGAAATTACTAATATTCCTTGGAGAAATGTTGATATAGTTATTGAATCAACAGGCGTATTTTCGAAACGCGACCAATTGTTAAAGCATTTAGAAACTTCTGGTGCTAAAAAAGTTATCTTAACTGCTCCAGCAAAAGAACCTCTCGATGCTACTGTTGTATTAGGTGTTAATGATTATGTATTAAAGGGCGATGAAAAATTACTATCAAATGCTTCTTGTACTACAAATTGCCTTGCTCCAATGGTAAAAGTCCTTAGCGATGAATTTGGAATTGAAACTGGTCTTATGACAACTATCCACGCTTATACTAATGACCAACGGATTCTCGATCTTCCGCACTCTGACCTTCGCCGCGCTCGTGCTGCTGCTGCGAATGCAATTCCAACAACTACTGGTGCAGCAAAAGCTGTTGCAGAAGTTTTACCAGAAATGAAAGGTCGCCTTAATGGCTATGCTGTCAGAGTTCCAATTCCAGACGGCTCAATCACTGATTTATCTGTTGTTTTATCACGCGAAGTTACTGCTCAAGAAATTAATGCCGCAATGAAAAAGGCCGCTGATGGGCCGATGAAAGGTATTCTTGAATATTCTGACGAGCCATTAGTTTCATCTGATATTGTTGGCAATAACCACTCATGTATTTTTGATTCTCAATTAACACAAGTTACTGGTAAATTAGCTAAAGTTGTTGGATGGTATGATAACGAATTTGGCTATTCAAACCGTATTTGTGATTTATTATTAAAATTAAAAGAAATGATTTAATATTTTTTATTTTTAAAACCAAAAGAAGCTCTTTGAAACGCGTTTTGAGGGGCTTTTTTTTTATACTACGTTTTTATATACATTAATAAAAAAGCTCGGACATTATTAATCCGAGCTTATCATTTGTAAGGAAAAAACATGAAAACTATTTATTGTTTTTATAAAATTCTTCCATAAATTTTGCTAATGCTTGAATTGATTCAACAGGGCAAGCATTATATGTAGATGCACGAACTCCACCAACTGAACGATGTCCTTTTAGACCAATCATTTTTTCAGCTTTTGCTTCGTTAATGAATTTGGTTTCTAATTCGGGAGTATTTAAATTCCAAGTAATATTCATTAATGAACGGTCCTCGTGATTTTTTACTGAGCCTTTATAAAATTCGGGATAAGAGTCAATAACATCATAAATAATTTTTGCTTTTGCAATATTCTTTTCTTGAATTGCCGCAACTCCACCTTGACGCTCGATCCATTTAAATGTTCTGCCAACAGCAAATACAGGTAAGCATGGAGGTGTATTAAACATCGAACCATTTTCTGTATGAGTTTTATAATTCATCATTGTTGGAATATCTTTTTTGCCTTTTTCTTCGAGCCAAGATTTTTTAACAACTACTACTGTCGCACCTGATGGTCCTATATTTTTCTGAGCGCCAGCATAAATCAAGCTAAATTTGTTAAAATCGTGGTCCCAACCAAGAAAATCAGACGACATATCAGCTACTAATGGTACATTTCCGACATCGGGAATTGATTTCCATTCTGTACCATAAATTGTATTATTTGTTGTTAAATGTACAAAATCTGCTTCCGGGTCAAATTTATATGTTTTTGGAATATAATTAAAATTAGTATCTTCGCTTGTTGCAGCAACGTTTGCTGTACCAAAATATTTACCTTCTTTATATGCTTTTTTTGCCCATACGCCAGTTAAAATATAATCTGCTTTTGTATGTAAGAAATTGTATGGAACCATAAGGAATTGCATACTTGCACCACCACCAAGGAAAAGCACATCATAGTCAGCTGGTGATAAATTCATTATTTTAAGTAAGTCATTTTGTGCATCAACCATTACAGCATCAAATTCTTTTGAGCGATGGCTAACTTCCATTAAGCCCATTCCCGTACCATTAAAATTTAAGACTGCTTCGGCAGTTTCTTTAACAACATCAACGGGTAGAATAGCTGGTCCAGCATTAAAATTATGAGTTTTTGACATTTTTAAAATCTCCTAATAATCATTTATATATATAAATTAAAATTTAATAAACATTAATTAACATTTTTCTAAATGTATAGTTTACCGTTTACAAATTTAACTCTTTTAAATTTAATAACCTATTTTAATTTATTTATTTCTGATTATTATCAATTTTTAATCAATAATTTTTGCAAAAACATAAAAAAAGAGGCACTTCTTAAGAAGTGCCTCCATAAATATCTGTGGATATTAATTAATAGGATTAATTAATTTTTACCCAATGTGCAGGGTTACCATCTAAGTTAACAAACATAACTGTTTGACCTGGAACTATTGTATGAGCGGCATAGAAATTCAATACAATATTTGCAGCACCACCATTATGAACAATAAGAATTCCACCACCAGCTAAATCTGATTCTGGATTGTTTGTAATTGTTCCACCTGCTACTCCATCATAAATAATAAATGATGCTCTTTGACCAAGAGTTGCAGTACTCCAATCAAGACCATTTGTAGTTACAGGTGTAAAGCTTAATTGTGCATCCATTTTAACTTCTTTTACAAAACCAGCGGCTTGCATAAATCCAGCTGGGCCATTGAAAGTTGAAGTTCCACCAATATTAAGATTACCACTTATATTATTTAATCCAGCACCTTGAATATCAAGTAAACCACCAGTTGATACGATATTACCAGTTGCAGTTACAGTAGTATTTGAACTGATTGCATTACCAGTAATTGAACCAGTTGTTAATACGTTTTGAGCTCCAAAGTTTGGATTAATTTTAGTACCAGCAATAGCAGCAGCAGCATTAACATCTGCATCAACGATAGTACCGTCTAAAATCATAGCACTTGTAACACCATTATTAGCGATTGCAACAGTTGCATTACCAGTATTATCAAATGTAAATGGAGTTAAACCAGAACCAGCGACTGCAGAAATATTATTTTGCAATGGACCAACAAATACGCCACCAGCAGTAATATTACCAGTAGTAGATACAGTTGCAGCAGTAACGGCTCCACTAAATGCACCTGAAGCAGCACTTAAAGTTGTTAAAGTTGTTGCACCTGTTACATCTAATGTACCACCGATTGTTGTATTGTTTGTAACACCAAGTGAATTTAATGTTGTTGCACCAGCTGTTAAGCCTGCTAATGTTGTTGCGCCTGTTACACCTAATGTTCCACCAATTGTTGTGTTGTTTGTAACACCAAGTGAATTTAATGTTGTTGCACCAGCTGTTAAGCCTGCTAATGTTGTTGCGCCTGTTACACCTAATGTATTATTAATTTGTGTAGCACCGTTTAATGTTGTTGCGCCTGTTACATCTAATGTACTTTGTAAAGTTGTTGCACCTGTTACATCTAAGTCGCCACCAAGTGTTGTATTACCAGTTACAATTGCACTACCTAATGCAATTAAATTATCAAGAGTAGTATTTTGTAAACCAGCATCACTATTTAATACAACATCATTACCAACATTAAGATTATGTAAAACATTTAAGTCAGTAACTGTAATTGTTCCAAGAACGGCAAGGTTACCATGAATATCAACATCACCATTAACATCGAGGTCATCATTAATCCATACGGGATCACCTAATGTTGGATTTTTAATATCGCCAGCAACGTCAAATGTTTTTACAGAAGTATGTCCACCGACTGTGAAGTTTTGGTTTACAGTTGCATTTTGGTTAAATGTAGCATTTTGATTTACTGTTAAGTTTTGATTAATTGTAGCACTTTGCTGAATTAATAAATCTTTTGCAGTAATTAAACCTTGACCAGGTCCACCAGTAACTACTAAATTACCAGTAATTTGTGCATCGTCAACAATATTTAATACGCCAACACTATTAGAAATAGCACCTTGTAAATCTGTTGTACCAACAACTTTAAGATTACCAGCAACATTATTATTTCCAGCAATATTAACATCGTTATTTAAATTAGATACGCCAGAAACGGTCAAAGGACCAACTAAATTAGTATTACCAGTAACTTTGAAGTTACCTGTAATTTCAGTATCATCATGGAAATAAGATTTAGCATATACATTTAATTCATCTAAAACATCTACTGTACCAGTTAAAGTAGTAGTATTATAAACGATTAAATCGTCAGCTTCTAAAGTAGCATTGATAGTTACATCACCGTTAAATTCAGAAAGTCCATTAACAGTAAGATCATTACCAATCACAGCATCATTAATAACATTTAAATCATTTGCAGTTAACAAACCATTAACTGTTAATTGATTGATTTGGTTAGTCCAAGTTGGTGACAAACCAGGTCCTCTTGAAACTAAGAAAGCATTATTAGCAATACCAGCTGAACCATTAGTAAATAATTCATAACCAAGATTTAATTTTGTAGTTGCGCCAGTTGTAACGTTTGCACCATTAAAGTTAGCATTGCCAGCAACAGCTAATGTATTATTTAATGTAGTTGCACCAGCTACTGTTAATGTATTACCTAATGTAGCCGCACCTTGTAAGTTTGATGTGCCAGTTACTACTAAATTATTATTAACTTGTGTAGCGCCGTTTAATGTTGTTGCACCTGCTACTGTTAATGTATTACCTAATGTAGCCGCACCTTGTAAGTTTGATGTGCCAGTTACTACTAAATTATTATTAACTTGTGTTGCACCGTTTAATGTTGTTGCACCTGCTACTGTTAATGTATTATTTAAATTAGTTGCACCTGCTACTGTTAATGTATTACCTAATGTAGTTGCACCAGTAACACCGAATGTACCGCCAACAGTTGCGTTATTAGTAACACCAAGTGAATTTAATGTTGAATGACCAGTTACACCAAGTGTACCATTAATTTGAGTATTACCTAATGTAGAAAGACCAGAAACATTTAATGTTGTAATATTAGCAGTATTAATATTAGCTGTGCTTAATGTAGTAAGACCAGTAACATTAAGAGTACCACCAATTGTAGCATTTGTAGTAACACCAAGTGAATTTAAAGTAGTTGCACCAGCTGTTAAAGCTTGTAATGAAGTTGCACCTGGGAATACAGTTAAACTAGTTAAAGTAGTTGCACCAGCTGTGAAAGTACCATCAACAGTTAAATTGCCATGAATATGACCATTTAATGCAACATCAAGGTTACCATTAAGGTTAGCGTCATCAACTTCAATATCACCATTAACTAAAACATCGCTATTAATTACTAATGGAGCGCCTACGAATGCAGGTGGGAAAATAGTTGAATAAGGACCAGTTATAGGATTACCAATAACTAAAGAATCAAGACCAATGATTTGGCTTGCACCTATTGAAGAGTTAGCCCAAATATCGCCATAAGTTTTAATAGCAGTAGCATAAGGAACAGTGCCGTGTAATGGGTTAGTAACAACTAAAGCTGCATTATCAACATCTGTTGGGTCGAGTAAAAGAGGAGTAGTATTTTCTGTACCACCCATTACTAACATACCGCGACCATTACCAAAATTATATACAGCTGCAGAATAATTATCAGTATGTTCACTTGCCGCAATAAATGCAGTACCATCAGCAGCATTATAAGCAAAAATTGATGGTTCGGTAGTACTTTCATTAGCCGCAATAAGAGCAGCGCCTTCTTCAGCATTTGAAGAAATACCAGTAGCATTACCTTCTACATTTGATAACATACCATAATCATTATATCCACCTTTTGTATTGTAAGCCGCAACGCCAATAGAAGTACTAGTACCTGATAAGTTATTTAAGAAAAGATCACTATCACTTTCAGCAGAACCAAGTACACCAATATTAGCAGCGCCATTAGTAGCTTCACCAGCTACAGCTACGTTAATTTGATTGTTAGTACCAGAAGCAGTACCCCAAACGCCAGTTGCATAACCAGTATTTGCAGTAACATCACCCCATAAACCAGTGTAATAAACATCATTAACGCCATTATTAACAGTAAGAATACTGCGTGCGCCATCTACCTCATAAGAGTTATTACCATCATCATTAATAGTAGTTTTAACTTCAAAGCCAGCAGTATTAGCGTCAAGAGTATTAACAGTTGCATTAATAGTTGCTGCACCGTGAGGTAAACCATATTCAGAAACTCTATCAACTAATAAAGAAGGTTGGTTAAGTCCACCACCAACGAAATGAGCCGCATGTCCGCCACCAACTAAGTCGTTTGGAACATTTACTAATAAACCATCACCTTTTCCAGTAGTAGTAAGGCTCATAACATCACTATTACCATTATTTGTAAGAGCAAATAAAGTTTTTACTTGTTCAGTAATAGTTTTTTCAAAAGGAATAGTCATATCGTCTGGAGCCCATTGTGGAGTAAGAGTACCACCATTATCAACCCATTTAACGACATAATCTTGAGTAGGAGCAGCACCAGTAGAGAATCTCCATTGATTAGCGGCTTGATCCCACCACATAATTTGACCAATTTGAGTACCAGGAGCTAATTTACTTAAAGAAACAGCGCCATTAGCAATCATATTATTAGTAACACCACCATCAGCGATGCCAACTTTAGCAGTAATAAAACCTTCAGTGTCAGCAGTATTATTTACAGTTGTACCAGCGCCAGCTGTAACTGCAAATACTTTACCTTTTTCTAATGCTGGAACATTATTTTCAATCCAATCTGTTCCATTCCAGCTAATAATTGTGCCTGCTGGACCTGTTGCTTTTTGAATTCTTGAATATTCAATTGTATGCCATTTAATCATTGAATTAACGATACCTTCTGGAGCTATACCAACTAAGTATGGGCTTGCAGTTGTGCCAGCACCTTGTCTTTGTAAACCGCCGCCAGCAATAACGTCAGTAATTTCATTACCAACGATAGCATCGTCATTTGACCATACTGGTTCAGTAACACCAGAACCATTATTTACAAAACGTAAAACTTGATTATCAGTAGGAGCTGGACCGCCAGATAATTTCCAGCTATTTGTTAAAGCATTCCAATACATAACTTGTGAGTTAGTAGTACCATTAGCAAGTTTGCTTAAAGTAACAGCTTGATTTTGAATCATTGATGTTTGAATACCATCATCAGCAATACCTAATGTATATGGACTTGCAGCAGTTCCAGCACCAGCGCGAACTAAACCACGATTAGGAGTAGCATTAAGAACTTCGTTACCAATAACGCCGTCAGCTTCTAAAGCTGGAACAGTAGTTTCTGCCCAAGCAGTGCCATTCCAAGCTAAAATTGTGCCAGCTGCACCAGCGGCATTTTGTAATTTAGAATAAGTAACAGCTTGATTAGCAATCTTTGATGTAGTAACACCATCAACTGCAATACCAATAGAAGTATGTAAGAAACCATTGCCATCTGTTGTTGTAGTAGCGTAGTTACCATCAAAACCTAAAACTTCTTTTACTCTACCTTCTTCTAATGTAGGAACGCTTGTTTCAATCCAAGCAGTGCCATTCCAAGCTAAAATTGTGCCAGCTAAGCCAGCAGCATTTTGAAGTTTAGCATATTTAATTGTATGGTCAGCTAATTTTTCGTTTGTAACAGCTTGGTCAGCAAGGCGATCAGTTTTTACAGCGCCAGCTGCAATTAAAGGATCTGGATAGAAACCAGTTAAATCGCCACTAGCAGGACCACTTGGTCTTGTAGTTACATTAGGGCTAAGTTTATCCTGAGTAATCGAACCATCAGGAATATTTTCTAAAATAGCACTAGCTTTAATTTTAGGATTTGGATAGAATCCTTCTAAATCACCACCAGCTTTTTTAACTTCATCAGCTAATTTAGCTAAAGTAACAGAACCATCAGGAATATCTTCAGCAAAACCTGCAACAGCTGATCTATCTGAATAACCTGAATAAGGAACCATTGACAATCTAGTTCTTTGATAAGGTGAACCTTTACCTACTGTAACTTGTAACCATAATTCGCGGTTAAAGTTGAAGTTTGCAGGAAATGGAGATTCTGAACCAAGATATACATTAAAATATCCTTTGTTCAAAGTTGGGTTCTGAATTTCACTCCATAATTGTGAGCCACCGAATTCAGCAGTATATAACTCGAAAGTTATCTGAACCGGACCTTGATAAGGCTCATCCTTTTCATTAAGGATATTACCTTGATAATTGATTAATCTCGCTTGTGCGAAAGCTTCGCTAAGCGGTGAAATCAATAACGATAATAGGACAATACTGAGAAGAATAAATTTCTTCATTACAATAACTCCTGGATGTTGTTATACAAAATATACATTTATTACATTTAAAAAATTAAATTGCTTAATTATCTTACGACAACCATAACGTTGCGTAAACTGAAATTATTCACAGAACCAGCACCAGCAACTGCCGCAGAGCGAACTTGAAGTTCGTAAAGATATGAGCCAGCACTTACATCAACGCCATTTGAATTTTTTGCGTTCCATTCAATTTTTTGTGTGCCAGCAGACTGAAATCCGTCATAAAGAACTTTGATTTCGTTACCTGCCATATCATAAATCTTAAGTGTTACTAATGACGCAATCTCAAGATTATATTCGATAGTAGTAGAATTTTTCACTGGGTTCGGATAATTAAACATAGCAGTGTTTGACGCATAAGCATCATCGTTTACGCTAAGTGGGTTTTTTGGATCCGGCACCCAAAAGCCTTGGTTGAGGTCGTAAGAACCGGAACCAGGTGTTTGGTCTGACCTTGTCTCAATCACTGATTGGCCAGTTACTCCGTTAAGTGTAGTAGTACTATTTGTATTAGCGACAGCGCCACCAGCACCTACTACAGACTTAACAAGCTTGGTGTTCTGTGCATAAGCACCTGCAGTTGTTAGTCCAGCAACTAACAACAACACCATAAGCAAAGTTAAAGATTTCTTCATACAAAACTCCTAATTAACTAAATATATCACAATAATATTCTTTTCAAATGAGTATATGACAAAAAACAGTTTGCAAAAAATATGCCAAATATTTTTAAACAAATAAGAAATTTAGAATTTCTCTAAATTCACCACAAAAAAATATAAATAATCAATTTTTTCTAATTCTTATCCAATTAGAAACTATAATACGTTTAAACAATATAAAAAATGTATTTTTCTATTAAAATTTCTTCTATAAAAATAAATTCAAATATTCTATAATATAAAAAAATGATATTTTCTATTATTGCAACTTTAAAAGTACAAAAAAATTAAACAACATACAAAAAAAGTATATCGTTTCCCATAAAAAAATATAATTTTTGGATAAATTCATAAAAATTGTACTCTACTTCACTCTAACTGCATTTTAAATGTAAGCATTTTTTTTAAATAAGCAAATTATTTTTTTATTTTTTCATAAATAATGATAATTATTTAATACTTGTTTATATTTTTGAATATTACTAATTTGAATTTCTGAAAAATGCTTTTTGATTCTTTAATAAAAAATACTTCTGAAATATTAAAAATTATTTACAAGTCTTCTCAATCTTCTGATATTGTACTTTCTAATTTATTAAGAGAAAAAAAATATATTGGTAGCAAAGAAAGGCAGTTTATTTCAGAAACTATATTTTCTATTTTTAGAAATTATACTTTTATTAATAATATTTCAGAAATTATTTTTGAAAATATTAATAATAATACGTATTATCAATATATTTTTTCATTACTTATTTTTGCGAATAATAAACAAATTGACTTTAATTATAACCCTAATGAACTATTAGCACGAATTTATCCAAATAAATCAATTGATATTTACGAGTTTATAATTGATTATTTAACAAAAAATAATATAATTGAATCTAAAGATGTTGTGCAATGGACTGAGAAAACAAAAATAATTATTGATAATTTTACAGAAAAATATAAAAATGAAATTAATACAAATAATTGCGATAATATTTCAAATTTATATTCTTTACCAGCTTGGATTTGCGATAATCTCAAATCTAATGGCATCGCTTCGGGTCAGCTTGCTGTTTCGCTAAATAAGCCCGCTTCAGTATGTATTAGAGTTGTTGATAATAACTCAGTATTTGCTGTAAAACAAATGTTAGAAAACAAGGGAATACCCTTTACTGATTCAAAATTAGTACCAAATTGTATTATACTTCGCAAAAGAGCAAAAATTGATGATACTGACGAATACAAATCTGCATTGTTTGAAATTCAAGACGAGGGTAGCCAGCTTATTAGTTATGCACTATCACCACAAAATAATAGTACAGTTCTCGATGCTTGTGCTGGTGCAGGCGGAAAAACCCTACATATTTCTGATATTAATGTAAATATTAAGGAAATCATAGCTTCTGATAATAATTTTTTAAGATTAAAAGAATTTACAAAAAGATTAAATAGATATGATAAAAAAAACATATCAACATTATTTATTAAATCTATGAATTATAATGACATTAACAAGCAATTTAAGAATAAGCAATTTGATTATGTGCTGCTCGATGCGCCTTGCACTGGCCTTGGAACTGCACGACGAGATCCGCTAAAAAAATTTAAAATTACTCCTAAAATTGCCAATAAAATGCAGTTAAAACAACTCGAAATCATCAATACTTATAGTAAATTTGTTAAAGTTGGCGGTGTATTAGTATATGCTACCTGCTCGATATTGTCTATAGAAAATATTGATGTTGTCAATATTTTTCTTAATTCAAATAAAAATTTTGTTCCCGATAATTTATATAATATTTTTATCCAAAATGGCATTAAACCTTTCGAAATGAATTGTGATAGCCACTATTTAGAGTTATATCCTCATATTCATAATACAGATGGTTTTTTTATGGCTCGAATGAAAAGAGTGAAATAAACGTTTATTGAGTTTTACGAAAATTTATTTTTGATATAATGATAGATACTATAATATTTGATTTTGGTGGAGTTTTATACGATATAAACTATTTTTTGGCGATTAAAGAGCTTGCCAAATTATCCGCAAGTCCCTATTTATTAAACGATATGAATTTGGAGTCTATTTTAGAATTACCGAGTGATTTCGAGAAAGGCATAATGAGTTCATCTCAATTTAGAAATTATTTACGTCAAGTATTTTTTATAGAAGCAAGCGATGAAATGATTGACAAAAGCTGGAATTCAATGCTGTTAGGCTTAAAAAAAGAAGCTATACCATTTATTAAATCTATAAAAAATAAATATAAGATTGCACTTTTGAGTAATACTAATGAGATTCATTATAAACATTTTTTGCCTGAAACCTCGGAATTACTTGATTTAATCGAAAATAATTTTTTATCGTTTCAAATAAACAGAAGAAAACCAGACGTTGAAATTTACGATTTTGTATGTAAAAAATTAAATTGTAATGTAAAAAATACTTTATTTATTGATGATTCTCTTGTTAATATTTATGGTGCAAATCTCTTTGGTTTAGCAACTTTACACTTTACAGAAGACAAAAGACTGTCAGACTTATTTCACACTATTTAACAATTTTCACACTTTATTGTAAATGAATAATTTATTAAATGCCCGATACATTGTTACAGACGTCGAAACGACGGGTTCTAATCCAACTAATGACAAGATTACAGAAATTGCATGTGTGATTGTTGAAAATGGTGAAATTGTATCGGAAAAAGTTACACTTGTGAATCCTCACAAAGAAATTCCACCATATATTACAAAAATGACTGGAATCACACAATCTATGGTTCAAAAAGCACCCGAAGAGTATGAAGTATTTGATACATTTTCTAATATATTTAGTTCTCAAAATTCAATTTTTGTTGCACATAATGTACAATTTGACTATGCTTTTATAAGTAATTTTTATAAACGTGCATATAAAACTTTTGATATGCCTCAGCTTTGTACATTAAA
This sequence comes from Bacteroidota bacterium, assembly GCA_029974985.1. GTDB lineage: Bacteria > Bacteroidota > Ignavibacteria > Kapaibacteriales > UBA2268 > JANJTB01. The sequence goes on along the minus strand of JARKQC010000183.1, from coordinate 129,304 downwards.
ATTAGCACGGAAAATTCTTCCAAATGATACGAAAAAGAATGTCGGAGATATGAGTAGATATTTTGGTATTAGACTAACTAAGCGTCATCGTGCATTAATAGACGCTAAAGCTACTGCTATGTCTTTAATAGAAATGTTAATTTTAGCTTACAAAGACCATCGTATCAATTCGATTAATGATTTATTAATTTTTCAAAATAAGCCAACTATAAATTATAAAATTCCGCGTGATATTGTAGAGCGTCTTACTATTCGATTAGACAATATTCCATATCAACCGGGAGTCTTTCAATTTTTTGATAAAAATGACTATATGATATTTTGGGATTTTTCATTTAATCTAAATGAAAAAATGAAATCAATATTTAAAAAAAATAATATCAACTCTAAATATTTTTTAGACATTTTATCTAATACACATTCAGTATACTATAAAACTTGTGAATCAGAGCTTTCTGCATTGATATTACGCCACGAAATGATAGAAAATGATTTAGATTTTGAGTTCAATTTTGAATATGAACTTTTTGGAGATATATTTAATAATCGAAAAAATATTAAAATTCCACATAATTTTATTTATTTACAAGCTCAAGAAAATGATGAAAAGATTATTGATATTTATTTAATAATAAACGGAAAATTAAAATATCAAAAAAGTTATGGTCTGAAAGCTCCTATTGATACATTACTTAACAAAATTAAACAATTAATTGTCGAAATAAATATAAACAATACTGATTACAAAGAATTAAAAGTTATTTATCAATGGATAGAAATGCAGAACAATTCGGGCATTTTAATCGAATTGAATGATTTTGATTATCAAAATTTATCTAATATAATTAGACAAAAAATGTTAGAAGTCTATGAGAATTATAAATCAAATAATTTAGTTGATGAAATTTACTAAATAATATAAATTAAATTCTAATTAATGCTTTTTATATGAATAATACATCTCGAGGGTTGTTCCACTTTCATTTGAATGAATTTCCACATTATCCATTAATTCACGGATAATAAAAATCCCTCTTCCACTTGATTTAAGTAAATTTTCGGGTACAAGGCAATCTGCAATTTGTTCGGGATTAAATCCATTGCCTTCGTCTTTTACTTTAATATATATATTATGGCTATCTGCTTGAACTACAAAATCTACTTTTTTATTTGGGTTCTGTTTATTTCCGTGATTTATAGCATTATTTACAGCTTCTGTAACTGCTATCATCACATTATAAAAATTCTCATCTTTAATACCTAATATCTGCCTTAAGTTTTCCAAAACTGGCTCGAGCAATACAAGCGATGATTTATCACTTTTTAGTTTATTTACAGAATTAAAAATTAGTTCCTTCATTATATACTCAAAGTTTAATTATAGTATTAATAATAATATTTGGTATTTCATTTTTATTTATGTCGTTTATACGCTGAAATTCGTACCAAGCATTTATTTTTAAAGTTGCATAATCGGATATATTTGCTGAAATTATTGCTTCTGGTGCATAAGACTCAGTTTTATAATCGTTATTCATATAACTTGTAACTCTAAAATTTTTCTGCGTTAAATTAAAATATCTAAGACCAATTGCAAAATTATAGTTTATATCGTAATAACCATAAAAGAATTTATAAAATATTTTCAAATTTCCGTTTATGGGCGTTTCTTTAAAGTCATTCCAAAATAATGTGCCGGTTTCTTTATAAATTAAATCAATTCTTGTGCCTAAATATGTATTATTTGAAAAAATTATCGCTATCGAATCATTATAAGCAATTTGCCTCAGGCTAAAACTTCTTATACCCGGTGCAAATCCTTCGTAATCATAGACTGTATAATTTGCTAATACATAAGGTTGTGGACGCATAAAAAAGTTTTTTGTTTGAACGATTATACTCGGTGCAAATTTTATACTTCGCATCCAATAATTTGATGAGCTTCGTTGTGATTTAAGATTTACTTGATGATTTAGTTGAAGTTCTGTATCGAGCCTTAAAGATAGTATATTCGATAATTTTTTACTATAAGCAAAATTAATTAATCCTAAAAATTCATCTCTATCTGAGTTATTATTATCGCTTGGTGTGTCGAATCGAGTAATCGAGGTCATTCCGCTTAAGTGTAAAGTATCTTTTGGGCTTATATTATAATTAGTTCTCGACATTAATCGTAGATTTGAGGTCATATTATCTAGATCGAACGCTCTATTACGGTAAATGCTTAATTCTTGCTCCTCAATACTATTAATTTGTGATACTCTATTAATATCTGTGTCATAAGAATATAATATTCCAAAAAACTGACGAAAACCATCGATTTTATAAGTAAATTCGGGATTAATCGTTGCTCGCAATAATTCACGATTCTGACTAATTGATGTTCGAGAGTCGCTTTTGACATAATTTGAAAAAAAACGGTTTGTATTACTATTTGAGAAAAATAGTTTTACCGTTCCAAAAACTTTTTCCGTTAAAGCAAACGAAAAATATATATCTGATATAAAAATATTATTGCTACGTGCCTCTAATGAATATTCAAAATCAAGATTGTTTTCCAGCATATATTGTTCATCACGTCTTAATGCATTATATCTATCCAGTGCTTTATAACTTATGTTTGCAGTAAGACTACTATATTCATCATATTGAGTGGATAAATTTGTATTGATTTGAAAATCTTTATTAATTCTATCCAAATCTAAACTTAATATTTCGCCTTTAACATTTGCAGAAATTAAATAATTTTCAATATCAGTTTCAGCCATTATTCCGTTTATTTTAAAAATCGAGCCTTTGCTATCTATTGTCATTTGTTTGTTATCTTCTAATCCGCTTTGTAAATCTAAAAAAATATTCTCATAAAAACTTATCCTTGTTCCAAGCAGAAAATTTAAACGTTGCAATTTGTTAAGTTCACTTGAACCTTGATTACTTATTAAAATTACATTTGAACTACTTAATAATGAAGAATAATCATTTATTGGATAATCATATTGAATTTCGATATATTCATCATCTTGCAGAATTGTATTACCTGAAATATAAGCTGAACCTAAATATTTTTGATTAAATAAAAAATTCCCATAGCTACTTTTATGCAAATAATTCATTAGAAAATTAAAACCATAAATATTAAATTGTTTATCTAATCCATAGCTTATCTGATTTGGGTTAATATTAATAGTATCACTTGATTCATATTGTGAAAAAGAAATTCTAAAACTTAATAAAAAACAAATAAAAAATATCAATATATTAATTATTAGCTTTTTAAAATCAAGCGATACAATATATAATATGTAAAAATTATACAGATATTTCTCTAAAAATAAATTAAAAAAATATAGAATTTCGATTAATGATAATATTTTATATCACAAAATTAATCTTAATATTATTTAAAAAAAATATTTTTTTATTAAATTTCTTAAAAATCACAAATTTTGCAATTTAGAATATATATAATTAAATAATATGATTAAAATAATAGCATTCTGATATTATGAGAAAAATCCATAATTTGTTGATAATTGATAGTGGAGAGAATAAGCATTCTTGCTTATCGAGAATTATACAATGTCCAATATCTTTGAGGCTGTTGGGCAACTAAATCTTTGTAAATTATTAGTATAGATATTCTTATCTGTCCATTAAAAAGCAAAATTTCTCTTTATTTAGATATATTAGATAAAGATAAGTATAACTGCTTATTCTATTGATATTCAGTATTTTATTACAATTTATTTTTGTTGTTATCTGTTTAAAATTTTTTTACCAAATAGAAAAAAAATAAGTAATTTAATGATTTTTATTTTATTTTTTTTTAATTACATTTGTAAAAAGTATATTTCAGTAAATAAAAAATTTGCAATTTAAATTAATTTATGTTAAAAAGAATCCTTTTTATAATAATATTTTTAACTACTATTTATAATTTATATGGGGCTTCGAAAGAAGAAACAATAGATTCTCTTTTAGTTCTTGCAAAGAAATATAAAGAAATTGATAGCATTGCTTTATATGATATTTGTACTGAAGGCATTAATTTATGTAATTCAAGTAAATATGAGATTCAGCTTGGAGAATTTAATCTATATTTAGGATATTTTTATCATAATAAACCAAGTTATTTAAAATCTTATGAATCTCTGGAAACAGCTTTAAGAATTTTCTTAAAATATAATAAAATAAGCTTGATTGCCGAGACTTATCGCTTTATGGGCGAAAGTAATAGAGCTACAAGAAATTTTGATAATGCACTTGTATCACTCGATAGCGCTCTCAAATATTTTAGAATAATGAAAGATACAATTGGAATTGCCGCAACTTTTAACAGAAAAGCGGCTGTTTTTATTGAATTAAATTTAAATGATAGTATTAAATATTATGCTAATAAATCCAATACATTACTACTGGAAACTGATCCTAAAAATCTATTTATAGCTAACAATTATAATATATTAGGTTCATATTATTCAGCAAAAGAATACAATTTAAAAAAAGCAATAGAAAATTATAATAAAGCAATAGAAATATTTAAGTATAATAATAATAATGCGGCAATTTCACATACTTATAGTAATATGAGTTATTTACATTTTTTAAATAAAGATTTTAAACTTGCTAAATATTATGGTTTAATAGCTTATAATATTGCAAAAACGAAAGAAATAAATCCTTACATAAGTTATAGTGCATATAATTTAGCTATTGTATATAAACAACTACATATATTTGATAGTGCTTTCTATTATCTTTCAGTTTATAGTAGTTCAAGAGATTCAATCTTAAATGAAAAATTAATACACCAAATAAATACTATCCAAAAGAAATTTGAAGATGAAAAACTATTGCAAAAGGTTACTTATGAGAATGAAGTAAATTATTATAGAATCATTATTCTAGCTATTACTATTATATTAATTGGGATAATTGCAATTGGTTTTTATATTAAACATAATGAACAGAAGAAAAAAAATAAAATCCTTAAAGAAAATAACGATATTATTAATGCTCAATCTGACAAATTAACAGAATTAATCAAAAATAAGGATTTGCTGTTTTCCATCATGGCACACGATTTAAAAAATCCTCTAAGCTCTCAAAAATTAATTGCAACTTTATTAAAAGAAGAATTTACTTCTTTATCAGAAAACGAGCGTCTCGAATTTATTGATGATATTATTTTAGCTTCGGAATCAGCAAATTTATTAATTGAAAATTTGTTATTGTGGTCCCGCTCTCAAAGGGATTTAATACAAGTGATTTATGAAAAATATTACTTAAAAGATATATTTGACTTTGTATTGAATATTTTAAGCCCAAATGCTTCGCTAAAAAATATTAGTTTGATAAATAATATACCAGGCGAACTCGAAATCGTAACTGATTTTAATATGCTTACTACCATTTTTAGAAATATTATATCCAATTCAATTAAATATACAAATGAGAATGGTAAGATTACTCTAAATTGTGATTGCAATCATTCAAGTGGTTTTTATAAATTTAGTATTAGTGATACGGGCATTGGAATGAATAAAGATGAAGTTGATAATTTATTCCATCCTACTTTAAGACATACTAGTCTTGGCACAAATAACGAAAAAGGTACAGGTCTTGGTCTATTAATTTGTATAGATTTTTGTAAAAAATTAAATTGTAAATTAGAAATTGAAAGCACAAAAAATATTGGCACTACAATTAGTATAATATCACCCATTGGATTAGATTTTAATTTTGATACGGAAAAAATTACTTAATAAAACATCTTAAACCAATACGACCTCTTCAATCATTGGAAATTTGTCTTTTATCATCGGCTGAACCACATTATATAAAGTATAATTCTTTGCGGCACAACGGCTACAAGCACCAAACAGCTGAATAGTAACTATATTATCTTCAACAGAAATTAATCTAATTTTTCCACCATCAGCGCCAATTATATATTTCATATCAGAATCTATATATTTTTCAATTTCTTCAAAAAGTTGATTAGAATTATTCATTATTTAAAGCTCCATTTTCGATATTTTTTAATTGATTTTCTGCTTCTGTGCGAAAAGGTTCGGGTACTTTTATACAAATTTGCGAAAGCAATCCTAATGTAAGTGGTCGCATTGAATCAGATTGAACAAGTTTGAAAGCGGGAATCCCTGCTCTATTTAAATTTGCAACAAGCATTTGAGCATATATTTCATCATTTAAAATTTTGATTGTAACCCATTTTGTATTATCATCAATATTAACAGAAAGCTCTGTATCGCAATATGGGCATACAGAGCTTTCTTCAATAAAATTATTGCAAATATCGCACTTTACGATTTTCATTATTCTTTTAGAAGTTTGATTTTTTCTACGTTAAGAATTTCTTTTGTGGCATTATTGTGCACAAATACTAATAAACTCAATTTATCCGCTCTCCAATCTTTATCAGTAGGTATTTTATAATTAAAACTTAATGAAACGCTTTTACCCGCTTTAACAATTGAACTACTAACTTGCGAACCCCAAGTACCGTTCATAGAACCACGTAAAACGTTATTATGCACATAATCCAATACGTGTATATTTGGAAATTGACTATCATCTTGTTGATATTGTACGATACTATCTTCGACGATATAAACTGCAACAAAGTGATTTAAATCACTTTTACGAGTATAATATAAATCAAGATTTGCGGTAATTAATTTACTCGACTCGTTATATTCTGGATTAATACCAATTTTTACTTCTGCTAATTCTTCGATAATTGGTTCTGTATAGCCCGCCCAAGCAGATGGTGATAATAAATATTGTCCATTAAAACTACGTCTATTAACCAATCCATAAGGGGTTGCTATTAAATTATAATAATCCTCTAATTCTTTGCCTTCAGATGTTCTAAAATCATATTTTCGTCCGGGAGTCGGTATTGAAAGTGGTCCCGCATGAACTCCAAGCACAAAAACTTTACCCTTGAAATGTTCTGCAATTTTTTCAGCAGTTTCAGAAGCCTCGGGGCAGTTACCACATCTAAAACCCGTAAAATCTTCAATTAATACATTTCTGGTTGTTGTATCAATAACAAAATCAATATCTTCCTTTTCGTAAGGAGCTTCGATAATATCGCAAGCACTAATTGCAATTAATATAAAAAATGCAATCAATATATTTTTATTTTTCATAATATTTCCCAATCAAATAAATCTAAAAAGATGAAGTTATAGATAAAAACAAACCATTTGAAGCGGGTACGGCACGGCAAATGCCGCCAACACAGATAATTCCACCTCGCTGCTTACCAAATCCAAGTTGTAATCTCGTTGCACCTGTTAAATATGCAACCGAACCATTTAAATAATGTATTCTACGGTCTTCTGAATCATTTCCATAATTATATTGGTCATAAACAGTAAAATACCAATTTGGAGCTATAGTATATTCTATTAATAAATGAGCCCAATTTCCGTTAATATTATCTGGCTCGATAAGTGCTGAATCTTGAACAGACCAAGAATGCTGCAATTCAGTACGAATAGAATGATTATTCTCAAAAATATATTGAAAATCAAATATCAAAACATTTTGAAATACTTTACCAAATAATGGCGCACCTTCGTTTGTCAAAATATCTTTATCATAAATGATATTCAAATAAGTTAAATCTGTTTTAAAATTACTCGACCATTTATGAGACAAATCAATACCAAAATCTCTAAAATAGCGTCTATCTCCGATGCCCAAGAAATTTGATTTATAAGTATATTGGTCAATATGGCTTGTATCAATACTGAAAACATCAGAATAATTTAAAGTAACTAAGGTTCCATAATCACCACCTAAAAACGAGCCGCTTGGAATATTATAAGTCAATTCTGCTTGAATACCCGCTTCGTTATTAAATTGTGTAGCAAATGGATAAAGAGCGGCTAAAGCATAAGTATGCTGCTTAGTTAGTGGTGGTATAAAATTAATGAAAGACTCCTGCGAACGAGCAGTTCTATCACTACGATAATCCATATTATCAATCCAATGTGCATTCAAAGCAAAGCCAACTCCATCGCCAAAATAAGAGCCTTTAACAATCAATCCCTGTCCGTCGTTATATTTAAATTTATTAGTTGCATTTGGGTCATTATATTTATAGGCATATTCTGCATCAATAGTAAAATTATCAGCCATAACCCCAAGCCTTCCTGAATATGCTAAAACGTTTTCGGGCATTTTTAAGAAAACATCTCTATCAGTCTGAAATTTACTTACAACGCTTCCGCCAAGAGTAAATCTATAATCCTCTGGCATCAAATCCTCAAGAATATCATTTAAAGATATATTCAAATCTCCACCGCGGACTATTCCATCGCTTTTTGCCCAAAAAATACGATTTTTTCCGATAAGCCCCGTAAATTCGACTCCTTCGATAGGTCTTACTTTAAATCTAAATCCATCGAGTGCATTATCTAATCCCAAAGCAGGTTCTTGATATGCTCGAAGTATTAGACCGCTTCCAAATTGTTCGTAAAAATCGCCACCTGTTACCTCGAAAACATCATCACGATAAGTAAAATATCTATAAGGTATTCCTTGCCCTTTTAATCTTGCATCAAAACCAAGAATTGGATTAAGGTAATTTTCGTATCTAAATCCAATTTCTACTCCTTGATTTCTATAAATCAAATTTATATAAGCATTAGAAAGAAGTTTTTCCTGCACATCTGGCGCATCCATTAGGGAATCAGGTGAATAAGTCTGTGCTTCTATTGATACATTACCCGAAATTGAGCCGCTATCAAAAGATTGAGATTGAATTTTGTTAGCCCAAAGCCCCAAAATTATAATCAAAAATATTGAGTATTTATTTTTCATAAATTATTTAAAATGTATAATACTAAAAATTTAAAAATAATAAATATGTGTTATTAAACAATGACAAAAAAATAATTATTAACAAATATTTATATTTGATTATCGAATAAATTGTTTCAAAATTTTAATAATATTAATTATTTTAAAAATAAATCAATTAATGCTTTATTTAGGAAGCTGAATTTATATTTAAAATTATAATTTTCAATATGTTTAGGTAATACTCTTTGACTATCAAGAATTATTGATGAGGATTCCCCCAAAACCATTTTAATGATAAATTCGGGTACTCTAAAAATTGATGGTTTTCTTAAAACATTGCCCAATGTTTTAGCAAATTCATTCATTGTAACAGGATTAGGAGCAACGATATTAAACGTACCATTAAGATTTTCATCTTCAATAAAAAGTAAAAACATAGATAATAAATCCTCAATATGTATCCAAGACATCCATTGCTTACCGTTACCAATAGGTCCACCAAATAAAAAATGAAAAGGTAGGGCAAATTTTGCTAATGCCCCTCCATTATTGGATAATACGATACCAATGCGTGCTTTAATTACGCGTGTATATGAATTACATTGCTCGGCTTTATATTCCCAATCTTTGCAAACATCTGCTAAAAAACCTTTACCAATTTTTGAATTTTCATCAAGAATTTCATCGGCACAATTTCCATAAATACCAATAGCAGACGCGTTAATAAATGATTTAGGTGGATTTTCAAGAGAATTAATCGTTTTTACCAAAAAATTGCTTGTATTAATCCTACTATTGTATATTTCTTGCTTATATTTAGAACTCCATTTTTTCCCTACAATCGAAGCACCCGATAAATTTATTATCGAATATGCACCTTCTATAATTTTTGCAGTGTTTTCTATAGAATTGAAATCTATTTTATGATATTTTATAGAATCTAATTTATTACATTTATCTGTATTGCGTGTAAGAATATTGATTTCATAACCTTTATTTGATAAATATTTACTTAAATTCTTACCAATAAAACCACTTCCACCCGAAATTATAATTTTTTTCATATTCTTAAATAAATGTTTTATTATTTATTTTTTATAGCATCAATAAATCTTTTTGATAAAGGATAAGATAATAATGAATTAGAGTCGAGCCTTTCTGGATGCCATTGTACAGCAATAAAAAATGGTTTTGTTTTATCCTTCATTTCGTAAGCCTCGATAATACCATCTTTCGACCTTGCACTAACTTGGAATATATCTGCTAATTTATTAACTGCTTGATGATGATTAGAATTAACCTCACCTTTGTTTGTACCCGAAATTTCATTTAAAAAAGAATTTTCCTCTATAATTATTTCGTGCATAGCATCAAAATCTTTTTCTTGGTGCGAAGTGAGTGAATTTACATCACTTGGAATATCAACTATCAAATCACCGCCATAGGCAACATTTGCTATTTGCGCTCCTCTGCATATTGCCATTACGGGCATTTGTAGTTTCGAGGCTTCTTTGATTAATGCAAATTCTAAGGTATCTCGATAATTGTCTATCGAGCATCTCGAGCTATCCTCGGGTTTGTTATAATAAAGCGGGTGGACGTCTGGACCACCCGTCAAAACCAAAGCATCACATTGATTTAATTTTTCAATAGCTTCTAACAAAGAGTAACCATATAGATTTACAATTTCAATATTTTTATCATAGCGATTAATCCACTTTCCATAAGCTTCGTAATTTACCGAACCAATTCCTTTAGACAAAGCAACTTTATAAGTTTTAGTACTCGAGCAGGAAATAAATAAAATTGCAAATAAAAATAATAATGTTATTCTTTTCATATTTATACTAAATTAAAACCATAAATATGTTAATCTAAATAATACCCCTCTTTGCGTGTGATAACCAGCACCAACATTAAAATTATCATTTAAAACATATTCAGCACCTACTCCAAAACATAAGCCAGATTCGGTCTCATTTTTATAAATATATTTTGAACCAGTATCAATTCTTTTAGCAAGAATAGAATCATTACGAGCATAATGTCCAATCGAAGCATTTAAACTAATTTTTTCTAAAATATCTGCATAAAATACTACATCTCCTGTTAGCATACTTGATAAGAACTTCTCTTCTTCATAGCCGCTTGGCAGAGGTCTATCTCTATGAATAACAACACCCGGAGGATACTGTAATGCGTAAACGGGCGAGCTGTTTGTTAATCCAATCAAACCGAGATTAAAACCAACAAAAGCATATCTAAAACCCGCGCCAATACCGAATCCCGGCGAACCAACGCTTAAATCAACAAAAGCTCCTTTTATTGGGTTTAAAGGCTCCCAATGATATACATCATTATATTCTTGAGCTAACGAAATCGAACTAACTCCTAACACAGCAAATAACAAAATTGTAGCAATAAATTTTTTCATATATTAAGCCATATCATAGTTTATAAAAACATCTTTATTTTTGCATAATTTAGTAATAGTTTCATCAATATTACTTGTAATAGTATATAAATCAAAATCTTTTATACGCATAAAACCTTCATCTATTGCTTTTTTTAATAATAATATTAAAGGCTCAAAATAATTATTAATATTAACAATATAAATTGGACAATGTATTAAACCCAATTGCCTCCAAGTGATAGCCTCGAAAAGCTCTGTAAATGTGCCTATACCGCCCGGCAAAGCCACGATAATATCTGCATTTTTCATAAGTTTTTCCTGCCTTTCGTGCATAGAATTTACTCTAAATGATTTAGTGATATTTTGATGTTCTAATTCCATATCCACTAAAAAATTTGGAATAATTCCATAAATATTTCCACTTTTGGAAATCGCACCGTCAGCGAGCTTGCCCATAAGACCAATATTACCACCACCATAATAAACATTAAAGCCGTTTATTGCAAGTTGTTTACCAAAATTATATGCACTTTCAAGATAAAATCTATCAACATTGTTACTCGAGGCGCAAAATATTGTAATATTTTTCATAATATTTTTTTGTAAAATTAATTATTTTTCGTACTTTTACTTATTAATTATTCATCAATTTTTTAGAAATTAAATACAATTTCCTAGTTAAAAAATTAAATTATTATTCTATTCAAAAATAAACCATTATTGTAATTACTATTGTGAATAAAAAAAATTTTTCAAAAAAAGATAAAAATAAAAATAAATCTACTACTAATAATAATATACGTCTAAATCAATGTGATATTGATATATTGAAAGTATTAAATGGTGGGCAAGCTGATATTTTTAAAATCCACGAAGAACTCGATACTTATTCAGACCAAGAAATTTCACTTAATTTGTCTTGGCTCACAAAAAATAATTTTATAAAAAAAATCGTTGAGGTTAAATTTTTAGGTGAAAAAGCAATTTTTTACCAATTAGATGGATTAGGCAAAAATTACATCAATAAAAAAGCTCATTAATAAATTTATTTTTTTGCTAAAAAGTAAAAAATACTTACTTTTGTTTTTCATTAATTTTCTATTGAAAATTTAAAATCTCTGCAGAAGTGGCGGAATTGGCAGACGCGCTGGACTCAAAATCCAGTGGGCTCAACACCCGTGCGGGTTCGACTCCCGCCTTCTGTACTTGATTAACTTCTTACCTATATACAAATAAAGCACTTAGCAAATCAATGAAAATTAAATCCACATTTAGTTGATAGTGGATAATTTGTAAAACAAGCATCCTTGATTGTCAAGTGTGAAAGGACGGGAGGCAATGGGGCTTGCCACATTGTCATTTTCATTAGAGTAATATTTGGTAGGATAATCATATTGATTGTTTAAATTAAATTATTAGAGTCAGACAAAAATGTCTAACCTACTCAAATTATTAGAATTTTATTTAATCTAAATCGTTAATACAAAAAAATAGAATTTACTTAATTGGTATCTATTATGAATATTAATTATATTTTTGATAGTAAGGGCTTGCCAGAGTATGCCGTAGTGCCTATTAAAATCTGGCAAAAAATGAATCAACAATTATCTAATAATAATGATAAGCAAAATAAGGTAAGAAAGTTTGACCCAAGTAATTATAAAGGCTTGATTCGTAAGCAAAATATTGATTTAGAAAAAGAAATATCTGATATGAGATCGGAATGGACTCGAAATTTCTAATTGATACAAATATCATTATCTATTATCTGAATGATAGTATTTCAGTAGAAAGTATTAATCTAATTGAAAATATTTTTATAGAATCATTTAATATCTCAACTATTACAAAAATAGAGCTTTTAGGTTGGAAAAAGATTGATACGATTACACAACTTAAAATTAAAGAATTTATATCAAATGCGAAAATATATTATTTGGATTTTCTAATTGAAGAAAAGGCAATAGAAATTAAACAAACAACTAAAATATCTCTACCCGACGCAGTAATTGCCGCAACAGCGATTATTAATAATTTTACATTAATTACAAGAAATATTAAAGATTTTGAGCAAATCTCGACTCTTAAAATTTTAAACCCATTTGATAGCATATTAAAATAGAAACTAAATAGCAATAAAAAAATATATCAGAATTATTATAAATTACCACTCCATTTTGGAGAAGGCAAAGTTATGGGATAATTCTGAGCATTGAGAAAATTCTATAAAAATTATATTATATAAAATGAAAATTAGAAAAAATATTATATAATTTTAATGTTTTATTTAGGAAGTTGCAAATTGCTGGAAAGATAAATTGTTAATATTAGCAAAATTTTTAATATGTTCCAAAGTCATACTAACAACATTACCATTTTCATCAAGTTCAATAATAGTATTTTCATTTATATCTTTTGTTTCAAAAATTACATTATCATTAAATGTAATAAGCAAAGTATCTGTATCCTGAAAATATTGTATTTGCATTATATTATCTCCTTAAACGAGCGATAGAAATAAGCATTATGAATAGTTTCACCATCTTCTAAAATTACTATTCTTAAATATTTATTTTCAGCTTCTTCAATTTTTGCCCACCGTCTAATCCTGCCATCTTGCTGAATACTCTAAGCAATTGGATTAAAATATGCTTTTATTATCCAATCTTCTTTTATTCCAATTCTATTAGGGCGTAATTTAGTAAATTCAAAATATTTTGTATATTTCATAATGTTGATTCCTATTTATTAAATACGAAATTAAAATATTAATATTATGATTTCCTATCTTCATATTATTTTTTCATTTTTTTGAAAAATTATTAGAATCAAATGCTGTAGTAATTGGTTGGATAAGCATCCTTGCTTGTCAAGTGTGAAAGGACGGTAGGCAATGAGGCTGTCTCATTGTTTTTTTCATTGGAGTAATATTTGGTAGGATAATCATCTTGATTGTTTAAATAAAAAAAAAGATGTCCAACATTTTGGTGTGTGTTGGACATCTAAATATTTAGTTAATATTTTTATATTAAAATTAACAGCCACCCGCTTTTTTACGAACAACTTTTTTGGGTGGAGCGCTCATTAAAGCAAGTTTTTCTTTCAATTCTTTTAATTTCAAAGGAGCTTCTTTTTTAAATTTAATTTCTGCAATCTTATTGTAATCATATTTGTCTGGAATCTCGTTTTCATTATATACCAATGATTTATCAAATGCTTCTATACCTCCTTTCATAGCATAAGCATTATCAAAATTCATAATGTTTGAATATGCGACTGCTTTAAGAGAATTTTTTCCATCTTCATCAACAAATACAACTGTTTTAGGTGATTTTATAATAAGATTAGTCGTTTCTTTTGATAAAATTTTATCAAAAGGCATATTATATGCTCCCGGTATTAGAGATTTCGAGCTATCGAGTTTTTCTCTTAAATCAATTACTATTAAAGAATTATCTTCGTTTAGGACGCGAAAAGCAACTTCTAAAGGCTCGATTGTTTTTAGCTTTTGCGAATTTTCAGTAGCATATTCATTAATTTCGCCCATTAATTTTTGCTCGTAACTTGGTAAAATTAATAATACCACACCGAGAACAACAAAAATCATAGCATAAGGAATAAATTTATTATGCTCTTGTTTGAAAAATGATAAATTACTTTTTGGAATTTTATTTACACGGTTTTCTATTCTCGATGTAAAAATAAATGCAAATAATGCAACTAAAATCATCATAAATCCAAATAAACCGGGACTAATTCCAAAAACGGTTTCAATACGTAATTCACCATAATCCCAACCATTATAAATTGGTTCGAATACATCATAAAATTCACCAAAAAATAAAACTCCAATAGCAGAGCCAAGCACAAATACCATAGCATCAATTTTGCCAATTGCGGCGGCGGCAACACTTGTGCCAGGACAAAATCCTCCTATTATAAAGCCAAGCCCCATAATAAGCCCACCAATTATAGCAGAATAAAGAAAGGTAGGATTGATATAAATAGCACTTAGGTCTAACCAACCCAAATATCCAAATAAAAGCACTCCAATCATTGCTGTAATTCCAGCTGTAAAGAATACTCTTAATACTACGAAATCATAACCGTAGAAAAGCCCTGCTAATTTTTTTGATGATGAAAAACCAGCTTGTTCGAGAACAAAACCGAAGAAAAATCCAATTACAATTGCTATTATATAATTAAATTCATTACTAAAAATTTCTGGTACAAGGGGTCCCATTGTTATTTCCCAATTATTAATTTAAAACAAATTAAATCCAAAGTTTACGAAAAAAGTATGCAAATAAATATGCACCACCAAATATTGCCATCATAGTAAGTATTCCACCAGCTGACAAAACTGCCATTCCACTTAATGCCGCACCGCTTGTACAACCTCTTCCGAATTGAGCACCCAATCCAAATAATGCTCCACCAATTAATGCCATTATAAGTCTTAATCGAGTAGTAATTTTTGGATTATGGTCAATGCGGAAAGTAAGCCTATTTGCAATTAATCCAGAGGTGAAAGCTCCGAGAATAACACCCATAATTTCGAAAACTAACCAATTTTTCATAATGCCTTCCGAGTGACTATCTACATATTCTTTGTAAAACTCGTTATTTTCACCGTGATTTGGTGCAAGTGTTGTTACCGTTGCAACTACGCCACTTTTGATTGCTCCGCTTGCTCCGAGACCACGACCAGTAATATAAATCGTAGCTAATAATACTAATCCAAGAAAAACACCTGCTAAATAAGGGTTCATATATGGACTTTCTACTTTTACTTCCTCAGTTTTCATAAACTTTTTCCTTATCAATAATTGTTACATTATCATCATCTTCATCATCATCAATTTCTTCGTAACCAGTAATCATTGCATTAAGGTTGGAAAAAATTGTATGCCCCGTAGTTATTAAATATAAGTGGGCTATAAGAAATGCAATAAGCAAAAACGCTCCAATTGTATGAATATAGCCTAATGTTGATAAACAGCATATCTTAATAGAATTTATTTTATCTCCTTGTGGAAAACGATATAATAAATATAGTAATCCCGAAAATACCATTAGAGGAATTAGTATAATCTTTAATCCTAAATAAACTAATCTTTGTAATGGATTGAGCTTACTTAATTGTGTTTTTCGAGTTGGGTGCGAAGCATTTCTAAAAATTCCGAATAAATAATATTCTGCTTGTTTCTTTAAATTAGTAAGAGTAGGCACATACTGCACCCATTCTCCCGTAGCAAAATGCCAGAAAATAGTGAATATTATTAATATTATATATGAATATGCGGCATTTGTATGATAATGAACGGCATTTTCAAATCCAAAAAATGTATATGAGCCATGAATTTCAAATCCCGTAAATATCAAAAATATTATTAAAAATGCTTGTGCCCAGTGCCAGAAACGTCCAAAAGCTTTATATATATATACTTTTTTCATTAGTTTTGCCCTTTATTTTTGTTAGAATAATAAATACGAATAGCACTATGGGTAGCTACCCCAAAGAATGTTAATATTATTAAAGCAATACCAATTCTATCTATTGTTGGGTTATAATCTCTACCTGGCAAATACATATCTTTAATATTTTCTAATCTACCATTTGAGCGAGTATGACACTCATTGCATTTAACAGTTTTTTCTTTTGGTGCAACCATGTGATTTGTGAGCCAATAGCTTTGGGTTTCTATAAAATCATATTGTCCGCTCCAAGGTAAATCAAGATATTTCATACCGCTATCAATAGCTTTTTCCCAATTAAAATCTTTCCACAAACTATTATTACCTTTTTCTTTGTCCCATAGCTTAAAGCTAACTAATTTTTTCTGAACGGGGTCGTAAGGCTGAATTGTTCTCATAATTTTTGTTGGATAGATTTTTGCTTTTAAGTCTTTGTAATTTCCTCCAAGTGGATTTAGTACAAGTGGGATTTCTTTTATTGTATCTTCGATTAAATAATGTTTTGCAGTACCATTAAACCATACATATTCGGGTTCGAGATTTCTTTCCCACTTAAATTCACCTTTTTCAGATAAATAAGTGTGGTTTCCGTCTTCATCATCTATATGATAAGGCTCGCCATTTTTTAGTTTTGTAGCTTTAGACCAATCCCAAAAAGTTTTAGTTTTATTCACTTTTGCATAAATTGGAATATGACAAGTTTGGCATGCAACTTTTGCAGTATGTTCGTTAATAATATTGTCTTTATGTGGCACTTTAGTATGGCAATCCTCGCAATAAAGGCGGTTTTTATCCATCGAAGAAGATGAGTAAGAACGCCCTTTTATAATGTGATTTTTTGCTTCGTGGCAATCAATACATTCCATATTACCGCCATTTGCCGCCATGTGCACATCAACGTCTCTATCGGAAGTCAATAGAGCGATTTCTAAATCGCCGTGTTTTGTATTATTTCCGCCACCACCTTCGAAATGGCAACTACCACAATTTTCTTTTTTGGGTAATCCAACGTGTTGCGAAATATATGCTAAATCTAAGTCCTTCTTAGGATAGCCAGCCGCTTCAACTTCTTTTTCATATTTCCCTGAATTATCGTGGCAAGCAAGACAATCAATATTTTCTTCTTTTGTAAAATCAAAATCCTTGCTATCATATCCGTATCCAATATGACAGCGTGAACACGAGCCTTCGCTACCACTAACAGATACACAATAATTATTTAGGATATTTCTTTTACCAAGTGATACAACACCTTTGTCCTCCATATATTCATCGCGGAGCCAGCGCCAATGCACTGTATTCATAACTTCGGTATGCCTTTCGTTGTGGCAACCGATACAAGCAAGCGTTACATCTTGCGGTCTTTCAAATTTTACTTGAAGCTGACTAAATTGTGAATGGTTTGCACCGGGTTTTTCCTTCTGCAAACGACTTTCTTTCAATTGCTGAAGTTTTGATGGTGAATTTGCTTCTTTCACAATCATCAGATAACCTACAAGTAATGGCAAGAGAAAGATTAAAATAAGGCCAATTGTTTTTCTCATAAGTTTTCTCTATATTGCTATACAGTTATATACTAAAATATGATAGTTCTATCAAATAAACAAAAAAAAAATTATTATATTTTTTTAATATTCAATTTTTTTTAATATTCAATTTTTTTTATTAATTTTTTATAGCTAAAAATTTGGTATAAATATGAATAATTAGAATAATTAAAAAAATTAGTGATTTTTCCTTACTTTTGTAAATGTAAAAATAATCATTATGCTTTTTATTACTGTTATGAAAAAATATTTGAATTTTTTTGATGTATCATTCCAACCTAAAATTATAACAACACTTCGAAACTATAATCAAAAACAATTTACATCAGATTTAATAGCCGGTCTTATCGTGGGCATCGTAGCATTACCACTTGCTATTGCATTTGGTATAGCGTCGGGTGTGGCACCAGAAAAAGGTTTAATAACTGCAATAGTAGCTGGTTTTTTAATTTCTGCTTTGGGTGGTAGCCGTGTACAAATTGGCGGTCCAACAGGTGCTTTTGTAGTTATTGTTTATGATATTGTTCAAAAATATGGATTAGAAGGTCTTATAATTTCAACCATTATGGCTGGATTTATTTTGATGTTTATGGGATTTTCAAAATTAGGTTCGATTATTAAATTCATACCTTATCCGATTATTGTTGGCTTTACCTCCGGAATTGCAGTTTTAATATTTTTTACACAAATAAATGATTTTTTTGGTTTAAATATTGCAAATTTACCATCAGATTTTGTCGAAAAATCTACTGCATATATTAATAATTTTTCAAATTTTAATCTTGATTCATTTTTAATAGCGATAGTATCACTAATATTTATGCTGATTTGGAACAAATATAGATTTAAAATTCCCGGTTCAATAATTGCAATTATTATAGCAACAATAGTTGTAATAGTGTTCAAATTACCCGTTGATACTATTGAATCTCGTTTTGGTGATATTCCTTCTACTTTACCCAAACCATCTTTTATGAATATTGATTTTGCTAAGATTAAAAATCTTATTGCACCCGCTACTACTATTGCATTATTAGGTGCAATCGAGTCGCTTTTATCCGCCGTAGTTGCTGATGGTATTATTGGTGGTAGGCATAGGTCGAATATGGAGATCATTGCTCAAGGGATAGCTAATATTGGTTCAGGCATATTTGGTGGAATACCTGCAACAGGAGCAATTGCGAGAACTATTACAAATATTAAAAATGGTGGTAAAACTCCCGTAGCAGGCATCGTTCATTCAATAGTACTTTTATTAATTATGCTAATTTTTGGTTCTTTGGCAAAATTAATACCAATGGCTGTATTATCTGCTGTTCTTATAGTAGTTTCTATCAATATGTTTGAATGGAAAGAATTTAAAAATATCAAAAAAAGCCCAAAAAGCGATGTAATCGTAATGCTTACTACATTTTTCTTAACTGTGGTGTTCGACTTAACTCTTGCTTTACAAGTAGGTATGATATTATCTGTATTATTATTTATGCGACGTATGGCTCTTGTATCAAACGTTGGAGTAGTAACGCGTGAAATGAGTGATATTGATGACACAGTTGTTGATGATATGAGTATTGATCTTAAAAAAGTACCAGAAGGAGTTGATATTTATGAAATTAATGGTCCTTTCTTCTTCGGTGCGGCTACTAAATTCCGTGATACATTAGATAAAATTAGCAAACTTCCTCTTGTTAGAATTATTAGAATGAGAAATGTTCCAGCAATAGATTATACGGGTATTCATTTCTTAGAAGAAATTTATGATGAGTCTATTGAAAAAGGTATTTATGTTGTATTCTCTGCAATGCACGCACAACCATATAAAGCCTTAGAGCAAAGCGGATTTTTAAACAAAGTTGATCCCAAAAATATTTGTGCTAATATTGATTTTGCTCTCGAAAGATCTAACGAAATTCTTGATGAAATAAACGAAAAAAAAAACTTTGAATAATGACTAAGAAATTTACTATTATTGGTATAATGACGGGTACATCGCTCGATGCTATTGATTTAGCAATAGTAGATTTTTATTTTATTGATAATGAATTTACCTATAAAGAGCTATTTTTTAAGGAATATCCCTTTCCCGATAAGTTAAAAAATAAAATATTAGATATAATTAGTTCAAAAACTTCGATTTATAATATTTCTCAATTAAATTTTGCTCTTTCTGATATTTATGCCGGCGCTGTAAATAATGCTATAGAAGAATCTGGCATAGAAAAATATAGTATTAATGCGATTGGTGTACACGGTCAAACTCTTTGGCATCAACCACAAAAAAGTAAATTTGCAGATTTTAATATTAGCTCGACACTACAATTAGGTAATTTATCAGCTCTAAATATACTTACAGATATTCCCGTTATTGGTGATTTTCGTTCAGCAGATATTGCATTAGGCGGCGAAGGCGCCCCACTTGTTCCAATTTTTGATTTTTATTTTTTAAGAAGCGAAAAAGAGAATAATTTATGCTTAAATATTGGTGGAATCGCAAATATTACATATTTACCTAAAAATTGTAGTAAAAAAGATGTTATTGGTTTTGATACGGGCCCCGGGAATATATTAATTGATATTGCAACATCACTATATTTTAATAATAAATTTGATTTTAATGGCAATTTTGCTCGAAAGGGAAATCTTAATATTGATATTTTAAATGAATTGATGAACGATAGTTATATTAGTAAAAAATTTCCAAAATCAACGGGAAGAGAAATTTTTAATACAATGTATTTTAATAAGTTTTTTGATGAAAATTCAAATCCAAATAATGTATTAAATACTCTGACGCATTTTACTGCAAAAAGTATCGCTAAAAATATCGAAACAAATAATTTAGATGTGGACAATATTATTGTCTCGGGTGGTGGCGCTTATAATTCGTATCTAATGGAATTGTTACAATTCTATTTACCAAATTCAAAAGTAAAAAGTTCTGAAAACTTCGGTGTAAGAATTTCTTCCAAAGAAGCCGTATGTTTTGCTTTTTTAGCACTACTTTATATTTTAGATTTAAGCGGAAATATACCAAGCGTAACAGGTGCAAAAAGAGAATGTAAACTTGGTCAATTTGCTGGATAATTTTTTTTTAACCAAATAACTTTATAAAGCTAAATAAATATAATATTCGATTTGTATCAACCTTTTCTATAAAAAGACATTTTTGTCTATTCGTTCGGAATGACTTTTATTATTCGAGCATAAATATACTCTAATTCAATAAAAAATACCCCTCCATTTTTTTTGGGAAGGGTATTATTAGGTAAATAAAATGAAAACCATTATTTATTTATCAATATTGGAATATTTTTTACTACACCTTGATAAACAAAATTAATATAATAAACACCCGAATTTAAAAGATTTGCATCAATAGATTTTTCACTTAAATAATTATTAATTTCATATTTAGTTAATTCTAATACTTGTTTTCCTAAAATATCATAAATTGCGATATTTGCAACATTTCCAATATCATTTACAGCAATTTTTAGCGAAATATCATCATTATTTATCGAATAAATTGCTTCTAATTTAATGTCTAATTGATTAGCGATATTATTTGCTACTCCAAGCGGGTCACGCCCACGCCCTTGTAAAACAATATCTTTCTGCCAATTATAGAAATCATTACTTGCAATTCTTAATGGAGAGGTTTTGACGCCTTCCGAAAGTGGTTCGAATGAAATATCAATTTTTAGTTTTTCACCATATTTCAGATCCCATACTCCATTAATTGGCTCGGGTTCAGTTTTTACAATTTCAAATTTTTTGCCCGTACCAAGAATTATTGATAAATTATTTATTTTTATTCCTTTATCATTTTTAGGACTTAATTCAATAGTTTTTACGATTTTTTCACCTAATAGGACATCACCATATTTAAGTGTATCGCTTTCTACATTGGTAAGCATTTCGGGCAAATCACCGACTCTAAACTGTAAAGAATAAAAATTACCCCAATCAGTAGGAAAAGTTTTAAAAGTATTGCCATTCATAGAAAATCTTAAATAACCACGTTTCAAATCTGGTTCGAATGCCCAAAAACCAAGCCCAAAGCCTTGTGAATTTACAATAGTAAATTTATAACAACCATCTTTTAATTCAACTTCATCTTTATAAATTTTACTATTATCGGTCGAATTTTTTGAATAAATTATATTTCCATTTATATCTTCGAGATAATATGATATTGGCGAGCTAATACCTAATATATTCGAGTTTGGTGTTGATAACTCAATATTAAATTTTCTTGAAAAATCGGGTATTTCAATATCAAATTTAGAACTTAATTTATTATTTAATTCATAATCATCGCTTTTGCCATTAACTCCTTCTATTTCAGCATAAAATACATTTCCTTTTGTCTCATCAATGCAATTATTATTGGGAAGTTCTATCTCAATTTTTTCCATAAATGAAATAGCATTAGGGAGTGTAACAGTTGTTTCGGCAAGATTATTTATATCATTACCATATTTGATCTTTACTTCTGAAATATCATTTTTACCAACATTTTGAATTTCTATTATTGGATTTCCGCAAATTGGGTTAATTCTATTCATTAATCTATCATTATTTGGTGCTATAATTTTTGTAATTCGAGCGTCGTTATTAAAATTAATATCACCATAAGTAAATAAATATCCCGTAAGAACCCAATTTGGCTTGGTATTATCGCCACCCGTCCAATTTAGATCATAAAATTCCATATCATAATCAATAGTCTGCTCTGTTCCGTGCTTTATAAATGGAGTAATTTCATAATCATAAGGATTAACCTCTGCACCCGGACACCAATTACTACGATCGTAAATCCAAGTACCGCCCTGAGGAAAAATTGGATTACTTGCGCATTCTCTCCAAACATATTGCTGATATTTTACCTCACCATCAACTTTTGCCATTCCAAGTTTGCGGCAAAATTCAGCACAATTATCTTTCGTTCCTCCGAAACCATGCCCTGTTTGAGTGACTCTCATCATAGCAGTTTTTTCGTTTTCATTAAATGTATAGCTATACGGTGCGACGTGCTTTTCGAAATCTTTATCATAAGTAAGTCCATAAAAATTCCATAGTTGCTTTACATTTACAACATTTCGTGGTGGAGTGCCTTCTACAAATTCAAAAGTTAGCTCTAAATCTTCGTACGCATTATTATCATAAGGGTCGCCCCAACCGCCATAAGGCGAGTCTAAATGCACTTTTCCTTTTAATAAAGTAGCAAAATCAGTTACATCGAAAGTCCAAGTAACACCATCACCGAGAGTAAGACCATTTCCATAAGGAGTAATATATCTAAATAATTCCCAACGTTCTTTAAAAGTTACATCATCATCATAAAAAACGCGTTTTTTTGTCATTATCAATATTGAATCGGGTTTTACGAAACTGGAATCAATTGCTTTTCCATTATCATCAAATTTATAATTATCATAATAAGTTGGGAAAACAGTCATTGTCTTTGTTAATTTTGTTGGATTTTCGCTATCATTATAAAATTCTACAATAAGAGCATCTTTCGCAGTTTTTTTAATTTGTTTTTCACCATCAACAATGATTTGTGAATAATTCCAAGAAGTATCTTTCATAAATCTAAGAGTATCAACAACTTTACTATTAGCACGAAAACTCGGAGCAAACCATTGATTCATATTTACATAAGATAAATAATCCCACTCGCCACAGGGTTTACCCGGTGGGCAACGTAATTTAAAATGGAGTAGGATTTTTTCATAAGTTTTATTATCTGTTGGAAAATCAAACCAGCCAATTCTCCTTTGCTGAAAATCAATTGTTCTAACTATATTAACATCGCCCGGTTTAGAAAATGAAAATATTGGCATTAAAAAGCCAAAAAACACAAAAAAGTATATTGATTTTTTCATAATTATTATTTACTACAAAATTATAAAATATTTAAATTACATTTTTTTTATTTTACAAATTAAAAGAATTATTTTTTAAATTCAATCTAATTTTTCAAAATTTTTAATAACTTTTCATTAATTTTTACGTTAATATATCATTATACATTGCATTATTAAAAAATTAGGAGTTTTGTAAATGTTAAGACTTAAATTGTCGGCATTTTTATCTCTATTAATAATATCATTTTCATATTCATCTCTTGTAGCAAAAGATGGTTACAAAGCAATAAGTTACGAACGTGATTCATTAGCCAATGGATTAGTTGTCATTTATAATATTGATAAAAGCGCCCCCGTAATTTCAACTATTATGCACTATAAAGTTGGTTCAAAAGATGAGAACCCAAATTTAACAGGATTTGCACATTTTTTTGAGCATTTGATGTTCGAATCAACAGATAAAATTAAACGAGGGGAGTTAGACCAATTGATTCAGTCCGCTGGCGGAAGGTTTAATGCACATACATCTTTCGATGAAACTGTTTATTATATTGATTTGCCATCTAATCAATTACCACTTGCTTTGTGGATTGAATCTCAAAGAATGCGAAAATTAAATGTTGATACTATCGGGGTTGAAACTCAACGCGGAGTAATCCAAGAAGAAAGAAAACAAAGAACAGAAAATCAGCCTTATGGCGATGCTTTCGATAGAATAACAGCAAATTTATACAAAGGTGGTGCATATAGCTGGACACCAATCGGTGCAAAAGAGCATATTGATAATGCTTCTATTGAGCAGTTTAGAAAATTTTATGATAATTTTTATCAGCCATCGAATGCTACATTGGTAATTTCTGGCGATTTTGATATTTCTGTAGCAAAAAAATATGTAGAATCCTACTTTACTAAAATTCCAAAATCAAGTATGCCAAAAAGAGAAAATTTTGTTTTACATACTATTAATGGTGAATATCGCCAAGAAATACCTGATAAATTAGCACAATTACCTGCAATATTTATTGCGTATAATGCGCCCGCTTTGTCGGATTCCTTATATTATGCTACAAATTTATTATCAAGTATTTTATCTGCTGGCGAAAGCTCGAGATTATATAAAAAATTAATTGACGAAACTCAAGAATCTGTTAGTTCTTCGCTTGATTTTATTCCTATGGAAAAAGCAGGTATATTACTATTTGTCGGCGTGAGTTCACCTAATAAAAGTATAAGTAAATTAGAAAAATTATTCTACGAGGAAGTTAACAAACTTCTTAAAGAAGGAATTAGCGATGAAGAGCTTGAAAAAGCAAAAAATATTTTCGAAGCTGAATTTGTTAGTAGTAAAAAAAGTACTTCATCGAAAGCAAGAGAACTTGCCTCTTTACAAAGTTACTACGGCGAACCAGAATTAATAAATTCTGAATTAGAAAAATATATGAAAGTTTCAAAGCAAGATGTTTTAAATGCCGCAAAAAAATATCTTGATAGCGATAATAAAGTAGTATTAATTTATAAACCTGAAAAAGTCAATTAAAACAAGGAAGTGAATTAAATGAAAAAAATATTTTTATTAATAATATTAATTTTTGCTACGATTAACATTTTCGCGCAAGATATTAATCCAGATGTAATGCCCGAGCCGCTACAGTCTGTTGAATTTCAATTTCCTAATCATACTGTTAGAACTTTATCAAATGGACTTAAAGTAATAATTATCGAAGATTCAGAACAGCCAACTATAGCATTGCGTTTAATGATTTATGGAGGTAAAAGTGTTGAAACTGATAAATCGGGTATAGCTGAGCTTACTGCGAATATGCTTACAAAAGGCACCAAAACTCGCACTGCAAGTCAAATTGCTAATTCACTCGACGGCGTTGGTGCCTCGATTATAAGCAACGCAGCAGATGATTATTATTATTTATATGCCGATGGACTAAAAAAACACAGCAAATTACTTTTAGAAATTTTGTCAGATGTTTTACTTAATCCTACTTTTCCCGTTGATGAATTTTTAAAATTACAGCAGCAAACTATTGCGGGGATTCAATATGAAAAATCAAATCCCTCGAATGCCGCTCATAAATTATCAAGAATTGCCATTTATGGGAAAAATCATCCATATTCAAAATATAAAACTACTGAAAGTATTAATTCTATTAATATTGATGATTTAAAAAAATATCACTCTACTTGGGCAAATCCTACTAATGCTTCCTTAGCTGTTGTAGGTGATGTTAAACCCGATGAAATAGTTAAAGAATTAGAAAAATACTTGAAGAGTTGGAAATCTGGTAAAACTCCGAAAATTGAAATTCCATCCGCACAACAATTGCCAAAAGGTATATATTTTATTAATCGCAAAGGAGCGGTGCAATCCTCGATTGTTGCCTCGACTTTAACAGTTCCTTATAACAATATTGACTATGATGCAATAAAACTTGCTTCGAGAGTTATTGGCGGCGAAAATGGTAGATTATATCAAACCTTACGCGAAAAATATTCTTTTACATATTCGCCTTATGCTTTTGTAACATCAACAAAATATGCAAATAGGTTCTCTGCTGTCGCTGATGTTGCAACAGAAAAAACAGATTCATCATTAGCAGTTATTCTCGATGAATTAAATGACTTGAAAAATAATACACCCTCAAAAGATGAAATTAAAAGAGTTAAAACATCATATCTCGGCAATTATAATATGTCTTTCGAAAATAGTATGAATGTTGCAACTATTATTCAAGATGGTGATTTTTTAGGTAAAAATATTAATGAAATAAAGAATTTTCCTAAAAAAATCGAATCTTTAACTCCATCAGATATTACTCTTATGGTTAAAAATTTTATTGAACCCGAAAATTTACGAATTATAATTGCTGGCGATCCATCTATACTTCCAACAATTGAAAAATATGGTCAAATTTATCAATACGACCTCGATTTAAATGCATTAGATGGTGCAGATGCAAAATTAGAAAAAGTATCAATTTCGGCAAATGATTTAATTGCAAAATATGAAAAAGCAATTGGCGGAAAAGATAATATACAAAAAATTCAAACAATTAACGCAACAAGTATTGCCCAAATAACTGTTAATGGTCAAGTTTTCGATGGTGAGGTGCTATCTCAAAAGAAAGCTCCTAATAAATTATATAATTATACAAATTTTAATATTTTTAATAATGAATCTTGGGTTGATGGCGAGAATTGTTGGATAGGTGCTAAAGGGCAAGAATCAAGTCTGCAAACAGGTGAATCAAAAGATAAAATGCTTTTTGATGCTGAATTATTTAGCGTTCTTGCTCTTACGAAGCACAATTATACTCTAAAAGTGTTAGGTAAATCAAATAATAAGATTTTAATGAGTGCCGTTAGCCCCGCAAAAGCAGAAAGTATTTATTATTTTGATGCTGATAATTATTTACTTGAAAAAATTGATTTAGATTTAGTTTCACCCGATGGTTCCAAAGAAATTTGGTCTATTGTTACAAGTGATTATAAGTTATTTGATGGAGTAATGTTGCCAACAACCCAAAAAACAATCTCGCCAAATTTTGTAATTACTTTAAAAACTAATTATACTATAAATCAAGAAATTGAAGATTCTGTGTTTAAACCATAAGAATAGATAATTTTATGAAATAAAGCTGTCCTACACTTCGCAGGTGTAGGGCATCTTAAAAGACAGAAGTCAATGGGGTATGCCACATTGACTTCTGTCCTTTCACACTCGACAAACAAGGATGCTTGTCCAACCCGGATATTGCCCCCGTTTTTAAATATAAATTTTACTTTCCTAATCCCGAAAGATTATTAGTAACGCTTTCTAAAGAATTTTTTAAATCATTTAATTTTTCTCGTTCACGCTCAACTATTTCGGGGGCGGCATTTGAAACAAATTTCTCATTAGAAAGTTTTTTCTCTGTCGAAGTAATTAAATTATTCAACCGCTCAATTTCTTTATTTAATCTTGCTTTTTCAGCGTCAACATCAATCAAATCACCAATAGCAAGATAAATTTCATTATCTTTAATCACCCCAGAAACCGATGGCTCGGGCTTATCAATACCGATACCAATAGAGCAATCAGTACATTTTGCTAATAATTCGATAATTGCTTTTTGTGAATTTAGAAAATTCACTGATGACTGAATTTTACAATTCAAAAATAAAGGAATTTTTTTCGATGGTGGAAGATTAGCAGAAGAACGCATTTTTCTAATTTCTTCGATAATATGTTGAAGTAGTGTAAAATCATTTTCAATATTTTCGATAATTAATTTTTTATCGGCTTTCGGAGTTGAACTTATAGAAATACTTTCTTTTCTATCTTTTAGTAAATACCATATTTCTTCGCTAATAAATGGCATTACGGGGTGAATCAATTGTAAAATCTTTTCGTAAATATCAATAGCAAAATTGATTAATCTTAATTTATAGTCGCTATCATTACTATTATTTGATTGTATTTTAACAATTTCAACATACCAATCACAAAAATCACTCCAAATAAAATCATATAAGATTTTCGAATAATCATTAACCTTGAAATTATCGAGTGATTCGTCAATTTTTGAAATAGCAGTATTTAATTTTGATAATATCCATTTATCAGAAAGTGAGAGTTCGTTTTCTTTTAATAAATCGTAATTATTAGTAATATTATTTTCAGAAATAACTTGCTCTTTTTTCATTATTAAAAAGCGCCCAGCATTCCATATTTTATTACAGAAGTTTCTACCTATTTCGACAGATGGAATATCTTGAGTTTCTGTATTTACATCCATTTTAACATCTTGCCCCAAAGGAGAAAGATATATCATTGTGAATCTAACTGCGTCGGCACCATATTTTTCAATAACATTCAGTGGGTCGGGGGAATTTCCCAAAGATTTAGATAATTTACGTCCTAATCCATCGCGAATAAGACTTGTAAAATATACATCTTTGAATGGAATTTGATTTTTAAAATGTAACGATGCCATAATCATTCTTGCAACCCAAAAGAAAATAATATCAGGTGCGGTAACAAGTAAATCAGTCGGTAAAAATTTATTTAATACATTTGTATCTTCTTTATTATCTTGCGAAAGCCAACCCATCGTAGTTAGTGGCCACAACCAAGATGAAAACCAGGTATCGAGAACGTCCTCGTCTTGAGTAAGCGGAGTTTTTCTATCTAAATTTAATTTTTGTCTAGCGATTTCAACTGATTCGGCCGCAGTAAATTGACCATCTTCCGTATAGTAAACAGGAATTCGATGTCCCCACCATAATTGACGAGAAATACACCAATCTTTTATATTAGTAAGCCAATGCTCATAAGTTTTTACCCAATGATTAGGATGAAAACGTATTTCACCCTCGAGAACGGGTTTTAGAGCTTTTTCGGCTAATGGCTTCATATTTACGAACCATTGATCGCTTAGATACGGCTCAATTGGTTCGCCGCCGCGCTGCGAGAAGCCAACATTATGTGTATAATTTTCAATTTTTTCTATTAACTCAAGAGTTTTTAATTTTTCTAATACTTTTTTTCGAGCTTCGAAACGCTCTAAACCAGAAAATTCACCAGCAAAATCGTTGAGCGTTCCGTCAGGATTTATAGAATTGATAGTTTCGAGATTATGTCTTTCACCAACAAGAAAATCATTTGGGTCGTGTGCGGGTGTGATTTTAACGCAACCAGTACCAAAGTTTGGGTCAGCATAATCATCAGCAATAATAGAAATTAATCTATTGCAAATCGGCACTTTAACTTTTTTTCCAATAAGATGTTTGTATCTTTCATCATTTGGATTGACAGCAACGGCAGTATCACCAAAAATAGTTTCAGGTCGAACCGTTGACAAAGACAAGTATCCCGAATTGTCTTCAAAATAATATTTTAAAGTATATAAATGCCCTTGAACTTCTTTAAATTCTACTTCCTCATCAGACAAAGCAGTCATCGAAAGAGGCGACCAATTAATAATTCTTTTTCCTCGATAGATTAATCCTTCGTCAAATAGTCTGATAAATACTTGATTTACGGCATTGCTCGGACCTTTGTCCATAGTGAAAATGGTTTTATTCCAATCAGCTGAAATTCCAAGTTTTCGCATTTGTTCGAGAATTATTCCACCATATTTTTCACGCCATTCCCAAATTTTTTCAGTAAATTTTTCACGTCCAATATCATATTTTGTGATATTTTCATTTTTAAGCTCTTTTTCGACACGCGTTTGAGTAGCAATCCCAGCATGGTCAGTTCCCGGAAACCAACAGGACTCATATCCCATCATTCTTTTTCTTCTAATAAATAAATCTTGAATAGTAAGATTTAACACGTGCCCGAAATGCAAAATACCTGTAATATTAGGTGGTGGCATTAAAATACTATAAGGAGTTTTTGGGGAATTATCATTAGTATTAAAAAGCTCATTATTTAACCAATTTTTGTATAGTTTGCCTTCTGTATCTTTTGGACTGTACGATTTGGGAAATTCTTTTAACATAAAAAAAATAAAAATAATTAAAAATAATAATTATAAAAATTGCAATAATACGAAAATAAAACGTCGTAAAATCAATATTTTAATTGCATTTTATAAAAAAAATAATTTTATAAGTAAAATTTAAGTAATTATAAAAATAATTATTTATAATTGAGAAAAAATTATGATATTTGTAAATTAGAAATTGCAAATTTTCTATAAAATTATTAAATATTTAAAGTTCGAAATATATTTTTTAAAATTTAAATTTAATCGGAGGTACTATGAAGTTAGCAAAATTGGCAACTGCAATAGGCATAAGTTCGGTTTTATTGTTTTCTTCGATGTCATTTTCTGGCTGTACTCCTATGATAACAGATGAACAGTTAGCACGTTTACAAGAATTGCGTAAACAAGAAAAGCAATTAAATGCAGACATCGCAGAAAGACAAAACGATATAAAAAAAATCGAAGGCGAAATTAATTCTCGTAAGTCAGAATTAGACAACTGCAATAAAGATAAAGATTTTATCAAACAGAAATTGGCTCAATGGCCTAATGTATGGCCCGACTATACACCTTCTAAATAATTTGGTATAATGTTGAACAATTAAAATAACTGAGGAAAAATGAAAAATCTATATTTAATACTATTGATAGTTGTTGTTGGATTAGCTTCGTGTGCAAAACCCGTTTTACCACCAGAAAGCAAACCAGATGCACAGCTCACCAAAGGTGAAGCAGAATTACGTATTCAAAAATTCGAAGCTAATGTACTTGCTTTACAAGCTCGTTATGACGAGATTGCTAAAAAAGCTGATGATACAAGAACTAATCTCGAATCTATTAAAAAAGAACTTCAAGATTGCGAAGATGAAATCTTAAAATTAATCGGCGCAACAAAAGCCGATGTTGATGCTTTCCGCCAAAAATTAGGCGTAATCGAAGCAAAAGTTCGTGAGATGCAAAGATTGTCAGAAGATAAACTTCTCGAAAGACAAGATGATGTTAAAAAACTTGAATCAGATTTAAATGAATTGCGTTCAAGTAAAATTTCTTTAATACCGGAATTCTACACTAAGATTATTAATCTTGCTAAAGATATTCGCGGCTTGTATAGAGAAAAGAAAATAACTACTTACACAGTAGGAACTTGGGCTGAAAATCGCGACTGTTTATGGAATATTGCAGGTAAAATTGATATTTATGCAGATCCATTTATGTGGCCAAAGATTTGGCAAGGTAACACTGACCAAATACGTAACCCAGACATTATTCACCCAGGTCAAATATTGAAAATTCCAGCTAAAGGACCAAAAACTTCAGATGAAATCAAAGCTGAACGTAAATATTGGAGAAATAAAAAACAAGCACAAGCAGAAGCTGGCGCTACTCAAGATGGCGGAGTAAAATAATTTTTAAAATTATTAAATAAAATAATAAAGCCCTGCTTCTAATTTGAAGTAGGGTTTTTTTATATTTATTGAAAAATTGTCTATTGCTATGAAATTTAACGACTTAAATATACAAAATTGGAAAGAATTAGATATCAATGTTGATAGTTTATGGCTAATTGATGAAAGATATAAATCTGGAAAACACTCTAATATTTATCACGGCAATTTTATACCACAAATACCTTATCAACTAATAAAAAGATATACTAAAGAAAATGATATAGTATTAGATACTTTTCTTGGTAGTGGAACTACTATGTACGTTGCTGAAGAGTTAAATAGATATTGTATTGGTTTTGATATTAATAGGGAAATGATTGATTATGTAAAGCAACAAATGAACGATCTTTATTATAGTAAATATTTTATTAAAGAATGTGATAGCTCAAATAAGCTATTATTTAATGAAAAAATACAAGAAGCATTGACAATAATTGGAAAAAATAGTATTCAATTTGCTATTTTACATCCACCATTTTTAGATATAGTTAAATTTACAGATAAAAAAGAAGATTTGTCGTCAATTTCTGATGTAAATATATTTTTAGAAAAATTTAAAAATGTTGTTGAAAATAGCTTTAGGTTTTTAGAAAATAATAGATATTTAGCTATTGTAAT
This sequence comes from Bacteroidota bacterium, assembly GCA_029974985.1. Taxonomy (GTDB): domain Bacteria; phylum Bacteroidota; class Ignavibacteria; order Kapaibacteriales; family UBA2268; genus JANJTB01. The sequence continues at coordinate 96,598 of JARKQC010000183.1, read as the reverse complement.
TGGTGATATTTATAAAAATGGTGAGGTTGTTCCTTTATCATTCTATATTATGGATATGATTAAGCAGAATTTTAGTGTAAAATTAAAAGGTATTATAATAAAAAATATAGAAGGCAATAGAGGTAAAATTGGTAAGCAGGATATTTGGAAATATAGAGCATTGAATAGTGATTATTTTATTTTTAAACATGAGTATATTTTTGTATTTAAAAAGGAAAGTTAGATGAATATTAAAAATAATATGTCGGAAGATATTGCTAAAAAGATTTTTGGAAATAAGGATTATGTAGAAGAGTTCTTGATTAGGTTGAATGAAGTTAAAAATATTAGTTTGAAATCTAAAGTATCAAGGCAGGGTTCAGTAGTTAAATTAGATTATTCCACGAATGAATTATGGAAAAAAGTAGTAAAAGAATGGGATTATAATTCAGCTTTGCCAATTATTAGAGAAATCTTTAAAACAACAAAAAAATATGTAAATGGTAAAGATGCGACTAATTCAATGCAATTATTAATAAATGAATGGCACAAATTAAAATTAGGTAAAATTGAATGGCCTTTTTCACAAGGAGCTTTTGATGATTTTGTACAGAGAATAAATAGCGAGCAATCGAATTGATTTGAAAGATGAAAAAGTTAAATTAGCCGCTGTAAAGTATAGAAGAATTAAAGAAATTAATACTTTTAGAAATGATTTTATTGAAACACTAATTTTTGAAAAGAATGACAATATTTTACCTACTCTTAATCACAGAAGAGGAGTAGATTTTTATATAAATGGAATTTCCTTTGACCAAAAAGTGGCAAAAAACCCTACAAATCAGCTGAAGAATGCTTATAGAGATAATTGGCGAGAGTTTGCAATTGAAAATCCTAAAATTGTAGCTGAATATTTATATAAGTATCAAGATGAAGGACGCTTTGGTGCGGATTCGAGATTACTCATAGTATATTTAGATGAAGATGTTTCTATTGAAAGAATTATAGATTTGATTAATAAATTTGATATAAATAATCCTATTGAAGTAGATTTTACTTATAAACATAAAATTCAAGGTGAGAAGTCGTATAAAGTATCTTGTTATGTTATTTTATTGTATAATTAATATATGAATTACATCGGCTCTAAATATAAACTTATTGAATTTATTAAATCAACAATTTATAGTGTTGTGGGTAATGATATACAATCCAAGGTATTTTGTGATTTATTTGCTGGCACTGGAATAGTAGCCCGCTCTTTTAAAAAAGAAGTAAAACATATTATTTCTAATGATATTGAATATTATAGTTATGTTCTAAATAAAAACTATATTGGCAATCATTTACATTTACCAGGAAAAGAAGATTTTATAAATTATTTAAACAATATAGAGTTAAAAGAAGGGTTCATTTTTAATAATTATTGTTTGGGTGGTGGCTGTAATAGACAGTATTTTAGTGATTTTAATGGGAAAAAAATTGATGCAATTAGATTAAAAATCAATGAATTTATTAAAAACAAAGAAATAAATAAAAATATGTATTATTTTCTTTTATCGAGCTTATTAGAATCTGCTGATAAAGTTGCAAATACTGCTTCGGTGTATGGTGCATATTTAAAAAAACTAAAAAAAACTGCACAAAAAAATATTATTCTTGAATCAGCAGAATATATTGTTAATGAAAATGAACATATTGTTTATAACGAAGATAGCAATGAATTAATAAAGAAAATTGAAGGAGATATTTTATATTTAGATCCTCCATATAATACAAGACAGTATGGAGCGAACTATCATATTTTAAATACAATTGCAAAATATGATGATTTTGAACCAATAGGAAAAACGGGTTTAAGAAAATATTATAAATCAAAATATTGTAGTAAAAATACTATTGAAGAAACTTTTAATGATTTAATCAAAAATGCTAATTTTAAATATATATTCCTTAGTTATAATAACGAAGGATTAATGCCGGTAAATAAAATTCGCACAATTATGTCAAAATATGGAAATTACGATTATTACGAAAAATCTTATCTAAGATTTAGAGCAGATAAAGAAGAAAATAGAAATCACAAAGCCAATTATACTAAAGAATTTATACATATTTTAGAGAAAAAATAAAATGCAAAACGAGAATTTTTAATGGAAATTTTAGAAAAGAAAATCATTATTGATAATATCGAACTTGTTGCTTTATTCGGCTCGAATGATATTTATTTGAATATGATTGAGAATAGATTTAAAGCGGCTATTATCGTAAGAGGCAATTCTGTAATTATTAGAGGAAGCGAAGCTGAAATTATTAGAATTGAAAAGATTTTTGACGAGCTTTTATATATGTTAGAGCGTAACAAACATATTTCAGAACACGATGTAAAAGCTGTAATTGAATTAATTGATTCAAGCCCAAAAAGTAGTGAAAATATATCCGATTCAAAAAATATTAATCAAGTGATTTTTCAAGGAGTTAAAGATCCTATTAGGATAAGAAATCAAAAGCAACTTGATTATTATAATAAAGTTCAAAATAATGATATTGTTTTTGCTATTGGTCCAGCTGGAACAGGAAAAACATTTCTTGCTGTTGCTATGGCACTTTCGGCATTACGAAATAATGAAATTTCTAGAATAATTCTTTCGCGCCCCGCTGTCGAAGCTGGAGAGTCGCTTGGCTATTTACCAGGCGATTTACGAGAAAAAATTGACCCTTATTTAAAACCATTAACCGATGCTATGCACTATATGATTTCGCCCGAGAAAGTTAAATCTTTGATGGAAAGAAATATTATTGAAATAACTCCGCTAGCTTATATGCGCGGCAGAACCTTGTCTAATTCTTTTATAATTTTAGATGAAGCACAGAATGCAACTACTATACAAATGAAAATGTTCCTTACTCGACTTGGTATTAATTCAAAGGCTATTATCACAGGCGATATAACACAAATTGATTTACCAAATAAAGCTTTTTCGGGTCTTATTGATGCAAATAAAATCTTACAAAAAATAAATGGAATTGAATTCGTTTATTTTGACAATAAAGATGTTGTCCGACATAAACTTGTAACAGAAATTGTTAAAGCGTATGAAAAAAATGATATTATGAATTTTGATAAGAAAAATAAATTGTAATATATTGATAATTTAAAAATTAATACAACAAAACGATGGAATTGTTTAAAATCGGTTTTCTAACGATTACAACATTTGATTTACTTGATATATTAATAGTTTCTGTACTATTTTATTATTTGTATAAAGCATTAAAAAATACAATAGCAGTACAAATTTTGTTCGGTATGGTTATTATTATTTCTTTGCAATTTATCACCGAAGCGTCGAATTTTCGTTCTTTAAATTGGATTTTGCGAACTATATCTGATGTATGGCTTCTTGCTTTTGTGATTCTTTTCCAGCCCGAACTTAGGAAACTTTTACTTTTAATAACTCGAAATCCACTTTTTAGATTATTTGTTAAGCCACAGATATCAGCTTCTCTCGATGAAATTGTTGATGCTGTAAAAGAACTGTCTTCAAAGCATATTGGCGCTTTGATTGTATTTATGCGTAGTCAAAATGTTCAGATGACAATTGATACTGGCATTCCAATACAAGCGCTAATTTCAAAAGAGTTAATTTTGTCAATATTTAATACTAAGTCGCCTCTTCACGACGGAGCTGTAATTATTCATAATGATATGATTTTAGCAGCACGTTGTGTCTTGCCTCTTACTTCAGCTACAAAACATGGTTCAAAAAATCTTGGAACTCGCCATAGAGCAGGCCTTGGACTATCTGAACAAGTTGATACACTTGTTATTATAGTTTCAGAAGAAACTGGCGGAGTATCATTAGCAGATCGTGGAGATTTACTTCTTAATGTACCAGAAGAACAGTTGTTTAATATAATTGCAACAAAATTATATGAACAATGAAAAAATTGATAAATTACTTCTTTTAAATAAGAAAAATAGAAAAGTCCTTATTGATTCACTTCGGAAAACGGGAATTTCAGATAAAATTCTTGATATAATTGATAAAATTCCAAGAGAATATTTTATTTCACAAGATTTATATGATGAAGCTTATATTGATAAGCCTCTTCCAATTGGAAATCGCCAAACTATTTCACAACCTTATACAGTATGTTTTATGACTGAATTGCTCGAAATTAAAGAAAATGTTAAAGTTCTCGAAATTGGTACGGGAAGTGGCTATCAAGCATTAATTCTAAAAATGCTCGGTGCAGAAGTTTACACTGTAGAAAGAATTGAATATCTTTTTAATAAATCGCAAACGGCGTTTAAAGATTTTAATCTCGAAATTTTTGGTTTTTATAAAGATGGCACAACTGGTCTTGAGGAAAAGGCACCTTTTGATAGAATAATTGTTACAGCGGCGGCTCCAAATATCCCCGAAGCATTAATCAAACAACTTAAAATTAATGGTATTATGGTAATACCTGTTGGTGAAAAAGATTGTCAAAAAATGTTAAAAATTAAAAAAATTGACAATAATAATTTTAAAACAAGCGAACATTCAACTTTTAGATTTGTACCTTTAATTGGTAAATATGGATGGAGTAGTGAAAACTAATAAAAATGTAATTGTCATTACTGGACCGACTGGCTCAGGTAAAACAGATTTAGCTTTAAAACTATCTGATTATGCAGATATAGAAATAATTTCTGCTGACTCAAGACAAATATATAAATTTATGAATATTGGCACAGCTAAGCCAAAACCCGAAGAACTTGCAAAGGTAAAACATCATTTAATTGATTATTTAGCTCCCAATGAGGATTTTAGTGCTGGGAAATTTGCCGTTTATGCTAATGAGCATATAAATAATATTATACAAAATGGGAAAATCCCCGTAGTCGTTGGCGGAACGGGATTTTATATAAAAGCATTATTTGATGGTTTAAGCGAAATAGACGAAAATAATAGCGATGAAGCAAAAGCAATAAGAAATAAATACGAACAAATTTTAAAAAATAAAGATAAAGATTATTTATACAAATTATTATTAGATGTTGATATAGAAAGCGCTTTAAAATATAAAGATAAAAATCCTCGAAGAATTATAAGAGCTTTAGAATATTTTGAACTAACTAATGAAAAATTTTCGAGTAAATTTGGCTCGGAAAAGCCTTCTGAATTTATTCCTCAATATTATGTGATTAATCCTGCACGTGAAGAACTATATAAAAAAATAAATGATAGAACAGAGGCAATGTTTAAAAATGGCTTAATTAAAGAAACTGTTGATATTATAGAAATGGACTTTTCGCCAGATTTAAATAGTTTAAATACAGTAGGTTACAAAGAATGTATTAGTATGATTTTTGGTGAAATTACTATTGAAAAAGCCATCGAACTTACTAAGCAAAATACTCGTAAATATGCTAAAAGACAGATAACTTGGCTTAATCAAATTACAAAATATAGAGAATTTGCTCGAACAACAACACTTTTAATTCAGGAAATTATTAATACATATCATAAATTTTAGCATTTATTTTGCTAATTAATTTTGAATAAGTTAATTTTGTATTGCACGTATTTATTAAATTGAAAAACTATGTCCAAGATTTACTATTCTTTTGTTTTTATTTTTATATTTTTAATATTTTTATTTCAGAATACTACTGCTGAATATGATTCTTCAACAGTTTATCAAGAAACTTATTATAACGATTTTTTACCGAGTGATTCGCTAAAATCTATTGAAGAATTGTCAATAAATATTGATAATTTATTAAAAATCAATTCAAAAAATTTAGCAACTACAAAATTTGGCATAGGGATTTATTCTGTAAATCAAAAAAAATGGTATTACCAAAAAAATCCAGATTTATTATTAACACCTGCTTCAACAACAAAATTATATACTACTTTTTCATTATTAAAATTACTTGGGAAATCTTTTAATATTTCAACCGAAGTATATTATAGTGGTAAACTTGAATCTAATGGGGTGCTAAACGGGAATTTATATATCAAAGGCAAAGGCGATGCATTATTTTCTACAAAAGATTTAGAAATACTCGCAGATAAAGTTAAAAATATGGGGGTTAAAAAAATAAATGGAGATATTATTGCAGATCCAAATTTTTATGACGAGAAAACTGAACGCGTTGTTTATAGCGGCGATAAAGATGTCGTTCAGGCAACTCCGCCAATAACATCTCTTAATATTGATAAAAATACTGCTACTATCGTTGTTAGTGCGAGTAATAACATTGGCGCAGCTCCAAATGTATTTGTTTATCCTTATTCTGACTCGCATATAGTTATTAATAATTCTAAAATTGTAAATTATGTTGCTCCTAAAGCTAAACCAAACAGGAAGTTAAAGAAAAAGTCAAGAGGCGAATATAAATTTGAGAAAAATAATAATATTCTTGAAATTGATAAATATGAATTAGCTGGTGATTTTCCAGCGATGATGCTTTTAAGTAGTGCCGCTGGTATTAGTATATCAACAAAACTTGATCCAAATGGAAATCAACAATTTATTGTAAATGGGAATATTAGACCAAATTCTACATATACATATCAGCATTTATTATATAATCCCGCCTATTCAATAGCAGGTGCATTTAAAAATCGTTTAAAAGCGGGCGGAATTGCTATAAATGGCAATATTGGCATTTTAGCACGCAATGATACTACAAATATTAAAATGACTTTTCTAACAGATTTTAAAAGACCCGTTTTTGATTTAATTAATATTATAAATAAAGATAGCGATAATTATCTTGCAGAAATATTATTTAAAATGATTGGTGCAAATTTCGGTGCAAATAATGATAATGCACCAAAAACAAGATTTTTAACTGATAGTTTACTAAAAAAATTAGAAATTTATTCCGATGGATTAATATTAAACGATGGCTCGGGATTATCTCGAAGGAATTTAGTTACCGTGTCGAGTATGGTAAAATTATTAGAAAATATTTATAAGTCAAATTTTTATGATGAATTTAAAAACTCACTTGCTATCGCAGGAGTTGACGGTACACTAAAAAAACGTTTTCATAATACTTTGGCTATGTCAAATTTATTCGCTAAAACTGGAACTCTAAGAGATGTGAGCGCATTAGCTGGATATGTAAAATCAAAAGATGGTGATGACATTATATTTTCATTTATTTTTAATGGTGGCAATGTCGGAGTTTATAAATTGTTCGAAAATGATATAGGAAAATTAATCTCTGAATTTTCAATTAAGAATTTTAATTCTGAATTTATCGAAAAATAATTTTATCAAATATGAAATCTTTAAAATCAATATTACTTCATATTATTCTTATTCTAGTAGCAATTGGAATGCTTTTTCCCGTTTTTTGGATGATATTATTATCTTTAAAAGAATTTCCAGAGCGTTATCATAGCTTATTGGATATATTATTCTCATCTTATACATTTAAAAATTTTATTGATACATTTAGTTCAGATATTTTTGGACGTTATTTTTTCAATTCATTGTTTGTAGCAAGCATTATAACAATCGCAAATCTTATATTTTGTTTAATGGTTGCTTATGTATTTGCACGAAAAGAGTTTAAAGGAAAAAATATATTATTTCTGACTGTTTTGTCCGTTATAATAATTCCTCCGCATATTGTAATGATTCCATTATATAGAATGATGGTAGAATTTAATTGGATAAATTCGTATTTATCGCTAATTGTTCCTTGGATGGTAACTCCGTTTGGTATTTTTCTCCTTCGTCAGTTTATTTCTACAATTCCCAAAGATATCGAAGAAGCCGCAAGAATTGACGGTGCGAGCGTATGGTACATTCTTTTTAGAGTGATAATGCCTATTTGTAAACCTATTTTAACCGTACTTGCTATTTATACATTTTTAGGAAATTGGAATTCATTTTTATTCCCATATTTATTTACAAATGAAGATATTTACCGGACATTGCCTGTTGGTCTTACATTTTATTTAGGTAAGCAATCTATTGATTGGGGGCATTTAATGGCGGGTGCGGGAATTTCGGCTTTACCAATTCTTGTAATTTTTATATTTTTCCAAAAGCAGATAATTCAAGGGCTTACAGCAGGCGCTTTAAAAGAATAATTATTTAGAACAATTAAATTTTTGATTTAATTACATCAATTCTGTTTTTTGCTATCTCAAAATACTCGGGATTGATTTCATATCCAATAAAATTTCTATTTAATTTTATAGCAACTGAACCAGTTGTACCGCTTCCAAGAAATGGGTCAAGGATTGTATCGCCAACGGAACTTCCTAATAAAATTATTCTTTCTAATAAAGTTTCTGGTTTTTCGGTTGGATGCTTGGTAGTGTGTCTTTGAGTATTAATTTCCCAAAGATTTCTCATTTGTTTACCACCATTAATTTGTTTAGCAAGTTCATAATCAAAATAATATTTTTTAGTTTTACTTGCTAACCAAATTAATTCCGTAGAAGGTGCAAGACGATTTCGTGATAAAAGTGGAGGACCATTTTTTTTGAACCAAATAATATCGTTAATTATCCATAATCCAAGTTTTTTTAAAGTTACACCAATGGAAGGATGATTATGCAATGTACCAGAAATCCAAATTGTACCGTTATCCGAAAGAACACGAATACATTCTTTAATCCATTGCTCATTAAAATTATGAATATCATCAATTATATCCCAATCACCTTTATCACAGGCAACCATTTTTCCACTTTTGACGGTTTGAAAACCCTCGCCAGACAAATTATAAGGTGGATCAGCAAAAATTAAGTCTATGCTATTACCAGGTAATTCTTTTATTAATTCAATACAATTTCCAAGTTTCAAAGTTATATTAGACATAAATTTTCACTTAATAATGATATTCTTTTTTCTCATCTAAATATGCAAGTCCCATTTTTTCGAGTGGATTATATGATTGTCGTCTTCTCATATCACCACCGCCTACATAATTTTTTGTATTTAGTATATTTTCAGCTTGTTCGTATGTAATATTACTATTTAGCCAAGAATTTTGCTCTTCGCTTAGTGAATTATGAAATTGGTTTTCACCATATCCATAAACTTTATTTTGTATGAGTAAAATTTGAAATTTTTTTTGATTATCTGAGTTCCAAATTTCACCTTCAAGTTCTTTTAGAACTTTTAAAAAATTTCTAATTCTATCTGGATTTCTTATTGTTGTTGATACAGACCAAAATCGCATAATATTACCAAGTATTTTTTATTTTATATTACGATTTTATATAAAAAGTATTCTAAAAAAATATTTTCCCAAATTTTCAGCAATTTTTAAAATTTCATATAAAAAATAGTATTTTTGTAGTTCTTAAAAATGCGCCGGGGTAGCTCAGTTGGTTAGAGCAATGGAATCATAATCCATGTGTCGGGGGTTCAAATCCCTCTCCCGGTACTAAAAACAACTTACCTACAAAATTTTACACACCGTATAAAATACTATTTATTTTCTTATGATTATTTTATTTATTTATATATATTTGTAACATAAGAATTAGTTTAAAAAATATAATAATTATGAATACATATATTGATAGTGATATTGAAATTAAAAAAATTTTAGAAAATGATAATAGTTATGTAAATCGTAACGAGATTTATTGTAATAACGGAATTTTTTTATTTCAAGGCGATGCATTAAATGAAAATACTTTTAATATTGAATTTGCCGATTTGATTGTAACATCACCACCTTATAATGTTGGGATTGGCTATAATTCTAATAATGATGAATTATCTTATGAAGAATATTTAGAATTTTCTGAAAAATGGATGGCTAATTGTTATAAATGGAGTAAAACACAAGCGAGATTTCTTTTAAATATACCTCTTGATAAAAATAAAGGTGGACAAAAAAGTGTTGGTGCTGATTTAACAAAAATTGCACAAAAAGTTGGTTGGAAATATCATTCTACGATAATTTGGAACGAAGGCAATATTTCAAGAAGAACAGCTTGGGGATCTTGGATGTCTGCAAGCGCTCCTTATGTTATTGCACCTGTTGAATTAATTCTTGTTCTTTACAAAGATGATTGGAAAAAGACAAATGGCTCAAAACAATCAGATATTTCAAAAGATCAATTTATGGAATGGACAAATGGAGTTTGGACTTTTAATGGTGAAAGTAAAAAAAGAATTGGGCATCCCGCTCCTTTTCCACGTGATTTGCCATTTCGTGCAATAAAATTATTCAGTTTTGTAAAAGATACAGTTTTCGATCCTTTTGCTGGTAGTGGAACTACTTTAATCGAAGCTGTAAATAATGATAGAATCGCTATTGGATTAGAAATAGATGAAAATTATTGTGAATTAGCAAAAAATAGAATAATTAATAGTACAAATATTTTAGAGTTGAATAGTGCATAAAATTTCACAAAATGATATAATAATTGAATATTTTAAAAATAATCCTAATCGCGATATTCCTCATCCCGAAATTGTTGATTGGGCTGTTAATGAGTTTAAAAAAAGAACAGGTAAAATTTTTAGAGATCCAGATAGACAAATTAGAAAATTATCTCAAATGGGTTTTCTCATAAAAGTTGCTAAAGGAATATATAAATATGATCCAAATTTTATAAATAAAAGAGAACTTAAAGATTTTACTGCTAAACAGAAAAAACAAATTTTAGAAAGAGATGGATATAAATGTGTTATTTGCGGGAAAGGTATAAAAGATGTTGTTGAACTTCACGTTGACCATATAAAACCAAAAAATTTCGGCGGAAAAGCAAGTATTGAAAACGGTCAAACTCTATGTTCACAACATAATTTTTTAAAGATGAATTTTAAGCAAACCGAAACTGGTAAAAAAATGTTTATAAGATTATATGAATTAGCTAAATCAGAGAATAATCAGCATCTTATTGATTTTTGTACTCAAATTCTTGAAGTATATGAGAAAAACAATATAAATGGTCATATTATTTGGAATAAATAATTCCTTTTTTTAAATATTGTATTGCGATAATTTGATTTGTTTGCCATAGTAGAAAAGTTTGTTTAAGAACTCCACAAATAATTCTTTTTAAAATATTAAAAATATAGAGTAATTATTTTTATTTATTAAAATATATTTATTTGCAATAAAAATTTTATTATATTTACAATAAAGAATTTATTATATTTAAATTAAGATATTTTAAAAGAATAAAGAATGATTATGAAAGCTTTAAAACTACCTATTTTACTACTAATTTTCTCTATTCTATCGAATAGCTCAATATTTAGTCAAGTCTATGTCGGAGCTGGAGCCGGCTATAAAATGCCGTTTAGTAAATTTGAGGAAACTAATAAAAAAGCTATGACTTATACCTTCAATTTAGAAAATCGTTATTATTGCAAATTGTGGTATGGTATAAAAGCAGAGTTTAGCTCGCCAGATAGTTCGGATAATTTACCTTTAAACGAACCTTATTATAAGGATTTTGTTAATATTATTCCGAATGTAAGATATAATTTTCTTGGTGGAAATTGTTACGAATCAAAGATTTTTCCCTTTTTACAAGCGGGATTAATAATTAGTTCGATTGGTCGAACCGATGATAGCAAAAGGCTCGGACTTGGACTTTTAGCGGGTGGCGGTTTTTCTTATGGATTTACTCTTTTTAAGCATTGTATGTCGCTCGATGGCGGTGTTTACTATAATCTACCTAATATTATTATGCGTGATAGCGCCCGAAGTAATATTGAATATCTAAATGTAAATTTAACACTTAATATAAAGTTGTAGATTATGTTAGAAAAAATTAGGTGTCAAATCAATGCAAAATATCCTAGGCTGTCTCTTTGCAGACTAATGCCATTTATATTTTTTGCAATATTGTTAATTATGATTTTGTCTTCTTGCTCCAGTATAGATAGAAAAGACGATGCCGTAAGGATAAAAAAAGGTCATGAAAATAAATACTCGATTCTAAAAGATAAAGATGGAAATTCTTATAAACGTGATGGTAATACACTTCGCGGCACAGTTTTTAAAGTTATCGAAATTACTCAGCCTAAATCATGTCCGGTTAGTGATACCACAACTTATTCAAAAAGATATGAAGTACTGTTTTTAGATGCACGTTCAAAATGTATGAGCGAAGCACAAAGAATTCCAATTGAAGATATTGATTTTATCGGTCAAACAGAGGAAATTAAATCCAAATTTTATAATAAATATAAGAATATAAATTGGTTTGAGAATTTTAACGACCCGCTCGACCCTCGTGCTATTCGCGAAGTTCCCGTTGATTCGATTTATATTAGTTTTTGTCCCGAAACGCGTGATTGTAATTGTAATCCTTTGGGTATTGACTGCCCAACTTGTAATTATAAAAATTATTTCACAGAAATTCGTGGTGGATATGCTGTTTATGATGATATAAATGTCAATAATCCATTAATTGGTCGAGATTCGTATTTTGGAGAAATCGCTTTTGGATATAGAAGCGGCAAAACGGGAGTTGGTTTATCTTTATCATCGGGAGTGCCTGTTTATAATTCTAAAACGGGTGAAGATATTAGAAGACCAATTCTAATGCTACATACACGGCAACAGTTCGGTAGAGTATTATGTATGTTTCCATTTATGTATGCTCAAATGGGTGTTGCACTTGATAAGCAATCATCAAATATATTCAATTTTAATAGTTGTGATGATAATGATATTAGTTTGCCGTCATTATGTTTTCCGCTTTCTTATGGTTTTGGTATGGGATTAGATGTGCCATTGCCAATATGTTTATTTGATTTATCGTTTGATATAGGTTATAAATCAATAGCAATTGGCGAAAGTCATAATACAATGTTTTATAATGGGGTTACAAGTTCGAGGCGTGTAAATATGCTTATTTTTAGATTAGGGATAACATTAGGGTATTAAAATGATGAAAAAGATATTTTTTAGCATATTAATTTTAATTATTTATTTATTAAACTCGTGTTGCGATTGTGATGTTAATCCCGTGAATAATCCTATTGCTAATTGCCTTGTTCGCGAAGCAAATATTACAGAATTTAATGCTGATTTGATTAAAATTAATGATACGCTATATAAACCAAGTTCGTATTATTCTGTACATAGTTTTCTATTTCCTCAAGATAAAAATTTATCGGGCACTCTTGTAAATGATGAAAGATTTGCGCGTACTGGTGAAATTGTTGTAGCAACTCAAACTATGTCGAATAATTCATCTTATAAAATTGCTATTCTTGATAATAATCCGATTAATAGCCTAATGATTGGCGATATACTCGTTGATACGGCTTTTTCAATTAATTCAACTGCAAATCTAAAATTTAGCGGTCAATTAGCAAGGCTCGATAGTAATTTTATTTATGATGATGCCCAATTATTTTGTGATTATATAAATTTTAATCAAAATTATATTCTAAATCAAATTTCAAATTTATCGCTTTATGGTGAAAATTTATTAAATTCGAGTGTTGCTAAGACTTTTACAAGTAATGATATTAGAATATTAAATGAACTTAATGAAAATGTTACGGGTAAAACGGGCGTACCACAGCCTATAAATACAGATATAAATAAACTATTAAATTCGGTTAATAGCAATAATATTTCTGTTAATGTTAAAGCGGGCGATGTATATTTATATAGGACTATATACAAAAACTTATTTGTTGTTCTTATTACAAATATTTCAAACGGAAGTTTGCCTCCAAATAAAGGCAAAGTATCAATAATGTTTAATAGAATAAATTAATCAATTAATAATTATGAAAAATAATTCCCACATATTGAAATTTTGCTTTTTAATGATTTTGCTATTCGTAATAGCTTGCAATCCTACTATTTATAGACCAAAACAGAATGTTAGTTTAATTAAAGGCGAAGTTTCTAATACAGAAGGTGATGATATTGCACCCATTCAGCAGAAATTTGCTGAAGAAATATTGTATGATAGCTTAGATAGAAGGGCTAATGATTTCAAAGTTAAGGCTTCGTCAAAATTTATTGAAGACCTTTTTCAAGAAGAACTTGAAAGTGGGGATAGATTTAGAAAGAGAATAATTAAAAATTTAACTAATAATGTTGAATCAATATATTTTATTGATACAAATAGAGGATTTGCAAGTTTTTCACATCCGCCTTCACCTGAATTTTTAATGGGGCAAAATTTACCATTTGACAAATCAGAGTTAATTAGCGATAATAGTGGTGGAACGGATATTTTTTATTTTGCACCGAGTAAATATGATAATAATAGTATTCGATTTCAGAACTTCCCATATTTAAATAGTCCATTTTGGGATTCGCATCCCACAGCAGTTTTACAAAAAGATAAAAATAATAATCCTGTGATTTTAATAATATTTTCATCGGATAGAGAGCAACCATTTAGTAAAGCTATTGATTTGAATGGAGATACAATTTACGGTGGCTCTACTGATTTGTATTATGCTTTTGCTCGTTTAGAATCAAGCGTTAATTCTGATGCTAATAATCTTAAAAATTATAAATTCGATAAAGTTAAGAAATTAGAGGGAGCGAACACGCCTAATTTTAGTGAAGGTTCGCCATTTGTATTTTGCGATTGTTGTAGCCCGACATTATTTTTCTCAAGTAATAGGAATAATAAAAATCGTTTTGATTTTGATATTTATTCTGTTAAGCTAATGATTGATTATGATAATTTTACTGTTGAGACTGCGGGATTGCCAGAAATTATTGATGAAAAATCTATGACTACCGATTCGCTCACTTTTAGAATAAATACTATCGCTGACGAGCGTTTTCCATTTATACCATTTCCGCATAGCGTTCAAGATAGTAATTATATATATTTTTCTTCTGATAGAAATAAAAATATTTTTAAAAATTGCGGTTGCGAAGACGGACGTGATAGAACTGAAAATTTTGGTGAATATGATATTTATAAATATAATTTACCCGAAAAATACAAATGTCCTAAAACCGAGAAACCACCCAAACCCGAACCTAAAAAAGATACAATTTATTCACCAGAATTATACGCTGATATCGTTATAATTAATGCTCAAAATCCAAAAGAAAAGTTAAGAGACTCTAAACTTTTGCTTCTTAGTGAAGATGGAAAAGAAATAATTTTAAATTCGGATACAAATAGAATTTTCACACAATTAGATTTTGGAAAAAAATATTCTGTTCGAGGTGGTAGCACATATAATACTATGAACTGCGAAGAAAGTAATGATATTATTTTTAGTGGCTATAGTATGCCTAAATTAAATATTTATGAAATGGACGCTGATTCATCAACAAAAATGGAAGTTCTAACAAGTTTTACAATGAAATTAACTGATTTTGTAAAATTAGATAAAGAAAAAACAAGCTTTAAAGATGGGAAAATTCTTGTAAAAGGTCATCAATTAAATTCTAAAATAAAAACCGTTGAAAAAGCAATCAACGCAAGAATTGAAAATGATATAGTATATTATGATAAGCAATTTACTCACACAAATTATTGGAATAAAATTGATATTCGTCCCGATTTAGCTTATTATACTGAAAAAAATAATGACCCCACAGTTCTTAATCTTAAAGTACCATCTGTTAGAACTCTGAATGAGGAATTATTTTACGAAGAGCCTCAATCAAACAAGAAAATTATCATTTACGATACTATTTATTTAATTCCAAATTACATTATTAAACCACCTTGCTATTGTGAGTTTTCTGGTAATCTTACTTCTTTTCAACAAAATGTGCCATATTTTCAAACAGGATTTTGGGAAGTTAATACATTAAAAAATTATCGTAGAGATATTCAAAAATTAGCTTCGGGACGATTATCCGATGCAAGATGGGTTGAATTACATAGACATAATCAATATTTTGGCGAGGGAAAATTTGGAAGAATACGCCGTCATATCGAATATGAAAATTATGCACGTACCGTTGACTCAAATCTATCGAAAATGGCTGAAATGATAGTAAATAGTATAATCCCCGCTTTTAAAGTAATTGATAGTATTAATCCAGGTGAAAAACTTATAATTAGCCTTGATGCATGGAGTGACCGCCGTCCCGTTCAGCGTGGATGGTATATTGGCGATGAAATAAATTATGTGGAAGGCTCATTAGAAGAAAATAAATATGATTTTGATATAGATTTTCGCAAAGTAAATATTAAAGATAAAAGTTCTTTAAATATGAATAATGATACTTTGTCGAGATTAAGAGCATACTTTGGATACAAAGAATTATTGAATAAACTGCTCGATACAGCTAAATATGGAAAAGGCTTTTATGATTATTATAAAGCAAATCTTGTTTTAATGCCCGATAATGACAATTTAACGAGTATTAACGTTAATAAACCATTTTCACTAAAATCTATTGAAGAATTAATATATAAATCGAAAATAATAATTCTTGCAAAAGGAAATTATTTCGACCCAACAAATTTCAAAATACCACAATATATCCGTGATGTTGATTCTTCTTTATTTATGCTTGATACTATTCGTAGAATTGATTTACGTATTAATACTCTTGAATATAAAGCAGGTAAATTAATTAAATCACCGTGTTGTAATCCAAATCTACCGTGTATAGATTACGAAGCAATAATTAATGATAGGAAATCGCCAGCTATAATCGAAAAAAAGAAAAAGAAATAATTGTTTTTTTTTAAAGATAAGTTTTTGATATTGAAGAGATATTATTGATAGATATTAAGAATTGGTATATCTAATTGCCACGCATTTTTCTTTGATATTCTATAATATCAAGTTCGCTTAAATTGAGGATACTAGCAGTTTCCTTAATCAATTCTTCAGCAGAAATATTATTATCTAAATCTTTAACTTTTCTAATAGTAATTTCTAACTCAGAATTAATTAAATCATTCGGTATTTTCAATAAATAAGGATCACTTACTGCTTTTATATAATTCACTATCATTTCATCACCTACAATATTAAAAAAAATGACAAAAAAATTATATATATATTGTAAATTACAAAATTTAAAATATATATAGTTGCTTAAACAGAATTTTCAGTTAATTCAGAAATTCGTAATAATAATTTTTCGAGAAGAATATTTGCCTCGTTATCTTTGCGGATTATTGATAAAATATCTATGAAGCTATCTTTCTCATTTCTTTTATTAGTTGATTCTTGAATAGAATTTTGCAATTTCATTATTTCAGGGATATTTTTTGCTAATAAAGTAGAAATTTTGTTTAATTCTTCAAGTGTTGAATTTTCATCTTGAATAAGAGCAGAAATTTTATCATTATAAGTTTTAATAAATTGAGTAATTATCTCTTTTTGTTCTTTTAATATTTTGTTAATATTATTATTTTTTCTCAATTTTTATTACTCAAAATCAATTTTACAAAAATGCAAAAATAGATTATAAGTAGTAAAAGTGAAATAATACTATTTTAAATATGTTTAAACATTATGAATGACGTGTTTGACGACTCCTTGAATTTCGAATTGCCAAAATGGTTTGATTTCTATAGGTAAAAACTTCTCATTTGCAGAGAATAAATATACTTTATCTTCGATAATTCTATAGGTTTTAACAGCCATCTCACCATTAAGTGCGGCTATAACTACTTTTCCATCTTTAGGCTTTTCATTTTTGTTTACAACTAAAATATCACCATCAAATATGCCTTCATTTATCATACTTTCACCAGTAACGCGAACTAAATAAACATCACTCGGATTGGGTGCAAGTACAGAATTAAGGTCGTACATCTGTAAATTTTGATTACTATTATCACTTATTCGAGTAGGCATAATAGGCGCTTCGAAGCTGAAATTTGATTTAAGCTCTACTAATTTATTAACTTTCATAATATTTTATAAACTTATAAAGAATGAATAATTTTGCTAACCGTTCCAATAATTTCAAATTCAATTTCGCCGACAGTTAAAGGTAAAAATTGTTGCTTTTGTGATTCAAGAAAAATATCACCTTCAATTTCTCGATAAATTTTAACAGTTAAACCACTATTTAGTGTTACAAGCACAATTTTTCCATCGCTTGGTTTAATTGCAGAATCAACGACAAGAACATCGCCGTCGCGTATCCCTGCGTGTATCATATTAAGCCCTTCGACACGTGCAAAGAATGTAGATGCCGGATGCTCTACAAGAAATTCATTCAAATCTACTTCTTTTTCTATACCACTTTCTACTGGAATTGGATAACCCGCCGCAACAGACATTTCGAAAAGTGTCATTTTAGCAGAATATTCATCATTTGGTTTGAAACCAATGATTTCGATTACTTCCATTTTATGCCAATTATATTTTAAACATTCCCCTTTATAAATTGCAATATAATAAAGTTTTATTTATTGACAAAAATAATTTTAATTAAAATTGAAAAAGATGGATTTCTATTTTGAATAAATTAATATTCAGAGATTAAAAATTAATTAATAATTTAATTTAAGTCTATTGATTATTAATTAAATTATATTAATATATTAATTAATAATTTTAAGAATATTGAGTTTAATATTTATATTTTAATTATTTTTTAAAAATTTATACAATAATTATAGCATTAATAAATATTTTCTTTTATTTTAAATAATAAATTCTTATATTAAAGTAAATTAATTAGGTTAGAGTGAATTTGAAGAGTTGAAAAATATTCATTTTCAAATTTTTAATCAATAATAGTGCCAATAAAATTGTTTTAGTTAAATAAATATAGGTTTTGTTATGAAAAGAAATTTTCAAAAATTATTGTATCCATTATTCATAAGTATTGCTTTATTAAGTGTATTACTTACGACTAATAATGTATATTCTCAGAGTTATTGTAAGCCATATTATAGTTATGCAGGTAATTATATGGGAATTGAATATGTCGTATTTAATGATTTAGTTAATAAAACTGAATGGTCTTCATCACCGGGCTACAACTTTTATGATGATAAAGTATTAGAAGTAAGAACTGGCGAGGTTGTATATTTTGAAGTCGGTTTTGGTAATACTTATGAAATGGAATTAGCCATCTATATTGATTGGAATCAAGATGGGAAATTTGATACCGAAACTGAATTGGTTTACGGAACAATAGAACAATTTAGCTCATGGGGATATTCTGACAAATTTATTATTCCAGATGACGCCAAAACTGGTACTACACGTATGAGAGTTATGACAGAAGATTCTTATATGGATTATATGTATCCTTCAGATCCTTGTGGTTCGAATTATTATTATGGCGAATGCGAAGATTATGTTGTAAAAATTGCACCAAATGCTCCCGATGCTAGTATAGTAGGCGTATTATCTCCTCAAGAGCCTTTTAGAGTAGGCGACCATAATATTAGCGTATCTTTAAAAAGTGGTAATCCCGCACCTTTACAAAATGTATGGATTGATTGGTGGCTCAACGGTGTTCAACAAAGGTCATATTTTTGGAAAGGTTATTTAACAGAAGGCAAAACAGAACAAGTTAATCTTGGCGTTGTAAATCTCGATTATCCTGCTAATTCAGACTATGGACCATTCCAAGTAAAATTTACAACACGTAGTCCAAACGGTTTTGATGAAGATGCTAACCCAATGAATGATAGTTTTGCTGAGTATTTATATCCAATTTTAAATGATGCTGGAATAACTGGTTTCTTTGGACCGCCGGAAGGTTTCGGACCGGGAGTTACACAAGTTAGGGCTAGAGTTAGAAATTATGCTCCTAAGCCATTAACAAGCATTACAATTAATTGGAAGATTGATAATGTTGCACAAACTCCTATCACAATTAATGGTCTTAATATCGCAAGAGATCAATACCAAGATTTAATTATTGGAACTTATGATTTTTATGCAAAAACTCCTTTAGGACCTTTTAATGTAGAGTGCGTTTCTTCTAAACCAAATGGTGTAAACGATGAGGATCATTCTAATGATAAATATGTAGGAGGTATTGGTCCATCACTTGCGGCTGGTACCTATGTTATTGGCGGCTCTAATGCTCATTTCTCATCACCTGCTGAAGCGGCTTCTTATTTGAATTCGAGTGGCGTATTTGGCAAAGGTAAAGTTACGTTTATGATTAATCAAGGTACTTATACGGGACAAATTATATTAAACAATCCTCTGCCTAATAATAACCCTATTGATTTCATAGGAAATTCACAATTTGATAATGATATTGTAATTACTGCAAATTCAACTGCACAGAATAATTTTGTTGTTTTATTAGAGAATTTAACTGATATTACATTCAAAAATATGAAATTCCGTAATAAAAATACTAATACAAGTAATGCCGGTAATTTACTTACTCTTAGAAATTCTTCTGGTCTTACTTTTGAAAATATTAATTTTGAAGGTGTTGCTAACTCACCGAGAAACAAAGTTGAATATTCACTTGTTAATTTATTAAATTGTACAAAAATCATTTTCACAAATAATTCTTTTAATTATGGTTCAGTTGCATTTTATTCAAATGTAGATAAGCAAATTTTACCATATATTAGTGTATTTAATAATGAATTTTATAACTTTTCTTGGTTAGGACTTTATAATAAAGTAGCAGATAATATTAAAGTTGGCAATATTGTTATTGATGATAACCGCTTTATATCAAATTCTGGACTTGTCCCCACTGGCGGGATTTTTACTTTGAATTCAACAACAATTTCAAGTAATACTTTTAATGGTATTGTTGGTACTGGAAATGTAAATGATGGGGTAATATATGTGAAACACAATAGCCAAGACCCAACAAACGTCGCTTCAATAACTAATAACAAAATTTTATTCGCTTCAAATGCAAATGGTATATTTATTGAAGGAGCTGAAATTTTTGTTAATTCAAATTATGTATATACTTCTCAAAGTGCCAATTATGGACTATCTGCATTTCGTTTGAATAGTTCAAAAGGATTTATCGGTAATAATCAATTTATCGGTAAAGATATGAGTGCTACTTTATTAACAAATTCACCGAAAACAGAATTTTATTATAATTCATTTATGACTGAATCGAACACATTAGCAACTTTGAATGTTAATGGTAATGGTATTTTCAAAAGAAATATTTTCACTAATAATGCAAATGGACTTGTTTATCAAATAACTGGAACTCCAATATTTGACCAAAATATTCTTTACACAAAAGGTAATGTACTTATTGCCGAAAATGGTAAAAATCATAGTGGATTAAGTACTTGGCAAGCAAAAGGTAATGATATAGGTTCAGAAATTGCATTAGTTGAATTTGAATCTTTTAATGATTTACGTATAAAATATTACAATGCCGCATTATTTAAGAGCGTGCCAATGTTTGATGACAAAGAATCAATGGGCGCACTTATAGAAAGCGTAGATATGTTCGGCACTCCAAGAGTTTCATATTTCCTTGGTTCACACGAGTTAATATTAACAATTACAATACAAAATCAATCAGAAGGCTTTGTTGATTGCGTTGGTACTACTGATAATTACATTACAGTTTCATCAACAATGGATTATAATGCACCTATGACATATCAATGGGAACAAGACGGACGTCCAGTCCCTGGCGAAAATCAACAAATATTATATTTTAGAGATTTAGCATTCTCACAATCTGGTATGTATCGCTGTAAAATTAGTGGCCCTGGCGCAACTAAAAGTGTGTACTCAAGACCCGTATCGGTATTTGTAGCAAATCAAACAGAAATCACACGCCAGCCAGAAGAACAAAAAGTTCCTCTCGGAGGTTTAGCTACATTAACATTCGTTGCTCACGTAAATGGCAAGCCAATAGAAGATGCAATCTTAAATGATGAAGTACAAGTTCAATGGTATAAATATGTTGATGAATCAAGCAGTTTAGTACTTCAAGATAATCTTTGGTATTCTGGAACATTATCAAACTACTTTACTATTAGAAATTTCAAAAAATCTGATGAAGGAGAATATTTTGCTATTATTAAAGGCCTTTGTGGTAAAGTTCAAACTGAAAGAGTCAGAATTAGTGAAGAAATTCTTGATTTAATTATAGAAAGTAATCCACAAACTCAAACTGCTTGCGAAGGAAAAACGGCTACATTTACAGTAAAAGTTCATACAAATTCATCAAGAAATATTATTTATAAATGGTTAAAAGATGATGTTGAATTAAATAATATTGATGGTAAAATTTCTGGAGTAAATACAAATACATTAAATATTAATAATTTAACTAATGAAGATGAAGGGCAATATAGTGCTGAACTTGTTTTAGATGGTACTGATTTAGTTAAAACAAGTTCTTATGCTAATCTTAATATTGAAACAGCACCTAAGATTGTTACTCAGCCCGAAGATATTAATGTAGAAGTTGGTAAATCATTTTCATTAGAAGTAAATGTTGAGGGGGCTGGATTATCTTATGAGTGGTATAAAAACGGCGAAATGATATTCACTTCCCAATCGCCAATTTATGAAGTTCCAGAAGCTAATGAAGATGATGATGGTGAATATTATGTTGTTATATCTAACGATTGCGGTAGCGTAAAATCCAATGTTGTTAGAGTTAATGTAACAGTTGGTGCAACAACAATAACAGAACTTAGTAAAAATGGATACTCATTAACTTCTGCATTACCAAATCCAGCAACGGGAATTTCTATGATAGGATTTAGCGTACCAACACAAAGCTATATTAAATTATCATTGACTGACCTAAGCGGATCAAGTAGAACAGTATTAGCAGAGGGAACTTATGAAATTGGAACACATTCGATAAATATTGATATTAATAAATTGAATTTATCAAGTGGAACATATTTCTACTTCTTAGAAGCTAATGGAGTTCATTTAACTCAAAAATTAATAGTAATCAAATAATCAAAATTATTAATAATTTTATATTAAAAGAGGCTGACTCATTAATTTGAGTTCAGCCTCAATTTTTTATTTACAATATCTTATTATTATTATAAACATATTTTTTTGATATTTACATACCTCTTCGATATTTTCCACCAATTTCATAAAGCACTTTTGTGATTTGTCCCATAGTTGCATATTGAACGGTATTCAATAATTCCTCGAAAATATTACCGTTTTGCAATGCTACTTCGCGAAGTCTATTAAGCGATTCATCTAATTTTTCAGAATGTTCTTTTTTAAATTCTTGTACATCATTAATTCTTTGTTGTTTTTCTTCGTCGCTTGTACGAATAATTTGCATCGAATCATAAGGATTAGATTTATGCTCACTTAAATAAGTATTTACACCGATAACTGGATATTCTCCAGATTGCTTTAAATATTCGTAATACATTGATTCTTCTTGAATTTTTGAACGTTGATATTGAGTTTCCATCGCACCAAGAACTCCTCCACGGCGGGAAATCCTATCAAATTCCATCAAAACAGCTTCCTCAACTAAATCTGTAAGCTCTTCAATAATGAAAGAGCCTTGATTTGGATTTTCATTTTTTAGAAGTCCAAATTCTTTTGTTAAAATTAATTGAATTGCCATCGAGCGTCGAACAGATTCCTCTGTTGGCGTTGTAACAGCTTCATCATAAGAATTTGTATGCAAGGAATTACAATTATCATAAAATGCTAATAATCCTTGAAGTGTAGTACGTATATCATTAAAATCAATTTCTTGAGCGTGTAGTGAGCGTCCCGAGGTCTGAATATGATATTTTAATCTTTGGCTTTTATCATTTGCTCCATAGCGATATTTCATAGCAATAGCCCAAATTCTTCGTGATACACGTCCAATCACAGAATATTCGGGATCCATTCCGTTTGAGAAGAAAAATGATAGATTAGGAGCAAATTCATCAATTTTAAGTCCGCGATTTAGAAAATATTCAACATAAGTAAACCCATTAGCGAGCGTAAACGCAAGCTGTGTAATAGGGTTAGCACCTGCCTCGGCGATATGATAACCACTAATTGATAAAGAATAATAATTCATTATTTTATGCTTTGATAAAAATGCCTGCAAATCGCCAATCATTTTCATTGCAAAATCTATTGAGAAAATTATTGTATTTTGTGCTTGGTCTTCTTTTAGCATATCGGCTTGTACTGTTCCACGTATTCTGCGGAAAGTATCAATTTTAAGTTCCTCTTTTTCTTCATTAGAAAGCGTTTTGCCTTGCTCTTCAATTTTTGCAATTTCACGTCGGTATGCAGTCATAAAGAAGAAGGCAACCATAATTGGTGCAGGTGCATTGATAGTCATTGATACAGAGGTAAGTGGATTTGTAAGATCGAAACCTCTCATCAACACATTCATATCATCAATATTACAAATTGAAACGCCAGCTTCTCCAATTTTTCCATAAATATCGGGCTGAATATCAGGGTCTTCAGCATAAAGAGTAATGCCATCGAATGCTGTTGATAATCTCTTTGCTTTATCGTTTGCACAAAGATAATGAAATCTTTTATTAGTACGCTCGGGGCTTCCTTCGCCTGCAAATTGACGTTTTGGGTCTTCCGTAGTACGTTTAAATGGAAATACACCCGCAGTATAAGGAAAATCGCCCGGTAAATTTTCAAAATAATAATATTTCAATAAATTAGCCCAATCATTATATTGCGGAAGAGCAACTTTTGGAATATTAGTTCCTGATAAACTTTTTGTAAACAAATTAATCGAAAATTCTTTTCCCATAATATCATATTTAAGCTCATCTTTGCTAAGATTTTGCTTAATATTATCCCAATTTTCAATAAAATCGCGTGAGTAAGAACTTAATTCAGAATATTTCTTTTTAAATTCTTCTTGAATTAATGATTTAGTATTTTCATCATCAATAATTTCAGAAGATATTTTTAAAGAATAAGCATTTTCAGCTAATTTTATTTCTTCTAATGATTTTTTCTTATAATTACGAATAGTTTCGGAAATTTCAGATAAATATAATATACGTTCTTCACTAATAAGTCCCTTATGAGCTTGATATTTCGTGGGCAATAGCGATATTAATCTATCATTTAGAACTAATTTATTTTGCTTTTCATTTACTACTTTGAGTATATCCAAAAATAAACGATTTACACCGTGATTATTAAATTGATTACTCGAGCAGGCATAAACGGGTAATTCTAATTCATCGAGAGGAATAGTCTTATCAGCATTGATATTTCTATTTCTTAGAAAATGAATTTTTACTTCTCTATAAGCATCTTCAGAACCTCTTTTTTCAAATTTATTGATAGCAACAAAGTCCGCTAAATCGAGCATATCAATTTTTTCGAGCTGAGTGGGGGCTCCAAATTCGGAAGTCATTACATATAAGGACTTTTCAGAAACTTCGATAATATTGCTATCTCCCTGGCCAATACCACTTGTTTCAACAAAAATTATATCAAAGCCGCAGGATTTAAGAGCAAGTACAGAATCTTTTAAGCCGACTGATATTTCAGTTTTACTTTTGCGAGTTGCAAAACTACGAAAATATACTCTATCATTATAAATTTGATTATAACGAATTCTGTCGCCAAGTAATGCTCCACCTGTAGTTGATTTAGAAGGGTCAACGGCAAGTACGGCGATTTTTGCATTTGTAAAAGAGATAAATTTTCCAATAATTTCATCAATCAAAGAGCTTTTTCCACTTCCACCCGTACCTGTAACACCCATAACAAGAGAATTATTTTTATCATACTTTTTATATAATTCTCTTAAATTTTTTCTTAAATCATCTTTTTCGTTATCTTCGATAAAAGTGAGTTGTTTTGAAATAGAAGGAAAATTTTCAGTAGAATTTTGAGATATTATTTGTTCATTTAATTCATATTTATTTCTTGAAATAGAAATATTATTTTTAATTCTTTCAATAATATCATCAGCAATACCATCAATACCAATTTTTTGTCCATCAATAGCATGATAAATTCTTGTAACTCCATATTTTTCAAGATTTTCGATTTCTGAAGGCAAAATAACTCCACCGCCACCACCGAATACAAGAATATTACTTGCTCCATATTCTTTTAATAAATCAACTACATAGCGGAAATATTCATTATGCCCACCTTGATAGGAGCTAATTAAAATAGCGTCTGCATCTTCTTCGATTGCAACACTAACCACTTCTTTTACAGAGCGATTATGCCCGATATGAATAAGTTCTGCACCACGCTTTTGTAATAATCTTCTATATAAATTAATCGAAACATCATGCCCATCGAATAAGGCGGCTGCCGTAACTACTCTAATATTATGCATTCTCTCTTTCTCTGATTCTAAAAAAAATAATTTATTTCAATAAACTTCTGGATATAACAAGTCTTTGGATTTCGCTTGTGCCCTCGTAAATTTCAGTAATCTTTGCATCTCTATAATAGCGTTCAACATTGAAATCTTCTGTATAACCGTAACCACCGTGAATTTGTATTGCACGATTAGCACAAAACATAGCAACTTCCGAAGCATCGAGCTTTGCCATAGCGGCTTCACGGTTATAATCAAGACCTTCTTCTTTCATTTTTGCCGCTCTCCAAGTAAGTAACCAAGCCGCTTCATAGCGAACCCACATATCTGCAATCATCCATTGTATTGCTTGGAAATTTGCAATTGGCTGGTCGAATTGATGGCGCTCTTTTGCGTATTTAATAGAATCTTCGATTGCAGCACGTGCTATTCCAAGTGCTTGTGATGCAATACCAATACGACCACCATCGAGAGTTGTCATAGCAACTTTAAAACCTTTATTAAGTTCACCAAGCATATTTGAAGGCGGAACAACCACATTCTCTAAAATAATTTCAGTAGTTGAAGATGATTTAATACCGAGTTTTCTTTCTACTTTACCAATTTTATATCCCGGTGTTTCTTTTTCTACGATAAATGCGGTAACACCACGCGTTTTTTGCGATGGCTCAGTTGAGGCAATTAAAACGAATACATCAGCTTCTTGACCATTTGTAGCAAATAATTTCGAACCATTAAGCACCCAATTTTCACCATCAAATTTTGCAGTAGTTCGAGTAGCACCCGAGTCAGAACCAGCTTCTGATTCAGTCAAAGAAAATGAACCAATTTTTTTACCACTCAATAAATCAGGAAGATATTTTTGTTTTTGCTCTTCTGTTCCATATCTAAAAATTGGGTCGCATACAAGAGATGAATGTGCAGAAACGATAACACCCGTCGAAGCACACCAGCGAGATAATTCTTCTATTGTTAAAAAATAGGAAATAAAATCCATTCCCGCTCCACCATATTCAGTAGGAAATGCAACGCCCATTAATCCAAGTTCGCCAGCTTCTTGGATAATTTCGGTTGGAAAACGGTGATTTCTTTCGTTTTCAGAGGCTACGGGTGAGATTTTTTCTTTTCCAAATTTACTAACAAGGTCTTTTAGCATTAATTGCTCTTCGGTAAGAAGGTAGTTCATAATTATTCTCCAGAATTGTTTAATATATTTATAGTTGCAAAATTTTACTATTTAAAGATATTTTTATAAATAAAAATATCAAACTCTAATATGAATTTTAAAGAAAATTCAAAAAATATTACACTTCAATATCAAGTAAAATAGCGCCCTTATCTACTGCTTGCCCTTCTTCTACTTTTATTGATTTAACAAGTCCCGATACAGGTGATTTAAGAGTATTTTCCATTTTCATTGCTTCGACAACGATTAATTTATCATCTTCAATAACTTGCATACCCTCTTTTACAAGTATTTTAACCACTAATCCGGGCATTGGTGCTTTTATTAAGCCCGCAGAAGATTTATTATTATTTGATGAATTTATGATATATTGACCGAGCAATTTTTTCATTTCATTTGTTGATTCAATTTTATATTCAATTCCATTATGGCTTATAACGAGACTATTATTTTCATCAAAATTTAGTGATACTTGATAAATTTTCTGATTAACGACAAAAGAGAACACATCAGAACTATTCTTTTTTAATAATTCGATTTCAAAGGGTTTTTCATCAACAAATATAACGCTATGATTATTTTTGTCATAATGAATTTTATATTCATTTTTATCAATATTTATCAGTAAATCTTCCATATATATTTTTCTTTATTTTATTATATTAATCTTCTTAATAATAGATTTTTTTCTTTCCACTTACTTATTTGAGGCTTAATTTCTGATGGTTGTTGCGAATCTTGGAATATTCTTAATCCATAAGCGGCTATCGCGGCAATGATTTCTTCTTGTTCCAACTTCATTTTTTCTAATGAATCAAAATCAAATGAATGCTCGATAAATCCCGTATCAAACCAACCATAACGAAATTCGGGGTGTTGCATAACTTGTAGAAGAAATGGAATAATTGTCTGAACCCCTTTGATTTGATAATTTTTTAGTGCCATTTCCATTCTGCTTATTGCTTCTAACCTATCCTTACCAAAAGTGATTAATTTCGAGAGCATAGGGTCGAAATGAATAGTAACCTCCGAACCAGATTCAACGCCGCTATCAAGCCTTACACCATAACCTGCGGGCTGACGGTGATAGCTAATTAGTCCCGTATCGGGCATAAAATCATTAAAAGGGTCTTCTGCATAAATTCTACACTCGACAGCATAACCATTTAATTTAATATTATCTTGCGTGTAAGCGAGTTTTTCGCCATAAGCTATTTTAATTTGCTCTTTTACAAGGTTAATACCCGTAACCATTTCTGTAACAGGATGCTCGACTTGTAATCTTGTATTCATTTCCAAAAAATAGAAATTTTTGTCTTTATCAAGTAAAAATTCAACCGTTCCAGCGTTATAATATCCACAGGTCTTTGCCGCATTAACAGCGACTTCACCCATTTTTGCTCTTAATTCATCGTCTAAAATTGTTGAGGGTGCTTCTTCGATAACTTTTTGATGCCGTCTTTGTATTGAGCAATCCCTTTCACCTAAATGTACATAATTATTATGCTCGTCAGCAAGAATTTGAATTTCAATATGTTTAGGGTTTTCGATAAATTTTTCGAGATAAATAGAATCATCACCAAATGCTTTGAGGGCTTCTCTTTGAGCGGCTTCGAAAGATGGCTCTAAATCAATGGAGTTAAACACTTTACGCATACCTTTGCCACCACCACCTGCAGCCGCTTTCAAAAGTATAGGATAGGAAAGTTCGCAAGCAATTTCAATAGCCCTATTTATATCAACGATTTTTTCTTTTGTGCCGGGAACTACAGGTACGCCAGCTTCTATCATTAATTCACGTGCCTTTGTTTTACTACCCATCATTTCGATAGATTCAGCACTTGGTCCAATAAATTTAATACCCGCTTCGCTAACTTTTCTTGCAAATTCTGCTCTTTCTGATAAAAAACCATAACCTGGGTGAATAGCTTCTGCATCGCATTTTTTTGCTATATTGATAATTTGCTCCATATCAAGATAGGCGCTTTTAGGAGTTTCGCCCGAAAGGCGATAAGCAAAATCTGCATAATTAACAAAAAGAGCTTCTTTATCAACTTCGTGGTAAACGGCAACAGTTTCGATGCCCATTTCACGCGATGATCTCATAATTCTTACTGCAATTTCGCCTCGATTGGCAATGAGTATTCTTTTGAACATAGAATATAATTTATGGGTAAAAAAATATTAAGTCGAAATATTTATGATTATATTTGAATATGATAATATGTTAATAGTATGTTAATAAATAATTAATAAACACTTTGAATTATATATATTTATGAGTAATATGATAGAAATAATAGTCATTCTGAACAATAACAAAAAAACTAAAATTAATTGATATTTGTTCAGCTATCAACTAATTTTGAACACTCGGAATTACAAAAATAACTTCTAAACAATAAAGTCAAAATTATCTATAAACTCCAGAAAATCACAGTTTTTAATCGAATTTAAGAAATCAAATTTTTTTATTAAAATATTACAATTATTCATTTATTTTTTAGATAAATATAGTAGTAATTTAAATAAAAAGTATTATATTTACATACAATTCTAATCAAATTATTAAGGGGGAGTTATTGTGAAGAATCTGTATTTTGGGCTGATAATTATTCTTTTTATTTTCGGCTGTTCGACTAGAAATAGCGTTCAAGTTCTAAAATCAAATATTGGGGATAACGCAACAATATCAAATAATGAAGTCATTAGATTCGTTTTCGATAGGGATTTGAAGAATCCAAATAGTACTGATGAATATGATACAACTCAATATATCAAATTCGACCCTCCTATTAAAGGGCAATTCCGTTGGCATAGAGGAAACGAACTTACTTTTTATCCCGATGACAAGAGCATACTTCTAGTAACTGAATATAGTGCTACACTTTTAGAATCTATTGTTAATAGCGTTAAGGATTTAAACCTACCAAAAAATAATATTTTTACTTTCAATTCTGGTAAATTAGAGTTTGAAAATGTAAATCATTTTTGGACTGAAAACCCAATAAATTCAGCAAAAGAATTAAATGTTAGTTTTAAATTATCTGTACCGTTTAAATATTCTGCTGATGAAAATATTATTTCTATTTATCTAAATAATGAGCAGTACTCTCCACAAAATATAGTATTTCTTAATAGTCAAGAATTAGAATTTAATTTAAATTTGAATAAATTTACAAATAAAAAAGAAAATATCTTAAAAATTGTAATTGATAAAGGGCTTGTAGTCGGCGATGCAATTACAACGAATACCCAAAAATCTATTACTTGGGAAAAAAATATTAGTAGTAGCGACGATTTCGAGGTGGTTTGGACGGAGACCTCTACAAATACTGAACGCGGCGATTTAACATATTATTTTAATTATTTATTAAATCAAGATATAGACTATTCATCATTTATAAATATAGAACCAAAAGTCAATTACGAAATTGAAATTTTCAAAAATCGAATGCTATTAATTGGCGATTTCGAACCCGGCGAAACTTATAAAATTACTCTAAATAAAGATTTTCCTAATGTTTTGGGTAATACTCTTAAAGAAAACGACGTACAGTTCGTTCAATTTAATCAATTAGAAAAAATGATTGAGTTCGTGGAGGAAGACGCAATATATTTGCCATCAAAAGGCAGTAGATATGTTGCAGTCCGATTAAATGGTGTAAAAACGTTAAATTTGAATGTATATAAAATTTATGAAAATAATATAATTCAAATATTTAATGCTGGCAGAGCTTATGATTTTTACTATGATGATAATGAGGATATGGATTATAGCTGGTCTTATTATAATACAAATAAATATGGTGATTTAGTTTATAATAGTAATATAGATTTATCGAGTATTGAGAAAAAAGGGAATATTAGCCTTTTAAAATTAGATTTTAAAGATTATATAAGAGATAGAGGGGTTTACGTTGTTCGGCTTATTGATAGTACAAATTTATCCCTACAAACTGATAAAATAATAACAATTAGCGATATTGGAATAATTGCAAAAACTAATAATGATGATTTATTTGTAAGTGTTAATTCATTAGATAATGCTGAACCAATTCAAGGAGCGAAAGTTAGATTAATTAGCGAGAATAATCAAATAGTTGAGGATCTCGTTACTAATAATTCTGGAGTTGTATATTTTAGAGAATTAAATAAGCGAAAAGAAACAAAAATTCCTAAATTAATAAAAGTTGAAAAAAATAATGATATAAATTACTTATTACTATCTGAAAATACTATTTTTTCAAATTATATTTTTGATAATTTAGACGGTGCAGAAAGTAGCGGATATAAAGCATTTTTATATGGCGATAGAGAGCTTTACAGACCGGGCGATTCGCTTGTGATGGCGGGTATTATAAGAGATGAAAATCGTAAGACACTCAAAAATTTACCCGTTGAAATTCAATTATTAATGCCTAATTCAAAGATTTTTAAGAAATTTATGCTCGAAACCGATGAAAATGGTGGTTTTTCTACAATTTTTAAAATACCCGAAAATATAATTACTGGCTCATATCGAATAAAAGCACTTACTTCGCAAAATCTTGCAATTGGTGAAAGAAAAATTAATATTGAGCAATTCGTTCCTCAGAGAATAAAGCTTACTTTAAAAACTGATAAAAATGAATATAAATCTAATGAAATAATTAAAGTATCTGCGCTTGCAGAAAATCTATTTGGCACACCAGCAGTAAATAGAGAATATAATGCTGAAATTAGTTTAAGACAAAAACAATTTAAAAATCGAGATTTACAAAATTATTCTTTCGAAATAAAAAACACACAAATTGATGAAAAATATCAAGAATTTTCAGGTCAAACTGATAATTCAGGAAATATAAGTTTTCAAATACCACTCGCAGAATTTGAAAATTCGGGATTAATAGAAGCAAACATTAGTCTTACAGTTTTTGATGAATCATCTCGACCTGTGTATATAAATAAAATTGTTCCAATAGAAACTCAGTCTCATTTCTTTGGAATAGGAAAAATCAATAATTGGCTAAATATAAATCAATATTATGATATACCGCTTGTTGCTGTAAAATCAAATGGTGAATCTGCGGGCAAAGTAAAAGCAAGCGTTAGCGTAGTAAGAAAATATTGGCAGACAGTTGCAAGAAGGTCCGAATATAGTGATTATATTTATTATGAAAATCAAGAGCGTGAAGAATTAGTATTAAGTAAAGATATTGTTATAGATGGAAAAAATGGTAAAATTGGATTTAAACCAACTAATTCGGGAATTTACGAAATAAGAGTAAGCTACCCAAATTCTTTGTCTTATTCAAGTTATGAAATGATGGCTTATGGCTATGGTTTCAGCTCTACGAATGCTTTTCAGGTAAGTAAAGAGGGCTATATTGATATTTATTCTGAGAAAGAAAATTATTATATTGGTGATAAAGCAAAATTAATGTTCAGAACTCCATTCAATGGAAGGCTAATCGTTACAATAGAGCGTGGCGGCATAATCGAAAATTATAATTTAACAACAAGAGAGAAAACCGCCGAACTCAATCTTGATATTAAAGACTCATATTTGCCAAATATTTATGTTTCTGCTGTTTTAATTAAACCATTAGTAGATATTTCGATACCAATTAATGTCGCCTATGGATATTTACCTATAAAAGTAGATAAAAAATCAACTATTTTACCAATTAGTATTAGTGCAAATGAAAATTCACGAAGTGGTGTTAAACAAACTGTAACGGTAAAAACATTGGCGCATAAAGATGTAAACGTTACAATTGCAGTTGTTGACGAAGGAATTCATCAAATTAAGAAAAGCGAAACTCCAAATCCACATAAATTTTTCTATGAAAAAATGGCACTCGGAGTGAGTACTTATGATGTTTATAGAATTATTTTCCCTGAATTAAAATCAAAGAAATTAAGCTTTGGTGGTGGCGAAGGTTTCGACGAAGTATTCGATAATTTTGTTATGAATAAATTTGCTGATGAAAGAGTTATACCACTTGCAAAATGGAGCGGTATATTAAAAACAGATTCAAAGGGCGAGGCTAAATTTGAATTTGAATTACCAAAGTTTTCTGGCTCTGTAAGAATTTCTGCAGTTGCATATATTGACGATGCTTTTGGTTCGGATTCTAAAAATATGACTATAAGTGACCCAATTATATTGAGTTCGGCTATGCCACGCTTTTTAACAACCGGCGATGAGTCATTTTCATCGGTAAATATATCGAATACAACAAATAATACAATGCAAGTATCATTGAATATAAAAAGTTCTGGTCCACTTAAAATTGAAAATTTCAAAGATAATTCAATTTCTATACCCGCAAATTCCGAAAAAAGAGTGAATTTTAATGTTAAAGCACTAAATTACGAGGGACTCGGCAAAATAGAACTTTTTGCAAATTCAAAATCTGAAAGTCAATCAGAAAGTATAAATTTACCAATAAGATATCCTGCAGTATTTACAAAATATTATAAAAGTGGTTCGATTAGCGGAAATAATAAAAAAGAATTCAATTTCTCTAATAAATTTGAAAGTGGAAGTTCTGTAACATATTTAACAATGAGTAAAACTCCCGTTGTTGAGTATATTAATGGACTTGAATTTTTATTAAACTATCCTCACGGCTGTATGGAACAGACGGTTTCGCAAGCCTTTCCTTTATTATATTATCCCGATTTAGCAAAAGTATCGCGAATCACAAATGATAAATACAAGGATAAAGATGGTGAGCGAATAATAATAAGCGTAATTGATAGAACTAAAATGTTACAGTTGCCCGACGGCTCTTGGGGAATGTGGGAGTCCGAATATTCAGGACATTGGTGGACAAGTTGCTATACAACTCATTTTTTAATTTCTGCTAAAAATCAAGGATATAATGTTAGTGATAATTCTATCGAAAAAGCCTTAAATTATTTAAAATTAAAATCTGCAAATGCTGAGCTAACAATATATAATATGTTGGTTGGAAATAAGTTATCAAAAATTCAGCAATACCCTCGCGAAGCAATTTATGGGCTATTTGTTCTATCGTTAGCAGGCCGAGCTGATTATAGTACGATGAATTTTTATAAAAATAAGTTAAATGATTTAACTAATGATTCAAAAATTCTACTTGCAAGTGCTTATAAGTTAGCGGGCGATAATGGAAATTATAAAAGAATAATAGGAAGTGTCAAAACTGAAAATACAAGCTATGTAATTTTTCCAAATACTGCAATGAGTTCGCCAATTAGAGATTTTGCTATTTCACTTTATTCAATAATTGTTTCCGAGCCAAACGATAATAGAATAATATCAATGACAAAGCAACTTGGTGAAATGCTTAAAAATAAAAAAGATATGACTACTCAAGAAGCCGCTTTTGGATTTTTAGCCCTTGGAAAATCACTTAATTTGGCGGCAAATAATAAACCCGTAAATATTTTTGCTAATGATGACAAAAATGAAATAGCTCAATTTGATGATAAAAAAATGAGTATTAACGCAATTAGCCATTCTGCAAAAATTTTACTAAACTCGAAAGCAGAAGGAAAAGCCTATTATTTCATTAATTCTTATGGTATTCCCAAAGATGGAAAATATGAGGAAAAAGATAATTATCTTAAAGTAAGAAGAACATTTTACGATAAACGCGGGCAAGAGATTAAAAAACTGAATTTTAAATCTGGCGACGAGATAATAGTACAATTATCAATTTCGAGTGAAAACTACGGAATGAATGTAAATGATATGCTGATAAGTGATTTGTTGCCTGCTGGATTAGAAGTTGAAAATCCTCGATTAAAAGATACAAAATCTTATACTTGGATTAAATACTCGCAAGAGCCGAAGCACTTTGATTATCGTGATGATAGGGTGAATATTTATTTTGATTTTACTGAAAATACATCATTTTATTATGTTGTAAGAGCCGTAGTTCCCGGAAAATTTAAGTTAGGTCCAGTTACTGCAAATGCAATGTATAATAGCGATATTTTCTCTATAAGCGGTTCGGGAATTGTAAATGTAAAAGGAAAATAATTAATTTAAAAATTGTTTCAACAAAATATGATTGAGTAGTTTTATGTCGCTAATAATAAGAAAAATGGAACTTGCTGAATTAGAAATAGCAACATATTTAGCATATAAAGAAGGCTGGAATCCGGGGCTTGCAGACGGGTGGGCATTTTATCATCAAGATCCCAATGGATTTTTTATTGCTGAGCTTAATTCAGAAATTGTTGGTTGCATTTCTGCCGTAAAATATTCTAATAATTATGGTTTTATTGGATTTTATATTGTAACAGAAGAACATAGAAATGATATTATAGGTACAAGATTAGGGCTTAGAGCATTAAATCATTTGAAATCTTGTAATATTGGAATTGATGGCGTTATAAATAGAGTAGAAAATTATAAAAGATTAGGATTTAATTTTGCATATAAAAATGCACGATTCGAAGGAGTAGGAAGCGATTACTCTCATTCGGATAAAATAGTTAGAGCCGATACAATAAACAAAAATTCAATCTATGAATATGATTTTAAATATTTTCAAGAGCCAAGAAAAGAATTTTTAGACGCTTGGTTAAAAATGCCAAATGCCTATACGAATATATATTTTGAAAATAATGAAATTCTTGGTTACGGCACTATTCGCCCTTGTCGTATTGGATTTAAAATAGGACCTTTATTTGCAGAAAATTACGAGATTGCTAATGAATTATATAAATCACTTGCTCATTATGCTATTGATGAATTGCTTTACCTTGATATACCTTCAATAAACGAAGATGCCAAACGATTAGCTAAAAATTATGATATGAAAATGGTATTCGAAACTGCTCG
The DNA here is from genome assembly GCA_029974985.1 of Bacteroidota bacterium. Lineage (GTDB taxonomy): Bacteria > Bacteroidota > Ignavibacteria > Kapaibacteriales > UBA2268 > JANJTB01. The sequence continues at coordinate 60,460 of JARKQC010000183.1, read as the reverse complement.
TATGTATTCGAAAGTAATACCAGATATTGATACTGACAAAATTTTTGGAATCACTACTTTTGAATTAGGATAAATTTTTATTTTAATTTTCTAATTATTGTAATAAAATATAATTGTTGTTTTATTTTCATAAAATGTAATTAAAAAAAAATCAAATTATATATTATCATTATTATACTTACTTATAATATTTTAAAAATTCTTAAACGAAATAAATTGTGTAGAAAAATAATTATATTTACTTTTGATTTTTTAATATTTACTGATTGTTAAATGAATTTTATAGATTTGAATGCTCAATATCAAATTTTAAAAGATGATATTAGTAAAAGAATAAATAGAGTACTCGATAGCGGTGCTTATATAATGGGTTCGGAAATTAAGGAACTCGAATCTCAACTTGCTCAATATGCTGGCACAAAATACTGCGTTTCTTGCTCAAACGGTACCGATGCCTTACTAATCCCTCTTATGGCTTGGAATATTGGTCGAGGCGATGCTGTTTTTACAAGTCCTTTTACATTTATTGCTACAGCTGAGGTAATACAACTGCTTGGAGCAACTCCAGTTTTTGTTGATATTGATAAAGATACATATAATATTGATTTTGAAATGCTCGAAAAAGCAATTCAAAATGTTTTAAAAGAGGGAAAACTTAATCCCAAAGCAATAATTCCCGTTGATTTATTCGGTATATGTGCTGATTATGACAAAATTAATACTATTGCAAAAAAATATAATTTATTAGTATTAGAAGATGCGGCACAAAGCTTTGGCGCAACATATAATGGGAATAAATCGTGTTCTTTTGGTGATTGTGCGGCAACATCTTTTTATCCTGCTAAACCACTCGGCTGCTATGGTGATGGTGGTGCAATTTTTACAAATAATGATGAATTGTATGAAAAGCTAATTTCGATACGCGTTCACGGACAAGGCGATGATAAATATAATAATGTAAGAATTGGTATTAATGGTAGGCTCGATACGATACAAGCCGCAATATTACTATCTAAATTAAGTATTTTTGATAAAGAAATTGCTGAAAGAAATAGGGTTGCAAAAAGATATACAAATAATTTAAAAAATATATTAAAAACTCCGATAATTTTTGAAAATTATTCAAGCGTATGGGCTCAGTATTCCGTATTGGCAAAATCAAATGAAGAAAGAACAAAAATAATGGATTTATTAAAAGAGCAACAAATTCCAACAGTTATTTATTACCCTAAACCATTGCATTTACAGACAGCCTTCGAAAATTTAAATTATAATTTTGGCGATTTTCCAATTTCAGAAGATATTTCATCGAGAATTTTTAGTTTGCCAATGCATCCATATTTATGCGATAGCGAGATAGATAAAATTAGTAATGTTATTTTTGAAATTTTAAACTAATTTGAATATAATTATAAAATATTACAAATCTCCTTTTGGAGAGTTGATAATTGGCTCTTACGGCGAATTTTTATGTTTATCTGATTGGAAATATCGTAAAATGCGTGATTCGATAGATAATAGAATAAAAATGGGTCTAAAAAGCGATTATATTTGGGGAACGAGCGATATAATTGAAAATGCAATTAATGAACTCGAAAAATATTTTCAAAAAAAACTTGGTGAATTTAATGTTCCTTTATTATTCATAGGTACTGAATTTCAAAAAAAAGTATGGAAAGCTTTGCAAAACATAAAGTATGGCGAAATATCAACATATTCCGAGCTTTCTAAATCTATTGGTATGGAAAGTGCAGTTCGAGCAGTAGCAAATGCTAATGGCGCGAATGCACTTTCTATTTTTGTACCTTGCCACCGAATTATAGGCAAAAACAATGAATTAGTTGGCTATGCTGGCGGCTTAGATACAAAGAATAAATTATTAAATTTAGAAAAAAGCCAAAAAGAAAAAAATCTACTTTTTTAATTAATCATCTTGAGAAAGCTGATTCTTTTTCATTGCCTTACTAAAGGTATAAATAACTAAAACTGTAACAAAAGTCCAAGCACTTACCATAAAAATTATTCCGAGAGTAGTCATTTTAGCCACCTATTAACTATATTATAGTTTTGTGATAATCAAATTTATCTTTGTTTAAAGCCCAAGCCTTATAAACCATAAATACAAAAATTAAAAATACTAAAATCATCATAATTCTCGCACCCCAAAGATATGGAATATTTTCTTGAATTTGATTTTTCATAAATAAAATTGGAATTGCATCAATAACAGTCCAATAAATCAAAATAAAAGCAATATAAAGCGGAGTAATATACTTGATTATATAATAAAAAATCTTTGGTACTTTAATATCAGCACCACGATTGATTTCCTCCCAACCTTTATCCATTCCATAAATCCAAGCAAAAACAATCACTTCTAATAATGCAACAACGACTAATCCAAAAGTACCTGCCCAATAGTCCATTTCGTCAAGAAATCCAAATTGAAAGAAGAATACAACGAATTGAACGCAAACAAATATTCCAATTCCAACGATAGAAACAGATTTTATATGTGAAAAATTAAACTGCTCTTTTAAAAATGAAATTATAGGCTGAGCCATTGCAACAGAAGAGGTAATACCCGCGAAAAATAGTAAGAAAAACCATATAAAACCGAGTATATTACCCATAGGTAATTGTTGAAATACTACGGACATAGACACAAATCCAAGATTAAAAGAGCCTCCTTGTGCAATAATCATAGTCGTGCTTAATCCAAAAAATGCTACTGCAATAGGAATTGCAATTGTTCCGCCTAAAACAACTTCGGCAAATTCATTTAAAGATGAGGTAGCAAGTCCGCTAAGAGCAACATCGTCTTTATCTGTTAAATAACTTGCATAAGCCTGCAAAGTACCCATTCCTACGCTAAGAGTAAAAAATATCTGCCCAGCGGCGGCAAGCCAAATTTTTGCATCAGTCAAGGCACTAAAATCTGGATTCCATATAAAAGCTAAACCAGCCCAAACACTATTTTCAGGGTTCGCTGGATTTGGTGTTCCAATTGTAAAGACATAAATTGCAAGAAATATTCCAAAAAAGAGTAGTAAGGGCATAGCTATTTTTACAAATTTTTCAATACCACCTTTAATTCCGTGAAATAAAATGAAAAAATTTGAAAATATAGTAATCACTAAAAATATATATGCAATGCCAATGCCGTCAAAATTGCCCTTTTCAATTCCTTGATAACTATGCAAAAAGGATTGCATTTGGCTGAGTGATTCCTGATTGAAATATTCTTTTGTTAAAGAAAAATATGCAAATCCGAGAGTCCAAGATTCTATATAACAATAATAAATTAATATAATTGTAGAGACAAATAAACTCGAAATGCCAAGATATTTAGAAATTGGATGCCGCCACATCACATCAAACATACCGGGCAAAGAGCCATGATTATGTCGTCCACCAATTCTTCCTACTGACCACTCAACCCACATCAAAGGGATGCCGAGCAACAAAAAAGCAATAAAATACGGTATCATAAATGCACCACCGCCATTTTGAGCCGCTTGTACGGGAAATCTTAAAAAATTACCTAATCCAACTGCATTGCCAGCCATTGCAAGAATCAAACCTATTCGGCTTCCCCATCTTTCTCTATTTGCCATTTCTTTTAATTTATTTGTTAATAAGAAAAATAATTTTTATTATTTGAGATTGATATATTTATAAATTAATAAGATTTTTTTTAAAAAGAGAATTAAATTTTACTTTTTTTCAAATTTTATTAAAAATTATATTATTAAAATATTGCAATTTATATTATTTTTCATATCATACTAATTAAAATAAACTATTATACGTCAAATAATATTTGCAAATAAAATGTTAAGAATATAGTTTTAATTTTTTGTAACAAAACTAATAATGCTAATTATTTAAAATAAATTTAAAAAAAGAAATGGACTCATCAATATATAATGCAACAGTTATAGGTAAAATTTTATTAACACCAGATTTGATGATTTTAAGGATTAAAACCGATGAGCCTCGTAATGAGTTTATCGCTGGTCAATATACAACGATTGGCTTATTATCAAACGAGGAAAGATCAGCAAATTCAGTTGTTACTATTGAGCCAATTTCAGATAATTTGTTGATTAAAAGACATTATTCAATAGCATCGGCAAAGCACGAGGTCTCGGAATTTGAATTTTATATTAGCCAAGTTAAATCTGGGCAACTTACTCCGAGATTATTTAATCTTACCCAAGGTCGTAGAATGTGGATTGATACTAAAATTCAAGGATTATTTCACCTAAATCAAGTTCCACCCAATTGTGATATTGTGATGATTGCTACTGGTACTGGATTAGCTCCTTATATGAGTTTTTTAAGGTCACATCTTCAGGAGCATCGCACAAGTAAACTTGCTGTTGTTCACGGTGCGGCTTATCCTTGGGATTTAGGGTATTATAGTGAATTAAGATTTATTGAGAAAAACTTCGATAATTTTTATTATTTCCCTACTTTACTCAAAGCCGATTCTACTTGGTCTGGTCTAACGGGTTATATCGAAAAACATCTCGATGATAACATATTGCAAAATCAAGCTAAAATTGAGATTAATCCTAATAAGACGCATTTCTTTTTATGTGGGAACCCCAAAATGATTGAGTCCGTTACAAATTATCTAAATAAATTTAATTTTACTATACATCGCAATGAGCAATGCGGCTCATTACATATTGAAGAATATTAATATTTTTTATGAAACTAAATAATACTATAACAAAATATTTTGGATTGATTTTAATAATAATTTTTTTTCAGAGTTGTATAATTGTTATTCATAAAGATGAGACAACAAATTTCGAACCTGAAATTACATTAAGTCCAAAACCAATTTTAAAAATGTCTGACAATTTAATACGCTCCGACAAAGGTGATATGATTGCTTTTTTACCTTTGAATTGGTTTTTAGTTGATGTAGAATCGAGAATTAACTCAGATGTGATAGCAGTAGCAGTTAATCCAGACTATACATTGTCAGCAATTTTTTCTCATATTCGTAATAATGAAATTGTTGATGAGACTTATTCAAAAGAAGGGCTTTACGGATTAGCAAGAATATCTTATGAACGACGTGAGAATAAAACACTTGGCGGAATAAAGCAAATAGGCAAATATCAAACTATAAATATGGGAAATCAAGAGTATGTTAAATATGAATACTCTTCTACAAGTGGAAGTCTGGTTGCTAAAAGTGCTGTTTATGTTTCTTCAACTGGTGATTTCTATGAAGTTTCTATAGTTCCAATAAATATTAAAAACAATATTCAGCCCAATTCGAGAGAAGTAGATGAAGTTTTTCAATCATTTTTAGCAAGTATTAAATATTAATGGATAAAATTAAAAAAAATAACGCAGTAGTTTTACTTTCTGGCGGTATGGATTCAGCCGTATGTTTAGATTATGCTATAAAAGCAGGATATAATATTTATTCTTTACATCTTAATTACGGGCAAAGAACAGAGAGTAAAGAGTTAGAATCATTTAATAATATATGTGATTTTTATAATATAAAAAATCGTTTAGTGGTTGATACTAGTTTTCTTACTCAAATTGGTGGTTCTTCTCTAACTGATAGTAATATTGAAATATCTGAGTCACAACTTGGTTCTGGCTCAATACCAAACACTTACGTGCCATTTAGAAATGCTAATATATTAGCTATTGCAACAAGCTGGGCAGAAATTATTCCCGCACAAGCTATTTATATTGGTGCTATGGAGCAGGACTCAAGCGGATATCCAGATTGTAGAAAATCCTTTTTTTCTGCTTTTGAGTCGGCTATTGCTCTTGGTACTAAGCCCGAAACCGAAATTCGAATCATAACTCCAATTATAGATAACACAAAGTCTCAAATAATTAAATATGGGCATAAAAATGGTGTTCCTTTTAATTTGACTTGGAGCTGTTATTCTAATTCTGATAAAGCTTGCGGGCATTGCGAATCTTGTATTTTAAGAAAAAGAGGTTTCAAAAATGCGGGTATTAATGACCCCATTGAATACTATTGATTTTTTTTAAAATCATTATTTTTTGAAATAATTTTTTTAGCATATTGATAAAATATTATAAATATAATTTGTTTTTTTTAAAAAATAATAAAATAGCAAAGAATAATTTTATTAAAAATAATTGGGTAAATTATTCAAAATATATTTTATTTATTTTATTATTAATTATATCATCTGCTTGCTCACAATATAGTAAAAATGATTTTACCAAACGCCCACTTAAAATTCTTTTCATAGGCAATAGTCTTACTCATTACAATAGCGGTTTAGATAATATTTTGAAAAAAATGTTTGCTAATTCAAGCCCACAACTTCAAATTTATTCTCAAAAAGTTGCACCGGGAGGCGAACATTTATCTGGGCATTTTAAAAAAGGTAAAGCATTAAAGAAAATAAAAGAAACTAATTGGGATATCGTTGTATTACAAGAATATAGTAATGGCTCGATTATTAATAAAGGAGATTTTCATAAATATTCACGATTATTTGTTAAAGAAATTCGTAAAAACGGCTCAAAAGCAATCTTTTATATGACTTTTTGTTATAAAGATAATTCAGAAATGACAAAACTTATTGCTAATTCATATAATTCACTTGCTAAAGATTTAAAATGCGAAGTAGTTCCTGTGGGTATTGCTTGGCAGAAAGTTCTTGATGAAAGAAAAGATATTGAGCTTTATTCTGATTTTAAACATCCGAATAAAAATGGTTCTTTTCTTGCCTCTTGTGTTTTTTATAGCTTTTTAACAGGAAAACACCCTTCTACATCATCTTATACGGATAATCTGAATCCGGAAATTGCAAAATATTTGCAAGATATTGCTTGGGAAACTGTTAGTAATTGGAAAAAATAAATATGCAAAACAATATAGCTTCTTACGACCATAGCAAACACTCTAAACGTCTATTATTTATAGATGTTATGCGTGCTTATGCAATTCTTATGATGGTACAAGGGCATACTGTTGATTCATTAATTGATCCAATTTATCGCGATAGTTCTTATTGGCTATTTTCATTATGGGACCAAATGCGAGGCGTAACTGCCCCAGTATTTTTCTTTTCAGCAGGCACGATTTTTTCTTATTTATTATTAAGAAAAAATTTACCCATTCGCAAAAATGAAAGATTTTATAAAGGAATGAAACGTGTAGTAATTTTATTATTGCTTGGTTATGCACTGCGTTTTAATTTTGATATAATTTTTTCATCAAAAGAGTTCTCTTTTTTAAATTATAAATTTGCTTTTGCTGTCGATGCACTTCATTGCATTGCAATTGGTTTGGGGTTAATATTACTTAGTTATTTTATTCATCGAATTACTAAGATTTATGTTTGGCTAATATATTTTATTTTTGCAAGTTCGGCTTTTTATTTTTATCCAAGTATTGTTGATGTAGATTTTAGTTTTTTACCAATTCCAATAGCGTCATATTTTACTAAGGCTTATGGCTCGAACTTTCCTATTATACCGTGGACTGGATTTGTTATGTGGGGTGCATTGCTTGGATATTTACTTTCTAAAAGAGTAAATTTAGCTTTTAATAATATTTTTGCAATTGCTATGCTGTTATTAGGGCTAATTTTACACTATTATAGTGGTTCTATATTGGATTTTTTATTTAATCTAACAAATAATTCTAATTTTGATTATCTTAATAGGAATAATTTTCTGTATTACCATCTTGGAAATGTTCATATAGTTCTCGGTATTTTGGCTATTATTTCCAATCTTGTGAAAATACCAGATTTATTATCTTCCATCGGTAAAAGTACGATGATGATTTATGTTGTCCATATATTTTTAATATACGGAACGGGTTTAAATCACGGGCTTGCGTATTATTTTGGTAAATCGCTAAATCCTTATGAGGTCATTATTGTTGCAATTCTTATAGAAATATTCTTCATAGTATTAGTATATTATTGGGCTAAATTAGAAATCATATTACAAGATAAATTTCCAAAACTATTTCCGAAGAAAAAAATTATTTAATATTGTTTATTTTCGATAAAAAAGAAAAATTTTGAAAAAGAAAATTAAAATATATTTTGTTGATTTTTGGAGTACTTTTATTCCAAATAATAATATTTTTTATAATTTATTAAAAGAAATGTATGATGTAGAGCTGGACCCCGAGTCGCCCGATATTCTTTTCTATTCTGTTTTTGGTATTAATCATCTGCGTTATCGCTGTAAACGCGTATTTTTTACCGGTGAGAATTGCCGACCAAATTTTAACGAATGTGATTGGGCTTTTTCTTTTGATTTTTCCGATAATCCAAGAAATTATAGATTGCCATTATATGCTTTGATGATTGATGCCGCTGAATTAACAAAAGCAAGAGATCCCGAAAAATATTTATCACAAAAAGATAATTTCTGTACTTTTATTTACTCAAACCCTGGTCCAAAGAAAAGAACTGAATTTTTTCATAAATTATCAAAATATAAATTTGTACATTCGGCGGGTAAATATTTGAATAATATTGGAGGTCCCTTGCCCGGTTTTGAGAAAGAAAAAAGAGATTATATTAGTAAGTTCAAATTTACCTTTGCTTTCGAAAATAGCAAACACGATGGCTATACTACTGAAAAAATTTTAGACCCATTATTAATGGGTAGCATTCCGCTGTATTGGGGTAATGAATTAGTATATAAAGATTTTAACCCAAAAAGTTTCTTAAATTATAATGATTTCTCAAATGATGAAGAATTTATTGAGAAAATTATCGAATATGATAATAATAAAAATCTTTATCTCGAAATGCTATCAGAACCTCCTTTTGAAAACAATAATATAAATGAATTTGTTGATAATAATAATATAAAAAAAAGGTTAAAACAAATTGTTGAAACCAATATCGAGCCTATTGCCACTAATTTGCCAGATAGAAGTCAAAATAATTTTCGTTCAAATTTTCGCTATCAAATAGAAAATGTGAAATATAAAAAATCAATAATAAAAAATAAATTTACTAATTTATCATTTAATAAGATTATTGTTAAACACCTTAAAATTATGGAAAAATTAAAAAAATAATACTTTTTTATGATATTTAAAAGGAAATATTAATATGAAATTTGACTATATGATTATTGGCGCGGGCTTCGCAGGCTCAATTTTAGCAGAGCGAATGGCTTCTCAACTTGATAAAAAAGTGTTAGTAGTAGATAAACGCAATTATATTGCTGGAAATGCCTATGATTACTATGATGAAAATGGTATTTTAGTTCACAAATATGGTCCTCATATATTTCATACAAATTCAAAAAAAGTATTTGATTATCTTTCACAATTTACTAAATGGAATACATATACTCATAAAGTAAAAGCAGTAATAGAAGGGAAAAATATACCAATTCCATTTAATTTAAACTCTATTTACGAACTTTTTCCCAAAAAATATGCTGAAAAATTAGAAAATATATTAATAGAAAAATATGGTTTTGGTCTTAAAATTCCAATTCTTAAAATGAAAGAAACTGATAATTCTGAACTTAAACTATTAGCTGATTATATTTATAAAAACGTGTTCTATGGTTATACCGTTAAACAATGGGGACTAAAACCCGAAGAACTTGATTTTAACGTCAGCTCTCGCGTGCCCGTTTACATTTCACGCGATAACCGCTATTTTCAAGATACTTATCAATGCTTACCGAAAAATGGCTATACTGAAATGTTTAGTAATATGCTAAATCATAAAAATATTAAAATATTATTGAACACCGACTATCGCGATGCTATCGAATATATTAAATTTGATAAATTAATCTATACTGGAACTCTCGATTATTTCTTTGATAATATGTTTGGTGAACTGCCCTATCGAAGTTTAGAATTTAATTTTGAGACTTTCGACAGTCCAAAATTTCAAGAATTAGGGCAAATAAATTTTCCAAATAATTATGATTATACGCGTATAACTGAATTTAAACATTTAACTCAGCAAAATCACCCAAAAACAACAATAGCTTATGAATATCCAATGCCTTTTATATCGGGGAAAAACGAAGCATATTACCCAATTCCACGTCCAGAAAATAATGATTTATTTGCTAAATATAAAAATGAAGCTGACAAATTAAAAAATGCCTTTTTCATAGGTCGTTTAGCAGATTATAAATATTATAATATGGACCAAATAGCTGGCGTTGCCCTACAATTATTCGAAAATAAAATAGCTAAATGATAAACAATAATAACTAATTGATAGTAGATAATTGTTAGGATAAGCTTTACAGCTTGTCGAATTTAAAGGTATTTCCTGAACTATCAAAGTGTTGTACAGATAGAAAAATTTGTTTATTAGTTTCGTTTAGAATGACACGGTTTGAAATTATAGGAAACATTTCTATCATTTTTTTATACGTATAATATTTATTAAATTATTATACACCGCGTTTATTTGGATGCCAAATATGTTTATGGATTTGTATTTGAAGTCTTACATCAAGTTGGTCTTTGAGTATCCATTCTGCAAGTTGTTGATATGATAAATGATTAAATACAGGAGAAAATAATATAGTGTCCACTCTTTCATTTAGCTTATATTTATTAATAATATCTTTTGCCCAGTCGTAATCTTGTCTATCTAATAATACAAATTTAACTTCATCATTTTTATTTAAATAATTAACATTATCATAATTATTATGAATTTCCATTTTAGAGTTCGGAGCTTTAAAATCTATTATTTTAACAGTTCCTTCGGGGATATCCTTCACGCTTAAATATCCCGCAGTTTCGTAAGCTACGATATAATTTTTTTCGAGGAAAAATGAGGCAATTTTATGTATATTTTCTTGTTCAAGCGGCTCACCACCCGTAAATTCGATAAACTTACAATCATATTCGAGAATTTTATTAATAATTTCTTCGCCAGTCATTAAATTTTCAATTTTATCAAATCTAAGTGAATATGCTGTGTCGCACCAAGCACATCTTAATTTACAACCTTGCATACGTATAAAAACGCATGGCATACCCGCTCTTGTACCTTCGCCTTGGATTGAATAAAAGATTTCGGAAATATTAAATTTTAATTCGCTAAAATCCATTATATAGCCCGTAAATTCAATTTAACAATGGATTCGATATGATAGGTATGAGGAAACATATCAACAGACTGAACTGTTTCAATATCATACTTTTCGCTTAAAATTGAGCAATCTCTTGCTTGCGTTGCTGGATTACAGCTTACATAAACTATTCTCTTGGGCGATAATTCAAGCAAATGATTAATTAGATTCTGATTTATGCCAGCTCTTGGTGGGTCTAAAATCACAATGTCGGGCTTTTCAAGACTATTTAATAATTCTGGAATTTCTTTATTATGCAAATTTGAACAAATAAATTCAGCATTATCAATACCATTTAATTTAGCATTTTCTTCTGCATCGAAAATTGATGATTGAACAAGTTCGATACCAATAATTTTTTTTGCATATTTTGCGGCGGGCAGAGTAATCGAACCAGTACCACAATACAAATCCCATACAATCATATCGCTACTAATTTCTGCATTTTCAATTATTAGAGAAATAAAACTATTAAGCATAAATGAATTTGTCTGAAAAAATGAAAATGGCGATATTCTATATTTTACTCCAAGAATATCTTCTGTTAAATAGCCCGTTCCTTTTAAAATATGTGTGTCTGATATATTAACTGGGTTATTAGAATTATTTACAGCATAAACAATATTCGAGATTTTATCAAAATTATTTGCAAATTCTGTCTTATACCACTCAATAAACTCTTTTTCTTTACTCAATTTAGCTGTTTGAGCAATTAAAATAGTCATATAATCATCATTATAAAGAGAGCGTCTAATAATAAAGCTACGCAAAAATCCTTCATAAGTTCTTGTATTATATGCGTTTAATTTGTTAATTATTAAATATCTACGTATTTCATTAAGAATATCATTTGCATAATTAGATTGTATTTCACAATTATGAATGTCTAAAATTTTATCATAGCGACCAGCTATATATAGCCCAAAAGCAAAATCCTTATTTTCTATATCAATGCCCGTTTGAATTTCTTCTTGACTTAACCATCGAGATGAACCAAAGGAAAATTCCATTTTATTTCGATAAGAAAATTGTTCATTTGCACTTAAAATGCTTTTATACTCGCTTACAGAAACTTTACCAATGCGCTCGAAAACATCTCGTACATTAGTTTCTTTCCAATATAATTGCTGTTTATAATCGAGATGTTGCCATTGGCAGCCTCCACAGTCACCGAAATGTCTGCATTTTGGCTCAATTCTATGAGGAGATTTTTTAACAAAGCTATCAATTCTTGCTTCGAAAAATCTTTTTTTATTTTTTAAAATTTGAGCGTTTACAATATCTCCGGGAGCAGTGAATTTAGTAAAAACTACTTTATCATTTAATCGAGATACGCAAACACCTTCGAATCCAACTGAATCTATATTCAGTTCGACTATTTCAGCGAGCTTATTTTTTTTCATTTATTTTAGAGAAAATTCAATTATTTTATACTTCTAATTATTGCATTATAAATTGCATCAACAGAAATAAAATCCATACAAAAATATTCTTTATTTATACAATTAGGACGGAAAAAGCACATACATTCAGCAGTAGGCTGAACAATTTCACCTCGACCATATAATTCAAATTCTTTTGGATTAAAAATATTATTCATAAGTACTAATTGCTTTTTTAAAGCTATTGCAATGTGCATACCCATAGTAACAGCAGAAACAATTACATCACATTGATTCATAAGCGATATAAATAGGCTCAAAGAAAAATACCCGGGATAGTAAGCTCCCGTTTTTTCAGCAAAATATTTATTTTTTTCATCTTCTTGCTTTCCACCCAATAAAAGCGGATAATAGCCATTTGCTTGTAATTTTTCGATAAGTTCAATCCAATTATTATCATTCCATAGTCTTGTAACCCACCTTGCACCACACCCTGTATTTAATCCAATGACTTTTTTGCTATTATTCATTAAATCCCATTTTATCGTCTCATCACAATCTAAAATATATTCTTCGCCTTCGAATTTCCAATTACATATTTCGAACATTTCTTCCAAATATGATTTAGTATTTTCTTTGTTAGCGTCGTCAAATAAGCCTGTAATAAATTTAGGTATAGAGGCTTCTTTTATTGGTGCAGGTACGCCATCTTTTACTGTAAATCCGAGTTTTTCTTTAGCATTTAGAATTTTAATCAAAGCTCCCGCATGCAAATCTTTATCAAGATTTATAGCTAAATCATAGTCAGTAGATTTAATGATTTCTAAACTTTCTAAATCATAATGAAAGATTTTGTCCACCAAAGAGGGCACAATATCGGGCGAATATGTAAGCCACCAAATTCGTTTAGTAGGATATTCTTTTTTTAATTTATGTAGTAAAGGAGTAGTACGAATTACATCACCAATAGCACCAAGTTTAATAATTAAAATTATGCCATCAGTCTTATCATACATAGGGCAATCATTGCAATGATAATTAAATTGTTTATGTGGTTTACAAGGAACGGTACCCACAAAGTGCCTGCAATCAGACTTATAAGAATATTTTTTCAAATCCATTAAAATATCATTAAATAATTTTTACATATTAAAGGTAGTATTGAAGCGATATAAAAACCTGTAATGTTGGTACATAACTTTCTTTATCTTCGAATAATCTTAATGGGGTTAATAATTCACCACGTTCATCATCTCTACCAAGTAAATTAATTAAACCCACTGCTAATCCAGTGTTTACATATAATTTTTTACGTAATCTTCCTTCGATACCAGCTTTTACGCTTCCTCCGAATCGAAATGCATTTGGCTTTGGAGGATGAGTGATTAAATTATCCATTTTATCAATTTCGAGCCAGTCTTCTTTCACTTGCGCTGAAATATTATGTAAATAATACATTTTAGCTTCAATACCAGTATAGATTTTTGCATTTGCAAAATCTAATTCTAATAAAACATAATTAAAATCAGCTCCAAAACTTAGTATATTCACATCATGCATTAGATAATGGACTATTCGCCCACCTGTAATATTAATTCGCTCGCGTCCACTAAATAATAAATAATCTACTCCAATTCCATATCTAATTTTATTTTCATCATCTCTAATATTTGCTTTTAAAGAAAAACCGGGTTGTGAATAACCGAAACTTCCGCCTGTATAAGCATTCTCACTATCATCGGTAGCAACCATAGGTAATTTTGCACGATTATCACCAAGAATACTTGTTGTAACAACTCCGAAACTAATATTAAAATCTTTATCAAACTGCGAAAAAGATGATTGATTCAATGTAATAAGCAATAGGAAAGATAATATTAAAAAATATATATTTCTTTTAATCATAAAATTTCCCTTTTATTAATATCCTAAACTTATAATGACAAATTAAATATGCTTTTGTTTGAATGAAATTAAATAATTTATAAATATTTCATAAAATTATTCAATATACTGCTTAATACTATAATTATTTGGATTAGAACTTATAAAATTCTTAACTAGCATTTCACCAATTAACCCCATTGAAATAAACTGTACTCCAACAATAATTAAAGCAATACCAAATAATGCAAGTGGGCGATTACTCAAATATGTCTTACCCACCCACCATTCGTAAGTTAAGTATAAATTTATTATTAAACCAAATAGTGATAATGCTGTACCCGTCGAGCCAAAAAAATGTAATGGTCTTTTAAAATATCTTGTAACAAAAAGTACTGTCAATAAATCAAGAAAGCCATAAATAAATCGTGAAAATCCAAATTTTGATTTCCCATATACTCGTGGATGATGCTTTACGGGAATTTCTGTAACTTTAAAACCTTCCCAATGTGCAAGTGCTGGAATATATCTATGCATTTCACCATAAATTCTAATAGTTTTAACAACAGACCTTTTATATGCTTTTAAACCACAATTAAAGTCGTGTAATTTTATACCACTCACAGTTGAGGTTACGAAATTGAAGAATTTACTTGGGAGAGTTTTACTAATAGGGTCATGCCTAACTTTTTTCCAACCAGATACTAAATCATAGCCTTCTTTAATTTTTTCAACTAAATTTTTGATTTCTTTAGGGTCATCTTGCAAATCTGCATCCATTGTGATTACAATTTTCCCTCGGCATTTCTGAAATCCTACTGATAAGGCGGCACTTTTACCATAATTTCTTCTAAATCTAATACATTTAAAACGGTTATTTCTATTATTTATAGTTTTAATAACATTAAACGATGAATCTGTAGAACCATCGTCAATAAAAATAACTTCGTACTTACCTTTTGTAATTTGTCCTAATTCTTCTTCTAATAATAATGATAATTCTGGAAGAGAATCCTCTTCATTAAGCAAGGGAATAATTACTGATATTTCTGGATAATTTATATTTTCATTATGGTATCTAAATTTTTTTGATTTAGTATTCAATTTACGATTATCTTGCTTTTGAAAATCATTTTTATCATTCTTATCATAATTCGTAATATTATTATCTAATGGCATAATAAAACCCTAATTTTTAATAAATTTACGTAGTGTGAATTGTGAATTTGAATATATTTTAATATAATAGACACCACAAGATAAATTATTCAAATTTATAATATCTTTATTATCTGTATAAATTTCTCTACCATATAAATCAAATATTTCAATTTTATCAAGTGGATAATCGCTTTTTATATTTAGAAATGAATTAACAGGATTAGGGAAAATATCAAGTTCAGTATTATCTAAATTGCTCACTGAAGTTGTTTTCAATTTATAATATGCATGAATGTATAATTCTAAAATTCCATCATTATCCCAAGTCAAATTTTCAAGTTCTTTCATATTGCAATTTATAACTAAACCATTAAATCCATCGCGAATAAATAATGAATCAACCCATTCGGGTATTAAATATTTATTCCAATTTAGGATTATCTTTTTACCATAACCAAATCTAAAAATCATTTTATGACGAATATACAAATTATCAGCATCTTCGGGAGAATTTCTTATATCTTTATTTGTCCAAATTCTATCATAATAAGTAGAGCCGTCACTATTTATTTGTGTAGAATCAATAAATTCAAAAGCGGCATAAAATCCGGAAAATGGAATAGGTGGTAGCATCAATTCACCTAATTCTGGGTCAAGGACATCTGTTGCTTTTGGAGATATACCAAAGCTCAAAGAATTTGGCATTGATTGATCTAAATCATTTTTAGCATTAATGTTAATTTCTATTTGTTTAGAAGAGAAAACTGACAGTGATGCTAAAATGAATACTATAAATATTGATATAACTTTCATTAATTTCTTTATAAGATAGTGATTATTATAAATATATAAACGGGCAACAGTTAATTAGCATGTTGCCCGTTAAATAAAATAAACTAAATTATTTAATTAATATTATTTAATAATATTAATTTTAATAACTGAATTATTTGTTCCAGCACTTAATTTCATTAAATAATTACCAGTAGCAAAGCCTTTTAATGAAATAGTCTCATTATAAGCACCTTTAGTTCTGAATTCATTAACTAATTGAGCAACTTCGTTACCTAATGCATCATATAATTTAACTGTAACAAAATCATTATTAGGTAAATTAAAGCTAATATTTGTAAAATCATTAGCAGGTGTTGGATAAGCAGTAAATGCGAACATTTCGCTTGCAACATTTTGCTTCATAATTTTAACTGAGCCATTAGGTAAATTATTAATTTTTACGCTACTGTTGTTAGTACCAGCTTTAATTACGCCATATACTTCATTAGTAATTGGATTAATAAAAGTATAGTCTGCATCAGCATATTCCATACTAAATGATATTGGGTATGTAACGCCTTGTACTTTTACTATTGATTCATCTGTATTTACTAAATAAGTATTATTTTTAAATCTAACATCAAACATATCGGGTGATACTACTGGTGGATATTCATAATATTTTGTATCAACAGTATTATCATTAGAGAAATAAACATCTTTTGAATGTTGAGCATTATCAAATAAAGTGATTTTTGCTGAACGTTTCATAAGGTCTTGTTTATTGAAAGTATATTCGTTAGCCGAATTTTTACCATTTTCTGAATATGTTTGAACTAATCCATAATATCCATCACTTGATGCTTTTAACCAATATCCGAAGCCTGGTGATAAGTTACTTACTTCGAAATAGCCTTTATCAGTTCTATAACCATAAACACCATATTTCTTAGTATAAGATAATTCTGGTTTTTGATTATTATCAGATGCTTCGAATGAAATACCATCTATACCAGTAACTGTTGAAAGTCCACCAACTAAGTTCCAGCCACCATTGAATTGATTATCACTTGGATCTGGGAAGTCGCCAGCCCAAATTTTAATTTTATTAGTTTTTTTATCAATTTTACGGATAAATGCACCAGAGAAGTTAGTATCAACTTGTGATGAATATTTTATAAAGTAACCTTCACCAAATCTTAAGTTTTCACGTTGTTGATATTGGCTATTAACAAATGCCCAAGGAACGTTAATACCATTTTTATAAACAACATCCCATTTAGTATTTGTTGGAGCAAGTGGTAGAGATAATAAGTTCCAACCGCGTTTAATTATAGGTTCGCCAAATTCATCAACAAATTTAAGTGATTTAGGTAATGTATATTCGATTTCAAATTCTTTAACATTAATGTCTGTAATAGTAATAGCTCTTACAAATTCATTAATTTTAGTAGCTTCTCTCATATCAGTTGCTTGTAATTTAGCACCATTTAATATTTGGCTAATGAAAAGCTGTCCACCATTTGGAAAATCTCTAATATCCCATTCAACAGAAATTGGATAAGTATTAGTTGGATTAAAGAAACGACATCTATAGATATGTGAGTTCTTATTCGATGGTAAATCATAAGCACGAATATCACGTGAATTTGTTCTTGGCGTATTATTATTAGGAGCGATATCAGCAAATCCAAACGGAACTTGTCCTAAAATATTATCATCAACTGGGAACCATCTTGCATCGAATTGAGTTGTTGATAATGGATATTGATAAGCTAATTCACCATAAAGAATATCAACGCCATCAGTTGCGCGAGTACCAGTACCAAATACTAATTTTTTAGTAGAGCCGCTTGTGCCTTCTGAATTTCTCATTGTAATATTTATACCGCCAGGATTACCAGCCGCTTTTGTCCAATCTGGTTCATAAGGATTCTTCATAAATAAGAATAAAACTTGAACTCTAATTGGGCTTTTCTCAGCAAAATCTGATTTAATTGTAATATAACCAACATGAAGTCCGTGTGGTTCGCCATCAAATTTTGGTAATTTAGTAGCATCGCATTCTATACGAATATAAATATCACCATCATCTTGAGTAGGTTTCATCAATGGGTCTAGTTCTTGACCAAGAATTGAATTATCAAGATAAGCGGCATAACCAAATCTACCTTGATTTCTTGGGAATGTTAATGTTTTATTTTCATTCAAATCATCTTTTTTCATATCAAGCCATTCTGCATCTGTTTCAAACCAGATATTGTTAAGTCTTGATTTTGTAGTACCATTAGATATTTTCATACGAGCTATACCGCGTTGTTCTGGTGAATTATCATCAACTAAAACAATTTGTGGTAAAGCAAAGATAGAACCATCTTCATTTGATTCAAATAAGTCGTCTGTGATAGAAGCTACTCTGATAGTAGGAACGTTATCAGATATCTTTAAAGTTATTACGCCAGGATATACTGGTTCAGCTTTGAACATCACATCATCAGAAAGTGGTCCTGGAAGAATAATAGCATTGTCATCTTCGGAAGTTGGTGCATTATTCATACCATCAAGATATGTATCTGGATAAAATAAATTGCCATCAATACGATGTCTATTATTACCAATCAAAGGTCTTGAATATAGATTTTGATAATTATTAATATCATAATCCGTCATACCAAGCCATGAATTTTGTTTTGCAACGTCCATATCATTGTATTTTACTGAACGATTATCAATATAAATTGGAGTTGTTTGAATTAAATTAAATCCAGAATTACCTTCGCTTCTTGTAGCAATAATTCTAAATCTAACATAAAACATAACTTTCCATTCTTCGACATCTAAATCAGTATTAGGAAGTGCAACGCCCATAGAAGTACCATTTAAAGTAACTCTTCTACCGTCTAAATTATCTCTTGTATCTGCCCATTTATTTGGGTTGATATAATACCAATAATAATCATCTTTTTGGTCTTCAGCATCTATGAAGAAATCCTGAGCCAATGGTTCATAACCAGGATCATTATAAATAGAGTTAACAGTTTCAACGCCAACAAAACGTATAGCTTTTTCATTATAAAATATTGAAAAACTAAAACTTTTTATTGGATCAACGGTATATAAAGATATACCATCTTTATTTTTATAACTATACCAATTATTAGTTATAAACACAGGCATTAAGAATTCTCTTGCACCTGAAACTGATGGTGGCACCCATATTCTTCCGTCTGGATAAAAATCATAATCGTAATTATCTGTCAATCCAGTTAGACTCAAACGTGGCAATATAGGGCGAGTAAATTGCGCATAGGAATCAATAGCCGTCATTAAGAAAAAAGTCAAGAATAATGACAGGCCAAAGATGTTCCTAAATCTGCGTAAACCTTGTAATAGTTTCATCATGAACCCCTTATAATTTGAAAACATTAATTATATATTATTATTAATTTATTTATATCTTTATTATTTATAACAACATTCACAAAATATGCTCCAGCTGTTAAATTTGTATTAAATTTATACTTAATATATCTATTATTATCTTGCACAGATGAATAGAATATATTATTTCCTAAAATATCATAAACTCTAATCATATTAATATTATTATTCTGGTAATTTTCAATTTCAATAAAATCATCTTTTATAGAAATTTTTATATTATTATTTGAATAATTTACTATATCAACTGTTGTATCTTTATCTGGTTTACTTATTAAATAAGTTGTGTCAGCGATAAAGGAATTATAGCAATGGCAAAAATCATATTCTCTCGGAGTTATTATAATTTTTGTATTAATATCATTAGTTGTTTTATTCCAGCTATTTAGATTTATTTTAAAGATTTCGGAATTATTAATATTACCAAAGCTATTAAATTTTAATTCGTAATGATTATCATTAATTTTATTATAATAATCTAAAACTAATAATTCATTTAGCATTTCAATATTTATTATTTCAAAATTATCAATATTATCTAAATAAATATCAAAGAACATTTCATTAATCTCTTTATAGGGATTAATTTTAATAGAAGCAATTAATTCTTGTAAATTATTTTCAAACACTAATTCTTTTCTATTAAGATTAATCTCTACATTATGATTTTTATCAACTTTTTTTATAGCATTAACGATTAAATTCGTATCAATGTCTATTTTCTTTTTATAATCTTCAGTCAAATCACATTCAAGTAATCGAAATTCTAATGGTTCTAAGCAATCTGTTGTTAATCTACCATAGAAGCCAATTAAATCTTTATTACCAGAAAAGGGCTCATTCATATTAAAGGCAAAAGCTCGTATCATATTTGTATCAAATCCAATATTTACATCTCTGTATTTTACAAATTCTGATAAAGTATTCATATATACAGCCCCTAATGGTTTAAATTTTTGATTATCATATTTAATTAAAACATCAAAAGCATACAATGAATCTGCTTTGCTAACATTGCCAATATTAACGGTTATAAGCACCTCATTATTATCTGAACATACTTCGGGTACATAATAACTTTTTAATTTTGCAATAGTAAATTCTTGGCAAAAAAGATTATGTATGTCGGCAATAATAAAAATTATCACCGACAAACATAATATATTATATTTCAATGAACGAAGCATTATTTGCTTACAATAATTTTACCAGATACGTTTATGCCATTACCATTTAGTCTGTAAATATACATACCATTTGACACATTAGCACCACTTATATCTTTTGCATCCCAATTATAAATATATGAACCTGCGTTTAAATTACTATTTAACAATGTATTAACAAGGTTACCTTGTACATCATAGATTGCTAATTCATAATTACCATTATGAGTAATATTTACACTAATAGTTGCTTTATCTGCTACTACATTAGGTGTTACAAATATCATATTATTATCATTGTTAAATTCAACTGATGTCAATTTAGTTGATAATAAACCTGTTTCAACATCATTGAATCTAATATTAGTAAGATTTAATTGACTTTCATTAAGTTTTAGCTTTAAAATCATTAATGGATTTGATGGTTCAAAAACGCCTTGTGCTGACAATACAATATTATTATCGCCAGTCATAACAAGTATTTGATTTTTTTCAGTTTCGTTCTTAACAGCATCAAGCATTTTTCCATTAAAATTGAATCTTGTACTTAATGGTCCTTCATAATACCCATTAATATAGATTGGAACTTGATATTCTGAATTACCTAATGAAATAATATCACCAATTTTTATATTATTAGCTTTGTTTTCATCAACTAATTTACCCCATTGAACAACAGTATCAATAAGCCAAGGTAATTCAACAACACGTCCAGCCATATATGCTAATATAAAAGAAGCATCGTGTTCGTTTGCTTCGAACAATACTTGTTTATTCGAGCTAATTTCGTTTGGTAAATCATCTGTATAAACTTTGCTTTGTTTTGGAATTCTAACTTTAGTTCCATCGTTTGCAAAATAGTATCTACCATTATGATTAACGTCACCATGATAGGCTTGACGTCTGCGTACTGGGTCTAATGGAATATTTGACGCAATTGATTTCATAATCAATCTTACATCATTTGCAGTAACGAATCTACTTTGTGGCATACCAAAATGTTTATTACCACGTGCTTTAGAGAAGTCAACGTCTCCGTCTCCCCACCATTCAGCTACATTAAATACAGATGATGCTGTGAAAAGAATTCTTTTATCAGTACCGCCTGATGGTGGCCAATAAGTTGTTTTATCAGTTTTAGTTCCAGCCAATGTTAAACTTTGATTATAAAATAATCCGTTTAAGTAGTCTGCACCTTCACCAACTAATTTACCTTCACCTTTAATACCAATAACACTACCACTTGTAATTACTCTTGTGTCAGTAATGTCTGGTCTGTTTTTTGGTCCAACTGTACCATAAGCAAACTCGATATCACCTTGGTAAGAAAACGCATCAAGCGATTCATATAATCTTACTTGAAAATTAGCAACACTCGAAATAATATCTTCGCTACCTAATCTATAATTTATATTCAAATTTTTCCATTGAATAACCATTACTTTTTGGAATACACCATCTCCACGATCAATAGTTTCAAGTGAGTATGATATTTCAGAAGGAACGAACCCTCTTTCATTAAAGTTTTGTTCGTCTCTATAATAATGATCACCCCAGAATGGTGCAATCACATTAACGGGATAATTATTTGCGTCTAAAAATAAAGCATTTACATTTTTAGCTGGTAAAAATGGTGGAGGTGATAATGAGATAAATCCATTAACACATATCCATGCTTGATTAAATACTTCACCGTTCATTTCAAAATCGAAACCGAGGTCAATGCGGTGATAACCGTCATCTGAGTCTTCTTGTATATAATTTGGACCCAGAGAAAATAGCGTGTTTGGAATTACTTGTTTATTTGGTCCAAGCTCCTCATAAGGTACATTTTCTACAATAGTAATGGATTTATACTCTCCATTAACTTGTGAGAATAGTTTTGGAGAAACTGTAACAGCAATGAACACCACAATTCCAACAGCTGTAATTAAAAATTTCTTCATTTTGAACTCCTAAATTTTATTATTTTTCATTTAATTAGCTCTTTAATATATGGGACCTATTTTTCAATAGGTCCCATATATTGTTGAAATTATCTAACAATCATAATCGGATAAGTGCTTGTTACATTAT
Organism: Bacteroidota bacterium; assembly: GCA_029974985.1. GTDB lineage: Bacteria > Bacteroidota > Ignavibacteria > Kapaibacteriales > UBA2268 > JANJTB01. Next base: position 37,458 of record JARKQC010000183.1, on the reverse strand, counting down.
TAGCTGATAAGCGTACCATATATTGTCCACTTGCAACTTTTGTACCTTTAGAATCTGCAGTATTCCAATCTATTGAGTAAGAACCGCTGCTCATATCTTCGTTAGTAAGATTTGTAACAACATTTCCTAACATATCTACGATTTGTAGAGTTACATAAGATGGATTTAATATTTCAAAATTGATTGTAGTATTAGTACTAATAGGATTAGGTGTTACATTTGAAATTCTTGTAGCAGAAGCATTTTCGCTTAGAGTTTCAACCGAGCTTAACCAATCGTGCATAATAACAAAGCCTTTTATAGCTTCATCTATTACAGTAATAGTAGCGACACCGTTTACAACTTCAAAAGTTACTGCATTTGAGTGGAAACCGATTTTTGGATCATGCATATTGAATATAAACAAATTACCATCTGAGTATCTGTCTTTAATCATCCAAGTTGATCCTGTTGGATTGTTTGATGCATTCTTAGCAGGAATTTCTTCTGGTCTCCATTTAATAGTAACTGGATATAATTGGTTACCAGTTTGTAAATCACCTGCTTGGAATTGTGCTTTATAAACATAAGATTTATTCTGATTTTGTATTGCTGTTGGGAATATATTTCTCAATATACCATTTCTATTATTGATAGACCAACGAGCATCGAATACGTCGTCCCATGGAACTGGTGGCAATTCGTATTCGCAAAGTTCACCATCAAGTTTACCAACATATTGTCCGTCATTACCGTCACCTGTTGATGTTCCTTGAATGCTTGATGTACCAAATACTAATGGTTGAGTTGCACCACGGCTATTTGTTACGTGAACTGTAGCTGTAAAATCAGTTTGTAATGAAACGTTAAGTCTAAATACTAATGTATCTCTTCTATTGAAATTATCGTTTACTACAACTTTAATAGTAACTTTACCATCGATATCAGGTTGAATTTCAACGCCTTTATCTTTTGATATTTTAACTGTAAAGTTATCAGTAGTACCGTTTCCATTGTAAGTAGATGGATTAACTTTCATACCAGTTAATGGTTGATTATTAACATCTAATAATTTAATAGAAATAACTTCTTGTGGATTAGTTCTTAATAAGTCAGTGTCAGTAACAGTTACCTCAGTTGACCACTCACTATCTTTATCAATACATTCAACAGCTGGAATACCAGTAACGTGTGGTTTATGACTAATACCGATTACTTTCATAGTAAGTCTTTTCATTACAGATAATCCATTTTCATCAGTTACAACAACAGTTATAACTTCTTCTTTTGGAGCATCTTTAACTCTTGGCACGCCATATAATAATCCAGTATTTGGATTAATTTTCAACCATGCTGGTGTAGTTTTTATACTTGTTAAATCAATTTTACCTGCTTCTGGATAACAAGGATCAATTAATATTTCATCTTGTTGTTCAGTTGCATAAATTAATTTATAAGTGTGTTTTTGACCAAAGTTAGGATCGAAAACGTGTATTTGTCTAGAACCGTCTAATAAACTTGGGTTGTAGTCATAATCTTCAACAGCATAAGGTAATGAGTCAACATTAGTAATTTCTGGAGCAATGTTTACGAATAAGCGATATTCTTTCGATGCAATACCGCCATGACCATCATTAACTACAACAGTAAATACTGTATCATCAGTAATTGCATTGTTATATTGTGGGTTTGGAGTGAGTAAACCAAAAGCTTCGGCTCTGTCAATTCTAATATTTAATTGTCCTTTATTAGTAAAATCAACACCAAACTCATCTTTATTAATATCACTATTATACTTATAGATATATGAATTAGCCATCCATGATGGTCTTGATTGTACAAGAATTGTACCTTCCATACCTAATGGATCTTTATCATAATCTAATGAATCAAATAAAGTAATATCATCTGGATTTTTACGAATATTTGTATTTACAAATCCGTAAGCAGTTTTACCATAACGGAAATCCCAACCTTCAGCAGCAGGAGAATTATCTTCAGCTTCATCAGTAGTATTAATATCAATTTGGAATCTTAATTTATCAGTAAGATTAGCAATCAAGCGTTGTACTTTATCTCTACCGCAAGTTAATTTAGTAGGTTCATATCTAACATAAAGTTTACCAGGATCTTGTATGCTATAAACTTCTGTTACTGGATCACCTTCATCAAAAAATACTGGATGTGTGTTTACTACAAATATTTTTAATGCGTATGATTTTGTATATTTAGAAGCTACATTAATTGTATCTTGTTGTAAGAATCTTGCATTATCTACATCATATTTAGGTGCATGTAAATATTCGGGATATGTTTCAATCCATAAATCAATTTCATCTTGAGTCATACCAGGATTTAAAGCTAATATTGAATCAAGTGTTCTATAATGTGGAGGATAGTTTGACGCAAATACTGTCAATTCCTCACCACCTGGAACTACGAATGGATTTATTGGGCGTCCAGCTAATTCAAGATAACCTTGTGCGCCATCTTTAATAGGTTCCGCCGCAAATTTCTTACGAACAAATAACCATCTACTTAAAGCTGTGTTTTGATCAATAGTCCAATTATAATCTAATCGAGCATATTTATCATCTTGTTTGTATGATCTTGGATCATAGAAATGATTAGGATCAATAGCAGTTACGTTTAATATACTATCACGACCACGTCCGCCTTGAACAACTTTTTCATTATCATTTTCCCATTCTGGTGGGAATACTGGTTCAAGTGGTAAGCCAGAATAACCTTTATAGTTAGCTGGATAAGTTCTATCTTCGGTAACAAATACTTTATTTAAAAATTCAGTAATTTTAACAGTTTCCTTAACATTAGGATTATCTTTTGAAGGAACTTGTTTAATAATTGTGTCAGTCATTAATTTAACAATATCGCCAGTGAAAATTGGTGGTTCAGTTGATTCGGTAATTCTGAAAGCTAAACCTTCAGTAGCCGCTTTATGAACGCCATCTCTCCAAAGTACTGTTCTTGAAATAATAAGAACTGAGTCGCCAACCCTAACTGGTAATGCTCTATAGCGTTCACCAGCAAAATAGGTAACATAATTAAGGCTACCAATTTGATTAGATGATGGCATATTTGGACGATTTGTAAATAAATTACTTACTCTTGCAAAGTTTCTATAATCTTCTGTATAACGTCTTCCTTGTAAAGCGCCTGCATCTTCATTATATTCATTTTGGAATAATTTGTATAATAAATCTGACCCTGAACCTAAGTTTGCTAATCCTTCAGCTGTTCTTCTCCAAGATGGATCACGTCTATTTGTCGAATCTGGAACTAATTCAACTACTGAACGGAATGTTTCTCTATAAGGAGCATCTTCACTAACTTGTGTCATATTAGTTCTAATATAATCACCAGTCATAAGGTTAATTACAAAGAATACTGATTGATTTAATAAATTAGGATCGTGGTTGCTAATACGTGTTAAACCGTCATAATTTACATTTGTTTCAAGATACAATGGGTATCCTATAGGGTGATAATAAACGCCTTTTTCATCAGGTTGGAATTCACCTTGAACTGCTGCGATACCTGGATATACAAAATTTCCATTAGGATCGAGTAATTCAGCAGCCATTGGGTCTCTTAACCAGCGTTTCACATATCTACCATTTGATGGCAATGCAATATTATTAAATCTTCTTATAACTGGAGGAATACCAACAGCAAAATCTTCAATAGGCGACATTCTTCTATTAGTATAATCAGCAGTTTTAATGTCTGTACCTTTATCATACATATCATAAACGTGTCCACTAAATACTAAGCGTTCTGGAATACTCATTGCATCTGGTTTAGTATTATCATTAGCTTCGTTAGCAAGTACAACTGGTTTATAAGTTATATCGCCTCTTTCTAATGATTCGAATGGACCTTGTTGTCTTGGATCTGTAGGATTATTGTTAATTAATTCTGGATATAAGAAAGGTAACCAGTTATTTCCATCTGTATCTACAAAGAAAGTTAAGAATGAACCATAATTTGGATTTTCTTGTATATGTGGAACATGGAAATTAACGTTAGCTTCTGTATGTCCCCAATAATTACCGCGTAATGTATCAGTACCGCCATAACCAATACCAGTTGTTCCAGCTAAAATACCTTTAGTATCCGGAGCGTCTGGTAATCTAATTAAGAATCTTGCATTATTATTATAAATTGAGTTTGCCGCTTCTGAGAATTGATATGAAGGCAATGGTCCTTGAATTTCACCATAAATAATTGAACCAGCTAAATCACTTGATGCTGGGTTAAAATTAGATGATTTAATATAAGCACCAGTAATAGCATTTTGTCTTATACCATCTTCTGAATAAGCTTCGTTACCAGTAACAAGTGAGCGATTTAATACAAGTTTTAAATCATAGTTATCGGAATAAATAGCCGCACCTGAAAATGATGTATTATTTTGGAATCTTACACGGTTAAAAGTTATTGAATCAATTCTACCAACTCTTGTAGCAGTAACACTATCAAGTATATATAATGCTCCACCAAGACCAATACCATTTTCAGGCAATTTTGCATCTTGATTATATCTATTATAAGAACCTTTTTGTGTAGTACCGCTACCCATTTGAGTTGCTGCAAATTCTTGTTCTGTTATAAGAACAGAGTTGTTGATAAATCTTGTTAACATTCTTACATCTGCTGGATATGTTAGGTCCTTTCCAGTAAATGGATAGTTAACTGATTGATATGCAATTGGCATAGCATCCACATTTTTAGTTAAATTGTCAAGATCACTAACCCAATATCTCTTTGATTTAATATCTTGTAAATTAACAAAAGATACAGCACCACCATTACCATTATAAACTGTATTACCAATAAAATCAACAGCTTTCATAATATTCAAATCACCGTTATATGAATAAACGGCACCACCACCTCTAATTTGTTTTAGGTTCTCACCTTCAACGTCTTCACCAACTACGTTATTAACAAATTCTGCACGAACCATATTAATAACTCTATGTTTGTGTAATAATAGAGGAACGGAACTTGGGATACGAATATCAATAGCACCACCAGAGAAACCAGCACTATTATTCCAGAATCTAACTGGATATTTACCATCATAGCCAAGAATAGTTTTTGCTTCTACACCACCGGAGCCATTTACTGACATATTTCTTTTTGTCAATATTGCGCCGCCTAATGTTAAAGCCACGTTATTTTCAAATTTTATATCGAAACCATAGTCGCGAGTTGCAATTTTTGTATCAGAGCCACCAACTACAGGCGATTCCATAGGATTAGTATTACCATCAACAAAAATAGCACCACCAGCGGCAGCACGGTTACCAGTAAAATATGTTTCATTTACGCTTTCTCTTTCTGGTCCGCCTCTTAATTGAAGACGTCCAATAGAGTTGTCAATATAAATTGCGCCACCCATTGAATAGCCAGCTGAAGTTTCGCCTAAATATTCAGGGTCGTCATAATATTTTGCATAAGTTTTATTATTAGTATATTCACCAGCTACTATTAATGATGTGTATGGTCCAACATAAACCGCACCACCACGAGCACCGTCATTATCACGATGTTTTTGATAATTTCTTGCTTCATTTCTAATAGCTCTAAAATTATCTAATGTTGGGAAGAAAACTTCTTTTCCACCTATCATAAGGCTTTGGTTTACACCAAAACCAATTTCAATATTTCTTTCTTTAACTCTTGGGTCACCAGAAACATAAACTGCTCCACCATAAGCATGATTACCATAAGTTCCATAAGGATATTGGGCTGGCTCATTAAGAATATCATATACCCTTAAATTACCATTTACAGTTTCTTTTTTAACATTAGCAAGTTGAACGTAGTTATCTTGGAAATTCAAATTTCTCATACGTCCAAGAAATACTGAAATACGACCGTCATCAAGAGATTGTCTATAAACAGAGTTATTTGAACCGAAAGGCTCTGGATATGAAAGACTTTCATCAATATTATCAATACGTGGAATTCTTGTATTTGAATTTATTGTAGAAATAGAACCATCTTTATTTGTCAAATTAGGATTTTTATCAGCTGGATAATTTCCTACAGAGTTACCTACTGGCAATGTAAATGCATATTCTGCTGTTGGAGCTTGAAGAATATTCAATGCACCGCCGCGTAAGCGTGCCATATTTGATTTAAAGTCTGCATTAATCAACCAAGTTCTTGATGAAAAAGTAGTGATAGCACCACCTGCACCATTAGTTAATTCTTTTAATTTATTATTTACAGCTACCCAATTATTTCCGAGTGTAGCTACATCATAAATGTTAGTTCTATCTACAGTAGTATCTTTTCTCATATTTTCGAAAGAAACATTACGGAAGAATGCCGCTCTTGCGCCTGGAAGAACAATGATATGTCCCCACTCGCGTGAGAAATTAGTAACTGCTTGTCCTTTAAATACGATTTTTGCTGGTGTGATATTAACATTATTAACTTGATCACCACCAATTCTACGCCAAGGTAATGTTTTTAAATTGGGATCGTAATTTTCAGGGTCTCTGAATAAGCGAGCATTGTAAAACATCATTGCTTGTTCAAATGATACAACAACTTGATTTGAATTCAAACCAGAGGTTGAGTTTCTTTCTTTAGCATAAGCGCTTGAACTTGGATCTACTAAATCAACTACTTGACGTGTTGATTTATCCAATAAAACGTGAAAAATATGATTAAATTTATCTGGATGAACCGTTGGATCTTTTGGTGTTTCAACTCTAATAGTTCTTGCACTAGTAGAATTGTCATTATATTGATCAACAGCACCTAAGAAAAAATAATCAAAGCTGGCATATCCAAGTGGCTCGTAAGCCGTTACTGGATTAACGCCATTAGGATTCTGAACGTAAGTTGCTTTAGCAAAACCGTCAGCAATGATACGTCCACCGGTCGAGTCAATTAGCCTTCCATCTGGATGGAAATGAATTGTCGTTCCCGGCTCAATAATCAGAGTTCCTCCAACTACATAATCCTTGTTGATTACATAGAGGGAGTCTTTACTGAATATTCGCACCTTACCGGGTGCAATACTACCGGATACGTAAACGATTTGCTGAGAAAAGCTCTCAGCCATCGAAAACAATCCTAATAGTACCACTAGAATACTCAAACGAATCAATCGTTGCATGATACCTCCAAAAAATAAATACTTATGTACAACAAATTATTTATTAACATCTTTTTATTATCAAATTTAACGTATAAATACACAAAATTCGGGTCTAATCCCAAAAACACTATTCAATAATCGTGCCAATCCTAATTAAACCTGATTTTGCTAATGAACTGAACTCGCCAAATTCATTTAGCTTGATTACTTCCCTAAAATATTGTTCTGCATGCTTGTTATCATTGCTTTTTTCAAAACATAATCCAGCAAAATACAAATATCTTACTTTTATATTATCAACCGAACTAATTTGAGATGCTTCAACATATTCTTTGGCGGCTTCTTTATATTTGCCTTCATTTTCATATATTGATGCTATACCGGCTATTCCACCCATTTTAATCATTTCAGCAGAAGATTTGGAAGCTAATTCAAAATATTTTTGTGATTCTTTGGCTTTGTCAATATTAAATAAAGCATTTCCAGCATATAAAGCCGCAATTTTACCTTGGTCTGTGCCACTAAATTCATCTGCTATATATTTTAGACCTTTGACTTGTTCACCCAAGTAAGTCCTTTCTGGATCGCCATTAAGAGCTTTTTCATAATCTGCGGATTCGTAATATTCCATTACGCGTGTAAGCAGAACCGAAGCTCTTTGAGAGTCATTTATTGATTTATTTCGTAAATAAAAGCCAATGACTATTAATAATATTACAACAGCTGATACTGCTATTATTATTTTACTATTTTTTTGTATAAAAGCACCAGCACTACTTTCTTCATTTACAGAATCGGTGCCTTCTGATTCCAACAGGCTATCATCTACCTGTTTAAGGTCTCTCTTCTTCATTTAGTCTCGCATTTTCAATCACTTAGTTTAACAAAATATATGTACGCCCGAAGGGAGTCGAACCCCCAACCTTTGGAACCGGAATCCAATACTCTATCCAGTTGAGCTACGGGCGCCGGTTTTTGTCCCATACAAAATACAAATATATAGGTTGATATCCGAATAAACAATTTTATTTTTTGAATATCAAACAAATTCAAATATAATAAATAAAATAAAAAAAAATGCTTGTTATTTTAACTTCACACTGTCAAGTTTATTACACACATTTATTTTATTTTAATAAGTTAATACTTTTTTAATTGTATTTACAATATCATTTTTATTTAATAATATTGCATTCTCATAATTTTTTGCAAATCCTACGGGAACATCTTTTGATCCTACTCTTAATATTGGTGCATCGAGATAATTAAACATCTCTGATGTTATTGTTGATGCAACTTCGCCTCCGAAGCCTCCCGTTACTCTATCTTCGTGTGCTATAACTACACGATTTGTTTTTTGCACAGATTCAAAAACTGTTTCTTTATCCCATGGTGCTAATGAACGTAAATCAATTATTTCTACAGATATTCCTTCTTTGTGCAATTCTTCTGCGGCAAATAAGGAATGATGGACAGCATTGCCATAGCTTACGATTGTAACATCAGTACCTTTTTTTCTAATTTTTGCTTTTCCAAATGGTATTACATAATTTTCTGGTGTTTTTGGTCCAGACGCATATTTAAAATTGTATAAAAATTTTGGTTCAAGATATAGCGTTGTACCTTTCGATCTAATTGCATTTCTTAATAATCCAGCCGCATCTTCTGCAAATGCAGGTGATACGACTCTTATGCCGGGAATTGTTGTAAGAACTGATTCAAGATTCTGTGAGTGATACAAACCTCCTTGTATATAGCCACCACTTGCAATTCTAATTACTACATTAGGCGAGAACTGACCTCTTGTTCTCCAATAGTCATGCGAACATTCGATAAGTTGTTCCATTGCGGGCCAAAAATAATCTGCAAATTCTGCACCTTCGACCACTACTCTAATTTTATCATTATATCTTGAAAATCCATTTGCCGAACCAACTATAGCATCTTCAGCGATAGGAGCGTTAAATACTCTCGATTTACCAAATTCTTGCGGCATACCTTTAACGACATTAAATACTCCACCTTTACCAATATCCTGTCCCCACATATATGTATCGGGGTTAGTGCGAAATTCTTCTTTCAATGTATTATTGATAGCATCTATTAAATGGATTTGCTCTAAATCTTCGGATAATTCAAATTCTGTATTGTCATCTAATTTTACATAAGGTTCGGGGATAATAAAGTCCACCCAAGAATCGCCATTTGCATTTGGCGCAGCTTCGGCTTTGTCAGCCGCTTGGAATATTAATTCTTTATTATCTTCTTCTAATGCAATTAATTCTTTTTCTGTTAATATTTTTCTATCAAGTATATGCCAACGGAATTGCATAAGAGGGTCGCGTCTTTTAACAGTTTCTAACTCTTCGGTACCTCTATATAATTCGTGTCTATCAGAATTAGAATGTGAACCGATTCTATCGCAATCGGCGTGAACCATAGCGGGTCCGTTCCCCGATTGAGCATATTTAACTGCTTCTTGCAAAGCTCTATAGCAATCAAATGGGTCGCGCCCGTCCACATTAAAAATTTTTATATTTTTAAAGCCTTTAAAATTCTCTGAAATTACTTGATTTGCAGTCTGGTCAATTAAAGGCACTGATATGCCGTATTTATTATTTTGAACAACAAATATTACAGGTAATTTTTCCAATGTAGAAATATTAATAGCTTCGTAAAAATACCCTTCAGAACAAGCCGACTCACCACTTGAATAAAACGAAACTGCATCGTCATTATATCTTGATATAGCACGTGCTACCCCTGCGGCATGCAAGCTATGATTACCCGTGCAAGATGAAACATTTTGAATATTTATTGATGGTTTAGCAAAATGATTGCTCATATGTCTTCCGCCACCAGCAACATCTGTATCTTTACTTAATCCATTTAAAATGATTTCTTCTGCATTTATTCCAGCCGCAAGCGAGGTGAGCATATCTCTATAATAAGGGAATAAAAAATCTTTATTTTGTCTGAATATTTTACCTAATGCAAGTTGAATACCGTCATGCCCTGCAAATGGTGCATGATACGACCAGCCCTTTGCCATTTTTAAATAAAGTGCGGCTTTTTCGTCAAGTCTGCGTCCTAAATGATTTAGTTTGTACCAATCTATAATAGTTTGTTTATCAAAACCTTCAAAATCAAATTTGCTATATAATTCTATTTCAACTTCATGGCTCATATAATTCATAGATACAATTTTTCCGTTTTTTACTATATTTTCAGAGTCGTTTTTTGTATCCTGTATTAATTTATTTGTATTAGCCATTTATATCTCCTTAATAATTATCTATTTTTTACTTTTTTCCTATTTATCAAAATACTATTTTACAATATACGATTTTGGTAAATTTCTTTTAAAAGAAAATATTAAGACGCATATAATTATTTTTATTTTCTAAAATATTCCAAAATATTTTTATTTGCAATTCTGATAAATAATTTTTATACTATGTATTTATGCTACAATAAACCTATAACTAAAAAACTTATTTGTTATTGAATTTTACTAATATATATGTATTTATTTATCTTAAATTTCTAATTTGAGAATTTTTGGGTTTATAAAATAATCATTATTTAATCTTTTTTACTGTTTATTATTACATTATTAAAATAATTACATTATTTTTATATTTTAGAATGAAACGCTTTTTTAAATAAATATTACTAATTTCAATTAATAATTTGAGAAATAAATGTCTGGATATATTAGCAAAGATTTTATTCATCGTGGTTGTGGATTAGTATTATCTCCAGAATTAGTTTGGAATTCTGTGCCGTATAGTGTTCAAAAAAACGTTAAAAAAGCGGAAAAAAATAATGTAAAAGTTATAAAGGTTAGTGGTACAAAAAGCGATTTAGAAATTCTACGAAATATGTGGTACGACACTAATGACCCGAATTTACCGAACCAAATCAATGCTAATGAATATATGTTTATCGCATATAATTCCCAAGATATTCCAATTGGTACTGTAATTTTATTACCCGTTAATAATCACTTATTTTTAAATAATTTAGCTGGAAATTCCAAAGGGAAATCACTTCGAGTACAAGATTATTTATTATGGTATTGTGTAAATTATTTCAAAGATTCTCAATTTAAATATATTGATGTTGGAGTGTCGTTCAGACAAAATCTTTATAATTTCTTTAAAAAATGGCAGACCGTTTCTTATCCTGTGATTTTCAATGTTCCAAGTATTAAATTAGATATTAGCTTATATCCATTTAATTCAAATAATTATAAAAGCGATATTTCTTTGCAAAATATTGAAAAAACAAAAGAAATATTATCTAATTTACTCGATAAACGCGAATTTACTTTTATTCCAAACTTAAATGAAGCACAAAAAATATTTAATATTTTAAATATAGATTTCGAGGAAAATTCTTATAATTTTATAAATATTCAATCTGAAAAACCTTTTGTTATTGATTTAAGTAAAGTATTTTCTGTTCAATTTGGAGTTTTGATTGTTAATTTGAATTTAGATGATAAAACTATATGGAATGATTTTAAAGCTCTCGATATTTTTAAACGGGATTTAGTTTTTTCTTCTATTTGTGAAGAGCTGAAAGAATTTGATTTAATTATATCTAAAAGAAAAAATAATATTGAAATATTTAATAATTTCTTTTCGCTCGAAGATATTTTTTATATCGAGCAGAACGAAATGATTCCTTCTGCTTATTATTTTGAAAGTGAATTTAACAATCGCTTTCATAATCGTCTAAATGATTTTTCTATACCTCATTATTATAATGAGAAAAATAATATAATTGGTTTATCAATCCACCAAAATATTTCATTTTATCAAATTGAATATATGTATGCAATATTTAGAGGTGTTTTGAATTTATGTAGTGAGTGGATTCCGACAAATCATTATTCTGATTTAAGTTGAAAAATATTTTTTAATTTTTTAAAGGAAAATTAAATGAAAAATAAATATCATAATTTTAGTATGCTTGCATTTCTATTATTATTTATTAGTGGAAATTTTACATATTTATATTCTCAACCTATTGAATCGCTTAATAGAATGAAAGAATCTGTAAAATATTTAGCAAGTGACGAGCTTAAAGGGCGTTTTCCCGGCACTGATGGTATCGAAAAAGCCGCTGTGTATATTGAAGATGCGTTTAAAAAATATGGTTTAAAGAATTTCAATAATTCTTTTAGGCAAGAGTTCAAAGTTACAAACGCTTTAGAATTTGGTACTGAAAACAATGTAGTTTTTGAAACTATTATACAAAGACCCGGCATACCCAAAGATAAACTTCCAAGAGCAAAGCAAAATTGGGCAATTAGCCAAGATTACGTTCCACTTGCATTTACTGAAAATAATTCTGTAAGTGGTGAAATTGCTTTTGTGGGATTCGGAATAAGCGCCCCAGAACTTAATTATGATGATTACGCAGGAATTGATGTAAAAGATAAAATCGTCATTCTTATTTCTGATAATCCAGATATAAGTAAAAAAGATAGCCCTTTTTTACAGTATTCTTCTATTAGATACAAAGCTACAAATGCTCGAAATAAAGGTGCTATTGGTATTATTATGGTCAAAATTCAAGGAGACTCAATGAATGTATTCGAAAGGCCAGAATATGTCAATATTGGAAAAAATTCGGGTATTGTTGCTATTCAGGCTTGGAGACAGTCTATTTCAAAATTTTTCCCTAAAAATCAGTCTTTGATTGAATTAGAGAATAAGATTGTTGCAAGTAAAAAGCCTTCGAGTCTTATATTGCCAAATATTTATGTCAATATTCAAGCTGATTTAAAAGATATTAAATCAAGTACTTACAATATAATTGGATATGTCGAGGGAACTGATTCAAAATTAAAAGATGAATATATAGTTGTGGGCGCTCACTATGATCATTTAGGTTACGGTGGACCAACTTCTATGAAAACTGGTGGCGGAAAACCACAAATTCATAACGGCGCTGATGATAATGCGTCTGGTGTTGCGTCTATGCTCGAATTAGCAAAACTTGTTGCTGAAAATCCTTTGAAAAGAACTGTGATATTTGTATCGTTTTCAGGGGAAGAAATGGGACTTCTCGGCTCGTCGTACTTTGTAAATCATCTGCCTATCGAACTTAATAAAATTTCTACTATGATAAATTTAGATATGGTTGGGCGTATGAAGAAAAACGAACTTACAGTTTTTGGTACATCAACTGCACATAATTTAACAACAATAATTGATTCATTAGATTTAATTGATACTGTTGCCATTATTAAAGCATCTGACGCTTATGGACCAAGCGACCATGCTTCTTTTGTGATGAAAAATATCCCCGTGTTAATGTTTTTCACCGGATTACACGAAGATTATCACAAGCCAAGTGATGATTGGGACAAAATTAATTTTCCCGGTATGGTTTGGGCTACGAATTATGTTTATTCTGTTCTCGAAACTCTTGGTAATAATGCTGAAAGACCTATATTTCACAAGCAAGAAGCCGCTATCCCCGAAAAAAATACTGAGCGGGAGCATGGTTATGGTGATGTATGGTTTGGAATAATTCCTAATTTTGAGGAAAGCCCTCTCGGCTGTAAAATTTCTGGTGCGTCGCCCGGTAGCCCTGCGGATAAAGCTGGTATGAAACCCGATGATATTATAGTTAAGATTAATGATATTACTATCAAAAATTTACACGATTTTATGTACGAAGTTCGCTCACATAAAGCCGGTGATGTGCTTAATGTAACTGTTCTTCGCGGTAAAGATTACAATGAAAAGATTGATTTAAAAGTTACACTTGTTTTAAGAGCAAAATGACGAAACATTATTTTGAAATATTAAATAATTCTAATAATCTAATTAAAGGGGATCTACGGATTCCCTTTTTAGAAAGCCTAAGTCCACTTATAATATTTTCGCACGGATTTAAAGGATTTCGTAATTGGGGTTTTATTCCTTATGTTGTTCAGAAATTTGCTGAAAATGGATTTATTTCTATAAATTATGATTTTTCTTTAAATGGTATTATTGATGATATTAATCAAGTGTATGATGATAATATTTTCCGAAAGAATACCGTTTCAAGCGAAATTAATGATTTAAAAACGCTAATTGAAAATATAATTAATTATCAAAATATTTTCGACAAAATTAAAAATTTATGGAATAATGATATATTTTTATTAGGGCATTCGCTTGGTGGGGCCATTTCGATTCTCGTAGCACCAAGTTTTAATCAAATCAAACGTATTTCTCTATGGGCTTCTATATCTAATCTTGATAGAAATACACAAAGGCAGAAAGAAATTTGGAAAGAGCGTGGATTTACTGAAGTTGAAATACGAAATACTGGGCAAAAATTACACGTTGATTATTCTTATATCGAAGATAAAGATAATAATTTAGGAAAGAATATAATTAATAGAACAATCAATAACTTAGAAATTCCAATTCAAATAATTCATCCAAAAATGGATAAAACTGTTAATATAAAAGAAGCTTTTGAACTTAAATCAAGTGAAAGCGATATTAAAACGCGTGATTTATACGTCTTAGAAAATTCAGGGCATTTATTTAATAGTAAACACCCTTTCACAGGGACTAATACTGCTCTTGAAAATGCGATTAATGTATCATTGAAATTTTTAAAATCAGAATATGTATAAATTTTTTTATTTTTTATCGTTTATTTTATTTTTTACTGGTTGCGAGCTTATTACAATTGGCACAAGACAAGTTAATGTTTCTGATAATATTTTTGATTATAATCAAAAATCAAGTATTGGTACAATATTTTTATTTAAAATCGAACTCGATAGTAATAACGTTTCAGCCGCAAGCGATTTAATTGCAAAAGAAGACGGGACTAAATATCTTGCTATCGAAAGATACGAAAAATATTATGATATTTTCAGAATGAAAAGAATGATGAATAACAAAGTATTAACGGATTATTATGTTGATTCTTTAGCAAATAATAAAATGAAATATGATATGGAAATTAATTATCGTAAAATATTAAGTTTTACAACTATAAAAATAAATAATTTATGGTTTATAAGTGAAATGGGTAAATATGAATAATTGGTACAAAATATTAATTTTAATTGTTCTTATTTCGGGTTGTGTTAATATCCGAGAGAATTACCCTAATGTCGAGTATTATAATTTAAAACAAATAAATCAAAATATTCTTAATTTACCTAAAATAAATAATACAATTTTATTAAGAAAAGTTGTTGTAAATCAATCTTTTGATACTCCAAATATTATAATTAATAATGATGGAGCTAAGGTTAGAAAACTTTTTTATCACAGATGGATATCTGATATTTCTACGATTAGCACTGATTTTTTAAATACTCGATTAAATGAGTCGGGAGTTCTATTAAAGGGTTTAATAAGGCCAGCATCGAGCATTTTACCTGATTATATAATCGAACCATCATTGATTGATATGACCGCTTATAAAACCGATACAGGAAAAGTACATAATAATTACGTAAGTTTAGGATTAAAAGTTGATGTCAATAAAAGAATGCCAGATAATAAACTTGAAATGATTTTTAGTAAATTATATCACCAAAAACTAAGTGTTACAAGAAAAGAAATTAGCTATATACCAGAGGCTTATAGTATTTTATTTTCAAACATTGCAGATAGCTTAATTAGTGATTTATCTTATATTATAAATAAATAAATAAACAAAAATGCCATTAAATAATTCAATATTATATGCAGATATTGGTAATTCAAGAATAAAATTATTTATTGAAGGAACGAAAACTGCATTTCATTATAAAAATACTGAGTTTATTGTTTTACTTAGCTCATATATTCATAAAGAAAGATTTTCGAAAGTAATTTTCTCTTCTGTAAATTCCAATGTCGAGAATATTTTTGTCAATTTGATTAAAAATAAAAAAAATATCAAGTATATAAATGTTAAAGATTTATTGCCTAAACAAAATATTGTTTTTTTATCAAAAGTCGAAGGTATGGGTTTTGATAGAATATTAGGATTAATTGGGGCAACTTCTTATTCTGAACCACCTTTGATTACAGTTGATTGTGGAACTGCTGTTACTATTAATGTACTCGATGAAAATTTTTCAATTTTAGGTGGTGCAATTTTTGCAGGAGCATATACTCAAAAAAATACTCTGTCTGCATTGTCAGAAAAACTTGTTCAGTATAAATTAAATTTTGCTACTAATACTCTTGGCGATAATACATCTAATGCTTTAAGCTTTGGCATTGTTATTGGGACAAGTGGGGCTGTGCAAAAAATTATCGAAAATATAAAAGAAACATATAATTTCGACAATCCATCAATATTTTTCACTGGCGGTTATGGTGGAAAAATCCTTCAACATATTAACGATGTTTACCCTTATGCAAGTTATGATGAATTTTTGATTTTCAGAGGAATGGCAAAGCTCTACGAAGAATGTTATAACAAATAATTAGATTTTTGAATAATAAAATTTTGGAAAACTAAAAAAGCGGGAAAATATATTGATTTTATTTTGGCTGTCTTGCTAGGGCTCGAACCTAGAGTCTTCTGATCCAGAGTCAGACGTGTTGCCAATTACACCACAAGACAATTATTATAAGAAGTTTAAAAACATTTTCAAAAATAAATAAGTTTTATATTAATACAAAATTTATTACAAAAAATTAAAACTAAAATTATTACTAAAAATAATTTTTAAATTAACTGATGAGTGTAATATAATTACTATTCTGCACCAAATGAAGAATATATCGCAGTCAGATACTCAACATCTTTATAATGCTTTAATATATTTTGTTAAAAATATTCTTATTAGCAACTTCTTTTTAACTCTCATTTCTCCAATATAATTTTATAAGTTAGAACATTGTGGGAGTTACTAAGTATTAGTATATATAAACCATTATTTAAGTCATTTATGTTTAGTATAAGTTTTGAATCATTAGTTTGTAGTTCGTGGGGTAAATAATTTTTTATAATTTTTCCTGTATTATCAAAATGTAGGACAACTAAAACCTAATTTTCAAATAACTTTTTTCTTCTGTCCAGATGTCCTACGACTTGGAGTCAAAGGACATCTTTATATATCAGACGAGCAAGAATGTATAAGTCCTAATTATTACATATAATAACAAATTGTTGACAAATCCAAATAAAATAAATATTTTTTTGTTTGCTTATAACAATATTTTGTTTATATTTGTATTGTATAAAATTAATAATTTTAAAGGAGTTCTAAAATGCAACATCAATGTAATTCTTGTAAGTTATATATATATATATATAACGATGGTACTGTTCCTATCATCTTGTAACGAAGACAATTCTATTAATAATGTCAATAAAGACAATAATAGCTATTTGTTCTCTGTTGATTATGTTAATTTATGGAATCCTATTAATCACTTAGATAGTATAGGTTTTTACCATAATATGATTTTGGACTATTCAATTTCTAATTCTACAACTATTCCAACTACTCAGTTACCCTACCACATAGATTCAATTATCTATAGTAGTGCGTCAAACAACTACAATTATGTATATAACTTAGATTCCAATAGAGAGAATAATGATCTCTTTATAAGTGAATTACAAAATTCTATATTAAATAATGATACATTTTATGATTATTTAGGAAATAATTTTAGTCAGAATACTACTGATACGTTGATTTCTTTATTCGAATTGATGAAGACTTGTGATGACTTTAGTAAAATAGAATATACTATACAAAAGATTAAAATACTCGAAATGAATGTATATGCTAACGCCGGTTTTACTAATCAAGAAAAGAATATTATATTAAGTTCCACTTCTGTTGCTAAATTCAGTATCGTATATTGGGCAGACACTCATTATAATACAAATAATCCTTGGTATATCTGGGCTGAAGATTATAGGACTGAGATGAATGATACTCCAATGCTAATTGGTTGGGTTTCAGCAGCATTTGCTGACGTGGTTAAGGTAGCAATTGAGGTAGGAAGAGGTAATGAAGATATTGTAGATATCGCAGCTAAATCCGCTGTATCTTCTGCGTTTGGTTATATAGCTGGTACAGCCGAGACAGTTGGTAACTTTATAGGTGGGGTGATAGGTACAGTTATTAGTTGGTTTGGCTTTTAATAATTTTTAATTTGGAGTTTACAATGAATATAGTTTTTATAGAAAAGTTAAAAAAACTTTTTATATTCTTGAATGTGATATTTATCACTTTATGTGCGTACAACTTTTCTTATACACAAGAAAATAATCTCAATAATGCAGTTATAAGTGAGCAAACAAGTATTTTTGAGAATTGGTCCTTGGGTGTAATAGGTGGCTTCAATGAGATGAATCATAATAATAGTTTATTTGATAATAAGCTAATTGGTAACGGCATTACGAATAATAATTCAATAGGTTTTTTAGCTGAGTACGAATTCAAAAATTTAAATATGGCTATGCAAACATCACTCGAAACATATAGTTTTAAGTATAATCTAAATGGTAAAGACGCAAATAAATCCATTTATGCTACTCAGCTTGGTTTAAAAATTTATACTGGTCTTATAGATAGATTGTATGTATTACCAACTATAGGATTTACTTTTGATAAAGGGCAAAAAGATTTTATGAAGTCTATAAGTTTAGGGTATGATTTTATAGATAGTCATAAAAGTGCATATTTTTTCCAAATAGGATATGGTGATTTGGGTGGTACTAATTCTGGTATGATGCTTATTAAATTTGGCGTTCGTATAAAATTATAATTTATAATATCAATAACTTCAAATAATAATTGATGAAACTACTTAGATAACATTTATCAGATGTCCTACACTTTTAAAGTGTAGGACAACTAAAACCGAATTTTCAAATGGCTTTTTTCTTCTGTCCAGATGTCCTACACCTCAAAGGTGTAGGACAACTAAAAAACTATTTTCAAATAACTTTTTTTATGATTGTAATTCTCTATAATGTAATAACACATCAGAATGAAAAATGTCTCAAAATTATTGAAAATAATTGAAAAAATCGCATTTTTTTTAAAATTTCGGATAATTGAGGAAATAAGAAGTGAAAAAGAGAGAAAAAAGAAAGAGGAATGCCTATAAAAAAGCATTCCTCTTAGTTACGAAAGTAATCAGATTATCTAATTACAGAAATTGGAGCAGATATTGTACCAGAGGGTGTTTGAATAGTAAAGAAATATATACCATTAACAAGTTTGTTTATATCAATACTGAAAATATGTTGCCCTTGTTCGAGTAATGATAAATTATTATTAAGATTTATCACTTCACGCCCGATAGAATCAAAAATACCCATTTTGGCACCTTTAACAATTTTATCAGAAGAAATTGTTATAGTGATTGTTGAACTAGCGGGATTTGGCATAATAGAATTAATTTTTATACCAATATCATCATTTCCTTGGATATCAATTACTTTCGAAATTGGGTTAGACAATCTAAATTCACCATTTGAAATTATCTCACCGTTTTCATCATAAGTAGAAAATTCCATAATTGGATTATCTTCGATTACACCCAAAATTGTAATGAATATCGGACTTACCATTTCTTTTGTATTAACTCCAATTACACCTTCCGATAAAGTAGTAATTAGATACGAACCATCGCTTTGTTTTTGAGGCACGATATAAGTTTGGTCTTTTTCTGCATTTACTGGTCCAACGGCTAATACTCTTAAATTAGCACTTGGTTTTAAGCTAATTACTGAAACGGTTTGCTTGTAAGCATTAGAATTTTGGAAATATAAAGCATATGTTTTAATATTCTCAGGCTTAATATCTGTATTAACTCCCATTTCATCGCCTGCACCGTCTGGAACGCGTGCCATATAAGTTATTGGATCTGTATAAATCGCATTATCATCGCCTTTGACAGTATAAAGGAATCTTACATTTATTGGGAATTGCATTATAGATTTATTATTATTGAATTTCAAATCTATTGCAGATGATTCGCCTTTGTTTACTTTAAGATTAATAAATGCAACATCTCCTTGAATAATACCATTTTTACCATTGTTAGAAATTGCGACTAACTCAACTTCTTGAGAGCGAATTTCAACACCTTGAATAGTTACATCGTTTTCTTCATCGTCTGGACTAATAATCCATAATTTACCATTATTATTATTTTCCATAACCACGCTTGTAGCACTTGGTTCATCAGATTTTAATCCCGTATTAAGTAATCTACTGATATTGTCAACACCAGTCCAAGGTACTAATTTTGTTTTGCGAACAACTGTATAGCTAATAATAGTATCGCAAGTATTACATTCGCAATCTGTAAATGAATATCTAACTTGGAATTTAAGCGAATCACTACATGAGAAATTACCCGAAAATGGAGGGAATAGCATATCTAAATGTAAATTAACTCCATTATTCCAATCAACGCATTCACCAGCGCCCCATATAGCTTCACGGCTATATAAACTTAATAATTGAGGTCCGGGAGCAGGTGATACTGTTAGATTTCCATTAGTAATATCGCCAAAAATTCTTGTCCATGTAGATGAGCTAAATTTGCATTTTTTCTTTAATTGTGCATTAACGATAGTAGCAGAGAATTTTTTAATTTTATTCGGACCAGCATAAATTGGTGCTATTAATCCGACATAGCCAGTAGTATTGTTTACAACAAGTTTAGTATCGCCAATTTTATGAATAAATTTAGCACAGCATTCATCAATTGGAGGTTCATCATTACATTTTGGCAAATTTACTACTATACTATCTTTACAAATTTCACCACCGCAAATTAATGTGTAATGAATAGTTATAGGATTATTAGTACTTGTTTGAGTAAATGTAGTGCTTAGAGTCCACGGACTTGATGTAAATGCAAACGAAGCAGTTGAGAAAAATCCATCGGGGGAGTTAATAAGTAAATTAGCAGGAGTACAGCTATTTGCGGCTACAGTCATTATATATTCTTGCAAACCTTTTGGATCTTTTTTACCACATATAATTGATGAGCGTAAAATTTCAAGACATTCTTTAGGATTTTGAATAGAATCAATTGTAACGCAAACATTTTGTGATTCAAGCTGTCCGGCAAGCTGAAATGTGGGAATACTACTTTGAATTAAATGTTTAGTCCAACCACTAGCGGCAAAAGAATTGCAAGAAGTATTACTTTTACTTGCTGTTGGGTCAATATTTGCACTAAATTCGATTTCTGCACCACTTGTTCCAACAGCAACGCTACCGAAATAAGCTCCTAAATTCTTTTGTGAAGTTGCCCAAGCACCACTTGACCAAGTGCCAGCTATTCCGCAACCGGTGGTAAATGCATTACCAGGCGCTCCCGTCGGAGTCCACGAATTAACATTTGCTAAACTTGTCGCAGTGTTATTCCAATATGATGCAACCGTCGGAGTATTAGAAATCAAACTATTATAAGAGATATTAAATTGACTAGCTCTACTTCCACAATTTACTAATATTTTCGAATCATTAGTATTGTCGTCCTTAGGTAATAAATCAACAAAAGTGATATGTCTTAATGCCGCAGTACCAGAAGAATTCATTTTTAATTTATAATTTACAGTCGAGCCAGCACTTGAATTTATGCTTGATGAATAATTTGGATCGCTCGGTTTTTTAATACCTTTTTCGAGATTATATCCGACAACTCCCGCAATAAGAATATAATCAGTATTTGAATTTTCAACACTTGTTCCGAGACTTCCGCCGCTAATAGAGAATTTATTTGGAATATTCCCGAGTGCCGCAGTATCACGAACTTTTACATCCATTTCAATATAGTAATAAGGCACTCCACCCGTTCCATACATACCGCAAGCATTATAAAATATGTTTTGACAAACAGAAGGAATTGTGTCAATTAATGCAGAAATTGTATTTGTACTTGGATTGTATGATACGCTAACTCCCGACCATGGATTTGCGGGACTTGTCGTGCATGGAGTATTCCAAGAATTAGAAATATAAGCAGAAGTATTACCAATATATTCTAAATTAGGATTGAGAATATCGCTTATTGTTGCACCGGTTAAAGCCATTCCGCCAATATTTTGTATTCTTAATCTATATCTAATTATTGAGCCGGGTGTATAGCTTGTTTGTTTATTACAAACTTCTTTCCATAAACAAGGTTTAGACGAAGGAGCATCTACAATAAAAGAAACACAAGTAGAAACTGGCGGACTACCTGCTTTATTTAGCCATACACAATTAGTAATAGTTGTATTGATAGTTATATTTTGAGGAATTTGGAAATTTACATAAATATATCCACATTGTCCAACTTGTAGAGTACCGTTAATAGTTACAATACCACTATTTATAGTAGCATTTAAACCATAAACAGCTCCAATAGAATAATTATTTAAACTAGTTGGAAGTGTGTCAAGAGCATTAATAGTAATAGGTGTTGTTCCATCGTTACAAATATAAATTAAATATTGACCACTGCATCCGGGTTGTCTATTTGTGTAAACCCATTTACTAATATTAGCATTTGTAATTATTTTCTTTTCAACGCAAGTTGTATTACTTGAAATAGTAAAATTATCACAAGGTGGGTTAATTTTACCTAAATCACCACTTAATACTGCTTTATTTGTTATATTAGTACCATTAGGAAATATACTACTTGGGTAATAAACGACAAATTGACAACAAGAGCTTGCATACATGCTATTTGCACTCATATTACCGACATTCCAAGTTATTATATTTCCGCTCTGAACAGTTGCCCCACAAGTAGAGCTTACTAAAACTGCACCCGCAGGTAAAGTATCACGGACTATACCATTAACTAAATTAAGTTGTCCCGTAGTTCCTACATCTTTATATACACAGATTTGATAAGTGATAGTGTCATTAGCTGTTAAATACTGACAATTTCCACCCTGCCAAGCAACGCCAATAGGATATTTATTAATTTTCCAGGGATTTGTTGCCTTTGCTATTGTATTTACCATTGGAGTACAAAACTCGTAATTTTTATTTTGCAAAGTTCCCATTAAGCAAACATTATTACGAATTTGAGTATTGTTGCAAGTAACACCATTTGGGAATGCAACTGTTATTGATATCGAACCTGAACATCCGCTTGGAACATTTGCCCAAGAAACGGACACTGTGCCACCCATAGAATTTATAGTAGGTACATTTACAGTAGGTGTGCCACACGCAGAAGTAACTGAATGCCCTAAAAATTCAACTGATGATGATAAATTATCAGAAATGGTAACATTAGTTGCCCCAGCTGGAATTGTAAAATAAATAGTATAACTAAATGCTTGTCCCGTTGCAATTGTAGTATCACTCACAACTTTTTTTAGTATAAAGCCGCCTTGCTGGTTTTCTGCAACCCACGATTGCGAATATAAGCTATTGCCATATGCTATTATTAAAAATAACATAAGAAAAATATACTTACTTATATTCTGTAAGTATGTAAGTATTTTCATAAAATAACTCCAAAAAATATTTATTAAAACAAATTAATTATTTTAATAATGCTAAAAATATATTGTTTGAAGTAAAAATACAAATTTTACATATACAAATGCAAATTATTTTTAATTATAATTGAATAATTAATAAAAAATTTTTTAAATTTATTTGAAAAAAGTATAAGACAGGCTGTTTTACAAAATTTTAATTGTAGAAGTAATTAAAAAGAAATTTATTAAAAAATTTGAAATTAATATGCAGTTCCGATTGTTAGAGTTAAGAATATACCACCGAGATTTGTCATAGGAAGCCCTCTTACACTTTCGATACCTTCGCCACCATAAGGCACATAATAATATTTAATATTCACACCCAATATTGCATTATTAATATTGCCAAAATAAGCTCCAATACCTACAGAGCCGCCGAAACGTACTTCGAAATCAGCATAGCCGAAGGATTTAAACCAGCCCATAATCTCACCATTTGGAATTCTATCATAAGTATAAGGGGCAGAAAGTACAAATGTAGGACCAATTCCAGCAGTAATAAAAGGTTGTAAAGATTCAGATAAGGAATTTTTGAAAATAAATTGCTGAATACCAAAAGTTACGGGAAATTTATATATTCTATTTATTTTATTAAAAACTTGCCAGTTATTATTGATAAATTGGTCAAATTCATCAGAATTTCTCGCCCCTGATATTATTAAATTTGAAAATAATATCATATCACCACCAAAAAGCTGTTTCTGATAAAACAATCCAAAACCAAATCCACTATCGGATAAAATTATATCAAGACCGTAGGAATTTGATTTTATGGCAGTTTTATCACCTTTAGTGATGAGCGGTCGAGGTGATACGAAAATTATGGTAGAATCTGGATTATATTCTGGTTCAATATCTGGTCCGGGCGTTTGACTAAATAAATTAATAGACAAAGCATTTATTAAAATGAGTAATATTATAATATTTTTCGAATCAAATTTCATAAATAAAATTATTAAAATAAAAAGATTTATCATTTATAACGATTTATTAATTATAAGAATTGTAAGACTTAAGAAACTTTTGTAATTTTACATATTAAATTGGTGCAATTTTTAAAAAAGTTTTTCAAAAAATGGAATTTGATACATTATTATATCTTTTGGAAAAGGAATTTCCAAGTAGTTCTGCTCTTGATGGAGATAGAATAGGACTGCAAATTAAAGGAAATGATGATAAAAATATAAATACAATTCTATGCGCTTACGAGCTTACAAATGATGTAATTGAAGAGGCGAGTTTGAAAAATGCAGAACTAATTGTTTTGTTCCATCCATTGATTTATTATCCGCTTACAAATGTAAATGCCTTTGATAGAGTAACATATTTGGTGCGTGAGTTAATAAAAAGAGAAATATCACTTTATATTATTCATACAAATTTTGACACTCATCCGCTTGGAACAAATAATATAATTGCTGATAAATTAGGATTAAAGAATATAAAATATTTAAAAGATTTAAGCAATACAATAGAAAATCGCGGTATGGGGATATTTGGTGAATTTGAAAAGGTAATCTTTTTTGATGTGCTTTTAGAGAAATTACATTCGATATTTTCCTCTCCGATAAGATATTGCAAAGGTAAAACAGAATATTTTAAAAATTGTGCTTTTGTTGGTGGAAGTGGTTATTCATTTATAAATGAAGCAATAAAAATGGGTACGAATTGCTTTATAACAGCAGATTTAACTTATCACAATTTTCATCAACATAAAGATAATATTTGTTTAATTGAGCTTGGTCATTACGAAATGGAGCAGTTTAATCATTTAGTAATGTCGGATTTAATTAGCAAAATTACTAAATCTTTTAATGTGAAAGTTATTAAATCAAAAATTGTAACAAATCCGGTAAGCTATTTTCCGGAGAATAATTATAAAGAAAATCAAAAAGATAATATTTTAGAATTAAATTAATGGTGTTGATTAATGGAATCACAAATATACTATATTGCATTACTTTCAGTAATTGATAACAGACTTGAAGATATGCTCGAAGATTATGGGGATTTGCCAGAACAAATTAAAAAAATTGAATTAAGATTAAATGAACGAAAAGCAATTGCTGAAGAAACAAATACTATTCTTAACGAAATTAAACAATTTGTTAAACAAGCGAAAATTACTCTTGTAGAGCTAAAAGATAAAGAAGATAAATTAGCTCAACAGCAATTTAAAGTCAGAAATAACAAAGAATTTGATGCAATAACTAACGAGATTGCTCATATCAAAGCTGAGCACGAAAAGCTTTATGATCGTTTACGTACTGAAGGCGTTAAACAAGAAAATTTAATGAATATCCTCGAAGGGCAAGAAAAAGATATTGAAATTGTTCAAAAAGAACTCGATGATAAATACGAAGAAGCTAAAAGACTTTCTGGCGACCAAAATGAGGAGTTAACTCTTTTACAAAATAAACGTCTTCAAACTATAGAAATGATTAAGAATAAATTTATGGTTGATTACAATAGAATACGAACAATACATAAAGATGCGGCAGTAATTATTAAGAAGAATAGTTGTAGTGGCTGTTTTAGTACAGTACCCGCTCAAATAATTGTCGAGGTTCGTAATCACCCAAATCATACTTTTTATTGTGAAAATTGTGGTAGAATTTTATTACCCGACGACATAGTAGTTGAGGATTTTTAAGTTCTTTGAATTTTTTTATCAAGGGGAAAGCAGGCAATCGGGGTATTTTTTATAAAATTACTCAGGAAAGTCCGAACTCCAACGAAACAACACGCTTCGTAACGCGAAGGCAGTAATGCTTTTTTAAAAAATGCAAAGCTGACGGAAAGT
This sequence comes from Bacteroidota bacterium, assembly GCA_029974985.1. Lineage (GTDB taxonomy): Bacteria > Bacteroidota > Ignavibacteria > Kapaibacteriales > UBA2268 > JANJTB01. The sequence continues at coordinate 11,029 of JARKQC010000183.1, read as the reverse complement.
GCAACAGAAAGTAAACCGCCTAATAATTTATTATTAGGTAAGGGTGAAAGGGCAGGGTAAGAGCCTACCAGCGAAGAGGTAACTTTTCGGCTCGGCAAACCCCGTGTGGAGCAAAGCCAAATAGGAGTATGTAATTCAAATTAATGAATTTGTCGAAGTTTCGCGATTTTGATTATTCATCAATCATACTTGGGTAGGCTGCTTGAGGCTTTTGGTGACAAAAGTCCTAGATAAATGATTGCCTCGAATTTATATTTTTTATAAATTTAAGACAGAATTCGGCTTATCGCTTTCTTCTTGATTAATAAAATTTGGAAAATTGTATTTTTTTTCATTTATTTGAAAAATAAATTTAAGGAATTTTATATTGGTATTACCAGATGACCCTATAGTGCTTGAATTATTACCCGAGTTTGTCGAAACTTGGATTCAAGACCTTGATAATTTTTATATTTATAAGAAAAATAATGATTTTAATGAATTGTATCGAATGGCTCATACAATAAAAGGCTCTTGCTATCAATTCGGAATAAATGACTTGGGAGATATGGGCATAGAATTAATGACTTATGCAAAAGAATCTGATTGGGAAAAATCAAGTTTGCTTTTTGATAAAATAAAAGCTCGTTTTGCTGAAATAAATGATTATATTAAAAATAATATTAATTGAATTGTACATTATTATTATATAGGTGATGATATGAAAAAATGTTCCACACTTATTTTTGTGCTTTCTTTTATAATGCTTATTGCAACAAATACTTATGCACAAAATCGCATTGCTGTATTACCTTTCCAAAATATGGACGGTAAATTTGAGTATAATGAATGGTGCTATAGCTTACAAGATTCACTATTTAAAGTTCTTGTAGCAGCAGACTCTGATGAGGCTAATTATAGAGTTGTTCCTATTGATTCAGTGGAAGCTGCTCTTGCTGATTTGAATTTAGACCCTGCTAACCCACAGTATTTTACTGATATGTGGAAGGCAATTGCAAAACTTAATGTAAAAAAAGTTGTTAGTGGCTCTTTCATTGTTGAAGGTAATAGTATGCTTATTAAAGCGGCTGTTTATGATGTTAAACTTAAATTACCTCATCCAAAATTCCAAGCTACTAATATATTTAAAGATATTGATAAAGTATTCGATGCTATCGAAGAAATATTAAATGTAGTCAAGCCCGGTGTAATGTAATTTTTTTTAAAAAATATTATAAATCAATATGGCAAAAAAAAAATTATTAGAAAATAATGAGATAATAGACTACGGCATCCTTGTAGAGCAGGAAATATCAAATATTAATGCATTCAAGGATGCACGTAGTATTTTATAATTATTATTTTTTTATCGAGAATCATAAATATAATATCAGACGAAAATTCAAGCTCGAACCTTATCAAAATTTATATAATCATATAAATTCTATTGAATAAATCCAAATCATTATTATAAATAATATAATTTTATATTAATATATTTTTTTTATATATTTTAAAAATAAAAATTAGTTCAATCCTTTTACATATCTTTATTTGTAAATATTATAATAAATAAATATGAACAATAAAGACATTATTGATTCCAAAATTCAGAAATTAAGAGATTTGAAATACGAATCTCAGCAAGGTGGCGGTCAAAGTCGAATTGATGCTCAGCATGCAAAAGGTAAATTAACAGCGCGGGAAAGAATGAGTTTACTCACAGATAAAAATTCCTTTCGCGAGATTGATGCCTTGGTTCATCATCATTCTACTCAACTTGGTTTAGATAAAACGATACCTTTAGGTGATGGTGTTGTTACGGGTTTTGCAGAAATTCTAGGGAAGAAAGTATATGTATTTTCACAAGATTTTACTGTTCTTGGCGGCTCTCTGGCAGAAATGCACGGTAAGAAAATTTGCAAAATAATGGATATGGCAATTAAAACTGGTGCGCCTGTTATTGGGCTAAATGATTCGGGTGGGGCAAGAGTACAAGAAGGTGTTATTTCTCTTGGGGCTTATGCTGAGATATTTTTACGAAATACTTTGGCATCGGGAGTAGTACCACAAATTTCTGTAATTATGGGACCTTGCGCCGGTGGAGCGGTGTATTCACCAGCTATAACAGATTTTATTATAATGGTGGATAATACTTCTTATATGTTCGTAACGGGTCCGAAAGTTGTTAAAACTGTTACACACGAGGATTTAAGTTCCGAAGAATTAGGTGGGGCTATGACACACGCGTCAAAAAGCGGTGTTGCTCATTTTATTGCAAAAAATGATTTAGAAGCTATCGAAATTGTTAGAAAATTATTAAGCTATATTCCAGCTAATAATGCTGAAGAACCTCCCTTTGTCCCAAATGATGACCCTATTGATCGCATAAATGAGGAGTTAAACTATGCAATTCCAGCAAACCCAAATCAACCTTATGATATGCGAGATATAATAACGAAAATTGCAGATTTAGGTGATTTTTTAGAAGTTCATAAGGAATATGCTCAAAATATTATTGTTGGTTTTTGTCGCTTGGGTGGGCGATCTGTTGGTGTAGTTGCAAATCAACCAAATGTTCTCGCAGGAGTTCTTGATATCGAAGCCTCTAAAAAAGCCGCAAGATTTATTAGATTCTGCGATGCTTTTAACATACCATTATTAACTTTTGAAGATGTACCGGGATTTTTGCCGGGTTCGGACCAAGAATGGCGTGGAATTATTACAAATGGTGCTAAATTATTATATGCTTATTGCGAAGCAACAGTTCCTAAAGTTACAATAATTACTCGAAAAGCTTATGGAGGAGCTTATGATGTGATGAGTAGTAAACATATCCGCGGTGATATTAATATTGCTTGGCCCACAGCCGAACTTGCCGTTATGGGTGCAAAAGGTGCAGTTGAAATTATTTTTAAACGAGAAATAGAAACGTCCGACGACCCCACGAAACGCGAGCAAGAACTCATTGATGAGTATAATGATAAATTTGCAAATCCATATATTGCGGCATCTTATGGATATATTGATGATGTAATCGAACCTAAATATACAAGGCAGAGATTAATCGAAGCATTTAGCTTACTCGAAAATAAAGTTGATAAAAACCCACCAAAAAAGCATGGTAATATACCTTTATAAACTAATAATTATTATATTTTTATTTATTATTGGCTGTTCTGATGATAATTATCAGAATGGCCATAATAATATTATTAATAAAAATCAATCGAATAAAGTTTGCTCAAATGATTCACTAATTAATCTATCTATTGATATAAATTCAATTATTCCTTATGGAGCTACAAAAGAAGATATTGATAAAATTAGTGAAAGTAGTAAAGCTCCATTCGTTATAAATCTAAAAAATGCATTTAATGATATTTTAAAAAATAAGAAGAAATCAAAATATATTTTAGACTCACTTACTTCAATAAATGAATACAAAAATGATTATTTGAAAAGTAAATTTTTCATTTTATCAATCGAAGATATTGATTTTACAAATGTCAAATTAGAAATTTTATTTAAAGATAGAGCGAATAAAGTATTTACTTGCATTCTAAATCAAATCGAGGGAGAATATATTCTAAATGATTTCTCAGTAAATAATAATTATTCTACAAATGATATTAAAGCAGTACTAAAATTATACGAAAATATTTTTAAAAATGATAAATGCTCATTTTAATAAAATAATAAGTTATTAGAATTCGGGAAAAGTTAATATTAATTGAAATTGAATAGAATATTTTTTTATATCAATTTCTTGATTTGGTGATAATATTATAATACAATTTATAGTTAAACTTCGTATTTGTCCATTTTTAACAATTCGATTACTTATCTGAAGATTACCATGAATATTTTTTTCTTCTATAATCCTTTTTTTACCTTTATTGTTAATTGTTATTAAGCTAATGTTATTTTTTTCATCATCAAAAATATCACGGAGCGAAATTTTTGCATCATTTATTGCTGATAAGTTTTTAATATTAATTTTAAATTTATTAATAATTTCACTGCGATTTTTATAAGCATAAATTGAATCTGCTACATCGGAGTTATCAATTTGTATTGAAAAATTTAATTCAGGTGTTATAGGATTATAATCTAAATATGCTTCAACTATATTGTTAGAAATAAGTAATTCCGAATCTGGGTAATCAAAAAAATTATTAAAAAATTCTATCAAAGCGAAGTCATATTTTGTTGCATAAATATTATCATATTCAGTTTCCTTATGAATTATTTTTATAATAGTATCAGTATTTGTAATTATTTTTTCAATAACAATTTTTTTATAATCAATCATCGTATCAATTAAGAGTGTATCTGCTCCCGGTTTCGATTTAATATAATTCGCGCCATTGATCCCAAGCGAATCGCCACAGGAACTAATTAAATATAATAAACTTATTAGTATTAATGTAAATAATATATTGTTTGTTTTTTTCATAATATAATTAGAAATTTAATCCAGCACCAAGATAAAAACCTATTTTTTTAGAAACGAAATTTGCTTTATTTTGAGTGTATAATAAAATATTATAATCAAAACCAAAATTCAAATATAAAGAATTACTTACAAATAAATCTGTGCCAACCGAAATTCTACCGACCGGTCCAGAAGCATTAGCTCCGATACTAAGCATAGTGTAAGGAGTGAAATTCATAATTTTCAAATAATTTGGATTGTATTTTGTTAAAAAACTATAAGTTTCAAAATTTGGTTCTTGTTCATAAAAATAAGTTGCTCCGTTCTCAACTCCAGAAAAGTGTTGAAAAAAACTTTCTCTACGGTAATCAATTCCAATTTTTAATTCATTATTTACATTATAAAATAATGAAACGCCCGTATTTAGCAAGTTCATATTATTTTGTTTTAATTCTGGCAAACTATTAGATTTATAGCTTGAACTATGAAGTTCAATAGTAAAATCATTTGATAAAGTATTATTAAAATTATTGAAATTATTAAAATATTCGATATCTGTAAAAATTGGATTTAAAGATTGATTATTTATTAAATTTATTTGGTCAAAAAGTTTTAAATCATTTCCATAATTTCTTGAAACTTCGCTTTTAGAAATTAAATTAAAATTTTGAATATTATTTTGTTTATTATTTATATCAAAATCTTGATTTTTTAATTTTTTATTATTTTCAGAATAATCTTTTGCAGAACTATCATTAATATATATATATTTATAAATAATTTTTGATGTTTCGTTTTGTTTATTAGTTTTCATCGTTTTATTTTGATTATTCAAATCATCAAAATTATCTTTGGCAATATTTGAAATAATAGGTGTTTTTGATAAATTATGTTTTTGATTGATATTTGAATTATTTATTTGAGAATTACCAGAAGTAAAATCTAATAGAAGAAATGTGATAAATAGAGTAGCTACGGAACTAATTATTCCAGTATAAATATATCCAGAATTATTTTTAATAAAACTTAATAATTTAGCACCGATACTTGGTGATACCACAGGTATTGGAGCAGGTAAAATCAACCCAAGTTCGTTAAAAATATTTATAGTAGAAGAACTTTTTGGCATATAAGCCAAAGAGTCGTTATTAATAGCATTTTTAATAGCTAATTGCTGTTTTAATTCTGAACGCAAACTTGCATCGTTTGAAAATAAAGAAAATAATTTTTCTTCATCTTCAAAATCCAATGCTCCGTCCAGAAATTCACTTATTAATTCGTAATTATCCATAATCAGCTCTGTTTTATCAAATAAATTCTTTTAAATATGGCTGTAATATTGATTTAATTTTCTTTTTTGCCCTAAAAACACGCGATTTAGCATTTACGATAGTAATACCCGTTAGTTCGGCAATTTCAGAATATTCCAGCCCATTATATTCTCTAAGTACAAATGCTTCTCTATATTCATCATCGAGTAAGTCTAATGTTCTATTTATTAAATCGAGTAATTCTTTTTGTTCGTATGGTTGTGAATATTCATATATTGTATCAAAATATTTTTCGGTAGTTTTAACTTTTTGATCTCGTTTTGCGTTTAAACATAAGTTTCGGGCAATAGTAAGTAAATAACCTTTAATATTGAATTTGATAGCTTCTTTTGTTACGTTATTAAAAAATTTTATAAATGTTTCCTGAAAAATATCATCTGCATCGCTACAATAACCTAATACTTTTACACAATACGCATTTACGATAGGTGAATATCTATCATAAAGTACCTTAAAAGCCTCCGAAGCAATCTCTTTATTTTCTTTCAGAAACTGTACAAGCTCTTGGTCTGTATATTGTTCGTATTTTTTACTCATTAAATCTAATATTTGTATATTTTTTAACTATATATACACTTATAAATATATTTGGTTGCAAATTATTTTTTAATTATAGACTAAAAAAATATAATTTATTATCTAATTTATTTTGATTGAATAAAAGTTATCAAAAAATTTTGCTCTTAAAAGCCAAAGTGAATAATATTATTCAATAATTATTCATTTTTATAAATAATTATATACTATATTATTATTAGTAATTATCTTAAATATCAATACTATACATTAATTACAAATATTATTATTTTATAATGGCATATTGCTTGATATTTTATTTTTGATAAAATGTAATCATAGAATTTTATATATATAATGGCTAAGAAATTACTAATAATATTATTTTTTTTATTAACGTTTACTACTAAAATATTTCCGCAATCAGCACCTAATGGAATAAATATTCCGAACATTTCAATAAATATTGATAATGTAAAACCGGGTGATAAGGATTTAGTTTTAAGTTTACAAATTCTTGCGGTGATGACTGTTCTTACTCTGGCTCCTTCAATTTTGATTATGATGACAAGTTTTACCAGAATAGTAATTGTATTTCATTTTTTAAAGCAAGCAATGGGGACGAATAACCAACCACCACCACAACTAACTACAGGATTGGCCCTATTTCTGACATTTTTTATTATGCAACCCGTATTTAATCAAGCTAATGAAAAAGGCATTCAGCCTTATATGAAAGAAGAAATAACTCAAACGCAAGCCGTAGATAATATTATTGAGCCTTTTAAAGAATTTATGTTAAAACAAGTCAGAGAACAGGATTTAGCTTTATTTGTAAAACTTAGCGGTAGTGAAAAACCAAATTCTGCAAATGATATTTCAATTTGGGCATTAATACCCGCTTATTCTATTAGTGAAATAAGAATTGCTTTTCAGATTGGATTTATGCTATTTATACCCTTTCTTGTTTTAGATATGATAATTGCAAGCACATTAATGTCTCTTGGTATGTTTCTTTTGCCACCACAATTAATATCTTTACCAATAAAAATACTGCTTTTTATATTAGTGGACGGCTGGTATTTGATAGTGGATTCTTTAATGAAAAGTATAACAAATTAGGATAATTTTATGACCGATCAATTCGTAATACAAATAGTTCGTGATGCTTTTTATCACGTATTATTACTCGTTGGACCATTGTTACTTGTTTCGATGATTATTGGTTTGACAATTTCAATATTCCAAGCGGCGACATCAATTTCGGAGCAGACGCTTACATTTGTACCAAAACTACTGGCAGTATTCTTCGTAGTGATATTAATGTTGCCATTTATTATAAGTATGATGAAATCATTTACAATAAATATTATGAATTATATTGCGGCAATGTAGAACAATTAATGATTGATAGCAATTCAATAGTATTTTTTAGTTCAAAGTTTCTTATCGGAGCCTTGATATTTATTCGTATTCTTGGTATGATGGCATCGTCGCCAATTTTTAAAAGTACTGCTATAAATATGCAAGTAAAGGTATTTTTAGCCGCTTTAATGGCTATTATAATGACAACTGTGTTTGCTGATTCTCAACCTGTGATTGAATTTCACTTATTTAATATTATACTAATTGCTATAAAAGAATTCTTTTTTGGGGTTTTAATTGGATTTTCGGCAAATATTGTATTTATGGGTGCAAGATTTGCAGGTGGAATTGTTGATATGGAAATGGGCTATAATACTTCGATGTTATTTGACCAATCTTCGATGACTCCAACATTAGTAGGCGAACTAAAAGAATTAATAGCAATTATGCTTTTTTTTATACTTAATGGGCATCATCAATTAATTGAGGCATTATATTTAAGTTTTAAAGCTGTTCCTTTATCAACATTTATAATATCAAATGCAACGATACAAATATTATCAAAATTAGCAATTACTGTATTTATTTTAGCTTTCAAATTTGCCGCACCAATGGTAGTTGCTTTGTTTTGTACTAATTTTTCTTTAGCTCTTTTAGCAAGAGTTGCTCCACAAACTAATATATTTATTCTAAGTTTCCAATTTAAAATTGCAGTTGGCTTATTAGTGTTATTCGCAGCAACACCTATGATAGTGTATATAATAAAAATGGCATTAGAATCTTTTCAATCTAATACTATGCAAATTATTATGTCTCTTTATCCAGGGCGAGTTAGCTAATGGCTGAAAACAAAGATGGACAAGAGAAAACCGAGGACGCAACCCAGCGGCGAAAACAAGAATCAAGAGATGAAGGGCAAGTTGCTAAAAGTGTTGATGTTACAACGGCAAGTATTTTACTTATTGGTGGCTCAACAGTATTTTTGATGGGTGGAGGTGTATTGAGTAATTACCAAAACTTTACTAAACAAATTTTTGGAAATCTTAATAAAGTAAACTTAACAGATATTACTGTTCCTACACTTTTTAATGATTTAATGAGTTTTATCGCAATTACAGTTGTTCCATTAATGCTTTTAATTGTTTTTATTGCATTATCGTCCGAAATTGGGCAAGTGGGATTTCATTTTGCAACAAAAAAATTCACCAAAGGGCTAAGGTTTAATAAAATTTTTAATCCATTTCCAGGAATGAAAAGAATTTTTGGGTCAAAACATACTTTATTTGAATTAGTTAAAAATTTTACAAAAATTATTATTCTCGGCTATGTAGTTTGGACTGTTTTATCGAATAAGCAAGAGCATATAATTAGTCTTGTAGAAAAACCTTTTTCTGAAATTGGCTCTTCGATGGCTTCTATTGCTTTTGAAATATTGTTGAAATTAAGTTTAGTATATATTCTTATTGCATTTGCAGACTATAAATATCAAAAATGGAAATTTGCTGAAGACCTTAAGATGACCAAAACAGAGGTAAAAGAGGAAAATAAACAATCCGAAGGCGACCCCAAAATCAAAGCTCAGCTAAGACGATTGATGACTATGCGTATAAGAACTTTAATGTTAAAAAATATTCAAACTGCTGATGTTGTGATTACAAATCCTACTCACTATGCCGTTGCTATAAAATATCAACAAGGAATGATGAGCGCCCCACAAGTAGTCGCAAAAGGAGTTGATTTCCTTGCATTAAAAATTAGAGAAATTGCTACCGATAGCAATGTACCAATAGTTGAAGAGCCGCCCTTGGCACGTGCATTATACAAAAATTGTGAGATTGGGCAAGAAATACCCGAAAATCTTTTTAGAGCAGTTGCTCAAATTCTTGCATATATCTATTCACTGAAAACAAAGATAAAATAAATTCAAATTTAAGCAAGTGAGTTGATTATATTGGGCGTATTATGTTTTTTTTCATTCATTTCTCCGTATATTTCTTTTGAGAGCAACATCCTTGCATTAGCTTCAATTTTTGATGCTTGATTTGCTACGGCTCTATCCTGTGGAGATGGGTCCGAAGGTGCGAGCGCGGCTTGTCTGACTTGTTGCATTTTTCTTATAGTTGCCTGTGGGGCGTTCAAGTCGTAAGATATATCTATTTGTACCTCGCCTGCTGTGATATATTGCTTTCCATCTGGTCCTGTTTGATAAGTGTAAGACGCTCCGCCTCGAATCAAACCACCACCGCTTGCAATATGTGCCAATTCGTGAGCTTTTACTTCTCTTTCAATTTTCTTTAATTGTTCTACAAGGTTTTTTTCTTCATCGCTTAACTTTTTATCAGATTTTATGTAGCTATCATTATTTTTATCCTTATCATTTCGCTTATTTGTTGCAATATCATTCGGTTTATCAAAATTATCTGTTTTATTATTTTTTGATAAATCATTGAATTGTAACTTTTCATCGCCAAAGGTATAAATTCTAGTAATTGCTTGATATTGAGAAATAGTATCTATCATAAATCCACCATTTCAGCTTTTTGCGGACTAATTAGAAAGAAACGCCCAATTTCGGCAATAAGAATTGTGCCATCTTTTGTAATAAATTGATATTCGCCCTCCATAGTACCCCATTCGGTATTGATTGGGCAGTAGCTTGTATAAGTAAATGAATCGCCCTGATTTAATTCCGGAAAATACCCGACAACTCCTTCACCAGTAATTTCCTCTTTATCACCTTCAGAATTTATAATAATCCAATGACGTGATAAAAGTTTTACCCACTGATTGCTTGTGTTTGTAATTATTACAGTATATGCAAAATAATTCCTACCATCGCCCGGAGTTTGCTTTTCGGGAATGTATTGAGGATATACTTTAATTCTTATACCATTAGTTACTATATCTGAACCCGAATTCATAATATCAGCAATAATTAACAATAATTTATATATCGAATTGTAAAAATATTTATTTTAAATACTTTATTTTAAAAACAAATATTTATTTAAAAAAAATGCGATTTTTTCAATTATTTTCAATAATTTTGAGACGTTTTTGATTCTGATGTGTTACTATAGTAAATAGAATTACAATCTTAAAAAAAGTTTTTTGAAAATAGTGTATTTTAGATGTCCTACACTTCCAAAGTGTAGGACATCTGGAGAAAATTAAATTATTTAAAAATATATAGGAGAGTATCAAAATGAAGCGATACCTAATTTTGTTTGTACTACTTATATGTAGCGCAGTTGTGTTATTTGCTCAGGAGCCTAAAGATAGCGACACAGTCTGGGTGAAGGAAATCGGGAGCGATGTAAAAACTGTACGATTTAGTCCAGACGGAAATTATATTTATGCAATTGTTGCTGGGTATCCACCACTAAAACTAAGTACAGCA